>CADECY010000040.1 GCA_902825945.1 uncultured Acidobacteriota bacterium
GTGAATCTGACGGCCAGCACCGCGCATGCGCAGGGCTGGTGTGCCAACGCCGATCTATCTGGATCCTACTCTGTGTTGCTGACGGGGAGCTTCATCAACATTCCGGGCGTGGAGATCAAGGGACCGATCGCCCGCGTTGCCTTGGTCAACTTCGATGGCGGCGGAAACCTCAACGTGCCGTTCGAGCGTGGCATCTACGCGGGAATCCCCGCTTCCCAGCCCTTCAGCGGCACCTACACGATCGCACCGGACTGCGGCGTTCAATTGGTCGTCATTCCGCCACCCCCGCTCGATTTCCCTGTTCCTTTCGCCGGCGCGTTGTCGGACAACCGGCGGCGGATGTCTGCGATGATCGTAGGACCCGGAGCCGTGGTTTCCGGTGAATTCGAGCGAATGGCGATTAACGGATGCACGAATCGCACGCTCGAAGGCGGCTTTTCCATGAGTCTGGATGGCACCGTTCTCGCGCCTGCTTCCGCAGCGGGCCCGTACAAGGCCGCGGGCCGCGTGGTGTTCGATGGCGCGGGTGGAGTCCGGGCGAGCGGCGCATCCACCACCAACGGCAGCGTCTCGCCGCTGCTGTTCACCGGCAGCTACGCGATCACGAACCAATGCTCGCTTTCGATCGACTACAGGATCGGAGAGGTGAGCTACAAGTTCGAGGGAATGGTCTCCGACACCGGCAAGAAGGTGCTGCTGATTCAGACCGCACCGGTGGGGACCTCGGTCATTACGGGCGTGCTGAACAACCAAGCTGGCCGGGCTGCGGGATTCTGATCGCCAGCCATTCTGATGCGCTTACTGCTGAGGCGGACTCTATTTCGCGGGCCTGCGCGCTGGGTGCGGACTCTCGGGTGCGAACACGACATCACGTTCCGTGAGGACTTCCACTGGCTCTCCGTTGAGAATCCCCGGCTGAAAGCGCCAGCGCGAAAAGCACTCTTTCGCCGCGTCATCGAGGATCGGCGAGGGGCTGAACAGGACTTCGATTGCGTAAACGCTTCCATCGAGGCGAACCGTCCCGCGAAGCCGTACCGTTCCGAAGACCTTCGCCTTGCGGGCGGCCTCGGGGAGAACAGGATGATACGCGCGAACCAGCCGCGCCCCGCGTAACGGCCCCGAGTGCCGGCTCTTTTGATTCGCATATTTGCCAGGATCAGAGAGCGGAACCCGGTTGATCGGGTCGCCCTTGCGAACGGTGACGCGCAGAGACTTGACGGGTTCGGCCGCTCCCATGGTGCCCGAGACCGTTTCGATCTCGTATCCAGGCACGACCACGTAGATGTCGAACCTGCCCCTGACACTGCCCATGGAAAACCCGCCGCGGGAGTCGGTCTTGTAGACTCCAGCGTCGCGGCTCCGCGGAAGGATCAGGACCACTTCCGCTCCCGCGACCGGGGTCGTGCCGTTCGTTACGATCCCGGTGATCGTGCCGGAGCCCAAGATCTGCAACAGCGCGAGCGGCAGCGCGGGCATCTAGCGCCTGAGCGGTCGGAAAAGTTGAAGTAACATGACGCGGAAGAAGCCGCCACCGATGAGCGGCAACTACGCGAGAATCCCCTGAATCGGCTTTCCGTAGTCGATATCGAGGCGCTTGCGGCCGGGCACGTCCAGGCGCCTCGGATCGATCCCCATCAGATGCAGAACCGTGGCGTGAACGTCGGTGACGTAGTGACGATCCTCGACGGCGTGGAAGCCGATCTCGTCCGTGGATCCATGGACCACGCCGGGCTTAAGTCCGGCACCGGCCATCCAGACCGAGAATCCGAACGGGTGATGGTCGCGGCCGTTCGAGTTTTCCGCACCCGGTGTACGACCGAACTCGGTCGCCCAGACGACGAGCGTTTCGTCCAGCAGTCCGCGCTGCTTGAGATCGCGAAGCAAACCCGCCATCGGCTTGTCGACCTTCGTCGACAGTTCCGAGTGGTTCTTCTTGAGATCCTTGTGCGAGTCCCACGCGTTGCCGCCGCCGCCGTGATAGACCTGCACGAAGCGAACGCCGCGCTCTGACAGGCGCCGCGCCGCCAAGCATATTTCGCCGAATGGGCGAGTGATGTCCTGATCGAGCCCGTAGGCACGCTTGGTTTCTTCGTTCTCTTCTTTGAACTTCAGCGCATCGGGCACGGCCATCTGCATGCGATAGGCGAGTTCGTATGACTTGATGCGGGCCCGCAAGGCCGGGTCGGACGGATACTCGACGGCGGCCATTCGGTTCAGCTTATTCAGAAACTCGAACTCGCGGCGCTGCTCTTCCTGATAGACGTCCGGACCGGGCGAGACGAACGGCAGCGGCTTGTCGGGATTGGCTTCGAGATAGACGCCCGCATGTTCGGGCCCGAGGTATCCGGATCCGTGCGTGCCGTTGCCGCCGCAGCAATCGGCGGGCGGTTCGCCGAGCACGACGAACGACGGCAGGTTCTCGTTCAACGATCCGAGCCCGTAGTGGACCCAGGATCCGATCGTCGGCAGGTAGCCGTCGAAGATGTGGCGGCCGGTGTGGAACTGGAGGATCGCGCCGTGATCGTTGTCGGTGGTCCAGGTGGAGCGGATCAGCGAGACCTCGTGCATCATCTCGCCCATGTGCGGGAACCAGTCCGACACTTCTACACCGTTCTTGCCGCGCTTCTTGAAGCCGGTCTGGAGCGGATAGAGAGTCTGCTTGATCTGGTGGTTCTGGGGGACGAAGGCCTTCAGGTTGTCCTTGACGAACTGATTGGTCAGCACGTCCTTGTACGGGGTTTCGGTGAGTTGTTTACCCGCAAATTTGGAGAGAGCAGGCTTCGGGTCAAACGATTCGACGTGGCTCACGCCGCCGAGCATGAACATCCAGATCACCCGTTTGGCCTTCGGCGCGAACATCGGCGCGCCGGTGGGCGGAGTCCAGTTGTCGTCTGCGGCTCCGGCGCGGCGCGGAAGCATCGAGCCGAGCACGGTTCCGGTGAGGCCCATGCCGGTGTCGGCGAGGAAAACCCGGCGGGAACGGTGATCGGAGCAAAGATGCGGTTTCGACATTGTGGGCCCTCTTATCGAATGGTAACGAAATCGTTGTGATTCAGCAGGACGTGAACCAGGCTTTCGCGGGCGCGCAGTTCGGGATCGGATGAAGGCTTGACGGTGGCCGCCGGTCCGGTCTTGAATGCGGTGAGCTTGGATGGGTCGCGGTAGAGTTCGGCTTGCGAGGCCAGATACGCCTGCGATGCGCGAGACTCATCGGTAGTGGGGGCGCGGCCGAGAATTCGATGGAAGGAGTTCTCGACAAATTCGGGACCACCTGGGATAGTAGCGGCGATCACGCGTGACATCGCGGTGCTGAGCGTTCCGTTGGCGAGCGCCAACGCCTGTTGGGGCACGATGCTCTCGCCGCGCTCGAAGCACTCGTTCGGGCTCGCGACATCGAACACCTTCAGCATGTCCATTTGCAGGTCAGGTGTGTGGCGGAAATAGATGCTGCGGCGAAAGACCTCGTGGCCTTTCGTCTCGTCTATCTCTTCGCCGCCCATGGCCGGATCGAGCTTGCCCGCGACCGAGAGGATGCTATCGCGCACCGCTTCCGCCTCCATGCGGCGGACGTTCATGCGCCAGAGATACTTATTGTCCGGATCGATCTTTGCGTTCGCGGTCTCGGCGGCCGGATCGGCGGTGCGAAGACGATAGGCATCCGAGGTGACGATCAGACGATGGATCGCCTTCATATCCCAGCCATTCGACATGAGTTCGGTGGCCAGCCAGTCGAGCAGTTCGGGATGCGTGGGAGCCTTGCCGCTGCGGCCGAAATTGAACATCGTGGGAACGAGCGGCTTGCCGAAGTGGCGGAGCCACATATGATTGATCGCCACGCGCGCGGTGAGCGGGTTGTCATTCGAGGCGATGAAGCGGGCGAGCGCGGTTCGGCGGCCGGAGCTCGTGGTGGGGTATTTCGGTCCGACAGGCGTGTAGCCTTCGGCCGGGGACTTGAGAAGTTTCGCGGCGGCTTCGAGCTTCGCGGTGGCTTTGCCGACCTTCTTCTCGTCGCCTTTCGCCTGCTCGAACTCGTGACGAGCGAGCACCATCTCGGCGTCCGCCTTCAGCACGTTTGCTTTTCGCTCGAGCGCACGAGCCTCTTCGGCGAACTTCTCGGCGTTCTCGGGCACAGGCACCGACATCGCGGCCTGATCGGCCCTGATGCGAGCTTCCAGCGCGGGCAAAGCGGCCTTTGCCGCTTCGACGTCCTTCGCCGCTGCTTCGATCAAAGCTGGCGCTTCCGGCTTTTCCTTCGCCTTTCGCAGCGCGGTTTCGGCCCGTTCGATCGCGGCTCGGGCCTCGGTGAGGAGATCGCCGGGAACGAAGGACCGGATATCGGGAAAATAGGACTCGACAGGCAGCGGAACTGGCTCGATCTTCAGGTTCGCTCTTCCGAATAGGCTCGGGACGGCGGGCTCGAGTGGAGTGGCGGTGTCAGGGCTATTCTCATTGCCGCGAATGAAACGATAGGTTGGACGCGTGGTGTCGGCGTCATAAGCGCGGACGAGGCCCGCCTTGGCCAAGTCCGGCTGGCCCGCGATGCGATCGGCGCGGACCTCGTGCGGCTCGAAGAAGGCACGGAACTTGTAGTAGTCGGCGTGCGGAATCGGATCGTATTTGTGCGTGTGGCAGCGCGCGCACTTGAGCGTGATTCCGAGGAACGCCGTGGACGTGTACTCGACCGTGTCCTGCAGCCAGACGTTGCGGTTGAACTTGTAATAGCTGCGGGCGAGGAAGCCGGTGGCCCGCGCGATGTCCGGATCGGAGGGCGCGACTTCGTCGCCCGCGAGCATTTCGAGGATCATCCGGTCGTATGGCTTGTTGGCGTTGATCGAATCGACCGTCCAATCGCGCCACCGCCAGATGTGCTTTTGCGAGTAACGGACTTCGCCAGAACGGCGATAGCCGTACCAATCGGAGTAACGCCAGACATCGAGCCAGTGGCGCCCCCAGCGTTCGCCATGGCGGGGACTGGCGAGGAGTTTGTCGACGGCGCGTTCATAGGCCCGCGGATCGCTGCTGTTCACGAAGTCCGCGACGTCCGCGGTGGAGGGCGGGAGTCCGGTAAGGTCAAGCGAGGCGCGGCGCAGGAGCGTAGCTCGATCGGCTGGCGCGGCGGTGCCGAGCGATCGCTTGGTTCGCTCTGCTTGGAGAAACGCGTCGATCTGATTCTTCTTGCCGTTGGCCGGAACCGCGGGCCGGACGGGTTTGCGGAATGCCCAATGCTTGGCGGCTTCGATGGCTGCCGTGGCTTCGGCGTCATCGGCCGCTTCACCGTAGGGCGCGCCCTGACGGATCCATTCCGAAATCGCGGCGATGGCATCGTCCGGAAGCTTCTTGCCCTTGAACGGCATTCCGGGCTGGACGGTGTGCGCGACGAGCTTGTAGAGTTGCGAGTCGAGCGGCTTGCCAAGGGAAACAACGGGACCATGTTCGCTGCCCTTGAGCAAGGCTTCGCGGGTGGACATGTCGAGTCCGCCTTGCCTGGCCTGGGCGCTGTGACAGCCGAGGCAGGATTTTTGAAAGATCGGCTGGATCTTGTCGCGGTAGAGATTCGCCTGCGCTCGAGCGAGCGCGGCGAGGGTGATCGCGGTGATAATCAGCTTGGCCGACATTGCGGTTCCCCTCCATTCTATTCGGGACGGAACATCCGCGCTGAGGGCGGTCGCGAGCCGGTGGTCGGGGACGAGGCCTGAACTCGCGCGTGCTGGGATTGATGTCCCTCGACGTCCATCGCGAGCCCGCGCACGGCAGTCAGCGGCAAACCCGCCAACCGGGCTTGTCCGCGTGGGTGACGCGCGCCACGAACGATATCGCTCTCAGCGACCCGGTGGAACAGAAAGACCACTTTGAGGCGCGAGAAGGCGTCGAGTCCGGCAAGCGTACGGCTCCAATCGGTTCAACCGGTATTCGGATCATGCCTTCGGATGTGCCTTGTCATACACCGCCATCAGATCCTCGAGCGATACCTGCGTATACCGCTGCGTCGTCGATAGACGCGAGTGTCCTAACAATTCCTGGATGGACCGCAGGTCCGCCCCGTCACTCAGCAGGTGTGTCGCGTAGGCGTGGCGCAGAGAATGCGGATGCAGCGAACTGTCGCCCGCGATCATCGTCGAGTAGAACTTGACAATCTTGCGGACCGTGCGATCGCCGATCCGATCCCCGCGCGTATTCAGGAACACCGCCGTGACCCCAGTGGACGGAGCACGCTCGGCGATGTACTTCTCGAGCGCGGCCGCGGCCTTGGAGCCGTAGGGGACTTGGCGCTCCTTCTTGCCCTTTCCCCGCACGCGGAGCCATCGCTCGGTGATGTCGATGTCGGCGAGGTCGAGTCCGCAGAGTTCGCTGACCCGAAGTCCGCAGCCGTAGAGAAGCTCGAAAATCGCGACGTCGCGAGCGGGCTGGCATTGGTGGAGTTCCGCTGATTCCATCGCGTCGATCAGTCCGTTGGTCTGTTCGGCGGTGGGAACCGCCGGCAGCTTCTTCGGTAGTTTCGGCGTACGCAGGAGTTTCGCGACATTCCGCTTCAAGAGACCTTCGCGGACCAAGTACTTGAACAGGCTGCGAACGGTCGCGAGCTTGCGCCGGAGCGACGCGGGCTGTAGCTGCTTGCCATGCAGATGTCCGAGCCATTCGCGCAGCATCACCGCTTCGATCGCGGCGGGCGGAGGCGTCTCACCGCCGGGCGGCGTGAAGTATTCGAGGAACTGCGCGAGATCGGATGCGTAGTTGCGCAGCGTATGCTCGGAAACGTTCTCGCGCCGGCGCTCGCCAAGAAACTCTTCGATCCGTTGGGCCAGTTCAGACATAGGCTTCGAGCGCGGTGAGAGCGCGGCGGCAGACTTCGGCATGGCGGGCTTTCTTATCGTGCCGGAACTTCTTGCGAAGCTCTTCCTCGATCGGTGGCAACAGGTCGAACGTGATATTGGCGGGCTGGTAGTCCTTCGGATCGGCTCCGGAAACATAGGCACAAAGTGAGCCGAGAGCGGTGGGGCGCGGCGGGGCGTCCGGTTCTTCCCCGCGAGCGAGGCGAACCGCGTTGCGCCCGGCGAGGAGTCCGGTGGCGATCGACTCGACGTAGCCCTCGATGCCCGCGATCTGTCCGGCGAACAGCACGCGCCCGTCGGCGCGCAGTTGCAGCGTCGGCTCGAGCAGCGCCGGAGCGTTGATATAGGTGTTGCGGTGAATCTGGCCGAAGCGGAGGAATTCGGCGTTTTCGAGTCCGGGAATGAGGCGGAAAACGCGGACTTGCTCACCGTACTTCAGGTAATTCTGGAAGCCGACCAGATTGTAGCTCGACGAGCGCGCATTTTCCTGACGGAGTTGCACGGCAGCGTAGGGCCAGCGGCCGGTGCGCGGATCGTCGAGTCCCACCGGCTTCATCGGACCGAAACGGAGCGTGTCGCGGCCGCGCCGGGCAATCTCCTCGATCGGCAGGCAGGCTTCGAAGTACGGCACGTCGTCGGGGATATGCGGCGTGTGTTGCGCGGCTTCGAGAAGCGCGTCGAGAAAGCGGTTGTACTCTTCCTTATTGAAGGGGCAGTTGACGTAGTCGTCGGTGCCGTCGATCGAACGGCCCCAGCGCGAGGCACGGAAAGCGATCGACATGTCGACCGTCTCCGCATCGACGATCGGGCTGATCGAGTCGTAGAAGAACAGCCGCTCGGACCCGGTGATTCGAGCGATCTCGCCCGCCAGTGCGTCCGAAGTCAGCGGGCCCGTGGCGATGATGACGATCCCCTCCGAGGGCAGCACGGTGATCTCTTCGCGGCGGATCAAGATGCCCGGCGCCACCGCGAGAGCGTTAGAAACCGACTCAGCGAAGACATCGCGATCAACCGTGAGCGCGTGTCCGCCGGGCACGCGCGACTCCCGGGCGGCGCGCAGGAGGAGCGAATCCATGCGGCGCAGCTCCTCCTTGAGCAGCCACGGCGCGGTGTTTTCCGATTCGCTCTTCAACGAATTGCTGCACACCAATTCGGCCAAGCGGTCCGTCTTGTGTGCGGGCGTCGACTTGGCCGGGCGCATTTCGTAAAGGGTGGCCTGGAGCCCTGCCCTCGAGACCTGCCAAGCGGCTTCGGACCCGGCCAATCCGCCGCCGATGATCGTGATGGGAATCTGCAACTGTTCCTATTGTAAAGTCCGGGGCGCGGGCGGGGTCCGTCTGAAACGGGGATGTTATGCTGGGCACGTGCGAATCCTCTTTGCGCTATTGGCGGTGGGCGTCGCGTCCGCGCAGCAGCCACCGCTGCTCGGCATCATGGCCGAGGAACTGACACGTAACTTCGAAATTCTGCGGGAGAAGGGCGATCCGAAGCCCTACTACATCGCCTATTCGGTCGTGGAGCAGGAAACGGAATCGGTTTCGGCTTCGCTCGGAACGATCACCAATCGCGGATTCCGGCGAAGGGGCCGCACGCTCGACGTGACCGTGCGCGTGGGCGATCGCAAGCTCGACAACTACCGCACAATCGCCGGGCAGATGGCGCAATTCACCGCCGGGATTCCGATTCCGATCGAGGACAATCCCGTTGCCATCAAGCTGCGTCTGTGGCAGGAGACCGACCGCTGCTACCGGCTGGCGGCCCAGCGGCTGATCAATATTCAAACGAACAAGGAAGTCCGGGTCGCCGACAAGGAGGCCTCCGACGACTTCTCGGGCGAGGAGCCCGCCACGTTCGCCGAGATTCCCGCGATCTTCCCGTTCGACGGCCAGGATTGGGCCAAACGGCTGCGGAGACTTTCGCTCAAGTACGCCAAATTTCCGCGCATCCATTCCTCCGGCGTTGCGGTGGCGTTCGATCACGAGGTGAAGTACTTCGTCAACACCGAAGGCGCGCGCGTCGCGCACGGGCGCCACTTTTCGCGCATCAGCCTTTCGGCGGGCGGCAAGGCGAACGACGGGATGGACCTGAGCACGTCCGACAGCTTCAGCGCGGCCGATCCGCGCAAGCTTCCCAAGGACGGCGATATCTCGGCGGCGATCGACAAGACCGCGAACGACCTGATGGGGCTGCTCGACGCGCCGGTCGTGGAATCATTCGTCGGCCCGGCGATCCTGTCGGGACGCGCCGCCGGGGTCTTCTTCCACGAGATTTTCGGGCACCGCGTGGAGGGGCATCGCTTGAAAGACGAATCCGACGGGCAGACCTTCGCGAAGTCAGTAGGGCAACCGGTGCTGCCGGACTTCCTGTCGGTCACGTTCGATCCGACGCTGAAACGCCTGGCGAATGAGGACCTGAATGGCTGGTACGCTTTCGACGACGAGGGCGTGAGGGGCCGCAAGGTCAACGTTGTCGAGAAGGGAATCCTGAGAACGTTTCTGATGTCGCGCACGCCGATTCCCGGTGTCCCGTCGTCGAACGGTCACGGCCGGCGCGAGGCCGGCGCTGAAGTCGTCGCGCGGCAATCGAACCTGCTCGTGGACGCTTCCAGGACAGTCTCTGAGAAAAAACTGAAAGAGTTGCTGATCGAGGAAGTGAAGCGGCAGAACAAACCCTACGGCTTCTACTTCCAGGAGATCACGGGTGGCTACACGAACACCGGCCGGCGCGGGATCCAGGCATTCAAGGTGATGCCGCTCGTGGTCTACCGCATCTATCCGGATGGCAAGGAAGAGATCGTGCGCGGCGCCGATCTCGTGGGCACGCCGCTCGCGAGCTTCGCAAAGATCATCGCGGCTGGCGACAAGGTGGATGTCTTCAACGGAATCTGCGGAGCCGAATCGGGCAGCGTGCCGGTATCCGCATCGGCGCCCGCGATTCTGGTGCGCGAAATCGAGATTCAGAAGAAGGAGAGTTCGCGCGATCTGCCTCCGCTTCTCGCGCCGCCAACGGGCGCCTCCTCGGGAGGTGGCCTGTGAAGAGATTCCTGATCGCGATTGGGCTCGCGGCGGCCCCGCTGTTGGCCCAGGACATCGTCATGAAAGCGATGAAGGACGAGATGGAGCGGTCGAAGTCCTTGCGGCTGCCGAATTCGCCGGCTCCTTACTACATCGAATACGCGCTCGACGACGTGGATTCGTTCCATGTCTCGGCATCGCTCGGAGCGCTGGTCAACAAGGGCGATAGCAAGCTGAGAGCCCCGCGCGTGGCCGTTCGGGTGGGCGGCCCGCAATTCGACAACACGAACTATCTTTTCTCCGACTTTTTCTCGCGCGGCGGCGGATCGCGGCTGGCGCAAGAAGACGACTACGACGCGCTGCGTCACTACTTCTGGCTTTCGACCGATCGCGTGTTCAAGGGCTCGGTGCAATCGATCGCGCGCAAGGTGTCGGCGTTGCGCAATGTCAGCCAGACCGAGAAGCTGAACGACTTCGCCAAGGCCGAGCCGCTGAAGCTCGATCTCGGCAAGTCGAAGCCCGTGTGGAAGCGCGACGAATGGACCGCGATGGTGAAGCGGCTCTCCGCGATTTTCGCGGACTATCCGAAGGTAGTGAATTCGTCGGTCGAATTCGACACAGGCTTCGGGACGAGCTATGTCGTGAACAGCGAAGGTACCGAACTGCGCTACGCCGACGATCTGCTCACGGTGCGCGTGCGAGCTTCGGCGCAGGCCCCCGACGGGATGCCGCTACGAGACGGAATCGCTTTCCACGCCCGCGCGGCGGATGGCTTACCCTCCGAAGCCGAGATGCGCGACAAGATCGTGCAGTTGGCCAAGGACATGACGGCGCTGCTCGCGGCACCCGCGGGCGAGGACTACTCGGGGCCGGTCTTGCTGAGCGCAACCGCTTCGGCGCAGCTCTTTGCGCAGGTCATCGGGACGAATTTGGGCTTGACGCGCAAGCCGGTCTCCGAACCCGGACGGAACTTTCCGATCCCGGTGAGCGAACTCGAGGGACGCCTGGGATCGCGCATTCTGCCCGAATGGATGGATCTGGTGGACGATCCGACGCTCGAACGGCACGAAGGCAATGAACTGCTGGGCTACTATCCGGTGGATATGGAGGGCGTCAAGCCGGCGCCCATCACCGTAATCGAAGCGGGCAAGGTGAAGAATTTCCTGCTGTCGCGGCAACCGGTGCGCGGATACGAGGGTTCGAACGGGCGCGCACGGCTTCCCGGCGTGTTCGGCGCCAAGATGGCTTTGTTTTCGAACCTGTTCGTCAAAGCCAAGGAATCCATGCCGGATGAGGCGCTCGAAAAGAAGCTGGTGGAATTGATCGGCCAGCGCGGCAAGGCGTACGGGCTGCTGATCACCCGCCTGGATTTTCCGACCACGGGCACCAACGAGGACTTGCAGCGGCTCTCTGTGGCCGCATCGCAGCGCGGGGGCGGCAAGCCGGTGAGCAGCCCGGTGCTCGCCTACAAGGTCTATCCGGATGGACGCAAGGAACTGGTGCGCGGACTGCGATTCCGCAGCGTGAACGTACGCTCGTTCCGCGACATCATGGCGGCCGGGAATCAGGCACGCCTGTTCAGCTACGTGGGCAACGGCTTGCAGATTCCAGGAATGGGCACCGGCGGCTATGTAGCCGGACATTCGGTGGTCGCTCCCGCGGTGCTGTTCGAAGACATGGAACTCGACAAGCGCGAAGAAGATTGGCCGAAACTGCCGATCGTGCCGCCGCCCGCGCTCGTCAGCCAGCGATAAAGGATGGGTGTTCTCTCCAGGGCCATCTTTCGCGAGGTGGCCGCTTCGGCCATTCTCGGAACGGTCCTGTTCACGTTCGTCCTGTTTCTGCGCGCGCTGGGTCCGCTATTCGAGGTGCTGGTGCGCGGAACCGCTCCGCCGAAAACCGTCGCCTACCTGATGGCTCTGCTGTTGCCGCCGGTGCTCACGTTTTCGCTGCCGGTGGGAACGCTCGTCGGCGTCCTCATTGGACTCGGCCGGATGTCGGCCGATGGCGAGATCACGGCGATGCGCGCAGCCGGTGTTTCGGCGCGCCGCGTCGTGGCGCCGGTGCTGATCTTCGCGCTGCTTGCGACCGCCGCCGCCGCGGCCTGTTCGCTTTGGTTTACGCCGTTCTCGATTCGCGAGCGCTACCGGCTGGTGAACACGGCGATCGCCAAGCAGTTGACCGCCGAGGTGCAACGCGGCGTCTTCGAAGAGCAATTCACGGGCTCGAACACGGTGCTCTACGTCGGCGACGTGATCGCTTCAGCAAGTTCGGTGGGGCAGTGGAAGAAGGTCTTCATCGCCGATCTGACGCCACCGGAACAGCGCAGTTCCGGCGGACGCGAATACGCGGACGTTCCGAAGATCCTCATCGCGGAAGAAGCACTTGCGATTCCTGATCCGGCGACCAACCGTCTGCAGTTGTCGATGAAGAACGTCAACACCTATCAGATCGACAAGAATCCCGCGATCTATCACGCGACCCAAGCGTCGGCGGAGGATCAGACCCTCGCAGCCAAACCCCGAAGCGAAGAGGGTCCGTCGAAGGTCTTCACGGCGATGGATACGCGGCCGTTGAAGGCCGAGGCGAAGAAGTCGGTCGAGGCGGGCGTCGAGTATCACCGGCGATTCGCGTTGCCGCTGGCGTGCCTGCTTCTCGCCATTGTCGGAATTCCGCTAGGAACGTCGAGCCGGAAGGCGGGCAAGTCCGGCGCGTTCGTACTGACGGTGGCGCTCGCGTTCCTCTACTACATGGCGCTGATCAGCCTCACCGGACTCGCCGAACAGGGACGGCTCTCGGTGCCTGTCGCTGTGTGGACTCCGGACGTTGTCTTCGCGCTGGTGGGAATCGGGCTCCTGCTGGGGCTCGAACGGCCGGGCGATCGTGACATCCTGTCGCGGATCCGCGCCGGATGGGCGGTGGTGACCGGAGCGTTCCAGTCGCGCGCACAACCGGGCAAGTTGGGCGACGTCGAGATCCCGCGGATTCCGCTGCTTCCAGGCGTCCTCGACACCTACGTGCTTTCGGGCTTCCTGTTCTGGACCGCGGCGCTGCTCGCGAGCCTGGTGATGTTCTCGCATGTCTTCATCTTCTTCGACCTGCTCGGCGACATCTTCGCGACCCAGACGCCGATGCCGGAGGTGGCGCGCTATCACTTTTTCCTGACCCCGAAACTGATCTATGAGACAGCGCCAATGGCTGTCCTCGTGTCAGTGCTGGTGGCGTTCGGGATGCTCGCCAAGAACAACGAGACAATCGCCATGCGGGCATGCGGCGTGAGCCTGTATCGATTGTCGATGCCCGTGCTGCTCGCGGGGCTGACGATGAGCGGCGCGATGTTCGCCTTCGACCACTACTACATTCCCGAGGCAAACCGGATACAGGACGGCATCCTCAACAAGATCAAAGGACGGCCCGTACAGACCTACCTGCGCCCCGATCGCAAGTGGGTGTTCGGACAACCGGGCGCGCGCAGCCGGATTTTCTACTTCAAGTTCCTCGATCCGGTGGAGAACGTGATGATCGGGCCGAACATCTACGAACTCGATCCGAAGACGTTCCGCATGGCGCGGCACATCACGGCAGACAGCGCCAAATGGGACCCGGCGCAACGGCAGTGGGTCTTCCAGGGCGCGTGGGCGTGGGAGTTCGAAGGCTACCGGCCCATCCGCTCCTATCAGGCGGTGACGTTCCCCGAAGTGACCGAGACTCCCGCATACTTCCTGAGCGAGAAGAAGCAGGAGCAGCAGTTGAACTTCCAGGAACTCCAGGCCCGCATCGCCGACCTTCAACAGAGCGGACTCGACACCGTGCGAATGCGCGTCCAGTACTACCGCAAGTTCTCCGTGCCGCTATTCGTCGGTATCATGACGCTGCTCGCGGTGCCGTTCTCGTTCCTGACGGGGAATCGTGGGGCGATGGCCGGAATCGGCGTGGCGCTGGGAGTCGCGATCGCGTATATGGCCATCGGACGGCTGTTCGCCGAGATCGGGAACGTCAATCAGCTTCCGGCGGAGGTCGCCGCGTGGGCGCCGGACGCGGTGTTCACGGTGGCAGGGTTGTACCTGTTCGCGCGAATGAGGAGTTGATCCCGGCATCGCCGCCGGACTCCGAAATACTTCACAGGGTCCCCAACGCGAGCGAGGCCCACGGCCTTTCCCAATCGGCCTTGTGCCGCGCGAATATCGACGCGATCAGGCCGGGCACGCTCATCCCTGCTCCTACGCAATCTCGTAGACGCCTTGGGACTCCGCAGGGCCGGAGGAGCGGCACACCATGGCGCGCCGCTCCTTTGAAATCACGCTCGTTGAAGGTCAGCGGCGATTGCCGCCAGTTTCCAGATACGATCATCGCCGGGATCACGCGAGGTTGGACGGATTCGGGCGGAATCGAAACGACTTCGGCGACGCTCAGAAGGTAGTGCAAGAAATCGTCCACATCCGCGGGCGATCAGTTTGCTCATGAGCTCCCGCTTCAAGACATCTTCGAATTCCAGGAGGGGCACTGAGGAGCCGGATTCCACCGGGCGTCCCATCACTTGCAAGAGCCGAAACGAGGTTCCAGTGCGGGAACGCGATCGCGCGACCGGCATGTGGGTGTCATTCACGACACCCATCGGCCCGAGTCGACTCATGTCCACTGCGCTGCGTCTCCGTGTACCATTCCCCGGCTGGCGCTGCGCCCGGCACCCGCAAACACCAGCTTGACGCCGATTCGGCGGGGTCCATACAATAGTGAGGGTAACCCTACGAAGGAGGCCGCATGAGATCACTAGGCGTCCCTGAGCTGGTCATCATCCTCGGCATCGCTGTCCTGCTGTTCGGCGGGCGGAAGATTCCGGAGGTGGCGAAAGGCTTGGGCGAAGGCATCCGCAACTTCAAGAACGCCCTCAAAGGCGACGACAGCAACAAGCCCACGGATGACAAGAAGCAGGCGTAAGCGGCCCTGTGAACCGGCTGCCGCACCTCAGGCAAGCCAGTGAGAATTCCGAACCAAAAAAGAACCCCGCGGATACGCTCCGCGGGGTTTGGCATTTGTGGGTGTGGAGGTGCGCCGGAAAAAACTACTTCTTCTTGGCGGGCGGAACGATCGCGTCCTTCACGGCTTTCGCCACGCGGAACTTGACGACCTTCTTGGCCGGGATCTTGATCGCCTGTCCGGTCGCGGGGTTGCGCCCCATGCGAGCCTTGCGCTCGGAGCGTACCAGCTTTCCGAGGCCGGGCAACGTGCACTGGCCGGTTTTCTTGGTTTCGGCCACCGCCGTCGCGGCGTAGGTTTCGAGGAACGATTTGGCGACTTTCTTGCTCACGCCAGTGGCATCGGCAAGCTTGGCCACGAGTTGGGTCTGGGTCATTTTCTTGACTTCGGCCATGTTTTCTACTCCTTGTCGTTACGACCTGATGTCCGTCTTTTCGCGCCGTTTGGCCTTAAAAACAAGATCGTCAGGAAATGTTTCGAAACTCAGAATAGCCAACCTGGAGGCCGTTGTAAAGGCCAAAATGAACGGAAGTGGCCATTTTCCGCCATTTTTTTCATGGACCCCTTCCAAAAGGCAATACTGGAGCCATTTCCGAGCGCTTCGCGGTCCCCACTCCACGCCGAGAAGGGCGCCTGAACCCCTCGATCGCGAGGACGAGAGATCCCCGATTCGGGCTGGGCCCACGGAGATGAACACACCATCAGCCCGGGTGGAGACACGAGAGCCGCTGGCGATCATTTTCGCTGGGCCGAGGCGTGGAACTCCTCGATGCCGCGGTTGAGTGCAAGTTCTCGTGCGTTCTGGTACCGTCCGAAGCGAGGCCGGAAACGCGTGATCAACGCGTCCACCGGGGACGGCGGCCGGCTATGGTGACGAGGCCCGCCAGCACCAGCGCTATCGTGGAAGGCTCCGGGATCGCGCCTCCCTGGCCCGCGACATAGTTCCCCGGCGTCTCCGCCGCGCTGTAGATGCGGATCCAATCGACGGTCCCCTTTGGATGCTCTCCCGGGTTTCCTTGCTGACCCTCGTCCTGAAGGAGTCTGATGATATTGTTGGCGGCGCTGAAAACGGACTGCTGGGTGGCCGAGTCGTCGTAGGTGAATTGTTGCACGCCGTTCAGGAACGCTGCGCCCAGACCGCCGGCATCTCGCTGAAAGGTAATTCTCGCCGCGCTGGTCCCCACGACCGTCGGTCCAATCGCGACCGGGAATAGATTGAGAGCATTGTTGGGCGCCGTGTACAGCCCACTATCGTTCGCAAAGTCTTGAAAGTCGATCAGCTTGCAGTACTTGGAGGAGCACGCCGCGTCGAGCGTGATCATCATGTCGATCGTGTAGACGGCACTGATGCCGGCATTGCTCAGACTCAACCCCTGGCCGAAGTCGAACGAGTAGGAACCCGCGCCCAGGCTACCGCCGTTGGCAACGAGCGCGGATCCGCCGAAGTTGTCCGCGAAACTCCCATTCAGGTCGTACTGATGAATGAGAGCGCCATGCACGAGGCATGCCCAGCCACAACCAACCAGTCCGTATCGAAACATCTTGAACATGACGTTCCTCCGTGGAAATCCGGTTGTACGAGCGTACAGCCTCCTGATCCCGAGCGCAACCTCGCCCGCCGGACCGGAGCACCGGATTCTCCGTGACGCACGCTGGCGGGCCGCTACTAACGGGCCAAAGTTCCGCCTACTCCCACCAGATGCTGCGCGATGAGAATCTGCCCTCGCCTCAATGGACCCGGCCACGCCGCTGCTCCGTACTCGGCGAATCGCGACCAGCACTTTGAGAATTTCGAAGCGCCGCCGGAAGGCCAGTCTCGGAGCAGTGCTCGACAGCCCCGGACAGCCATCCCATCTCGCTCGAATGAAAATGGGGGTGACCCGAACCCTTACTTGAACTTTCCTTAATCACTCCCACCTTCCGGCGCAGCGTAGACCACTAAGCTAGGCCCATCTGAGGGCGGGCTACACCTAGAAGTGGGTAGGGTCCGCCCAGGTACTAGACCCCCGGTAGGGGTTTCCACCCGGTTTGGTATTGACCTGAGGAAAAGCCCTCGCTATTGTGAGAGAGACATGCATTCCGAACAGCGGAGAACACAGCGATTCGACCTCAGGCTTCCCATGGAACTCGTCCGCAAGGGAGCCGAACCTTTGGGGAAAGTGACAGAGACGAGGAACCTCAGCTCGGGAGGTGTCCTGTTTTCCTCCGAGGCTCAACTGAAGGTAGGCGAGCCGATCGAGTACTTCATCACATTGCCGCCCAGCGGACGGGAGAATCCCCCGGTGCGGCTCCACTGTGTCGGAACCGTAATCCGCGCCGAATCGCGCCAAGCCGTCGTGCGCGACAAGCCGTTTTCGGTCGCGGCGACGATGGAACGATACGAGTTCGTCCGCAACGCGCGCTAGCGGCGCATCGCTGTTGCGGGTAAGCTAGCTACATGCTTGCCCGATTCCTCATTCCCGTGGCGGTGGCGCTTTCCGCCACGGCTCAGAGCACCAGCGAACTCAATTTCCTTTCCGGCCAGGTGGATGGGCGTCAGCTCACGAGGATGCTCCCGGAATTCGTCAAGGCGAAGGCCAAGGCGCAACTCGCGACCCGGAAGACGGCGGTGGATGCCGTCCGGACGGCGGAGGACGCCACAAAGCGCCGAGCCTACGTTCGCCGGAAGATCATGGATGCGATCGGGCCGTTTCCCGAAAAAACGCCACTGAATGCCAAGACCGTCGCGGTGATCGATCGCCCGGACCATCGCGTGGAGAAGGTGATCTTCGAGAGCCAGCCCGGCTTTCACGTCACAGCGAACCTCTACCTGCCGAAGTCCGGCAGCGGACCGTTCCCGGCGATTCTGTTTCCGCTCGGCCATGAAGAAGGCGCCAAGTCGCACTTTGCGTGGCAGCATGTACTGATCTCGTTTGCGCGCCGGGGCTACGTGGCCCTTGCATGGGACACGATCGGCCAAGGCGAGCGCGTCCAGCTCTGGGACGCGGACTTCAAGGAATCGAAAGTGATCCGGTCCACCACCGAGCACACGATCATCGGTCTCCAGAATCTGCTCGTCGGCGATGCGCTGGCCCGCTATACGATCTGGGACGGCATCCGCGCGCTCGATTACCTGTTGTCGCGGCCCGAGGTGGACAAGAATCGCGTGGGTCTGACGGGCAACTCCGGGGGCGGCACTCACACCGCCTATATTGGCGCGCTCGAGGACCGGATTCAGGTGGCGGCCCCTTCGTGCTACCTGACCGGCTGGGGACGCCTGCTCGACACGATCGGTCCGCAGGACGCCGAGCAGTGCATGCCCCCGTTCCTCGCCGACGGGCTCGATCACGCGGATTTCGTCCTCGCGTTCGCGCCCAGGCCATATCTGGTGTTGTCGGCGGTCCGCGACTTCTTCTCGATCCAGGGCGCGCGCGCCACGCATGCCGAGGCTCAGCGGCTGTACGACTCCCTCGGGGCGGCGAACAAGATCGCCATGTTCGAGGCGGACGACGGTCACGGCTACACGCTTCCCCGGCGCGAAGCCGCCTATCGTTGGTTCGGCCAGTGGCTGAACGGATCGGAGGACAGGAGGCCCGAAGATCCGGTCTCGCCCGCGCACGAACAGGACCTCTGGTGCACGCCGACCGGACAGGTGGCGACCTCCCTCGGTGGCGAGACCGTGTTCAGCCTGAACCAGAAGCGCCTTGCCGAACGCCGCGCACCATTCTCGTCGGCCGAACATGTGCGGACGTTCGTGAGCTACAACGGGCCGCTTTCCGCGCCTCGCACCCAGAGCTTCGGCGTGCTCGACAAGGGCTCCTACCGGATCGAGAAGTTCACCTGGGCTCCCGAGCCCGGCATCACGATTCCGGCTTTGCTCTACCTCCCCTCGAGCGGCGGACCGCACGAGGGCGTGATTCTGGTATCGAGCCTCGGCAAAGCCGCGTCCCACGCCGATGCCGAGCAATTGGTGGCGGCGGGTAAGACTGTTCTCTCGGCCGACCTGCGCGGATACGGCGAGACCCGTATGGCTTCCGACAACAACGGCTCGGACTGGCCGCGCTACTTCGGCGATTACGAAAGCGCGATGACGGCCATGCTCACCGGCAAACCGGTCGTGGCGATGCGCGCCGAGGATATCGCTGGCGCCGTGTCGATTCTCTCCTCGCGGCAGGATGTTTCGAGCGTGACGGTTTTCGCCAAATATGGGGCGACGGTCCCAGCGCTGTATGCGGCGGCGCTGGAGCCCAAGATCGCGCGTCTATGGCTCGAACGCGGACTGATCTCCTACGAGGACGTGGTCCGCAACAAGATTCATAAGCTGCAATGGGAAAACGCCGCGCATGGAGCGCTCCGTCACTACGATCTGCCTCAGTTGGCGCGCTGGTCGCAAGCGCGCGAGGTCCGGCTGATCGATTCCGTGGATTCGATGGGGCAATTGGTCAAGATCGACGAGGCCCGGAAGGCGTATCCCGCCGCGAACGTCATGCGGCGCCGGAGCGGGCCGCTGATGGAATACCTGAGGTGATCGCTGATCGCTCCGGTCTCGATCAGCCGTGGGTTTCACCGGACAGATCCTCGGGCCGGGCTGGCAGAGTTCCGATAGTTGATCCTTACTCGCTGGCGCAATCGCATCCGGATCGAGTCGGGGAGGGGGGCCAAGACGCGCGCCGTCAACTGCTTTATCAGCAGCGTCCGCTCTCCTTATTGCCAGCCCTTTTCTTCGCCAGCGGGATAGCGGACCTGGAGCACTGGCCGATGATCATGATCACGCTCTTCTTGTTCACCGCGTCGGTCAGCATCGCGGCCATGTTGTCCTCGATGTCGCCAGAGGCCAGCAACCCGGCTCCTTCCTCGCCGCGTATGTCGATCACCGTGTAGTCGAACCACAGCCGCCTCGACTGGTACAGAGGATTGGACTTCATCGGTCCCGGCCCTATGCAGAGCACCAGCGGCACCACGATTTGGCCCGGGAGCCAGTCCTCCATCAGGATGAAGTTCCGGCAGAGCCGCCAAGGCAATTCCTCCGGGCCGCTGCCGGTATCGACCTCGGCAGGGCTCAGCTCCGGAGAGATCGAACCGGTCGTGCTCGATCCGCGGCAACTCGACGTTATGCCAATGTATGACCGGACCCCGAACAGCGCGCGGAAAGAGCGCGCTCCCGGGAAGGCCTAGCTGGAGCCTCGCGGCCACATCGAAAAATATCAGTCGAAACGAAAATATCTTCGCGAGCCAGTGCTACTTGCGGTCCGCCATCGGAACGAATTTGCGTTCGCCGTAGCCGAGATAGATCTGCCGCGGACGTCCGATCTTCTGATCGGCATCATTGAGCATCTCTTCCCACTGCGTCAGCCAGCCGATCGTGCGCGGAATAGCGAACAGAACGGTGAACATGTCAGGTGTGAAGCCGAGGGCTTCGTAGATGATTCCCGAGTAGAAGTCCACGTTCGGGTAGAGCTTGCGCTTGATGAAGTACTCGTCCTCGAGCGCGATCCGTTCGAGTTCGACGGCGATATCGATGAGCGGATTCTTGCCGGTCACATCGAACACTTCCTCGGCGGTTCGCTTGATGATGCGGGCGCGCGGGTCGTAGTTCTTGTAAACGCGGTGGCCGAACCCCATCAAGCGGCCTTCGCCGCCCTTGACGCGCTTGATGAATTCGGGGATACGGTCCTTCGATCCGATCTCGCGCAACATCGTTAGCACGGCTTCGTTGGCACCACCGTGCAGCGGGCCGTAGAGAGCGGCCGCCGATGCGGCGAGGGCGCTGTAGGGTTCGGTATGTGAGCTGCCCACCAGCCGCATCGTGGAGGTGGAGCAATTCTGTTCGTGATCGGCGTGGAGGATGAACAGAATATCGAGTGCGCGCTCGAGCACCGGGTTCGGTTTGTAGCGCAGTTCGGTCTTCTTGAACAGCATGCTCAGGAAGTTGCCCGCGTAGCTCAATTCCTGGTCCGGATAGATGAACGGCAGATTGCGGCGGTAGCGGAAGGCGAACGCCGCGAGAGTGGGCACTTTCGCCACGAGGCGCAAGATCTGACGCCGGCGCACCTCGGGATGAGCGATGTCCTTGGCTTCCGGATAATAGGTGCCGAGCGCGGCCACGCTCGACACGAACATGCCCATCGAGTGGGCGTCGTGGCGGAAGCCGTTCATCAGCTTCGTCATTCCTTCGGGGACCATGACGTGGCGCATGATGCTGGCGATCCAATCCGACGACTGGGCTTCGGTGGGCAGTTCGCCGTGATAGAGCAAGTACGCCGTTTCGAGGTAGCTGGCGCTCTCGGCGAGTTGATCGATCGGATAGCCCCGGTAGCGCAGAATCCCCAAGTCGCCATCGATGAAGGTGATGCGGGACTTGCAGGACGCCGTATTCATGTAGGCGGGATCGTAGGGCATCAGGCCGAAGTCGTCCGGCGCTGTCTTCATCTGGCGGAGGTCAACCGCGCGGATGGTTTCGTCTGTGATCGGAATCTCGAATGTCTTGCCGGTTCGATTGTCGGTGACTGTAAGGGTATCGGGCATGCCTGTTCCTGGAATGGGATAGGAGGAAAGAGGAGAGGGACGGGAGTCCGTTCTTATCTTATCTCGGACCGGGACATCAGTTCCGGGCCGGGCCCTCCGCGGTGCGGTTCTGGGCGGTCACGCTTTCGCGGCGCGCGAAAACGAGGTGCGAGGAGCGCCGCCCATATCCGTATCCGAGCGAGAAGCCCAGTTCCCGCACGTTGCCGGGCTGTTCGAAAGCCGCGGCGAGTTCCTTCTGAAAGTGCCCCTTGAACGGCTTGTCCGGCGCCGAATATTTGCCGAAGAAGCTGACTTTGTATTCCTTGCTCAGTACGCGGAACGGGATCCCAGTGTCGTCCTGCAGGATGGCGTCGGAATGATCGAGAATGTGCTGCCTCATCCGCGTGAACTCCTTCCAGTGCAGCAGGAACGAGGCGGACTTGATCAGCGTGTCGCAGCGGCCCTTCGATTCGAGGAACTTCAGCCACGACGGATTGACCTCCAGCTTCTCGTTGCGAACGTCACCCGAGAAGTAGAACAGTTTCATGTCGTCGCTCGAACCGGGGCGGCGGAACGTAATCTCGACTCCATTCGGTTTGGGCCTGTCCGATTGGGCCAGTTGCCCTTCCGGGGTCAGATCCACCAGACGCACATCGCGAATCGTGTACCCGAGCCTCGACATGAGCATCAGCAACATCGGAGTCACTCCGCCAACCCGGAACTGGCGGTCCATCTCGCTCGTCACGAAGAAGGTGCGGCGGAAGATGCCGGCCGATTCGCGCAGCTTGATGAAGTTCGCGGCCAGGTTCGCCTCCTTGAAGGTTGCGGCGGTCGGCACCAGGCCGACGGGTTCCAGCCCGGCTAGCACGTAGGTCTTGCCCTTCGGATAGAACGTCGTGGCGTAGATCACGTCGGGGCCGCCGAACGGGTAGAAAACGAACGAGCCCGCGCGCGACAACGGCTCGAGTTCGCGCTTCTGGAAATCCACGGCCGGCTTCAACTGCTTTTCGGCGAAGCGCGCCCAGAGCGTTTCCATCTGCGCGGCGTGCTCCTGCCACGCCGGCTGTTCCTGCAGAGCCTTGAACTCCGTGTCCGGGCTCCCCTTGGTCCCCGCGAGAAACTTGGCGGCGTTGTCGAACGCCAGATTGACCGGCGGCTCCGGCTGCGCCTGAGCCTTCTGCACCGGCGCCTGAGCGCCACATCCGGCAAACACCAAAGCCAAGGGAAGCGAAAGCACAATGCCCACCCGCCGCAGCGGCAAGGCCCCATCCGAGTAAAACTGCATTCAAAGCCATTATCCATCGGCGCCCGGTTTTCCGCACCATTTTTTTCACGCTTAGCGTCAACAGCCTCTATACTGTTGGATCAGCGAGTAAATCGAGAAAGGAGCGGAACAGCCATGAACCCGTCGTCATCGGATCCAGGGCATCGGGAGAAGATCCTGCGGCTGCTCCATGCCGATCGCGCCAAGTCCGCCGCGCGCCTGGATCTGCTGGAGGGCCGGCTCTCGTGTTTTTTCCGCTGGGAACGGGCTACCGATCCTTTGGCGTGCGCCGCGGCCGTAATGCGGGACCTCGTGGAGCGGCTCGACACGGGCTCCGAAGTACTCGACCCGGAGGGCTGCGCCCTTGAACTGGCGCGGGAACACCTGGACCGGGTTCCCGCTCGCCGGGCTGATCCCCCGGCACGAGTAGACGCCACCGGCACGGAATCGGTCTTCGGTTGGCTGACCAGCCTGCCTCCGGCCGATCGGGACCTGCTGGTGCGCTGTTTCCCATTCGACTTGGAAAAGCGGGAGGCTGCCCGTTCCGGGTCAGACATAGGCCGGAGGAGCCGGCTGCTTGCCCGGGCGATCGATCTTCGCGAAAGGTGCTCCGGCTTTGTCCGTCAGAACCGCGATTGACGGCCTCGAGCGGGAGCGGATCCGCCTCTACTTCCTGGGAGCCCTTCCCGCCTCCGAACGGCACGCCATGCAGGAGCGGATGTTCCGCGACGCGGAGTTCTTCACCCGCATGCGCTTGGCCGAGATCGACCTGATCGATGCTCTCGCCGCAGGTTGGCTCCCCGCCGGCTCGATCGAATCCGCCCGCCAATTTGTCGTCGAATCGTCGCAACCGGAAGCCTTCTCCGCAGCCGCCGGACTTGGAGCGGCGCTCGCGGATGCCGATCCGGCCGAGCCTCTCCTCGAGCGGCTTCTCCGGCGATTTTCCTAGCACGAGCCACGGCTTCTGTTATCATCGACGCATCGGAGGTCGAGTGACTGGACTGAGAATCGCCGCCATCGCCTGCCTGGCGCTGGCCGCCGAGGCACAAACGGTCTTTGGGCCGGGGCGAATCGGGGCCGTCCAAATCAACGGCCGCGCCACCGAGCCCGGCACTGGAGAGTTCCGGATACCGATCTCGGCGGAAGCCGAAGGACAGCGGCTGTCCGGCACGGTCACCCTGACGTTTCCCTTGACCATCGCGGGCGGAACAGCGTCCCCGCTTGCCTCGGGACGCGGCTTGATCGCACTCACCGAGCCGCTCCGGGTAGCGGTCGTGATCGATGCCGCCTTCAGCTATCCGGCGTCACCGGCAGCTTCATTCTCGATCAGCGGATCAGCGCAGATTCGCACGAGCGACGTGCCTGCCTGCAACAACCTGCTCGCACCCGCGCAGGTGGCCAATCCCGCCAGCGCTGGAGCGCAGCCGATTACACTCTCGCGCCAATGCAGTTTCACTAGCATCGGAACCGGCGCCGAGACGGGCGAGGGCATCTCGGGGCTGGTCCAGGGCACCGTGCAGATCAACGCCGGCCGCACGTCTGTCAACATCGCGATGTCGGTGAACTACGATTGGAGACCGGCCACGCCCAGCGACAGTCTGACGCTGGAAGTGCCTCAACCTGCCTCCGGGACGCCGCTAGTGGAGGAACAGACCGGGGCCTTCACCGCGCGGGTGCGCGCGCAATTGGGAACAGTTCCGCGCGCGGACCTGTTCCTGGTGCTGACTGATGCGTCTGGCTCCCGCGTCGCGCAGGCTCCGGGCACCACTCTCGCGCGGGGACCGGCTTCGTCGCAGACTCTCACCATAACCCCGCCACCGCTCCAACCCGGCGACTATTCACTAGCGGCGGTCCTCACCGAACCCGGAACCACGAACATCATCAAGGAGTCGGACCGGCTGTCCTACACCGTCCACCGCTTCCGTCTCATTCCCGGCTTCCGATCGGCGGAATCGTTTGTTGCCACGATCCCGGAGTTGCGGGCAAGCATTTTCGAAACCTCGGCCGGGAACCCGGTCACCGCGCGAATCGAGACGTCTCTCCCCGCCGGTCAGCTGCCGGTCGAGATCTACGGCACTTTGACAGAACTAAACGGCGCCGTCGCCACGCAAGTCTTTGGCGGCGGGACTTTCGAGCAGTTCACCGGCGCTGGTATCGACCTGGCGCGTGAGACCACCGCAGGCTACGAGTCGATCGAGTTGCATGCGCGAACGGCCGTGAGCTTGCCTGGCGGAGGCCAAGCGATCGTGCGATCGAATCGCGTCCGGATCGAACTCGACGCGCTTCGCATCGTCAGCTCGATTCCCGGTGCATCCACGCGCCTGGCGCGCGGCCAGGAGAATCGCTTGGCGGTCGAGCTCGACTACAAGGCTATCAACCCGTCGAGGCTGATCGCTCGCGTGCTCGACCGGACCCTGCCCAGCCGCTTCCAAATCAGCGAACTCGAGGCATCGGTGACCGGAAAGCGACGCGCCGCCTACTCGTTCACATTGCCGGCCGCCCTCGCCGCGGAGGAGGATCGCATCGAGGTCGAGTTCGCGCTCGAGCAATCGGGAGGCGGCGCCCTCGACCCGCTTCGGGCCAAGGCCGGCCCGCTGTTGTTCCCGTTCCAGGAACCCCTCACCGTGACTCCGGACGGTCTTCGCGGCCGTGGCGTCCTGCTATCGGTGGCACTCTCTCCCCCGCCAGCGGTTGCGCGCACCAACGTGCTTCCCTTGGCGCTCACGGCGATCGCACCGGCCACGTTTGCCCTTTCTCGCGACAAGGGAGAGAGAGGCGCGCTCAGCGAACAAGATGCTTCGCGGGTGCTGCCGATGGGCGCGACCTGGGAGTTCGAACCGCAGTTACCGGCGGACCGGTTCCAAGGGCGCATTACGCTGAGCTACGCCGGATTGGAACTGCCCGCCGAGCCGGGTTTGGACGAGTCGAAGATCGAGATCGTTTCCGTCACCGAGGCGGGCGATGTCACCCGATGGCCCTCCGAGGTGGATGCCGGGAACAAATCGGTCTCGGCGGAAGTGCGAGGCTTGGCCCGATACTGGATGCTGGCGGCGTTCGGGCCGTTCGCCACGCGTCCGCTTGCATTGCCCGTCTCGACCCGATCGTGGCTGCTGAATCTCGGAACGGCCCCCACCCCGGAAGGACTACCGTCGCGCGTGTTGACGCCCGCCGATTCACGCGCCGCGGTTAACCGCGCGTCCAGCCGTACCGTTACCGGCGTGGGCGTGCTCACCGGAGAATCAGCGGGCTTCGAAACCCTCGCGGCGGAAGAGCCACCCGCCGGTCCGCTGATCGCACCGCTGGTGCGCCCCACCGCTTCGATTCACGCGTTGAATCCCGAAAGCCTCGGACAGGAAGTCCTGTTCGTCTTGTTCCGGCAGGATGGTTCCGAACAGGCTCGGCGGCGGGAGAATCTCGCGGCCGGGCAGCGGCGCTCCTGGTCCGTAAGCACACTTTTCGAGAATCTGCCGGCGGACTTCGCCGGATCACTCTGGTTGTTTCCGGAACGACGGCTCGCCGCCGCGATTGTCGAACTGAACGATGCCGACATCGCGGCTGCGCCGCTCGTTCGTCCCTCCGCGACTCGCACGGTGCAGTACTCGAGTCTCGCCGCAGCCACATCGTTTCTAGATCTCGTCAACGTGAATCGGGTGGAAGCCGCGCTTGTGACGCTGCGGTGGCGAGCGCCCGGCGGCGCGGAACTCGGCTCGGCCACGCGTTCGATCGCACCCGGAGCGATGTTGCGTGAAACGATCGGCAGTCTGTTCGGTGGAAACTCGGCCGCGGGCTCGCTCAGTGTGGAATCCGCCCCGGGCAGCGTCTTCGGCTGGATCGAGGTGCCCGGCGCGACATTCGTCCCGCTCGAACCAGCACGCCGCTATGCGGTGGCACCGGTACTCACGGCGGCGCCCGGCGAATCGTCCGTCTCGATTTTCAACCCGGGAACCGCACCCGCGCAGGTCGAGATCGCCACGAGGCAGGATACGGCAACATCCGACACCCGGCGCGTCACGATTCCGGCCGGCGGCACGATCGCCGAAACGGTGCGTAACGGCAACTACCTGCTGATCAACGCGAGCGGGCCCGTTGTCCCGCAACTGCTGCTTCGCGCCTCGGGCGGACTCGCCTTTGCCGCCGCGCAAACACCGGCCGACGGCGTGGAGATCCCGCCAGCGCTCGACGCTCCCACCACAACCACGCCGCGCATCTCGATCACGCCGTTGTCGCTCGACTTCGGCACCGTTGTCGCCGGTCAGAACCGCTCTCTCAATGTCACGATTTCGAATCCTGGCACGGCACCCCTCGTCATCTCTTCCGCCACGTTCAGCAACGCTGCGTTCACTTCTACCGCGACCTTGCCCGTCACGGTGGCGCCCTCCGGCACGGCCGCGATCGCGGTTCGTTTCGCTCCGGCAGCCGCAGGCGCTGTCGCGGCGCGCGTGGAATTCGTCTCGAATGACCCGGCCACGCCACGCGTGACCGTGAACCTAACGGGTACCGGGTCGGCACCTCCGGCAAACGCGCCGAGGATCGAACCGTCGCGTCCGTCCGTTGACTTCGGCACCGTATCGCCGGGTTCGCAGAACACGCAGCCCTTGCAGGTCCGCAATACCGGCAACGCGGTGCTCGAGATCAGTTCCCTCACGATCGCTGATTCGCGATTCACACTCGTTGGAGTCGGCGTTCCAATCAGCATCCAGCCGCAGTCCTCCGTATCCTGGACCGTTCGTCTCGCGCCAGGGCCCAACACGGGCGCCATCGCCTCTACACTGACGGTGACGAGCAACGATCCGGCGACACCCTCGCTGCGGATCGCCCTAACCGCGACCGTAAGCGGCGTGGCGATCGCGCCCAGGCTGACTCTCAGCCAGACCACCATCGATTTCGGTGCCATTCAAGTCGGGCAGCAGGGAGAGCAGACGATCGAGATCCGGAATACGGGCAACGCGGAACTCGAAGTGGAGTCGATGCGCACCACAAGCGACCGGTACAAAGTGCCGGGCGCCACCTCGTTCAAGCTGCCGCCCGGCGTGATCTTCGATCTTCGCGTTACCTACGCTCCCACCGCTCCCGGTGAGGAACGTGCGATCCTCCGTATCCTCAGCAACGATCCCGCTTCGCCCACCGAGATCCCGCTGACCGGCTCGGGGCGATAGGGTCGGCGGCGCCTTCCACGTTACAATGACACGAAGTGCGCTACCTGACGTATTCGGGAAACAACATCATCTCGGTCGATCTGCCGGAGGGGTCCAACGTCCTGTACCCCAAGCCTCCAATGGAGGGAATTCCGCTTTCCGCCTATCCGGAACACGTCAAGCGAGCCTTTGAAAAACCCGAAGGCATGCCGCCGCTGAAGGAACTGGTCAACGGCAATTCGAAGGTGTTGATCGCGTTCGACGATAACTGCCAGCCGTTCCCCCCGCAGGCGCGGCCGGACTTCCGCCAGATCGCGATCGAAACGCTGCTGCCGATGTTGTACTCCTACGGCGTCGACAAGAAAAACATCCGCCTGATCTGCGCCATCGCCCTCCATCGCAAGATGAAGGAGCACGAGCTGCGCCACATGGTGGGCGACACGCTGATGAGCGAGTTCTTTCCGCATCAGCTCGACAATTTCGACGCCGAGGACCAGGAGCACATGGCCAACCTCGGCAAGACCGCGCACGGCGAGGAAGTGGAGATCTGCAGCTATGCGGTTGACGCCGATCTGATCATCTACGTCGATTCAGTGCAGATCCCCCTCAATGGCGGCCACAAGAGCGTGGGCGTCGGATTGGCCGGCTACAAGACGATCGCCTATCATCACAACCCGGCAATGACCACCGATGTTCCGCACGTCATGCAGCCGCATGGATCGAAGATGCACGACTGCATCGAGCGCATCAGCCGCGTCATCTCGAACCACACCAAGATCATGGTGATCGAGTTCGCGATGAACAACGCGATCTATCCTTGGCACACCGAGTACCTCGGCAAGCCGCCGGCGCGTTCAAACGTGCTCGACAAGGTCCTGCAATCGACGACACCGCTCTCGATGAAGCTGATGCCCGAGTCCGCGCGCCGCGCCATCCTGCGCAGCGTGCCCGGCGCCTATCGCCCGATCACGATCAACGCTGGTTCGATCGACGGAGTCCATCCGCTGACACTGAAAGCACTCCGCGATCAACTGATGATCGAAGTTCCACGCCAGTACGACACGCTGGTGTTTGGGCTCCCGGATCTGAGTCCCTACGCCGTCGATGCACGCGTCAATCCAGTGCTCGTGGTGAGCGACGTGCTCGGCTACGTCTTCAACTGGTTCTACAACAAGCCGCTGGTCAAGCCGGGCGGGTCGGTGATTATTCTGAACCCGGTCGACGAGGTCTTCCATCCGGAATATCACGCCGCCTACATGCGCTTCTACGACGAGGTACTGCCCGCCACTCAGGATCCGTTCGAGATGCAGCGCCGCTTCCAGGATCTGTTCGCCTACGATCCCTACCTCATCGACTGCTACCGCAACAAGTACGCTCACCACGGCTTCCATCCGTTCACGGTCTGGTACTGGGCGACGTATCCCCTGAAGTACCTGAGGAACGTGATTATCGTGGGTCCCGAGGACGACAAGGCATGCAAGCGGTTGGGGGTCCAGTGGGCGCCGAACGTGAACGTCGCGCTCGAGATGGCTCGCGCCGATGGAGGCAGCGACGATGTAGCCGCGTTGACGCTGCCTCCGTTTTTCTATATCAACGTCCGGTCGTAGGGGCGCGGGCTTCGGACGGCTTCGTGAAACCGCGGTCCGGCACACGGACTCGGAGTCTTGCCCGTGCTTTCCGCCGAAGCCCAACACTCGGGCTTCAGCGCCAACTCGCTGGTGGGGGAATCGCATTGAATCGACCGGCTAGCGCGAACACACGTGCGGGTCCAGCCGGTCAACCTGCCCTGCGTGAGCAGGATCGCGGACAGTGCCAATGCCTCTTCCAAGTCCGCTCTGGCCATTTCATGCGGTGGCTACGAGTCGTGCCGTGCCAGGACCCTGCGCGGGCGCCGACCTCAGGAGCGGCCGACAGGCAAGTCGAACAGAAGCGACTCAATCATGGCGGGCCTCGCTGAGCGGGTAGGCGCGATCGTAGATCAGCTCGAAAAAGTACGCGTAGACCAAGGAGGCGGCGGTGAGCCCGGCGTCCAGCGCGAGCGCGTCAAACCAGCCCAGACGAGTCCAAACCACGATGACCGGTGTGGTGACGACAATGATTCCGCTCTCGAGCAGCCCGGCCTGGAGAACGCGCCGCCAAGTTGGCCGCTGGTCCGCGACCGTGCCCGTTCGCTGCAATTCGACTGGATCGAAAAGTGTGTTGAACGCCGCGGTCCATGCGGCCACCACCACGGCGAGGACCGCAAACCGGCCGAGGTGGCTGCCGGGACACCGGCGGAGTAGGAAAACACGGCGAGACGATGATGAGGCCCGTTTCGTACATCAGGGTTTGGCGGAGGCGGTCCTGAGCGTAGAGCAGTTCCGGGCCGGATCCGAGTGCCGCCTGAAGGGCGCCGCTGAGGGCGGATGTTCCTTTCGACATGGGTTGTCTCCTGTTGATTCAGTCCATGGCGATTCTCTTCCCCGCACCAGGAGAAACGAAGTGGACCGGAAGAACCGGACACGGAAGATGGAGATTTTTCAGGGCCGGTCGACTAAAGCGGATCCCAGACCGTCGTCAAATCGAGCATGAAGCCTTCCACGGGACCGTCGCCGTTGATGCTGTCAATGCCAGTCAGGACCTCGGGCTCCACGCCTGGCCGGTAGATCGTTACCGAGCGAGCCCTCCGGTCGATCATCCACCCCAGCAGGCATCCGTTTTCCATCCAGGTCAGCATCTTCTCGTGCACTGTCTTGCGCCTGTCCGATGCGGACATCAACTCGACCACGAACTCGGGACAAGCGGGCTTGCTCCGCCGCCGTTCCGCGGAGATCCATGCCGCGTCCGGGCTCATTCGCGACCCGTCGGGAAGGAGGAATCCGGTGCTCGAGTCCGTGCCTCGGCCTCGGCGGACCCGCGAAACCCACGCCCACAACTGGCCGGAGATGGAAAGGTTGGACGAGCCGGTTTCATCGTCTGTCGGAGGCATGATAATGACGTGCTCCCTCGATCCGTCATATTCGACGCGATAGGCGCCGTACTGCTCGCAAATCTCGTCGAACTGGGCGTCCGTGAGGCCGGGTACGGCAAAGGTCACCGGAAGGTAGGTGTCCGAGATGACGACCATGCAATGAGTCTAGCGCACCAGATTCGCTTCCGTGAGCAACCGGCGATCCGCGAGTATGCCCGCTGGCGGACCTTCCGCGATCAGCTTGCCGCTCCGCATCACGTAGCAGTAATCGGCGATCGACTCGACTACATCGAGGTCATGCGTCGCGGTGATGAGCGTCTTCGAAGGGTCGAGGCCGCGCAGCAGTTCGAGCAGTTGACTCTGGCTGCGCGGATCGAGAGCGGCGCTCGGTTCATCGAGCAGCAGCACCTCCGGGTCCAACACGAGAATCGACGCCAGCGCCACGCGCTTCTTTTCGCCGCCGGATAGCCGGTATGGCGCCCGATCCGTCAAGTGAGTGATCTCGAGGCGATCGAGCACCGCATCCACCTTGCCGCGGATCTCGTGAAGCGGCATCCGCAACTGAAGCGGCCCGAACGCGACTTCGTCATGAACCGTGGGATTGAACAGTTGCGCGTCCGGATCCTGGAACAGCAGCGCCACGCGCCGCCGGAAGTTCCACAGGAACTCGTCGCCCGCTCCGGCGAAATCGACTGGCTTGCCCTCGAAACGTACTTCACCCGAGAGTGGCGGATAGAGACCGTTTAGCAGGCGCAACAAGGTCGATTTGCCGCAGCCGTTGGCTCCGAGCAGCGCCACTCTGCCGCGGCGCGGCAGCCGAATCGAGAGTCCATCGAGGGCGCGGTGACGGCCGTAGTCGAAGACGGCTTCACGCAGTTCGAAAAGGGGATCAGCTACGTTCATGCGATCCACCGCAGGCCGGCGGCCGCGCCAGCGAACGCACCGATCGCCAGCCAGTCGGCCGGCATCAGGCGCATCTCGTCGAGCAGATAGACTTCGCCGTGAAAGCCGCGCGAGCGCATCGCCTGATAGACCTCTTCGCTCAGATGCAAACTCTTGCCGAGCAGCACGCCCATGGCTGAAGTCGCGAGCCGCCGAGTACCGTCCAAGCCGAGTTTGCCGACCGTGCGGCTCTCCCGCCCCTCGAGCATCTCCTGCGCGGTTTGGATCAGCACGAAGATGTAGCGATAGGTCATCGACAGCACCACGATCGCGGCCGTGGGGACACCGAGCACGCGCAGTCCACGAAGAATGCGCGCCCACGGAGTGGTGAGCACCAGAAGCGACGAGAGCGAGGCGATTGTCACCGCGCGCGCCACCAGCAGCGCCGCGCTGCGCGCACCCTGCGCGGTGACGCCGTAGCCGAGCGAATCGCCTGGTGTCAGAAACAGCGCCGGGACCGCCAGCATTCCGGCAAAGGCGGCGGCGCTCAACCAGACACGGCGAGCCAGAAATCGAACCGGTACTCGCGACAGGAGCGCGAGAGCGAAGGTGGCCGCGAACATGAGTCCCAGGGTTCGGAGACGGGTGGCCCACGCCGCGACCAAGATCCACGCAAGCAGGCCCGCGATCTTCGCGCGCGGATCGAGGCTTTGCAGCAGCCCCGGTTGACGCGCGATCTCTTCCGCCATCAGCACCGATTCGAGCGCCTTCAGAAAATGCTTCAGCGTGTCGCGCGCACCGCCTCTCACGAACGGCCCCGGGCGAGAATCCAGGCAAGGCCCTGGAAGATGACGAGCGTTAGTCCCACACCGAACATCGCCGACAGCAGATATCCGAACGACGGGCTCTTCAGGAACGGCGGAGCATAGCCGGGAATCGGCGCGGTCCACGTTTCGGCGAGGCGAGACAGGCCCTCCGGGGCCTTTGCCGGCGGGACGTTGCCCATCGAGGCATGCGCGATCTCGCCGCGCGCGGTGGCGTCGGAAAAGTCAGTGGGCGCCCACTCGCCCCACGCGGTCCCCACCGCGAGGATGCCGAGCGGCGTCAGCAGCATCAGGAACCCGAGCATGATCCAGAGCCCGCGCGCCGAGCGGAAGGCTCCATCGCGTGAGATGCGATCGGCCGCTTCGTCGAACACGGCCCCGGGCGCGGTCAATCGCAGCAGCGACGGATCGGTCCGCTGAATGAACGCGAGCAGGCTCGCCGTGACAAACAGTTCGGCGAACCCGGCGACCGTCAGATGTCCGAGCATCATCGCCGGCACCGCGATCCGCAACGGATATGGCGCGTAGAGCGGAGCGCCCGCCGCGTCACGAAACAGCTCCGGCTGGATGCCGAACTGAATCGCGGTAACGAGCGCCGCGACGTTGATTCCCACATATCCGGCTGCGGCCGCGGCGATCACGCGGCGCCGCGAACCAAGCGGGCTCGATCCGCTGGCGAGCCGGTAGACCGCGTAGCTCGACAACGATCCCAGAACCGCAATATTGAAACAATTCGCGCCGATCGCGGTGATTCCGCCATCACCGAAGAAGACGGCCTGAATCACGAGCGCGACCGAGATCGCGAGCATTCCGGCCCACGGTCCGACAACCACCGCCGCGATTCCGATTCCGGTGGCATGCCCCGTGGTTCCGCCCGGCAGCGGGATGTTGAACATCATCAGTACGAACGAAAACGCGGCAAACAGTGACAGTAGCGGAACCAACCGGGTGTGCAGCATCCGGTTCACCTCTTTCGCGGCGGTGTACCAGAACGGCGCCGCACCCACAAAGAGCGCGGCGCAAGTAGAGGGACTCAGATAACCGTCGGGAATGTGCATGAACGGGCTGCTGGAAGAGCCATCGTAGCAAGATTCTCGCATCCGTAGCACGCTTCCGGTGGAGCTGTGCTACACCTGAGAAGGCATGTCTGAACTGCTTTCCGGCAAGTGCGCGCTGGTCACCGGAGCCAGCAAAGGAGTGGGCAAGGGAATCGCGCTCGAACTGGCGCGGCAGGGTTGCGCGGTGGCGGTAAACTACAACTCCGATCGCGATGGCGCCGAACGAACGGCGGACGAGATCCGCGCGATGGGGCGCAAGGCAGCGATCGTGGCCGGCAACGTCGGTGATTCGACTCACGTGACCGCGATGTTCGAGGATGCTCTCGATTCACTCGGACGAATCGATATCCTGGTGAACAACGCTGGTGTCCAAACCTGGAAGGCGTTGCTCGAACTGGAAGAAGCCGAATGGGATCGCGTGATCGACACCAACCTGAAGGGCTGCTTCCTGTGCACGCAACTCGCCGCGCGGCACATGCGCGGGAACGGCGGTGGAGCGATCGTGAATATCGGGTCGGGCTGCAACAAGATCGCGTTCCCGAACCTCGTCGACTACACGGCGAGCAAAGGTGGCATCGAGATGTTCACCAAGGTGGCCGCCTGCGAACTCGGCCAGTATGGCATTCGCGTCAACTGCGTGGCGCCCGGCGCGATCGAGATCGAGCGGACCAAGCTCGAAGCCGGAGACTACGCAGGCACATGGGCCGGCGTCACACCGCTCGGCCGGGTGGGCGTACCGGCCGATGTCGCGCGCGCCGTCGTCTTTTTCGCGAGTCCGCTGGCGGATTTTGTCACCGGACAGACTCTTTGGGTGGATGGCGGATTATTCGCCAAGCCGCACTGGCCCTATTGAACCGTGCGCCTCTTCCCTACCGGCGGTCTTCAGCGATCGACAGCGTGCCGTGACGAAGGTCCAGCGTGGTGACCGACCGCGCGAGCGCGGGAAAGCCGATCAGCCCGTCGAGTTGGATTCCGAAGTGTTCGCTGAGTCCTTTGAGGTCGGTGGTCACGGCGCCGGACAGAATCAACGGAGTTCCGCCGATCTCGAGACGAACGGGACGATCCATGCGATAGGCTTCGGTCAAGCCCGATAGTCCTTCGAGCGAAACCGGGCGCGCGGCGATCGATTTCCCGCGAAGCCCGACGACAGAAACCGAGGCTCCGGAATCGATCACGAAGTTGCCGAGGTTCGCGCGGGCGATCAGGAGATGTCCGGCCCTAGTCAGGGTGCGATCTTGCCGGGCCGGCGGAGCGGCATCGAACGGACGCAGGCTCAGCGTGCGCGCGGGTCCGCTGATCGTGATTTCGAAATCGCGGAACAGTTCGGGCCCGGCCAGCCCGTCCACGTCTCCCGGAAGCGATCCCGGTGCGACCTCGACGGGCACGTTCGAAAACTCGAGCCCGCCCGCCGCGACGGTGGCCGCGAGCGCCGTTTCTCCGCGCACGGGTCCACTGCTTCCGAATCCGCCAAGCGTGGTTTCGGCACCAGATTCCAGGTGCAGGCGGCGCGCGCACGGTTTCGATACGAGAAGGCCCTGCGCACCGGTGTCGAACAGGATGCGGAGAGGGCGGCTGCCGTTGATGCGGAGAGGCAGAGTCCAGCCGAGCGGCTTGGCGTCGTGATTGCGCGCCACCGTCAGCGGAAGGTCGTAGCGCGTGTAGGCACTCTGCAGAGACGCACATGTCGCCAAGCCCGCCGAAGCGAGCAACAGGGCGACAATGGGCCTCCCGAGAAGCACATTTTCACAATATTACAATTCGGCAACAATGTCATGTCGGAATTGTTACAACGGCATCAGCGGATGGAGGTCGATCGTCCCTCCGTGTCGCCGCGCAGCCATAAAAACAGCGGCGCGCGGGGGGTTGGCGACGGCCAAGGAAGCTTGATGCGCAGCGTCTGCGAGGCACCCCCGGCAGTCGCCGGAAGTTCCGAAACGGCGAGTCCATTCGCTGCCGTCCAACCGGCGCGCTCGATCAGTTCGAGATCCCTTCCCGTGAGCACACCGAAGTAGGCGCCATCGCCGGCGGGCTGATCGGTGAGCTCGAACTTGTCGACGCGCGGCGTGCGAACGGTGCGCCCGATCGCCGCCGGTGCCGAGACACCTTGATCGCCAGCGTCGGCCGTAGCCTCGATCGCGCAACCGGAAGGCCATGCCGCGGGATCGAAGGCGAGATAGAGCCGGTCGGGCGCGAGCGATTGCACCTTGAGTCCGTCGCGCTGCTCGCCGATCGCCGCGCGCAGCCGCCTCGCACCCGCGCAACCGATCTCCACCGACATGCGCGGGCTCGCGTTCTTGACGTCGAGCACGGCTCCGGTCTGGATGCCCGCCGGCAATTCGCCCTCACCGAGCGCGATACCGAGTCCCGATGGAGGCAGGATCCGTGCGGAGCGAATCACTGGCCGCGCCTGTGCAACACGGAGGCCGCCCGCGATGCGCACCGGATTCGAATACCCTTCGGCGCGCACGAACAGGTCGAGCAGTTGCCCAGCGCGTGGTTTGTCCTGAATCGTGGCATCGGCACGGCGCTGGCGTCCGTCCCCCGGTGCGAGCCGGAAACCGACGCCCGGCGCGGAGACCGTGGCAATGCGGTCGATGCCTTCGCCTTCGATCCGCACCGGCTGCGCTGGTTCGTCGAGATGCACACGGAGCGGGAGGTTCGTGATGCGCGGCGGCGGTGGCAGCACCTGAATTGCCGCGGACTGCGCGCGCCCATCGCCCTGCTCGAACCGCAGTTCGTGTTCGCCGGACGTAAGCGTGGCTGTGTCGATCTCGGCCTCCATCTTCTGCTGGATGCCTTGCCTCGGTCCGCCCGTCAGCCGGAAGGCTACTGGTGCCGGCGATCCGAAGCGGTCACCCACCCGCAGGATCGCGAGCGTTTCGACGAACTGAACGTCCGCGCCTTCGAGCGTCACTACGCGCTTGCCCACTCGCTCGACAAGCAGGTCATGTGTGTCGAGCGTGAGTCGCGCTTTCGACAGATCGGGAGGCTGGTGGACCGTAACTGAACCGTTCACCTGGAACGGCGCTTCGTCCCACGTGCCGCTCAGCGAGTATTCACCCGGTGGAATAGCGGCTAGATCGAACTCGACCGCCCGCGGTCCGGTAACGCGGGCGGGCACATCGAAACTCCGGCCGCTGGCAGCGAATTTCCAGCCGCGTACGCGTTCGAGCAGCTTCGATTCGCCGCCGGGAATCTGGAACGAGACCGGGTTCTTCACGCCCGCGAGAATGTTGGCGGGCGCGGCGGCCGTGATCGCCGGAACATCGGCATCGGGTACGCGCATGGCCCACAAGTACGCCAGCTTGGTGCGTCCGCGCGACGGCTCGCGCTTTCCGCAGAGCGAGATCGCGTTGGCCGCTGGCTGTGCGAAGCTCGACCGGAATTCGGTGTCGGGGAACAGGATCGACTTGAAGTTGATGCCGAGCGCGGTGCCGCCCGCCGCGAGTCCGACTGGATTGCCGAGGAACATTCCCGCGACCACGGTGGCGAGTCCCGCCGTCTGGCTGACGACGCGCTGGGAATTCTGGGGCGAAATCGGGTCATACGACGCCAGCGCCGGATTCAGCGAACGGAACATTGCGAGCGTTTGCTGGTCGAGCGGAGCATCGCGATTGATGCGGTTGTTGAGTCCGTATTGAGACGCGAATCCGGATAGTGCGGCGTTGAGATTTTCGGTCGCGCCGGGAGAGCCCGCGTTGGCCAGCGCCTGCAACAGAAACTCGGTCTGCGCGGTGTTCTGCGCGTAGTCCGCAAGTTGCTCGATCAGCGCGGAGTCCTTCGCGAGGTAGCGTTTCACCTTGCGCGCGTTCAACCCGCCGGGTCCGTAGACGTAGACGGCTGTCTTGGCTCGAAGGTTCACCGGCCACTCGGCTCGCGCTGAGGCGGGCTTGGGCGGAAGCAGCTCGAGGTCGTCTTTTCCGTCGGGTCGCGAGGGGACGAGGATCATCGCCACTTGTCCCTTGTGGGCTTCCGAACCGGACGGGCCGGGATCGTACACGATCTTGTCGCCCGGCAGGACCCGTGCGGCTTCGCGTATCGGAAGTGGCTTGGCGACGCCCGGACGCACGACATGGAGGAGCATTTCTCCGACAGGCGTTCCCGCGGCACACCCCGGCGCGGCGGCGTGGAGACGCCCGCACAGGATCGCAAGCATGACGAGCCAGCGCACTACTCTCATTATCGCCCGATAGCCCGGCCGTGCACTACCCTGGATCGGGTAGACGCGAAGCAGCCTCAGAAATACAGCTTCAACCCGAGTTGAATCCTGCGGATCCCACCTATGTTCGCCCCGATATCCGCGTACGCGGGAGTCAGGTTGGTTGGCGCAACCGGCGGTTTGGCGAACCGCTGATAATCCAGGTTCTGATACACGATGAAGTTGTTGCCGTTCGTCTGGAAGAACGGATGATTGAGCGCCCCGAACAACTCCGCGCGGAACGCCACCCGGACCTCTTCATGAATCGGGAATTCCTTGAGAATCGCCATATTGTAGCTCTGCGTCCAAGGCATGCGAACGTGACCGAGCACGCGAGGCGCGTTGCCGATGGACAATCGGTCCGGCGGCGCGAAGGCCTGCAGCACGTTGATGTAAGGCGCGCGCTGCGTCACCGGATTGTTGACGTTCTGCCGCCAGCCCGGCAGCACCGGATCCACGCCGTCCACCAGATTCACGCGGATGCGCCCGACATCGTCCGGGAATCCGGCATTGTTGCCGAGATGGGCCTGCAACGGCAGTCCGCTCGACAACTGGCCCACGCCGCTCAGCTTCCAATTCCCGATGATCTGATTCGCCCAGCCACGCACGCGCAGCGGAACATCCCAGTTGTAGTTGAAGCGGAACACGTGCGGAATCGAGAATACTGAGATCGACTTTTCGAGACTGCGCGCTCCGCCGCGCAATTGCGGGAAGCCGGTGCCCCAATTCTGAATGTTGTCATTGCAGAACTGGCCGTCGCACGAGGAATCGTCGATCGATTTCATCCACGTGTAGTTCACCGTGAACTGCAAGCCGCGCGAGAAGCGCTTGACGAAATTCGTCTGCAGCGCGTTGTAGCTCGAACTGTAGCCCTGCGCGATCGGGTTGCCGATGCTCGACATCGTCGGAATGCCGCGCAGCAAATCCTGCCGGGCCACGGTGACGATGTTGCCGCTCGCATCGCGTAGCCCCGCCGGATTCGGTATGCGTTCGCCCATGTTCTCGCCTGCCAGGAACTGCTGCGTGTAACGCGGCAGGTCGATCGTGTTGTAGAGCGCCGAAGGTCCGAAGAGCTGTGTGCCCTTCGATCCGACGTAGTTCACCTCGAGTCCGTAGTCCTTGCCAAACTGGAATCCGAGCCCGAAGTTCCACTGCTGGATGTACGGGATGCTCACGTCGCGATTCAGGAAGTAGATCTGCGCGACGTTCTGCGTGTCGACCAGCTTGCCGTCCGAAGGCTTCGCGGTGCCGCGAGTGGGAAGCGTGAGCCGATTGAAATCCATCTGGACCCAGCCGCCGTTGGCCCCGCCCGCCGTCGCCAATTGGTCGGGCCGCGGATTCAAGTCGGGAATCGGAATGCGGAACAATCCATTCGTCGGAACGTGCGAGATCGCGTACGCTCCACGAATCACCGCCATTCCCGCGAACGGCTTCGGCAGGCGATACGCGAATCCGATGCGCGGTTCGATGTTGTTGTATCGGGTGGGCCACAACGTGCGCGGCGTGCCCCCAAGTCCGTGGAGTTGGATGTAGCCGCCGAGTTGTTGCCCCAGCGAATTCGTCACCGCTTCCGGCACGAAGTAACCCTGATTGTAGTTTTTCTCTGACCGCGGAACCTCCACCTGATAACGCGCTCCCAGATTCAGCGTGAGCCGCGGCGTCAGCTTGTAGTCGTTCTGCACGAACGCCGCGTAGTACTTCCAGCGGTACTGATAGGAGATCGCCGCGGGTGCAATGCTGATGCCCGCCGGATATCCGAGCAACAAGGACGCGAGACCGAACCCGGTCTGCGCGTTCGGAATGCCGAGTACCGCGGCGGTATTCCCTGAGCCGCCGATGTTCGTCATCCCTGAGCCGAAATTCCAGTTGCCCTGCACACTCGCCAGATCGATCAGATTCTGTTGCGGCGCTTGAAATTCGAATCCCGTCTTGAGATTGTTGCGGCCGCGTGTCCAGTTGAAGATGTTCACCAGTTGGAAAAAGTTGTCGATCTCGTAGTTGCCGATGCTCGTTCCCGGATTGAAGATGCCGTCACCGACACTGACGATCGGAAAGCCCCGGTCGAGCCGCGACGGGAAGCCCAGTTCCTGGAACCAGTTCTTCGACAACTGCTCGTCATTCTCCCGCCGCGCGATGTTCGAGCGGTTAAAGCCAAGGCGCAGGTCGTTCACCTTGTTGCCTCCCCACACATGAGTATCGTTGAGCGCGATATTGGTGCCCGTGGAAGTATCGGTCGGCACCTGTTCGAGCAGGCCCGGCAGAAACGCGCGATCGCCCTTGACCGGAACCTGCGCGAGGCGGAAGGACATGCGATTCGAAGAAGTGATCACCTGATCGAACTTCGTCGTAAACCGGTTGTCGGTGTTGCGAACATGGCGGAAGACCGAATAGTTCTGCCCCAGCGCGTTCAACGACATGTTCGGCAGCGGATACATCTTGGCGATTCGTTGCCCGATCGGCGAGATGAAGCGCTTCGGGATCACGCCTCCTTCCCAGAGGGGATACGCTTCCCCGGCATTCAAGAGGATCCGGTTATTGGTGAGCGTACCCACCGGGCTGAACTCGAACTGGCGGAAGATGAAGACGCGCTGATTCGCGGTCGTGTTGTAGACCGATTGCGAGAAGTCGCCCTCGCGCTCGAGTTCCGTCGGCACGCGCGTGAATGCCGAGAGCTGCGTGTACTGGCGCAACGGTTCGAATCCCGCGAAGAAAAACGTCCGATTGCGGCCATCATAGATCTTGGGAATGTAGACCGGACCGCCCACATCGGCGCCGCCGCGCCAGTATCGAAGATGCCCTTTGCGGTCGAACGTGTTGCGATAGGGCGCGGCGTTCAGCTTGTCGTTCTGACTGAACGAGAAGACCACGCCGTGCAATTTGTTCGTGCCGGACTTGGTCGTCATGCTCACGATTCCGCCGCCCACGCGGCCGTATTCCGCTGAGTACGCATTCTGCTGCACCGAAACTTCGCTGATCGCGTCCGACGAGAACGAAAGCGAGATGCGCCCGAGAAACATCGCGTTGTTCGAGACGCCGTCCGCCTGATACTGCGTCGAACCCATCCGGCCGCCCGACACCGACATACCGCCGCCCGGCGTCACGAATCCCGTGGTCACGCTCGCCTGTTCGGATCCCGGTTCGCCCACCACGCCCGGCAGCGTCGACATGATCTGCAGCGCGCTTTGGTTGGCGAGCGGCAACTCGTCGAGTTGCTTCTGGTTGATGCTGTACTGGATCGTCGAACTCGACTGCTGGATCAGCGGCGCCTCGGCGCGCACGAGCACTTCCGTCGCGGTGCTGCCGACCTCGAGCGTTAGGTCGAGCGTCGTGACGCCGGAGGTCTCCACCGTAACCGGCTCGCGCACCAGTTTTTTGAATCCTTCCATCTCGACGGAGATGCGGTATGCTCCTGGCACGAGCGCGGGCAGTGTGTAGGCGCCAGCGGACGAAGTAGCGGCCGCTTGCGAGCGATTGGTGGCAATGTGCGTCGCGGTGAGTTTCGCGCCGGCGATCACGGCCTGCGCCGGATCAAAGACGGTTCCGGTAATCGAGCCCGTGTTGGTCTGACAGAGCGCGGCGGATGACGAGATCACCAATAGGCAAACGGCGCGGTTCATGAGTAAGCTCCCTAGCGGGGAAGCATATCAGAACCGCGCCGGAATGGGCTGGTTCGAAAGTGATTACGCGATATCGTACAGCCAGGCGGCCGCTTTCTGCCCCTTCAAGCACTTTTCGATCGTGGGCCAGGCGCGCTGATGATCGTCGGCGGCCACCCACTTCGTGCGCTGCTCTTCCGTCTGAAAGCTGATCAGCAGACGATAGTTCCACGGCCCCGGGCCATTGCCCGCCATCGCCTTGCGGAATTTCATCAGCTTCACTTCCACGAAGCCCGGCTGCTTGCTGATCGTGGGCTTGAACGTATTCCGGAAGTTGGCGAGCAACTCCTTCTCCTTCGCCATGTCCACTTCGAGATCCACGTGGAGTTGAATCGGATTGGCGGCCGCTTCGGAAGGAACGGCGGCGCTGCCCGCAGCCACGGCGGCGAGCGTCTTCAGGGATGTTCTGCGATTCATATCGTTGTGATTCTACCAGCCCGCGCGGGCGTTGGCCCGAGGCCGCGGCCGGTGGATCGGTGATATCGTGATCGGTGATGATCTCGAGACGCAGCCTCGTAGCCTCCGCCGCACTCGCGCCTTTGCTTTCCGCCGCCAAAAAGAAAGTGCCCGTCGGAATCGAACTCTATTCGGTGCGCGACCAGTTGAAGGCCGACCTCGCCGGAACCGTGAAGCAGGTAGCCAAGCTCGGCTACGAGGTGGTGGAGTTCTACTCGCCCTACTTCGATTGGACACCGGCGCAAGCGAAGGACGTCCGCAAGCTCCTGGACGATCTCGGCATCAAGGCCCTCTCGACCCACAACAGCGCCCGCGTCTACGATCCCGCCAATCTCGACAAGGCGATCGAACTGAACCAGATCATCGGCAGCAAGATCATCGTCATGGCGAGTTCCGGCGGCGCGAAGGCGCTCGATGCGTGGAAGGGTGTTGCCGAGAAGCTCGGACGCGGATCGGAAAAGCTGAAGAGCGCCGGGATGCGCGCGGGCTATCACAACCACGAACTCGAATTCAAACCCGTCGAAGGCACCCGGCCGATGGAGATCATCGCCAAGAACACGCCGAAGGAAGTGGTGCTACAACTCGATGTAGGAACTTGTATTGACGCGGGTTCGGATCCGATTGCCTGGATCAAGGCGAACCCTGGCCGCATCGCCTCGATGCACTGCAAGGATTGGGCGCCAATGGATTCGGCCAAGCACGCCGACAAGGGATACAAGGTGCTCTTCGGCGAAGGTGTCACTCCGTGGAAGAAGCTCTTCGCCGCGGCCGAGAAGACGGGCGGCATCGAGTGTTACCTGATCGAACAGGAAGGCAGCCGCTTCGATCCGTTCGACACCGCCAAACGCTGCCTCGACAATTACCGGAAGATGCGAGGCTGATCGCCGATGCCTGAAACCACCTATTGGGAGCGGACCGACTCGTTCGACGAAAAACTCCGGCTCCTCCAGGAAGCGTGGAAACGGCGCGATTATCGCGTCGCCCGCGCGCTCGCCGCATCGTTGCGCCATACCGTCGCACAGGCACAACACGAGGAGGCGAGTCCGGGAACACCGCTCATACCCACGGCAATCGCCGCTCCTGTCTCTGCTCTCCCGCAGCCATGGCGCGAATGGGCCAAGGGCTGGAGCGACTGCAAAGTGATCGCGCTGGACGAAACGGTGGGACAAGTGCGTCCGCCGGAACCCGTCGAGGTGCTGCTCTCGTTCCCGGCGGAGAAAACCGATTCGCTCGCGCGAGAGATCCGTGTGGCGCGCGTCGAGAATGGCGCGTTGCGCGAAGTCCCCTGTCAGGTGCATGGCGAGATCCGGCGCGGAGCGGAGCGCTTCTGCCATATCCTGTTCCTCGCCAATTCGCCCGCCCACACGCGGACGCATTACCTCGTCTTCTTCGGAAATCCCGACGCCGAACTGCCCGAGTATCCCACCGACCTGAAGACCACCGGCGAGGGCTTCGGGCTCGACATCGAGAACGACTTCTTCAAAGCCCAGCTTTCGCGCCAGATGGGCCAGCTCGAACGGCTGACCTTCAAGCGGGAACACGGCCTCGAACTGTTCGCAGGCGGCGAAGGGCACGGCGAACCACCGGGCATCGACTGGGCGCACGATTACGTCGGCTCGGGCAATTTCCAGAAGTTTCGTGTCACGCTCTGGGACACGCCACCGGATTACGAAGTGGTCCGCGGACCGCTCTGCACGATCGTCCGCCGCTGGGGCTTCCCCTACTCGCCCGTGCATCCCGTCTTCTCTCCGAGCCGCCTGCACGTCTACGTCGAATATCGCTTCTTCGCCGGACTCCCGTGGCTGCAAAAATCCGGACGCATGGAGGCGGTGAAGAGCTTCGAGGCCGACGCGCTGCGCGATGACGAGTGGGTCTTCTCCGGCCAGTCGTTCACCGACATCGTCTGGATGGGGCCCGACGGCAAGCTACGCACCGGCGCGGTCGATAAAGAGCATCAAGATAATCTCTGGGGAGTCGGCTTCGTCAACAAAGAAGCGCGTGACGGCTTCATCGCGTTGTTCCTCGAACATCGCGCCGAGGGCTTGCCGTCGATCCGGCACAACGCATCGCCGCAGATGTTCTACCGGTGGCACGGGCCGGTGTGGAGCCGCTATCCGCTTCCGGGAAAGAACGTGCCCGCCGGAACCGTGTTGCATCAGAAGAACGCCTACCTCGTGTTGAACTACGGCGAAAACGGTACGCAAATGGTCGAGACGATGCGGCATCGGATGATGAATCCGCTCGCGGCTTCGCCCGCTGACCTTCCCTCGGCGCCAGCGAAAGCTTCGCCGGGCCGGCTCGCCCGAATCGGCGAAGCCGGCGATTCACCCGTCTCGAAAAAGCTCCTGTGGGACGCACTGCGCGAATGCAAAGACGAGCAACTCTACCGCGCACCCGGCGCGAACGTCGTGGACCTGGGGCTCGTCTACGATCTCCGCGTCCGTGGCGATATCGTGACGGTCGTGATGGCCATGCCGCATCGCGGGCGCCCGCGCCTCGGCTTCTTCGAGTACGGATCGGGCGGCAACAACACACCGGTACGCCAACGTTTGATGCGAGTGCCCGGCGTGCGCCACGTCGTGGTCCAGCAAACCTGGGACCCCGGCTGGTCCTCGAATCGCCTGACGGACGGCGGCCGCGCCGCGCTAGGACTCTGACCGAAGCTCGTTCGCGACGGGCTTGTACGCGGCCTGCTCCATCACGGCGATCGTGCGCTCGTGCTGCGGCTCCTCGACATAGAAGAACGCGCCCGTCCGCTCGCTGCGAAAAATGAGCCCGCCCGTGTAGGTGTCGACTTCGACCGCGTAGTCGAGCCCGGCGTTCGTCAGCACGTCCTCGAGCGCGAGCGCATCCTTCAGCTTCTTGGCGATGTAGACGAGAACCATCGGGCGCTCGCCGAAGAACTCGGCTGTCTGCTTCACGTTTCTTCAGGATAACGAAGGCGCGCGAGAATCGCGGAGCCCATGCTCCTGGTGTGCTCGCGCGACGCTCTTCCTCGTGAGCGTCTCGTGTTGAAGCATCTTATCGAGGCTCTCTTCACCCGGGGCAGGACCGCTCCGGAGAATCATTCGAGCGCCAAATAGCCGGCCGGGTGGGCGCGGCCAGTTGTAGGCCTTACCGTGCGCGAACTCGCTTTCCTTTCGCGTCCCCGATTTCCACCGATGATGGCCGTCGCGTTGCCCGCTCGCGGATCCACGAGCATCAGGCCGTTGACCGGAACCGTAATTCATCGAGCGGAGGGCTCCTTCACTTCAATCAACCGTGGCCCTGCGAAATCCGGTTCCATTCGTGACGACGGGCGGCGCGGATGACGCGATCCGGTGCCCGTCAAGCCAGAATCGAGCGGATCGGACCCTCTCCTTCTTCGATCAGCTTGAACTTTCGCGCATTGATGGCGAACTCCATTTTTTGATAATCGAGTCCCATCTGATTCAGAATCGTCGCCTGCAGGTCCGAGATGTAGTGCGGGCTCTCGACAGCCTTGTATCCAACTTCGTCCGTCGAGCCCTCGATCACGCCGCCCTTCACACCGCCGCCCGCGAGCAGCGTCGTGAAGCCCTTACCGTTGTGATCACGGCCAGTGGTGTTCTGCGACCACGGCGTGCGCCCGAACTCGCTCGTCAGCACAACGAGAGTGCGGTCGAGCATGCCGCGCTGCTTCAGGTCGCGAATCAAGCCCGCGACCGGCTGATCGATCGCGCGGCAGAGCGGCTCGTGAGTCTTCATGTCGCCGTGCGCGTCCCACGATCCGTTGCCGCCACCCGCGTGGCAGAGCTGAATGAACCGAACATCCTTTTCGGCGAGCCGGCGCGCGAGCAGCAACTGGCGCCCAAAGTCATCGGTCACTTTCGCGCCGATTCCATAGAGCGACCTGACGTGATCGGGTTCCGTCGAAAAGTCGGTGAGCGCGGGTGCCGAGACCATCATGTTCGCCGCCAGTTCGTAGGCCTTGACGCGCGCCGCGATCTCGGAATCAGCCGCGTAGTCATCGCGGAACTTGCGATTCAGCTCTTCGAGTGTGCGCATCTGGCGGTCGCGCTCGGCACGGTCCGTTCCTTTCGGCGGAAGCAGATCGGGCACGGGGGTGTCGCCGGGCTGGAACGGAGTCGCCGAGAACTGCGCTCCGAGATAGCCGCCGGTCAACTGCACGGGCGACGAAGGCCGGCCGATGTTCACGAACGCCGGCAGATTCTTGTTCGCGGTGCCCAGCGCGTAGGTGATCCAACTCGCGAGGCTCGGATGTTCGAACTGCCGCAGCGGCTTGCCCGTGCAATGCTCGATCACCGCCGGAAAATGGTTCGTCTGGTGGCAGTACATCGACCGCACCACGGCGAACTCGTCGATCACACCGCCTACGTGCGGGAACCAATCCGACACCGGAATTCCGGACTTGCCGTAGTTCTTGTACGTGCGCAGAATCGGAATCACCGGACGGCGCATCGGCGCGTTGTTGTCACCGAAGCCGATCGCGTCCATCAGTCTTCCGGCGTGTTTGTTGTCCTTGGGATCGAACGTGTCAATATGGCTCAGGCCGCCGCACAGGAAGATGTAGATGACCGAGCGCGCCTTCGGTTCGCCCGGCAGACGCGCACCGGCGAGACGTCCGTCCGCTGCCCACAACGCGCCAATGGCGGAGCCCAGGAATCCGTTCGCCGATCGCAGCAGCCAATCTCTGCGGGAAATCATCGCGTCCTCATTTGACGAAGAGAAACTCGTCGAGGTTGTAGAGCATCCAAGCGAGTCCTTTCAGTTTGGAAGCATCGCCGCCCAGGTAGCTCAGGGCGCGGTCGAGTTCGGCGCTATCCGGCGGGCGCCCGATGACGAGCCGGTAGGCATGGCGCGCGGCTTCCGGCAAACTTTCTCCCGATTCCTTGCGAGCCCGTTCGGCGAGTTTCGCGGTCGCGGTTTCGATCGCGGGGTCGTTCATCGAGAAGAGTGCCTGCGGCGCGGTTACGGTCTGTGAGCGTAGCGGACATGGCGTGCGGCCATCATCGGTGTCGAACGTGCGCAGGAAGTTCGCCATCACCTCGGTGCTCGGAATGTAGCCGCGAGCCATGTAGGCGCCGCGCCGGTTCAAGCGGGATTCGAAAGTGCCGCCCGGAGGCAGGAAAATGCTCTGCTTGTCGTCCGGACTCACCGGCTGGAACGACTTGCCGCCGATCGTCAGATCGAGATCGCCCGAGGTCATCAGGATCGAATCCCACACCGGCTCAGCCTCGAGCCGCTTCAAACGCGCGCGCCAAAAATAGCTGTTGTTCGGATCGATCTTCGCGTTGGCCCCATGATTGGGACCCGGCCGCGACGACAGCTTGTAGGCGTCCGAGGTGAGGATCAGCCGGTGTAGCCACTTCATCCGGTAGCCGTTCGCCGCGAACTCGGCGGCGAGCCAATCGAGCAAATGCTGATTCGACGGACGTCCGCCGATCAGTCCGAAGTCGCCCGGATTCTCCTGAATGCCTTTGCCGAAGTGCCAGAGCCAAATGCGATTCACGGCAACGCGAGCGAACAGCGGATTGTCCTTCGCGGTCAGCCAATCGACGAAGCCCTCGCGGCGGCCATCGCGAAAGTCGAGGTCCGCGGGCCTGAACGGAAATCCCGGCTCGACCGGTTTGTCCTTCTCGGGCCGCGCCGGATCACCCGAAGTCAGCACGTAACTCGTCTTCGCCATGCGCGCGCTGTCATCCTCGACGATCGTGTAACCGGGCAGGTCGGGAGGACGCCGGATCGCGCGCTGTTTCTTCAGCATCTCGTCGTATCGCGCGATAGCGTCCTTGGGCATGATCTCCTTGATCTTCGGTGGATCGATGCGCAACACCGGGAAGTAGTCGTCGAAGGTCTTTTGTTCGGCCAACGTGCGTTTCCGCTCCGACTTGCGTACGATTGCCTGGACATCGGGCGGTAGCATCGACACGCGTTCATCGAACAACTTGTCGCGATACGGCGCGATCAGCGCTTCGATCTCTTCATCGACCGGCTCTTTCCGCCGCCGGTACTCCTCGAGCGCCTGACCGTTCGCGGCGATCTGTTCGTGTGTGGCGAGCGTGACGCGGCGCATCACCAGCGGATCGAACAGCGACTTCATCGAATAGTAGTCTTTCTGCGTGATCGGGTCGAAGCGGTGATCGTGGCACTTGGCGCAAGCGACCGTCATTCCCATGAAGGCCGCCGAGATCGTCTCGACCGCCGCGAAGGCGATGTCTTGATCGCGATCGCCGCGCGTCAACGCCGAGCGCGCGAGGAATCCGAGAGCGAACTGATCGCGCGGATTCGCGTCCGCTCGCGACCGCCTCCCCGTCGCGCTGAGAGCCGTGAACCCGCCGTGGCGATTGCCCGTGATCTGTGCTCGCACGAACTGGTCATACGGCATGTCTTCGTTGAGAGCGTCGATCACCCAGTCGCGCCAGTGATGGATTCCGCGAGCGGCAGGCATCACGGATCCGTCGAGCCCGTCGAGATCGGCGTACCGGAGCACGTCGAGCCACTGCCGCGCCCAGCGGACTCCGTGCTGCTTGTCGGCGAGCAGCGTGTCCACCACCTTTTCATAGGCATCGGGAGAGGAATCGGCGAGGAAGCGGTCCTGCTGCTCGATCGTGGGCGGGAGTCCGGTGAGGTCGAAGTGGACGCGCCGCAGCAGTTCGAGTTTGGTGGCGGGGCCGTTCGGCACGAGTCCTTTGGCCATGTGGCGTTCGGCGATGAAGGCATCGACCGGGTTGGTGGATTTCGTCAACCCGGCTGGAACCGCTGGTTGCACGACGGGTCGCAACGACCAGAGTTTGGGCGCGTGTTTGGCCGCTTCATCCGCGCCGGCGAGAAGCGGCGCGATCGAAACGAGAACCCGGAAGAGTCGAACAAGGCTCACGATGACAGCGTATCGCATCCGGGGGGAATATAATTGCGAATATGGGTGCGTTTGCCGTTCCAAGACTAACGCCGGAGGAGTACCTCGAGCGCGACCGCGCCGCCGAGTTCAAGAGTGAGTTCCATGATGGTGGGGTATTCCCGATCAGCAATGTATCTTGGAGGCATTCACAAATCGTGATTGCGCTGGGGGAATGCCTCCGCGTTCGACTGAAGCGCGGGCCCTGCGGAATCGGCGCGTCCCCGATGCGAGTGCGGGTTACCGAGAGACACTACGTCTGCCCGGACGTGATTGTGTTGTGCGACAAGCCTGCCTTCACAGACGACAAGGTGGACACGATCACCAACCCGAAGGTACTCATCGAAGTCCTTTCGCCCTCGACCGCGGACTACGATCGTGGCGGCAAAAGCGTCCTCTATCGGAACATCCCATCACTCGCGGAATACGTGATCGTCGCCCAGGACTCTCCGCTCGCGGAAGTGATCCGGCGTACCGGCCCCAATCAGTGGACCACCACCGTCCACGAAGGCCCGGATGCGATTCTCGAAATCCCCTCTATCGGTGTTTCAATTCCGCTGGCCGAGATCTTCGAGGGGATCGATTAAAGCTCGGACTTCGCCGTCACCGTCACGACCGCGACCCGGTCCACGCCGCTACAAGCGAGGAACAGCCGCCCATCCGGTGTCGCCACCATGTGACGGACCACTCCCCCGCCCGATGGAATCTCCCACTTCTGGAGGCCTTCCGTCTTCGGGTCGAACCGCACGAGCGTGTTCGGCCACACACCGGACTCGCTGTACCAGACCACACCATCTGGTGTGGCGGCAATTCCGTACGGTTCCGACACTGCGCCCGCCGGCGATACCCACTCCTTCACCTCACCGTTCGACGGATCCAGCCGGCCGAGAAAGCCGCGTTGAAAGTCGGTGTAGTAAACCAGACCGTCTGGCGTGATCGCCAGCCGCCGCGGCCGCGCGCCGTCCGGCAGTGCGAACTCGGTGATCTCGAACGTCTTCGGATCGATGCGCGCCAGCTTGTTAGTACCGAATTCGCAGTAGAAGAGAATCCCATCGGCGTTCATCGCAATGCCGTAGGGACGCGAGCGCGCCGTTGGCGACAGCCGGAGTGCCACCTCGCCCGAGGCTGGATCGAGCCGCCCCACGAAGTTCCCGTTCTGCACGGTGAACCAGAGGATCCCGTCCTTGTCGAAGAGCGGTGTGTGCGGATCGCGAGCGGCCGGGTCGGGTAGCCCGAATCGCTTCACCTCGCGGGTCACTGGATCGAGGCGTCCGATGTAGCCCTGCCGGTTGCCCGTGAACCAGATGTCGCCGCGCGCGTCCGCGACGAGCCCGTGCGGGCCGGAAGCCGCGAGATCGAGATCGAACTCCTCGAAGCTGCCGGTCTCCGGATCGAGCTTTCCGAGTTTGTTCGAGTTCTGCCCGGTGTACCAGAGGGCGCCGTTCCCATCCACGGCCGGATCGTGCGGATGGGCGAACCGCGTGGGCACCTCCCACTCCTGAATCTTGACCTCGACTTGGGCAATGGCCAGGCCAGCGGAAACGAAGATCGCACGCGCCAGATACATTTGGTCCCACCGTACGCCGCCGGTGGACCGGAGTCAAGCGGCGAGTGGTTGACATTTCGACACCCGATTCGTGGCAAGCTGAAACTATCATGAGAAATGGGCTTGTTACACTGTCGGTCTTGATCCTTTCGGCGGGCGGACTAGGCGCGCAGCCCAAGGTTACGGCGGTCTTCAACCGCGCCAGCATCATGCCGCCGGGAACACCCCAGCATGGCATCGCGCGCGGTTCGGTGATTCTCGTGTCCGGAACCAACCTCGGTCCAGCCGATCCCGCCGTGCAAAGCGCGGGAGCGGAACCGCTTTCGACGACGCTCGGTGGTGTCTCGATCCAAGTGACCGTGGGCGGAGTGACCACCGATGCGATCCCGTATACCGTGACAACCAACACCGTGGTCGCGATCCTGCGGTCGGAGACTCCAGCCGGCGATGGGACTCTCGTCGTGAAGAACGGCGATCAGGCGAGCGAGCCGTTCGCGATCAAGGTTCGGGAGAATGCCTTCGGCATCAGCTCGTCCGACGGCCGGGGACTCGGCGCGGTCGCGGTGAAGTTTGCGGACGGCACGGCGGTGACGGCGTCGAACGCGGCAAACCCGGGCGAATCCGTCTTCATCGAAGGCACGGGCCTCGGCGCGGACGCAGCCGATGAAACGCTGCCCATCGCGGAGCCGGCGAATCTCGAAGTGCCGATCGAGGTCTATTTCGGGAAGACGAAGGCCGAAGTCGGGTTCCGCGGCAGGTCGAACAATCCGGGATGGGATCGAGTTGAAGTGGTGGTGCCGGCGGGTGTGGAGGGATGCTTCGTTGGAGTGTACGCCAAGATCGGAACGTTCGTCTCGAATTTCCTCGTGCTTCCCGTCGCCACCACGGGACGTGTCTGCAAGGATCGTGGCGCCGATGTCACCGAGATTTTTGGCGCGGCGCCGGACAAACCGATCCGGGCGGGACACATCGGTCTCGGCAAGACAACGTCCCACACGCCGGCAATCCCGCCGTTCGTTCCCGCGTCGTCCACCGCGTCCGACGGCGCCAGCGCCGTGTTCGTGAGCTACGAACCGAACTACTTCGTCAACTTCGGAGGCAAGGGCGAGCCGGAATTCGGCAGTTGCCTGGTGATCGTGCCGAGCCTCAGCACTTTCGATCTCCCGGTGGCATCCGCCGTGAAATATCTCGACGCGGGCCCGGCGATCACGGTCACACCGTCCGGCGGCTCCAGCGTGACAATGCCTCGCGCGGGCAATTCCTACTTCCTGACAACCTTGCCGGGACGCCCCCCGCTCATTCCCGCCACCGGCGGATCATTCCGATTCAACGGAACCGGCGGCGCGGACGTGGGCGCGTTCGAAGCGTCCACCGGATCGATCACTCCGCTCGCCTGGACCAATCGCGCCGCAGCCACCACCATCGACCGCTCCAAGGACCTCGAAATCACCTGGACCGGCGGCCAGAACGCGGCCTACGTCGTGATCCTGGGTGGATCGAGCCTTCCGAGTCCGCGGCTCACGACGAGCTTCGTTTGCACCGAGCGGGCAACGGCCGGCCGGTTCACGATTCCCGCGGATGTCCTGTCGACGCTGGTTCCGACCACCGTCACACCGGGCCCGTTCGCGATCTCGACCGACGAGCTGGCGGTGCTGGGATACAGCGCGCCGGGGAAGTTCACCGCACCCGGACTCGACACGGGCACGGTTACTTTCTTCTCCGGCGAACTTGCACTCGTCACCTATCGCTGAGCGCCCGCGTCAGGTGTTTGGCGCTCGATCCTTGCCCGGATCAATTGGCGAACCTCCGGGCTGATGTCTGTTGCCTCGAGCCGTTCTCGGAGCACGTCCGGATCCGTCATTCGGTGTTTGGCGAGTTCCGCCGTAAAGCCGATATCCTTGTCGCGCCCCGCGACATGCTTTGCGATTGCAAGGTCGTGAACCTCGAGGCACCAGCCTCGCACCCCGCGCGTGTTCTCGTTCTGGACCAGGATGAGGCGATCCTTCCAGCCTCGTGGCAGGGTGGAGGTCTCCTCACCCACGCCATGCGCGTAGTAGCCGAACTCCTCCTCGAACGGCGAGCCCTCGCCGATCGTCCCGTCGATCAGATTCCAGCGGTCTGGGCGATTGCGTGGGTACACATCGGCCTCCCGCGACACCAGTAGCGCTGATGGCGCCGATGGGAACTGACCGAGAATCGCCTGGCTGCCCACGACAACAATGTCCGCGTCATCGGCGATCATTCCCGACGCCCGGATCACATGCTCCAACTGTGCTCGCGTCAAGTATCCTCCATCGCTCTCGCGGAGTCAGAACGCCGGCGAACGGGCTCGACTGCCGCAGCTCCGTCATGCGCTCGGAATCTTCCACGATCAGCTTCGCCAATTCGGCGGCGGGCAGGTGCAGCAACCGCCTCCATTCCTCGAGGTACGGCGCCGAGCGGCCCGCGGTTGCGGCCCACCGATCGAGGTTCGCCCGGGCCTTTTCCACGACGGGACTGGAATCTTCCAGCAGTTTCCGCGCGATCTCTTGGTGCATCGCCAGACTTCGCAACTCGACTCTTCGGTGGCTCATCGCTTCCGGGACGCGGGCCCGTTCCTCTTCGATCATCACACGGCGAGCGGCCTTGCGCCCGGCTCCGCGAAGCGCTACGCTCGAATCATGATCGGCTACCTTATCGGACTCGCCGTCTTCGCCGGACTCGCCTTCGGGCAGATCGGCACGATCTACCCGCCAACGCGACCCGCGGGGGTGGGCCCCATTGGAGCCGGATTCGGCAGCGTCGTGTTTCCGGGAACGGGCAATCCAGCATACAGCCACGGCCACATTCAGAATCTCGGCGCGAGTATCCGTGGAGTGAATCCCGCGCCCGTTGCGGCACCGCCGGCCGGCGGATACGGATACGCCGTTCCGATCGCGATGCCGTACCCGGTCGCCTATCCGGCTCAGGCCGCCATGCCGAACATCACGGTCGTGAATGCGCCGCAACCCGCGCCAACGGTGATCATCAACAACAACTACACGCCTGACAATCCTCGCCCGGTGATGAAGGACTACACCGATGCGGATCTGCCGGAAGCGTCCAACACCGTGCGAACTTATCAGGCGCCGGTGCCGAACAATGCCGAAGGCCAGCGGCGCCCGGTCAAGATCCGGCGGGAGACCGACGACAAGCCGACCATCTATCTGCTCGCGCTCAAGGACGGCGCGGTCTTCTCCTGCTATGCCTACTGGCTCGAAGGCGACACCGTTCACTACGTCACCACCAAGCAGGCGCACAACAAAGTGTCGCGAACGCTCGTCGACGAGAAGGTCAGCGATCAGTTGAACAGCGAGCGCAACGTCGAGTTTTCGCTGGAGTAGCTACCACTCACCGCGAGCCAAGCGCTTGACGAAATCGATGTCGCCATCGAGGAAGTCGTAGTCTGGAAACTTCGATGGATGCTCCCATCGAATGTCGTGGAATGCCTGATTGACCGGTTCGCCCGTGAACTGCTCCACGCGGAAGAAGATCAGGCGGATCGGCGGCCGCCCCGGATACTCGAACTCGTAGCGCGTGATCTCGGCGCCGATCACCGCCTCGATCGCCAGTTCCTCGCGGAGTTCGCGTTCGAGGGCCTGCCGCGGAGTTTCGGCCGGTTCCATCTTGCCGCCGGGAAACTCCCACTTGAACTCGTGCCATTCGCCCTTCGAGCGCTGGCCGATCAGCACCTGTCCATCCTCGCGATAGATCACACCAGCGACCACGGTGATCGGCGGACGGTCACGATTCGGAATCGTACTCACAGGCTCTCCATGGTCTTGAAGGCGGTGATCTCGTCCAGAGGAGCCTCCGTCAGCCGCTCGAATCGATCGCGCAGCCACGCATACGGGATCTCGAATAACTGAACCCGCGGCGAGAACTTCGTGCTCTCGTGAATGAAGCAACTGTGCGTGCACCAGCAATTCGCCGACTCGATCGCTTTCACCTCGTCTCTCATCTGTGTCGAGGCGAGCGCGGCTCGCGTGTCGTACCCGAACTCGGCAAGATCGCCCACGATGCCACGCAACTCGCACGAGCGGAACTTTCCGTTGTGATCGATGACCATCGTCGAATCGCCCGCCGTGCAGCGCATCGGCCAGCGCGTTGGCTGCTCGAGGCACTTTTCATGCAGGTCGAAGTGGAGGCGCAGGTTCCCGAGGTAGTAGAGTTCTGCGATTTGCCGCACGCCAGGCGGCAGGTGCGCGAAGAGCTTCTTCGCGTAGTGGCGGTGAAACGGCATCAGACGCTTGTGAAGGGCTGCCACTTCTTCTCGCCCCAGGCTCTTCAGGCTCTTGTCGGGAGCCTCGCCGCGAACCACTTCGAAGTACTGTCCGTTCAGCTTGTTTTCGCCGGCCAGATACAGCCCCAGCCGCACGATCTCGTCATAGTTTTCGCGCGTGATCACGGTCGCGACATTACGGCGCAGCCGCTTCACGCCGCGGTAGCGCTCCTCCGCCTGCCGGATCGTCTCGATGGTTCGCGTGAAATTGTTCGGTACGCCGCGAATGGCGTCGTGGGTATTCGCGAGTCCGTCGAGCGAGAAGTTGAGATCGATGGCGACATCGTCCGGCGTCTCGGCGAGCATCCGGTCGACAGCCGCGAAGATTTTTTCGGGGAGCAGGCCGTTGGTCGGTAGGTTCACGTTGCGGACGCCATTGTTTCGCGCGAACATCGCGATGATCTCCGCCAGTTCGGCGCGCAGGAACGGCTCACCGCCCGAGATCCACAGCTTGCGGAACGGAGGCGCGGTTTCCGAGATCCGCTGGATCTGGCCGAATGTCAGGTCGTCGCGCGAATTCAGCTTGTCGAAATAGAAGCAGGTACGGCACAACGAGTTGCAGCGCGAGGTGACGAACAGGAACATCGCGTTGAACTCGGCGGAGCGCGTCCGTTCCCGGAGAATCCGGAAGTAATTCCGCGGGGCCGTCATGTCCTACCATTGTCTCAGATGCACAGTGAGCAGCTACTTGATCACTTTCAGAATCCGAGGAACCCCGGCGAGTTGCCGCCGCCCGCCATCACGGTCGAAGTGAGCAATCCCGCCTGCGGCGACATCCTGCGGCTTTCGGTGCGCTTCGAAGAAGGCCGGGCCACCGAGGCGCGATACAAGACGCGGGGCTGCGTAGCGTCAATCGCCGCCGGAAGCGCGCTCACGGAATTGATCGCGGGCCGCGCGCCGCACGAACTGCGCGAAATCGGCGCGGCGGCGATCGAACAAGCGCTCGGTGGGCTGATTCCAGAATCAAAGCACGCAGCCGTCCTGTGCATCGACGGTGTTCGCGCGCTGTTGAAACAGGTGAAAACATGACCGTGCTCCCCCGCGAGTCATTGCTTCGCGCCTTCCGCGCGATCCACATGGCGCGCCGGCTCGACGACCGCGAGGTCGCCCTCAAGCGGCAGAATCGTATCTTCTTCCAGATCTCGGGTGCCGGACACGAGGCGATCCAGGCCGCAGCCGCGCTCAACCTGAAGCCGGCGCACGACTGGATCTATCCCTACTACCGCGATCGCGCGTTGTGCCTGATGCTCGGCGTGAGCGCCGAACAGATGTTGCTCGGAGCGGTGGGCGCGGCGGCCGATCGCGCCTCGGGCGGACGCCAGATGCCGTCGCACTGGGGCGATCGCGATCTCCGCATCGTCACCTCGTCGTCACCCACGGGAACTCAGTTCCTGCAGGCGTGCGGATGCGCGCAGGCATCGCGCATGCTCGCACCCGATTCGGACGAGATCACGCTGGTCACATCCGGAGATGGCGCCACGAGCGAAGGCGAATTCTGGGAGGCTCTCAATCTCGCCTGCCTCGAAAAGCTGCCGGTCCTGTTTCTGATCGAGGACAACGGATACGCGATCTCCGTGCCGATCGAAAAGCAGACCGCTGGAGGCAACGTACTGCGGCTCACCTCCGGCTTCCCGGGCTTGCTACGCCTGGAAGTGGATGGCTGCGACGTCGAGGCATCGTACCTCGTGATGAAGCAGGCCGTCGAGTACTGCCGCGCCGGACACGGGCCCGCGATGGTCCGCGCGACGGTGATCAGGCCCTATTCCCATTCGCTCTCCGATGACGAGAAGCTCTACCGGCCCGATTCCGAACGTGACGCCGAAGCGCGTCGCGATCCCTTTCAGCGCTTTCCTGAATGGCTCCTGCGCCACGGTGTGGTGGATCGTCACGGCCTGCAACTGCTCATGCACGACATCGAAGAGGAAGTGAGCCGCGCGACCAAGGCCGCCCTGGCGGCGGCTCCTCCTGCGAAGTCGACTGCCCTCGATCATCTCTACTCGCACCGGATCGACCCGGCCGGCCCGAGCTTCGACACCAGTCCCGAGTTCACCGGCGAGCCGCGCACGATGGTCGACTCGATCAACCTCACGCTCGAAGAGGAGATGGCCCGTAATCCGCGAATCGTGGTCTTCGGCGAAGATGTCGCCGACTGCTCGCGAGAAGAGAATCTCGATCGTGTCAAGGGCAAGGGAGGCGTCTTCAAGGCGACGCAGAATCTCCAACGGCGTTTCGGTTCAGCCCGCTGCTTCAACACTCCGCTCGCCGAAGCTTCGATCGTGGGGCGCGCGGTGGGAATGGCAACGCGCGGACTGATGCCGGTACCCGAGGTCCAGTTCTTCGACTACATTTGGCCCGCCATGATGCAGATCCGCGGGGAGATGGCGACGATGCGCTGGCGCAGCAACGGCACGTTCTCGTGTCCGATGGTGTTGCGCGTTCCGATCGGCGGGTATCTGACCGGCGGCGCGATCTATCACAGCCAGTGTGGCGAGGTGCTGTTCACCCACTTACCCGGCCTGCGCGTGCTGATGCCGTCGAACGCGCTCGACGCATGCGGGTTGTTACGCACGGCGCTCCGCTGCGACGATCCGGTGATGTTTCTCGAACACAAGAAGCTCTATCGTGAGGCATACAATCGGTCTCCGCATCCGGGACCCGAATACTGCATTCCGTTCGGCCGCGCGCGGATCGCCAAGCCAGGCAAGAGCCTCACCGTGGTCACCTACGGCGCGACAGTGCAGAAGTCGCTGCAGGCGGCCGCCGTCCTCGAGCGGAAAAACCACGATTGGTCGATCGAGGTGATCGATCTCCGCTCCCTGCTTCCCTGGGACTTCGAGACCGTGGCCGAATCGGCCCGCCGCACGGCGCGCACCTTGGTGGTGCATGAGGACACGCTGTCGTTCGGCTTCGGTGCCGAGGTAGCGGCGCGTCTGTCGTCCGAGCTTTTCGGCTACCTCGATGCACCAGTGGAACGCGTGGCGGCACAGGACACATGGGTCGGCTACAACCCGGAGCTCGAGGACGCGATTCTGCCCCAGGTGGAGGATATCTCGTCCCGAATGGAGCGCATCCTAACATATTGAAGCGGCCCGCCCGATATGAGACTGGGGCTCTCCGGGCCCCCCTCCGCACCCCCGCCGGGGGATGGAATGATGCTAGGATATTCTTTGCGGGGCAAAGGGGAAGCGGAGGAGGAGAATTTCCGCCCGGTCTGACGGTTGCCCTGGAAGTCTTCAAGCAAAACAAACATGTACAACGCATTTTTCGGTTTCGCGGAGAGTCCGTTCAATCTCAGCCCCGATCCAGCGTTCTTCTATCGTAGTGTTCAACACGAGGAGGCGCTCGCCAACCTGATCTACGGCGTGCAGAGCCGTAAGGGGTTCATCGTCCTGACTGGAGAAGTCGGCACCGGCAAGACGACGATGCTCGAATGCCTGCGCGACTACCTCTACGCGCACCGGATCGAGTTCGCCTTCCTGTTCAATTCCCGCATCAAGCCGGAGGAAATGTACGAGATGATCGCCTACGATCTGGACCTGCGCTGCGATCGCACGTCGAAGACCGAAGTGATCTATGCATTGAACGAGCTGTTGATCCAGCAAGTGGCCGAGGGCCGCACGACAGTACTGATCGTCGACGAGGCCCATAACCTCGAGTGGGAAGTACTAGAGGAGATCCGCATGCTCGGCAACTTCGAGAACCGCGGCGGCAAGCTGCTCCAGGTGATCCTGGCCGGCCAGCCCGAACTCGATCGCAAGCTCGACGCACCCAATCTGCGCCAATTGAAGCAGCGCATCGTGCTCCGCTGCAACCTCAAGCCGTTCGGTGAAGCCGAAACCGTCGAGTACATCCAAACCCGCCTCGAAAAGGCTGGCATGGGTGACAACACCGTCTTCCCGCCGGACCTCATGACCGAAATTCACGTCCGCTCGCAGGGCATCCCGCGTCTGGTCAACGCCATCTGCGACAACCTGCTGCTCACGGCCTTCGCTCTCGAGTCGCGCGTGTGCTCGGTCGAAATGCTCGACGAAGTCACCACCGACATGCGTCTGGAATGGCCGGGCCGCCGGTTGCGCTTGCGGAGTTCGGGGCTGAGTCCGGACGTCCGGGCGCCCCAGCCGCAGTTAGCTCGGGGAAATTAGGCTTTCGCAGGCGCGAACAACTGCCGCGGCAGAAGGGTGAACCGGGCTCGCTTAGAAAACCACCCGCAGCGACAACTGCCAGTTGCGGCTGTCCCCCGCCGTCCCCGTGATTCGCCCGAAAGCTGTGTTCGCCGGCGTCGTGTTCGGCGCGTTGAAGTTCGTGTGGTTCCACGCGTTGTAAGCATCGGCCCGGAACTGCACTTTCAGCGCCTCCCGGATCGGGAAGTTCTTGACCAGTGAGAAATCCCAGCTCTTTTGCCCCGGCGAGCTGACACCCGAGAACCGGAGTGGGAACGCCCGAACGTTTGACGCGAGAGCCTGATTGGCGTTGCGGTTAAAGCCTGCGTCGATATTAAACCACCGGTCGACGTCGCGCTGTGCGCCCGGAAGTGCGATGTTGCGGACATCGCCGTTGAAGATCGCATTCCCGAATCCCATCGGGCCACCCGATTGCAGCGCCACGATCGCGCCGATCTGCCATCCGCCGATCACATAGTCGGCCGGGCGCGACAGCGACGATCCGAACCGTCGGCCACGGCCAAGCGGTACCTCCCAGATTCCGCTCGAGGCCAGACGGTGCGGCCGGTTGAACGAACTGATGCTTTCGTACGGCAGCGAATCAGCCGGGTTCAGATACTCGATCGCCTCCATCAGTTTCGAGAACGTGTAGGCGGCCTGGAACGTGAATCCGTTCTGGAATCGCCGCTCGGCCCGCACCTGCAGCGAGTGATACCACGAGTAGCCAACCGGCAGTTCGAGCGTGATGCCCCCGAATTGCGGATAGGGCCGCAGCAGGTTTGCCCGCGAGATGTTGGCGCCATAGATCGGATTCGTCCCCCGGAACGGATTCGGGAACTGCTGCGACAGGTAATTGATGCGCGCATCGTCGCGAGTGGAGAGCGTACTCAGATACTGATTCGGCGTTGCGTTGATCTCGCGTTCGACGTCGAGCCGCGTGCCGCGGTTGGCGACGTAGCTGACATCCACCGCCAACTGCGCGGGCAGCACCTGCTGGATTCCGAACGACCAGCGCTGCGCGTATCCCTGCAAGTTCGGGCGATAGTAAGTCGAAAGCGCTTGTCCGAGGTTGCTCGCCAATCCACCCGCCGCGCCTTGCGGGGCCAGCAACCCCGTGGGAAACGGATTGCCCGTCGTCGCGCGATAGGTGAGTCCGCTGTCGAGCGACGCCTGAATCGGAGTCGGTTGCGTGAAGCCCGTCTGCAACGGCAGGATCGTATTGACACCAAGCGTGTTGAAAAAGATCCCGTAGCCGCCGCGCAGCACGGTCTTCTTCGTCAGCTCATAGGCGAATCCGATGCGCGGCATCACGTTGTTCTTTTCGCCGAGGAACGGACTCCGCTCGTTCGCGCTCACCCAGGTCAGCCCACCCAACGCACGGAACTGATCGGCCGGAAGTTCGGCGATTGGCGTGCCACGCGCATAGTTGGCCCGGGCGGCCGCATCCACCGGACTCGGCGCCGTCGAGTCGAAGCCCGCCTGCAGCCGGTTGTAGCGCTCGTTGATCGGCGTCTCGAGTTCGTACCGGAAGCCGAGATTGAGTGTCAGCCGCCGCGATACCTTCCAGTCGTCCTGCAGATACAGGCCGAGGAACTGATTCTGCAGCGCCGAACTGGCGGCGATCTGCATCGATCCGTCGGGAACGCCGAGCAGCATCGAGGCCAAGTCCTGGCCGATCGGCGCGGCCGGTGAGTTATCCGCCGGACCGCGGGTGAACGTGGTGCCGAACGTATAGTCCGGCGCCACGCCGATCGGCCGCCGGTTGTTGAAGCTGCGATAGACCCGCCACTCCGGACCGAAACGCAGCGAGTGGCTGCCCCACATCTTGGTCGCGTTCGCCGTGGCCGAATGGGTCAGCGACGAATTCACTCCGTCGCCAGGATCCTCCCACCAGGAGAGCTGCGAATAGGCGCCCGGCGTGATACGCGGCAACGGAGCCTGGCCTTTTTCGGTGAGCGCGATCAACTGCGGACTGAATCCCAGCGCCGCGTAATCCATACCTCGCGACGTGCGGTACTGCCACCACTTCGTGCTCGTGAATCCGTAGCGAAGGTTCAACACGGTGGTCGGGCTCAGCACCATCACGTCGTCGAGCGCCACGCCGCGATTCGGGCGGTTCTGGTGAATCCCGTTCACTTCGTCCAGGAAATCGTGATTCTTGTTCTCTTTCCAAAAATCGTAGTGAAGCCGCAAGAACAGCCGGTGATTCTCGTTCACCGCGTGGTCCAGCCGCAGCAGGGTGGAGTAGGTCTTCTGAATCGCCTTCGGATTGCTGAAGTAGTTATTGCGCCCATCCGCCGTCGCGGTGGAGGGCGAATTCGGCAACGGATAGAGCCGGGAGAGATTCACGCCGAGCGTGTCGAGCCGCGACGCCGGAATGAGGTTACCCGCTAACGGAGTACGATTGAACCGGCCGTTCGCCGCCGCGACGGTCGACCTCGGATCGTAGATCGCGTAGTTGGCATTGGTCAGCGGCAACAGCGCCGAAAAGTCTCCGCTCCTCTGCGACGCCGTGGGGACCGCGCGGCTGAACTGCGTGGGCACGCCGAACTGATTCCCTTCATAGGTGAAGAAGAAAAACGACCGCTTGCCGCCGTCATAGAGCTTCGGCAAACTCACCGGACCACCCAGCGAAAGCCCGTACCGGTTGTCCTGATAAACGGGCCGGGGCGTGTTGTTCTTGTTGTTGAAGAAGTTCGGCGCGTCGAGCGCGGAGTGCCGCAGAAACCAATGCGCTTCGCCATGCAACTGGCTGGTGCCCGACGCCGTGGATACATTCACCACCGAGCCCATGGTGTGGCCAACAGAGGCATCGTAGGCCGACGTCTGCATCTTGAACTCACGCACGGCCGACGCCGGCGGCGCGTAGGCAACGCGCGCGTAACCGCGGCCCCGGTCGGCCGCCGTGTTCGAAATGCCGTCGATCTGGAATTCATTGTTGTAGCGGCCCGCGCCATCGGCCGCGAAGTCGGAAGTGGCCTCGGGTGCCATCGACTTCCGCAGCCTCAGATTCGTCGTGTTCGCAACGCCTGGCGCGAGCAAGGTGAGTTCGAGCGGATTACCACCGCGCTGGGGAAGATCGTTGATGCGCCGCTGATCCATCACGAGACCAAGTGAGGCGGACGCGGTCTCGAGCACCGGTGTCGTGTCCTTGACCTCCACGGTCTCGGCGACCTGTCCCACTTCGAGCTGGATCGGCAGTTCGGTCGTCTCCGACACGCGGACCTCGACATTCGCCCGCGAGTACGACTTGAATCCGGTCTGTTCCACCGTGATCTTGTAGAGCCCGGGAATCAGGTAAGGCAAGTTGTAGAGCCCGGCCTCGTTCGTTTGGGCGGACGCGGCAACACCCGTATCGTTCGCCGTCGCGCGTACACGCGCGCCGGGAATCGCCGCTCCGCTCGAATCGGTGAGCGTGCCGCGGATGAATCCGCGCGGATCTTGGCCAAAAAGCACTCCGGCAAGGAGCAGACAGGACGCGAGACGTGAGTACATGGAACCCCTTGTGTTCATACTACACCCGGCGCGGAACACCCGTTGAGAACTTCGTGAATTCCGCCTGACCAAGCCATCTCTATTCGAAAATGTTTCAACCAACTTCTCTGAAATTCTGTTCGAACCATTCGATGGAGTGGGCGGAACGCATCCCTTGCCTGCCCCGTCCTGCCTGCGCCGCTGATCGCTCAGCGGACCGCTTCGGACCAGGAACCCGCCCAGCGCTAGCCATCGCCCCCTTTCAAGCCCAACAATCATTGGGGCCTGGACGGTTGCGATCCTTGACGTCCCGAACATCCAAGAATGGCGCCGGAAGCGCGGCGTTCGCGGGGCACGAACGGGACGCCCCGATCCGCGTCCCGCGCGGAGGCTAGCAGTATCAACCGCTTGCGGACGAGAGGGCGGAGTTCTTTCGGCCAACTCTGTCCCGCGCCCAACCGCGGCAGGGTGGGTTGGTAGCATGGGATGGATGCGGACACTTCCCTCATTCCCGCCCGCGGGTTCGCGGCAATGAGCGAAGGCGCGGTGGAAAACGCGATTGCCACGTACGCGATCGGCGAAAAGCTGAAACGCCTTCGCCTCAGAAAAAAAATCTCTCTCGTCGACCTCGGCAAGCACACCGGACTTAGCCCGTCGATGCTGTCACAGCTCGAAAACGAGCGCCTCGTCCCGACGCTTCCAACTCTCACGCGCATCGCGATGGTCTTCGATGTCGGGCTCGAACATTTCTTCGTCGAAGGCAAGGACCGCAAGGTGTTCGCCGTCATCCGCGCTTCGGAACGGATGCGCTTTCCGGAGAAGGACGGGAAAGCGGAGCCGGCCTACTTCTTCGAGTGCCTTGCCTATTCGGCCCGGGAGAAGGCACTGCAAGCCTACTTCGCCGAGTTCCCGGCCGAAGGAACGTACTCGGACGATCATGTTCACGACGGATCCGAGTTCGTCTACGTAACCGGCGGAAGCGTGGCGATCCGTTGCGCTGGTTACGAGTACGTGCTCGCGGCGGGAGACGGGGCCTTCTTCGATTCCTCCGAACCCCATGCCTATCGAGGTGCCGGCGCCGGACCATCGAGCGCGATCGTCGTCACCACGCAACCGCGGCAATAAACGGCGATTACTCGGTCCTCCATCCCGGTTTTGCGTCGAGCAGCCCGAGGAACACGCGGACTCTGTCGTCCAGAAGTCCCAGGGGTGTCCGCGCGCCGAGATCACATCCGCGGTGGGCATGATGCGATCACGCGGTGGCATGCCGCGCAGAGCGCAATGTTGGTCATGTACGGCCACCCGATGTGAACATCGCCATAGCCGTGCAGCAGGTACAGCACCGGATACCGCGCTGGACGTCTCGTAATCGGTGGGCAGCGCCACCTGAATCTTCCGGTCCATGCAGAGCGATTCTCTCTTTTGG
>CADECY010000041.1 GCA_902825945.1 uncultured Acidobacteriota bacterium
CAGCCGCCACACGCTGCTCCGCCGCCTCTACATCGACCTCATCGGACTTCCGCCCACTCCCGCTCAGGTGGAGGCGTTCGTCAACGACACGTCGCCGAACGCATTCGAGAAAGTAGCCGATCAGCTTCTGGGCAGTGCCCAGTATGGCGAGCGCTGGGGCCGCCATTGGATGGATGTTTGGCGTTACAGCGATTGGTATGGGAGCGGAGCCGAAGTCCGGAACAGTCAGCGCCACATTTGGCGTTGGCGCGATTGGATCGTCAACTCGCTCAACGAGGACAAGGGCTATGACCGGATGGTCCACGAGATGCTGGCCGCGGACGAGATTGCGCCCCCCGATGAGAAGACGCTGGCCGCGACGGGATTCCTGGCACGCAACTGGTTCCGGTTCAATCGCAATGTCTGGCTGGTGGACACGATCGAGGCGACCACGGCATCGTTTCTCGGAGTGACGCTCAAGTGCGCGCGCTGCCACGATCACAAGTACGATCCCTTCCCGCAGACCGATTACTACAAGTTCCGCGCGATCTTCGAGCCGCACGACATCCGCATCGATCGCGTGCCCGGTGAGCCAGACCGAAAGAAAGCGGGACTGCCGCGCGCCTACGATTCCGCCGAGAAGGAAGCAGGCCCCGATCCGGAAGGCGGAATCAACCTGATGCCGCAAATCTTCGGCAAGACCTATTTGTTCGTACGCGGCGACGAGAACAATCCGGACAAGGAGCAGGAGATGCAGCCGGGAACCCCACGTGTCCTCGGCGGTCCGGCGCTGAAGATCGCTGCTGTCGAATTGCCCGTGGATGCTTTCTACTCCGACATCCGCCCGTTCGTGGGCGAGGATCTAGTGAAGGAAGCAAAGTCCGCGGTAACGGCGGTGGAAGAGAAACTGGCAAAGCTCCACAAGGAGCTCGAACAAGCCAGGATCGAAGCCGCGAATCCGAGGCCGGAGCCTGCTGGTCCGAAGGTGGATTTCGCTAAAGAGATCAAGCCGATCCTCGAAGAGAGTTGCTCGGCGTGTCACTTGGGCCGGAATGGCAAGGGCGGATTCAGCGCCGGATCGGAGCAATCGATTCGCGCGGGTGGAAAGAGCGGACCCGCGGTGGTTCCCGGACACAGCGCCGAGAGCCTGCTGATCCGGTTTCTGAAAGGCGAGAAGCAGCCGCGCATGCCACTGAACGGTCCGGCTGTGGCGGAGGCGAAGATCGCTCTGATCGCCCGCTGGATCGACGGACTTCCGCACCGAAAGCCCGATGAGATCATCAAGGAAAATCCGGTCCTGATCAGCGCGACGGAAAAGGAGATCAAGGCCGCGAAGGCCCACGTGATCGCGGTCGAGGCGCGCATCCAAGCCGAACATGCGAAGTATGCCAAGCCACCGGCCGGGAATCGCGAGAAGCTGCATGAAGCCGCGATCAAAGCCGAGCGCGAGGCAAACCTGCTGAAGGCCGAGGAGCAGCTCTTCCGGGCGCAACACAAGATGTCGGAGGCAATGGCGGGAGATCCGAAGGATGACGAAGCGCGCAAGTCGCGCGATCGCGCCGTGGCCGCGGCGAAGAAGGAGTTGCAGACGGCACTCGACGCGCTCAACAAGCCGGTCGATGCCTATACGCCGCTCGGGCCCATTCACATGAAGGTCAGTTCGGGCCGGCGGCTGGCGCTCGCGCAATGGATCACGAGCGAAGAGAATCCGCTCGCGGCGCGCGTGGCCGTGAATCACATCTGGGCGCGGCACTTCGGAAAACCGCTCGCGGCCAACGTGGTCGACTTCGGTAAGAACGGCAAGTTGCCCACGCATCCGGCTCTGCTCGATTGGCTGGCGGTCGAGTTCCGCGAAAGCGGCTGGAGCATGAAGAAGCTCCACCGGCTGATCGTGACGAGCAAGGCCTATCGAATGGACTCCGGCGTACCCGAGGCCGATCATCCGAACGCAAAGATCGATCGCGACAACACCTATCTGTGGCGCATGAATTCGCGCCGCATGGAAGCGGAAGCGATCCGCGACAGTGTCCTGATGATCAGCGGCGCGCTCGACCCGAAGATGGGCGGGCCCGAGTTGAACGAGGAAACCGGGCAGGACACGCCGCGCCGCAGCCTCTACTTCCACATCACACCGAGCGCGCAGATGGAGTTTCTGAAGGTGTTCGACGGGCCGAGTCCCGATGCCTGCTATGTTCGCAACGAATCGATCGTGCCGCAGCAGGCGCTCGCGCTCGCCAACAGCAAGTTGAGTCTCGATCACGCCAATCGCGTAACGGAGAATCTCGGCGGCGTTTCGAAACCCGTGACGGAGTTCGTGCGTGCCGCGTTCCTTACGGTGCTCTCGAGACCTGCTTCCGCGATCGAAGAAGAGAAATCGATCGCGTTTCTCGCCAAGCGCGAATCGCTCGCGAAAGAGACCGCCGCCGATACCGCCGCGTTGCGTGCCCGGCAGAGCTTCGTCCACGCGTTGTTTAATAGAGATGAGTTCGTCAGTATCCGGTGACGCCATGAAACCTTTCACGCCTCCCTTCACGACACGGCGGCAGTTGTTGACCCGTACCGGCATGGGATTCACGGGCCTGGTTCTCGGCTCGATGCTGCACGCCGAGGAGTCCCGGGTTAGCGCACCTTGGGCCCCGCCTGACGGCAAGCCGCACTTCGCTCCGAAAGCGAAGAGCGTGATCTGGATCTTTCTGCAAGGCGGCGTAAGCCACCTCGAGTCGTTCGACCCCAAGCCCGAACTGACCAAGTACGGCGGCAAGACGATTTCCGAAACTCCGCACAAGGGCGTGCTCGATTCGCCCTTCGTCAAGAAGAACGTCGTGCAGTTCACCGCCGCCGAGCGCAAGCTGATGATGCAGGTACTGCCGTTGCAGGTGGGATTCCAGAAGCGCGGCCAAAGCGGAATCGAGATCTCGGACTGGTGGCCGCATCTCGGCGGCGTTGTGGATGATCTCGCGATCGTCCGCTCGGTTTGGACGACCGACAACGACCACGCCGCGCAGTTGCAGTTCCACACCGGACGCCACATCTTCCAAGGCTTCCACCCGTCGATCGGATCGTGGATCCACTACGGGCTCGGGAGCATGAACGAGAACATTCCGAAATTCGTCGTGCTCGGCCCGCCGGTGCCCGCCCATCTAGGCGGAGCAGGCGTGAGCGGCGGCAACTATCTCGGACCGCAGCATTCCGGCGTGCATCTTTCGAGCGATCCCGCCAATCCCCTGCCCTACGCTTCGCCCGCAGCCAAGGTATCGGAGCGAGAGCAGCGTAGCGAGTTCGACTTCATCGCGGATCTGAATGAACTCGACGCCGCGCGATATCCGGCGGATCCGGCGATCCGGGCGCGCATCAAATCGTATGAACTCGCGTTCCGGATGCAGACCGCGGTCCCGGAAGTATTGAAGCTCGGCGAAGAGCCCGCGCGCGTCAAGAAACTCTACGGGCTCGAGCAGGAGAACACGAAGCACTTCGGCCAGGATCTGCTCACCGCGCGGCGTCTGGTGGAGCGTGGTGTGCGATTCGTGCAGGTGTTCCACGGCTATCGCACCGACGGCAACGGTTGGGACGCTCACAGCGAACTCAAGAAGAACCATGGCAAGCTGAGCGGCGAAGTGGATCTTCCGCTCGCGGGTCTGATCGCGGACCTCAAACAGCGCGGACTCCTGAAGGACACGCTCGTCGTGTGGGGCACGGAGTTCGGCCGGACACCCGGTGTCGAAGGCAATCGCGATGGCCGCGATCATCATCCCTTCGGATTCTCCTGCTGGCTCGCCGGTGGCGGACTCAAAGGCGGAATCGCGCACGGCGCGACCGACGAGTTGGGTTTCCATGCCGTGGAGAACCGCCATTACGTGACGGACTTGCACGCAACGGCCATGCACCAACTGGGTCTCGATCCGCGGAGGTTGGAGGTGCCAGGCCACAAACGGCTGGACATCGACTTCGGCGAACCGATCCGCGAGATTATCGCGTAGCCCAGCAGTTGGACTGATGCCTGCTGCCATTTCGCAGCTGCAGATCGACGCTCCGCCTTCGGTGCTCCGGCGCAAGCCATGGACACGGGCGGATGTGCGGGCGGTTGCGAGCACAGGCGCGTTCGACGGCCGCAGGTACGAACTGATCGAAGGGGCGCTCCTCGACAAGATGCCCCCGAATCCCCCTCATGTGTACTTTCTTCACATGCTGGCTAGCTGGCTCCGGAGCGTGTTCGGCGAGCTTGCAGTGCGGACGAATTCGCCAATTGACGTCGCGCCCGAAGACAACCCGACATCCGAGCCGGAGCCCGATATTTGCGTCACCGCGTGGACGCTGGGAGAGCGCCAGGCGCGATCCCGGTACCGCGGGACATCGTCTTGCTCGTGGAGGTGTCGGACACCACGCTATCGTTCGATATCAACGACAAGGCAGCGCTCTACGCACGAGCAGGCATCGCGGACTACTGGGTGCTCGACGTCAACAAGCGCGGCATCACCGTTCACCGCTGCCCATCGGAGGGTGCGTATCAGTCGCTCACTGTTTACTCCGATGTCGAACCAGTGAGCCCGTTGGCGGCGCCTCATTCCAGCGTGCGCGTCGCCAGTTTTTGCGGCTGAACACCGAACCGGGCTGCCCATGGGAGCCCATCCGCGAGTCGATCGCGTGCCGCTACACTTGGACTGATGCCTGTCGCCATTTCACAGCAGCAGATCGACGCTCCTCCTTCGGTGCTCCGGCGCAAGCCGTGGACGCGCGCGGACGTGCGGGCGGTTGCGAGCACAGGCGCGTTCGACGGCCGCAGATACGAACTGATCAACGGCGAACTGATCGACAAGATGGGAATGAATCCCCCTCATTCGACTTCTCCCGCCGGGGTCTCGGGGCGTCTCATCGAGATCTTTGGCTGGCGGTTTGTCAGAACCCAAATGCCGATCGACGTGGCGGACGAAGACAACTCGAAGTCCGAGCCAGAGCCGGATATCTGCGTGACCAACGCGCCCTTCGGGACCTTTTCCAAGAGACTTCCGAGCCCACGGGACATCGTTCTCGTGGTGGAGGTTTCCGATACGACGCTGGCGCTCGATACCAGCGACAAAGCCGCCTTGTACGCCCGAGCCGGGATCGCGGACTATTGGGTGCTCGACGTGAACAAGCACCGCATCATCGTCCATCGCTCTCCTGCGCAGGGCGAGTATCGGTCGCTCACCGTCTATTCCGAAGCGGAACCCGTGAGCCCGCTCGCCGCGCCCGATGCGAGCGTTTGCCTCGCGGATCTCCGAGACTGATCAGAACCCCTGGCACCCGTCAGGTTGATTCAGGTTCATCATGCAGTAAGCAGGTGCTGCCTCCGCAAACCAGCGTGACCCGCGATGGCGGGTCCGCAAGAGCCACCACGCTTCGTTCGCGAGCGGGGTCTGTTTCGGCGCCCTGTAAGCCCATTGATTGAGAAAGGTTCCGTTCACACAGCGCGCGAGCAATTCAGCCGCCCGCGGATGCTTCGGTTCGCGGCGCACCAGTGCGAGGATTCTCGCCGCGATCCAGTCAAGCCCTCGCGTTGCTGTCGAGCGCAGTTGCGCGATTTCCGCTTCGGAGGCGGCCCTTTCAGCGGGCGTGAGGAAAGGCAATTCGGGAACCGTGTATCCGATCGGATCATGAAGCGGAGTTGCGCGCGCCCACATGTCGGAGAGCATCTCCGCGCTCTCGAACCCGTACCACCAGTTTCGGCCCCAATGATCATGTTCGAACAGGCCCCACAAGCGTCCGTACTCCGAGCGAACGAGGGCACTTGCTCCCGGCATCTGAACGAGCAGCACAGCCGCGGCATCGGCGCGCGCACTCGCCGTGGCCGCTCCGGACCACGCCTGGAACCCCGGCGCGATTCGCGGATACGCCGGAAGCAACTCCGCCATGGCCGCACGGCCCTCTCCCACGCGATCGAGCAAGGCTGCACGCACGAACGTCACCATGCAGACCTCGCGCCGCAAGTGGCTCGGAAGTTCGGGTCCGGTGCACGCTTGCCGCAGCCGCTCGAGGGGCAGGCGCAGATTCAGCACGGCCGCGATTTCCGGATGAAGCCGTGGCATCTTCTGAACGAAATCGGAGCCGCTGGGTTCGAACTCGTTGAAGTCCGTCTCGTTCGTGTGCATCACGATCCGGCTGGGGGCCATCGACAGAAACTCCGAAAGGCTGACAGAGAGTTGTGCGCGGAGAATTCGAACGTGGTTCGACGCGGAGGGCAGATCGCTGACTCGCGCCAACACGCGATCGGCCACCTCTCGCGCCATCGCCGCTTCGCCGCGCCGGGCAGCCAGATCCGCGGCGGCAAAGTGAAACATCGGACCTACAGCCGAATCGAGCCGCACCGCAAGCGCCGCACCGATCAGAGCCGCACACTCCGAATCATCGGGCCGAGCCTTCGAAACCGCAGCGTACAGCCACGCGCGCGAGCCGGACTTGCGCCATTGGGCAACCGCGTTCTTGAAGGTCCAGCGTTGCGCGTTGCCGAATTGAATGATCCACTGCGACATGGAGTCCCTCGGCTGCGAACTCCAATGGGGAGCCTTCTCCACGTCGAAAATGATGTCGAGCGCGGTCAGATAGTGGAACAGATAGCGCCCCTTGGAATCGGCGCCGGTTTTCGACAATCGCGCCGATAGCCGCTCCACCGCCCGCCTCGGATCAGTCGCCATCAGGCAGCGGGCAAGCAGCAACTCCGCGCCCTCGTGAGTCAGGCGCAACGCCGGATTCGCAAGCACCTGTTCGAACTTCGCCTCGGCCTGCTTCAACAACGGATCGTAGGACGAGGGGATTCCCGTCGAACGCGCTTTCCAGAGCAACGTGCGCCCGATCAGATACGGCGCCCACACCCGCCACGGTGAGGCCGGATCGCGCTCGATCCGCTGGAACACGGCCAGCGCTTCGTGATGACGTTGCGCGTAGAACAGCGCGGCCGCGATCTGGTAGTCGCGATCGGCGCGGATCAACGCCGGGGCATCCGCCGGAGCGGATCCGGGTATCGTGCCGCCGAGCCGTTCGCCGAAGCATTGATCGAAAACGGCATCCTGCCCCTCGAGCCAGATGCGGACCGCGCGGCTGCCTGCGCCGAACTGGCGAACACGCTCGGCATGAGTGCGCGACGCCATCGCAAACGCGTCGTCCGCGCACGGACGGTACGTCACCCAATCTTCGCGATGAACTTCCTGGCGGAAGATCGCGCCGGCTCTCGACCCCTTGATGCGCAGCCACGACAACAGTCCCGCGTTGACGCGCGGCGGATCTCCCCTGCGCCACATCCAGGCATCGAGAAAGGATTGCTGTTCAGCCGGGCTCAGCGGATATCCTTCGAGATGGCGGTAGACCGCGTAGAGATAAATCCGTGCCCATTCCGGCCGCGGAATCCCGAGCGAGCCGCCGGCGAACCGCTCCATCGGTAAGTCCGGATGCCGGGCGTGAATGAGCACCGGCCTCGGGTCGAATCTCTTCAGGCCCGCCTGCGCGCACGCGCAAACAAAGAGCGTCATCGCCACCATTCGCATAGCTTTCGAAAAGCCTCCTCGGTCCATCGTTTCGGGTGAAAGACATAGATTCGTTTGGCAGGGGGGATCCAGGGCAAGGGCTCATCGGTCGAGATGCCCACCGCTCCGCTGCATTCGGCCGGCATGCCGCGGCGATGGAACCGGTCGAGCCACGCCTCGCGCGCCGGACCCATGCGGAACAGCATTGGCACGATCTCGCGAACTTCGCGCGCGATTCCGGAGACGGGCTCTCCGCCCGCGCACCACGATCCGATCGCTGTGATCGAGAGGTCGGGCACGCGCCGCCGCGCCATGACGAGAAACCGCGCATACCAACCGAGTTGCGACTGGCGCGCGTCGAAGTCGATCTGGAGGCCATTCGCCGGACGGTTTTCGAATCTCCACAGCCGGTCATCGAGAGACTCAGGATCGGGAAGCGGTGAACCATCGGATTCGATCCGCAACACCGCCTTCAAGGGAACGCCCGCTGGCACGCGCAGAGGCAACTTGCGCGACCATACTTCCACCTCGCCGTTGCGCAACCGCCACGTTTCCATCAAGCCCGCGACCTCCGCCTCTCCCGGCTTCAGAAATCGGAGATCCTCGGACCGGTCCCATGCCCACAGCACGAGAGTGGGTCTCTCGGGCAAGGGTTGCCTCGCGCCGCCACAAGCGGCCAGACAGGCTAGCAGCGGCCCAAGCGTGGCCAGCGGCACACGCCGCGTGTCACGGGAGGCACGCAGAGAGGCCGTAAACTGGGAGATTCGAATGCGAACCATCGTTTTGCTCGTCATCTCTAACACGTTCATGACCATTGCTTGGTATGGTCACCTGAAGCATCGAAGCACCTCGCTCGTGACGGCGATTCTCGTCAGTTGGCTGATCGCTTTCCCCGAGTATTGCTTCCAAGTCCCGGCGAACCGCTTCGGATACGGACAATTCACCGGCTATCAGCTGAAGATCATCCAGGAGGCGATCACACTCGTGGTCTTCGCGATCTTCGCCTGGCTCTATCTGGGCGAGCCGCTCCGTTGGAACTACGCGCTGGCGTTCGCGCTGTTGGCGGGCGCGGTGGCGGCGGCGTTCTGGGGACGGTGACAGCGCCGCGCGCCCATTCGCCGTTGTTGTGATAGGCTCCTCCTCATGGAGGGACGCCCATGTACCGGCACCTATTTCTGGCAGCATTGATCCCGGCGGCGCTGTTTGCCCAACGCGATACGGCTTCGATCGCCGGGCAGATCCGCGACACTAGCAAATCATCGATCCCCGGAGCACAGATCTCGGTTCGCGATGCCGCGCGAAACATCGAGCGAACCGCGACGTCGAACCCGGACGGCTTCTACGTGTTCACGGCTCTTCCCGCGGGCGGCTATTCGGTCACTGTGACCGCGCACGGATTCCAGTCGCAAACGGTATCGAACATCACTCTCCAGGTCGATCAGCAGGCGACGCTCCATGTCGAGATGAGGGTTGGCGCGGTGAGTGAATCGGTCACCGTCGAAGCGGACGCCGCGACCGTCGATACGCGCTCGGCCACGCTCAACACCGTGATCAATCAAACGATGATGACGGACCTCCCACTCAACGGCCGCAACGTCCTGCAGCTGATGCGTCTCACGCCCGGAACGCTCTCCGCGCCGGGAACCTGGAATCAAGCCTCGACGCGGCCCGAAGCCTCGGGCGAGTTGATCTCGGCGAGCGGCGGGCGCGGCAACTCCACCACCTTCGTGATGGATGGCGGCCTCAATGAGGATCCGTATACCGAAGTGACCAACGTGGTCCCCAATCCGGACGCGGTACAGGAGTTCAGCTTCCAGACGAACAACTACGGAGCCAAGTTCGGCGGGCGCGGCGGTGGCGTGGTGAACATCGTGACCAAGTCCGGAACCAACGAACTGCACGGAGCGGTGTTCGAATATGTGCGCAACGCGAGTCTCAACGCGAGGAACTTCTTCGCCAATCGCAACGACGGGCTTCGCAGGAACCAATACGGCTTCGCCCTGGGCGGACCGATCCGCAAGAACCGGACCTTCGTGTTCGGATCGTGGCAGTCGACCAAAGTTCGCCAGGATCCTCCGACGTTATCCGCCGTGGTGCCCACGGCCGCGCAGCGCCGCGGCGATTTCTCAGCGCTCGGGCGTCCCCTCACCGATCCGCGCACGCGTCAGCCGGTACCCGGAAACCTGATTCCCGCGTCACAGATCGATCCGGTCGCGACCCGCGTTCTGTCGATCGTGCCGGTCGCACAACAAGCCGATGGACAAGCGTTCTTTGTCCGCCGGAACCGCACCGACAACAACCAGGTCATCGTCCGTGGCGATCAGTACATCGGCACGAGGCATCACCTGACGGGCCGGTACTTCTTCGACAACATCGACGTTCCCGCGATTATCGACAAGCAGAACCTGCTCACGGCGAACAACAGCCGCTTCTGGGTAAGCCAAAGCGCGGTGGCTGGCTACACGTTCACCGTCCGGCCGTCGTTGCTCACCAACACCACCGCGAGCTTCAGCCGTGTGCTGCCCACCGGCACCGCGCCCGAATTTCCTGGACATCGCGACTACGGCATTCAGATCGCGCCGCTCGCCAATCCGAACTACAGCGTCTTCTCGATGAGCATCACCAACTACTTCGGCCTCTCGTGGTTCGCGCTCTCGCGGATTCCGCGTAACCAATACGGTCTCCAGCATGGCTGGAGCTGGTTCAAGGGCCGCCACGAAATCGATTTCGGCGCCGACTTTGCGCGCGAGCAAAGCCTCATCGATCAGGACTTCCAGTCCGATGGCAACTACGCATTCGCTGGCCGCTATTCGGGAGACAACATGGCGGACTTCCTCTATGGCCGCCCGTCGGCGTTCAACCAGATCACTCCCTTGTACGTGAACCTCTGGCGCAGCCTTTGGGGCCTCTACCTGCAAGACAACGTCAAGTTGACCCGTCGCGTCACCGTGAATCTCGGCGTGCGCTGGAATCCTTTCGTTCCGTTCACCGACAACGGCCTGCAGATCTCGCAATACTCCGAGGACGCCTATCGCAACGGCGGGCGCTCCACTCGCTTCCCGACACTGCCGAAGGGCCACCTCGTCGCGGGCGACCCCGGCATTCCGGCCTCCGGAGTTCCGGCGCGTTGGGGCGTTTTCGATCCCAGGCTCGGACTCGCGGCCAATCTCACAGGCGACAACAAGACCAGCCTTCGCGCCGGATTCGGCCGCTTCCACGACCAGATGTCGGCGCTCACCTACAACCGGCAGCTCACTTCGCCACCACACTCGGTGCGAGTCGATATCACCGCGCCATTCAGCACACAGGAACCTTATCGCGGATTCGTGAATCCCTTCCCGCATCCGCGCCCGATTCCGTCGAGCCAGGTATTCCCGCAACCGTACCTGTTCGTCGGCTACGATCCGAAGTTCAGCTATCCGGACATCTACCAGTGGAACATCAGCCTCGAACGCACGGTGGCCGGAAGTACGCTCGTGCGGGCGACCTATCAAGGCTCCGACAGCCGCCACCTGTTCCATGCCGCCGAGCTGAATCCCGCGATCTTCGGGCCGGGTGCCGACCGCACCAATACCGATCGCCGCCGCCCGCGTCCCGAGTTCACCCAACTCACCTTCTCGGGCACCTACGGCCGAGCCAACTACCACGCCTTGGTACTGAGCGCCGAACGCCGCGTCGCGCGCAACCTCACTTTCCTCGTTGGGTTCGGATGGCAGAAGACAATGGATCTTCTCTCAAACACGGCCTTCGAAGGCAACGGCAACACGCACCCGTTCGACCGCATCGAGAGGGACTACGCCGTGTCGAGCTTCCATCGCGCCGCCCGTCTCACCAGTTCATTCAACTACGTGCTCCCGAAACTCAGCCGCAGCCGCGCACTCGATCTCGTCGCGGGCGGATGGCAGACCAACGGAATCGTAACCCTGCAGAGTGGCGGCCCCTTGAACATCTCGACCGGCGTCGACAATTCGTTCAGCGGCATCGGTCAGGATCGCGTGGACGTCATCGGCAACGCCAAGCTCGGCGCCGGGCGGCCCACAAACGACAGGATTGCGCGCTGGTTCGACACCGCCGCGTTTCGCGAGAATGCCGCCGGTACCTTCGGGACGCTCGGACGCAACACTGAGCGCGGTCCCGGAATCGCCACGGTCGACTTCTCCCTCTTCAAGAGCTTCCCGGTTCCGATCAAGGAGGGCCATCGAGTCGAGCTGCGCGGCGAGGTCTTCAATCTCCTCAATCGCGTGAACCTTGGCAATCCGAACACGTCGCGCACGTCGGCGATCTTCGGCCGCATTACGTCAGCGGCCGATCCGCGGATTCTGCAGATCGGGCTTCGCTACAGCTTCTGAACAGCCCTGGCGGCCGCTGAAAACCTGGCTGGAAACGCGGAACGTGTGCCGAGCGCTGGGCGCTGCACGAGGCCGATGCGCTCGAGTACGAGAAGTTCGAACTCTTGGACGGTGCCAACGAGCCGGAACCGGATCCGACGGTCCTCGACCGGCCCGTGTCATCGTTCCACGCTTGCCGAGCAGGGATCTCCGATTACTCGGGGTCCGGCGCCACCACCCTCCGCATCATTCGTCCATCGTGAGCCAGTGGGTGAGCAGCGAAAGGCGCGGCGATCCCCGAATTTCCACGGGCCGGGCTTCGCTACGGCGCCTGACGGCGGGTTCATGCATCGGATAGAGTATCTGCCATGGGCCGCTTCCACCTGACAATCGCCGGCGCCGCTTTGGTTGCCGTCCGTCTCCACGCGCAAGCCAACGTCACGCGAGACTACGGCCGCTCGATGACAATCAGCCGCCACGGCATCGCCGCCACGTCGCAAATCCTGGCATCACAGGCTGGTGCGGAAATGCTCTCACGCGGCGGCAGTGCTGCGGACGCGGCGATTGCGGCCAACGCCGTGCTGGGTCTGGTGGAGCCGATGATGGACGGTATCGGCGGCGATCTGTTCTCGCTCTACTGGGACGCCAAGTCAGAGAAGCTCTATGGACTCAACGCGAGCGGCTGGACTCCCAAGGCGATGACGCTCCAGTACTTCGCCGAGAAGGGCGTGACCGCCATGCCAGGGTCGGGAATCGACAGCGCCACCGTGCCGGGCTGCGTGGGTGGCTGGGCGGCGATACATAAACGTTTCGGCAAGCTTCCCTGGAAGACGCTCTTTGAACCCGCCATTCACTACGCCATCGAGGGTTTTCCTGTCTCCGAGCGCGTCGCGGCGGCGTGGGGCGGCGACGCCAACCTGAAGAAGCTTCGCCTCGCCGAAGGCGCACCCGAGATTTTCCTGCCCAACGGCGAAGTACCCTCCCAGGGCCAAGTGTTTCGCAACCCCGCGCTGGCCAAAGCGTACACGCTGATTGCCGCGCAAGGCGCGGCGGCGTTCTATCGGGGCGACATCGCCAAGGCCATCGTCTCGGTGGAGCGCCAACTGGGTGGCGCGATGGAAGCGGCGGATCTGGCCGAATGGCAACCCGAGTGGGTGGAGCCCATCTCGACCACCTATCGCGGCTGGCGCGTGTTTGAACTGCCTCCCAACGGGCAGGGCATCGGTGCGCTCGAAATGCTCAACCTGATGGAACAGACCAAGCTGGGTGACCATGCCGCCATGAGCGCCGAAGCGCTGCATTGGAAGATCGAGTCCATGCGCATTGCCTACACGGACTTGCGCAAATTTGTTTCGGACCCCCGTTTCGTGAAGGTGCCCGTGGACCGCATGCTGTCGAAAGAATACGCCAAGACTCGCGCCGCGGGAATCGATCCGGGCCGCGCGCGATGCAAGACCGAACCGGGCGACATCGGCGTTACTGGCAACACCACCTACCTCGCCACCGTCGACTCGGAAGGCAACATCGCCTCGTGGATCCAGAGCGTCTCCGGCCTCTGGGGTTCAGCGGTCGCCGTACCCGGGTTCGGCTTCCATCTCCACAATCGCGGCGGCGGATTCAAGCTGGATGCACAGCACGCCAACGCCCTGCTGCCTCGCAAGCGCCCGTTCCACACCATCATTCCCGGCTTCGCTGAAAAAGACGGCCGCCGCATCGGTTTCGGCATCATGGGCGGACCGGTCCAGCCGCTCTCGCACGCGCAGTTCATCTCCAACATGGTGGACCACGGCATGAATCTCCAGGCCGCGCTCGAAGCGCCTCGATTCGTGGAGGCTCGCGCCAACGGCCGCAAACTCGAGGGCTGCGAAGTGGGCATTGAGACGCGTGTTCCGGCCGAGGTGCGCAAGGCGTTGAGCGAGCGCGGCCACAACGTGGAGGAGATGGGCCCGTACAACATCATGTACACCGGCACCGGCCAAGCCGTAATGCACGACTCGTCAGCGCACGTGAACTTCGCCGCCTCGGATCCGCGGGGCGATGGCGCGGCCATGCCGGAGAGTCCCCGTCCGCCGCGATAGGCTCGCAAGCGGCCCTGACGAAGAATGTCGCCGCCAGGCTGGGCCGTTACCGTCCATTCGGCTTGGGTGGAGCGAGCGATCGCACTTCTTCCCTATTACCGCTTCTCGCGGACCACGCGAGCAAACTCCTGGGACCTCTCGAACGCCTCCCTGATCTCTTCCACACTGGCCGCATCCGACAGCATCCCCTCGATCTCTCCCAACGCCGCCAGATATTCGCCCACCATCCGCCGGATTTCCAAGCGATTGCTCGTGAGGATATCGCGCCACAGCGCCCAATCGCTCTCGGCCAACCGCAGCATGTCCGGTAATCCCTGCCCGCAACGCTGGCGGGCCACTCCCGGATCGACCGAACGCGCCAGGGCCGCACCCAATGCCGTCGACACCAACTGCGGCAAGTGCGACGTCATCGCCACGCTACGGTCATGCTCTTCCTCGCCGATCCACAACGGACGCGCGCCGATCCGGCCCACCCATTCGACAAACTCGCGGACCACCGGCGGATCGGGCTCGATGGTGCGCACGAAGAACCACGCCTTGCCCGAGTAGAGACCCTCGCAGGCATGCTCGAGACCGCTCACGTGTTTTCCCGCCATCGGATGTCCGCCCAGGAAGACGCCACGCTTCACGTGGGTCCGCGCGGCGGACATGATCGCGCTCTTGGTGCTGCCGACATCGGTGATCAGCGTCCCAGGCCGCACGAGTGCATCCACTCGCTCGATATCGGCGATGATCGATTGCACCGGGCTGCACAGTACAATCACATCCGACTCGGCGGCTGCCCGCTCGAACACCGCGCCGCTGCTAAACGCCGCCGGATACTCGCGCGGTGAACGGCTCACGCCGAGGATGCGGCCCGCATATCCGCACCGGCGCAGATCCATCGCGAGCGATCCGCCCAACAGCCCGACCCCAACAATTGCGACCGTTTCCATGGTCAGCCGGCCATCGCGCGCCCCACGGCGGGGGCGATGATCCGCAATTGCTCCATCAGTTCGTTCAACTGCTCGGGCCTCAGTGACTGCGCTCCATCGCTCAACGCACGATCCGGGTCGGGATGGACCTCCACCAGCAGTCCATCGGCGCCAGCAGCCACGGCGGCGCGCGCCATCGGAATCACGTGATCACGACGGCCGGTTCCATGCGACGGATCGGCGACGATCGGCAAATGCGAAAGCTTTTTCACCACTGGAATCGCCGAGAGATCCATTGTGTTGCGCGTGGCGCTCTCGAAGGTCCGGATCCCGCGCTCGCACAGGATCACGTCGTAGTTGCCGCCCGAGAGTATGTACTCGGCGGAGAGCAGCAGTTCCTCGATCGTCGCTGCGATTCCGCGCTTCAACAAGATGGGTTTGCGGAGCTTACCGAGTTCGCGCAGCAGACTGAAGTTCTGCATATTGCGCGCGCCCACCTGCAGGATGTCGGCAAACCGCGCGAGTAGAGGGATCTGCGTCGAGTCCATCACCTCGCTGATGACCAGCAGCCCGTTCGCATCGGCGGCCTCACGCATCAGCTCGAGGCCCTGTTCACCGAGCCCCTGGAAACTGTACGGCGAACTGCGGGGCTTGAACGCACCCGCTCGCAGCACGCTTGCTCCGGCTTTGGCCACCAGTTTCGCGGAGAGCTGAATCTGTTCGCGGCTTTCGACGCTGCAGGGCCCGGCCATCATCACGACACGCGGTCCGCCGATCTCCACATTACCCACGCGCACCACGGTTCCGCCGGGCCGGAAATGCCGGCTGGCGAGCTTGTACGGCGAGACGATGCGGCGGCATTCCTTCACGCCATCCATCACCTCGAACTCCACCGGGTCGATTTCGTCTTCAGGCCCCACGCCCCCGAGCACGGTGTGGATGCGGCCAGTCGAACGATGGACGGTGAACTCCTTTTCCATCATCCGGTCAATCACCGATTGGACCTGGAGTTCGGTCGCGCCTTCATCCATGATCACGATCATGATTGGCCTCCTTTACCGGCCATGCGATCCCGTTGCAGTGTTCGCATCTCGTCGATGATCCGTTCATAGATACGGCGCACGGCATCGGGCTGCAACGGGCCGGCGTTGCTGCCCAGGACGTTTGCGTATACCAGATCCTCGCGGCGCGGTTCGTACACCTTCATGGCGGACTTCTGCTTCACGTCGCCGATCACTTCCACCACCGTGGCGCGCTCGTTGAGCAGGGCCACGATCTGCCTGTCGAGCACGTCGATCTGGGCGCGGCACTGATCGAGCGCGCTGCTGGCTTCTTCTGGAGTCATCCTTGCTATTTTGCCCCAGCGCGCAGGGGCGTTTTCAATCCGCGAGTAAACTCTTCAAGGCGGGCTTCGAGATCCGGACTCCCGCCATGCTCCTCGATCATCCGCACGATCGCGCTGCCCACCACCACGGCATCGGCCACGCCGCCAACGGCAGCGCTGTGCTCGGGCTTCGAGATTCCAAATCCCACCGCCAGCGGTTTCGTGGTCGCCTTCCGCATCCCTTCCACCAGCGGCCCGATCGCCGCCGAGAGCGTATCGCTCGCTCCCGTCACACCCGTGCGCGATACGAGATAGACAAAGCCCGTCGAGAACTTCGAGACCAGCTCCAACCGGCGTGGCGTACTCGTGGGTGCGGCCAGGAAAATCGTATCGAGGCCAGCGGCATTCACACGGCCCACCCACTCCTGCGCCTCCTCGACACTGAGATCGGTCATCAGCACACCATCGATCCCCGCCGCCACAGCGTCTTTCGCCAGGCGATCGAAGCCGTAGCGCAGCAGCGGATTCAAGTAGCTGAACAGCACGATCGGCACTTCCGACTTTGTGCGGATCTCGCGCGCGATCTCGAGCACGCGTGGCAGCGTGGTGCCGGCGGCGATCGCTCGGTCGCTCGCCTTCTGAATCACGGGGCCATCGGCGATCGGGTCGGAAAACGGCACGCCGAGTTCGATGATATCCGCCCCGCCGCGTTCGAGTGCCCAGACGAGCGATGCGGTCCGCGCGGGTGAAGGGTCGCCCGCGGTGAGATAGGCGACGAGTCCGGACTCGCGCTTCGCCTTCAACCGTTCGAATGCCGGTCCAATGCGGCTCATGCTTGGTCGAGCTCCGGGAAGTTCTCTCTGTAAATGTCCACGTCCTTGTCGCCTCGGCCGGATACGTTCACCACGTAGATCTTGCCGGGATCGGACGGCGCGCGGCGAATCGCTTCGGCAACCGCGTGGGCGGACTCGAGCGCCGGGATGATCCCCTCGGTGCGCGCGAGTTGCTTGGCACCGGCCAGAGCCGACTCGTCGGTACACGAGACATACTCGGCGCGGCCGAGATCGCGCAGAAGCGCATGCTCGGGCCCGACCGAAGCATAGTCGAGTCCGGCGGAGACCGAGTGCGTCAGAGCAATCTGGCCATCGTCGTCCTGAAGCAGGTAACTGTGCGTTCCCTGCAGAACTCCGGGAAGCCCGCCCGCGAATCGAGCGGCGTGTTGGCCGAGCTCGGGTCCGCGCCCGCCGGCTTCGACACCGATGAGCTTCACGCCATCGTCGGCGATGAAGGCGTGAAACAGGCCGATCGCGTTCGATCCGCCGCCGACGCAGGCGATGGCCGCATCCGGCAGCCGGCCTTCGCGTTCGAGGATCTGCCCGCGCGCTTCGTCGCCGATACAACGGTGGAAGTCGCGCACCATGACCGGATACGGATGCGCGCCGAGCGCCGACCCCAGCAGGTAGTAGGTGTTCGAGACGTTGGTCACCCAGTCGCGCATCGCCTCGCTGATCGCGTCCTTGAGTGTCTTGCTGCCGGCTACGACGCCCACGACTTTCGCGCCGAGCAGCCGCATGCGGAAGACGTTCAGACGCTGGCGGCGCATGTCCTCGGCACCCATGTAGACCGTGCAGTCGAGCCCGAAGAGAGCGCATACGGTCGCGGTGGCGACGCCGTGCTGGCCGGCACCGGTTTCGGCGATGATGCGCCGCTTCCCCATGCGGCGGGCGAGCAGCACCTGTCCGAGGCAGTTGTTGATCTTGTGCGCACCAGTGTGGAGCAGATCCTCACGCTTCAGGTAGATCTTGGCGCCGCCAAGCGCCGCGGTCAGCCGTTTGGCGTAGTAAAGAGGAGTCGGGCGGCCGGCGTAGTTGCGAAGCAGGTCGTGCAACTCGGCTTGAAAAGCCGCGTCGGTGCGCGTGGCAAGCCATGCCTGTTCGAGTTCCTCGAGCGGCGCCATCAGCGTCTCGGGGACGAAGCGGCCGCCGTAAGGTCCGAAATGGCCTTGCGCGTCGGGTTGGGTGGGTGTCATGAAGATGCCTGGAGGGCGGCCCGGCAAAAGGCCGCCACCTTATGATGATCCTTCTTTCCGGGGCTGGATTCCAAACGCGAACAGGCGTCGACGCCCCAGGGGCGGACGGTGGCGATCGCTTCGGCGACGTTGTCCGGGCCGAGCCCGCCGGCGAGCACGATGCGTGCCGCGACACCGCGGACGCGGTTCCAGTCGAACGTGCGTCCGGTTCCGCCGTGGAGGAGACCGGCGGGAGCATCGAGGAGGTAGGCCTCGTAACCCGAGTCGAGCTGGGTGGGGTCGAAGTCCTCGCCAACGGATGCGGCGCGCCACGCGCGCAACCCTTCCAGAAGGGACGCCGAACCGTGGAGCTGCACAACGTCCAACCGCGCGATTCCGGCCACTTCGCGAATGCGCTCTTCGGTCTCGTTTACGAACACGCCGACGCGGAGCACCTCCGCTGGAATCTCACCCGCAGCTTCCGCGTGTACGTATCGCGGGCTTTTGGGCCAAAAGTTGAAGCCGAGCGCACCCGCGCCCGCGTCCACGGCGGCGGCGGCATCTTCGTGGTTGGTGATGCCGCAGATTTTAACCAGCATCCTCGGAAAGAATACCCATCGTAGCACCCGCTTCGCGACGTTTTCCCGTCACCCCAGGAAAGCGGCGGGCGATTCGGTGCAAACTGGCCTGCACGGAGCATATGGCGGTGGCAATCCGCGTGCTCTCGGGTGATTAGCGTAAAGGTCACGAGTGAAAACGACGAACATCGGGTTAGACAATAGAACTATGGTTACCAATCGGAGCAGACTGATCACAGCGGTGCTCGCGTTGTTCGGGCAGAGCCTGTTTGCGGCCATTCAGGTGGAATCCCTGGGCCCCTCGGCGCCATCCCCCCAAACGGTGGGAACAAGCATCCTTTGGACGGCTAGTGCCAGATTGGACGGTAAGACGGCACCTCTGTACCAATTCGCGATCCGCTTTGAAAACGGCGCGTTCACCCCCGTCCGCGACTTCTCTACCGAACCCTCCTTCCTGTGGACCCCCACCGAATGGGACGGCCGGTACACGATTCGGGTCATCGCGCAGGATCCCGGGTCCCGGGAGACCGCGACACGAGAGGCTCCCTTCACCGTGGCAGCGGCGATAGTCTCAGCCGACGCGGTTCGCGCCACCAAACATCCCCTGGTGGCCTTGTTCAGCGCGCCCGCCTGCCGGGAGGGCAACCGAATGCGGGTGAAGTATTCGTCCTATGACTCCACCGAACGTGCCACGCCATGGAAGGATTGCAACGGGCGGAACAGCATGAACTTCCTGGTCGCGGGCATGTTCCCCGAATCGAACTATCAGCTCTGGTTCGAGCGCGACGACGGATCGAACGTCTTCACCGGAACCCAAAGATTATTCCGCACGGGCGCGGCCCCCAAGGGGTTGCCCGAGGGGCTGGTCACCCGGACCTCGACCGCGCTCGGCGGTGTACCCGCCGACATCACCTACTCCTATCCGCTCTTCGACGTCCCGATTGCCACCGATATGCGGGGACGCCTCCTTTGGTACGGAGCGAGCACGGGACTCTACACCACGCGCACCGAGTCCGGCGGATACTTCTGGACCATGGATGTCCTCAATCGCGACCTCTATCGCCAAACCGCGCGCCTTTGGGACCTTGCCGGAAACATCCTACTCGAGCTCAACGTGGGCGCCATCAACCTTCAACTCGCTGAAAAGGGCCTGCCCGCGCAGAGCGGTATCCACCACGACATCCATCGACTCTCCGACGGGAGCATCCTGATGCTCGGCGCGATCGAAAAAATTACGCCGTACGCGACCGGAACGCTGCCCGTAAACGTCCTTGCCGATACGATCATCGTGCTCGACAAGGATCTGAAGCTCAAGTGGTTCTGGAACGCCTTCGACCACCTGAGCCCGAAGACCCAAGCCGCCATCTTCCTCGAGCGCTGCGCACAGGGTGTCTGCTCCCCGCTCTACCTGGCCGATTCCGCCGAAGACTGGACTCACGCCAATTCGGTGACGCCCACACCGGACGGACATCTGTTGATGAGTATTCGCCATCTCGATTGGGTGATCAAGATCAATTACGACAACGGCAAGGGTGACGGCAAGATCCTCTGGAAGCTCGGGGAGAAGGGAGACTTTCTCCTGGTGGGAGGCGACAACAACACCCAGTGGTTCTCGCACCAGCACGATGCCTCCTACGTTCCCGGCACCACCAACCGGGTCATGATGTTCGACAACGCCAACGACAGCTTGCGATGGACGACCGAGCCGCAGAGCCGCGGCCAAGTCTACGAGATCGATGAGGTGCAAAAGACCGCCAAGCCGGTGGTGAACACCATGGTGGGTACGTTCTCGTTCGCACTCGGCTCGGCGCAATTGTTGCCCAATGGCAACTACCTGTTCAATTCGGGTTGGTATCTAGGCACGATTCCGTTCGGTCAGGTGATCGAGGTCGACCCCAACGGCCGTATTCTGTTCGACATGCGGCTGCCCCGGTATCTCTACCGCTCCTATCGTTGGAAGAGCCTTTACGAACGATAGTTGTTCCGCCGGCCTTCCTGCGCTGTCCTACCGTTGGGTGGGAACATGGAAGGTATGAGGATTTTCGCGCTGGTGGCGATCACCGCGCCAGTTTTCGCTGGCGCGGACGTGGTGTTCGAGCCCAACATGGGACAGACTGATCCGCGTGTCCAGTTCATTGCGCGCGGACAGGCGTCGATTACCTACTTCACCCCGGACGAGACGGTTTTCGCCGCGCGCGGCGAGTCGGTCCGGATGCGGTTGGGCGGATCCGGAGATACTGCGGCCTTCGCAACATCGGACCCGCTCGGGTCGAAATCGCTGTACTTCCGAGGCAACGACCCATCGCTGTGGAACAAGCCGGCACTCCGCTATGCCCGCCTTTGGCGGAAGGCGATCTATCCCGGCATCGACATCGTCTACTACGCCCGCCAAGGGCGCGTAGAATACGACTTCCACGTCGCGCCCGGCGCCGACCCGCGCCGCATCGAGATCCACTATGACGCCGCCGCGCGCCGCCTCACGAACGGCGACGTCAGGATCAGCAATGGATCTGCGGAACTGGTCCAGCACGCTCCGGAATCCTACCAGGAGATCGCGGGGAAACGTGTCCGAGTCCAGTCCGAAGCGGTCGCCTCCGGAAACCGGGTCCGGTTTCGTCTGGGCCGCTACGACCGTTCGAAACCGCTGGTGATCGACCCGGTCGTTACCTTCTCGACCACCTTGGGTGGCGGAGGCAACGAGGAGATCGCCCGCGCTGTCGCTCGATCCGACGGCTCCGTTTTCGTCGTTGGCACGACGGACTCGACCGATTTCCCTCTGCGCAACTCAGCTCGCACGACAGCCGTCAACACCGAAGCCTTCGTCTCCAAGTTCACCGCCGCCGGAGTCCTCGAATACTCCGCCTACATCGGGGGCAGCGGACGCGATCAGGCCCGCGGCGTGGCAATCGACGCGGCGGGCGCGATCTACGTCGCAGGAGCCACCACCTCAACCAACTTCCCCACCGTCAATGCCTACCGGGCTGCTCCGTACGGCTCCGGTGACGCCTTCCTGCTGAAGATCCAAGGCACCGGGATCGTTTACTCCACGTATTTCGGCGGATCCGACATCGACGAGGCGACCGGCGTGGCAGTGGATTCGTCCGGCGCGGCCTACCTGACCGGCTTCACCGTGTCGGCAAATCTCCCCGTCCAAAACGCTTCCCAGCCCCAACTGTCGTCGCCGCTCTTCGAAGACGCGTTCGTTGCCAAGTTCTCGCCCGCGGGCAACACCCTCGTCTACAGCACCTACTACGGAGGGGGACTGGGATCGGAATACCCGGCATCGATCGCCGTGGACTCCGCCGGCGCGGCCTACATAACAGGCATCACCACCTCTTCCGACCTCCCTCTCGCCACGCCACAGAAGTCTCTCTTGGGCGGAGCCTCGGATATCTTCGTGGCCAAGCTGACGCCGCCGTTGCTCGCCTACTCCACCTATCTCGGCGGCACCGACATCGAACTCGCGGGTGACATCGCGGTCGATGCCGCCGGATTCGTCCATATCGCTGCCACCACACTGTCGGCGAACTACCCCACGGTCAATGCCTACCAGCCGATTCCCGCCGCTTGCGCCGGCTCCGGTTGCGCGGTCGTGTCGAGGCTGGCTCCGGCGGGCAATCAGATCAATTATTCGACCGCGCTCAGCTCCACCGCAGGCAACTCAGCGGCCTCCATCGTGCTCGATCCCGCGGGTGGGGCCTATGTCGCGGGCTCCACTGGTGCTGGCTTCCCGGTGGTGAATCCGCCTACTGGGGTGAACTCGGCGGGCGCGGGCCAAAATGCGTTTGTCACGCAACTGAACGCCGGCGGGAACTCCGTCTCGATGTCCGCGGTGATCGGCGGGTCCTCAACCGACACCGGCACCGCGATCGCGCGCGAGCCCAATGCGATCTGGCTCGCTGGCACAACACTCTCGTCGGACTACCCCGCGCTCCAGCCGGCCGTGCCCGCGCGCACTCCCCCCGAAGCCTTCGTCACCCGGATCTCGCTGACCTCGGCGCCGAACGGCGTGACCATCCTCTCACCCTCCGCCGGTCAAACCATCTCGACGGCCGGAGTCACGCTATCGTGGCAGCCGGTCAGCGGCTCGACGGGGTATGGCATCCGAGTCACACGCGGAGTGGCAATCCTGTTCTCGGGAAGCGTCTCGGGCGTAAACTCCACCTCGACTCTGATCAACCTGCCCGAAGGCGATTTCACCGCCTCGGTCCGCGCCTGCGCGAACGGATTCACCGATGCCGCCTGTGGCCCGTTCAGTTTCCAGCCGTTCCTGGTCCGGCTGCCGAAACCCACGCAGGCTCCCGTGATCACAAGCCCGGCGGCGAACGCCGTCCTCACGGCCTCCACTCATTCACTGCAATGGCAGAGTGTTGCCGGCGTGAATGCGTACGAGGTCAGGGTGCTGCGCGGCACGGTGGTGGAACTCTACTTCCGCGTCGGCGCTCCCGCCACATCGACGATCTACTCCTTCGCTGGCGGCAGCTACACGATGACCGTCCGCGCCTGTAGCGTCGCCTGCGGCGATTGGTCGGCGGCAGTCAACTTCGCGATCCAGCTTCCCGCCGTGAATCCCACACCACCCGTGATCTCCTCGGCGGTCGTGAGCGGCGGCAATTCGCTCACCATCTCGTGGAACGCGGTTCCCGGCGCCGACCTCTATCTGGTGCAAGTGGTGCAGCCGCCACCCGCCGGACCCGGTGGTGGAGCGTTGACCGTCGCCTCCGCACGGACCTCATCCACGACACTGACGCTCCCCATTCCGGCTGGCGCGGCATCGGTCTTCGTCGCCGCTTGCAACGGCGATGGCTGCCAGGCCAACAGCACGCCCGTCGCGATCAATCCGGCGGGTCCGAATCCGCCCGTTCCGGCGGTTGGCAGCCCGGCGGCGGGAACGCCCGTGAATGGCCCTGTCGTCCTCATCTCCTGGAGCCGCATCCCCGGTGACAACGGCTCGAACACCACGTACCGTCTCTATGTGCAGGACCTGGGCCGTCAGTCCGCCGCCCTCGACGTCTTGACCACAGCCAACTCCTACGGCGCCTACTTCTCGCCAGGGACCCGTTACGACATTCTCGTCATCGCGAACCCGGGACAGAACCAGACACAGGGATCGGCCAGCGGATTCTCAGTGCGCGGCACCGCGCCCACCCACGCGACAATGGTGAGCCCCACGCATAACGGGCAAGCCACGGCGGGTAACGTCCCGATCGGCTGGACTCCGCTTCCGGGTTCCGAGGTCTATCAGTATTTCGCCGTCGCGGCCGCGCAGCCGTCGATCACGTTCAGCGGACTCACATCCGGCACCCGCGTCGACGTACCGCTCTCGGCAACGGGCCTTTACAACGCAATCGTTCGGGCTTGCGGGCCTGGGGCGGCGTGCTCCGCCGACTCCGATGCCGGGTGGTTGCCGTGGTCGAACGCACCCGGAGGCTCGGGCATCGGCGCCTTCACCGTCATTCCTTGATCTCCGGCAAGCAGACCCGGTCGATGAAGAAAGACGAGAAGTGGAGACGCGAGAAGAACTCGTAGCCCCGGCTTTCGAGAAATTGCGCGATGTCGCTTCGGCCAACATCGTCCGCGCCTTCGCATCCGAGGATCTCCGAGATGATCAACTTCGGGCGATGCTTGCCGAAATCGAGTGATCGCAGGATTTCGAGATCCAGCCCTTCGGCGTCGATGTTCAGCAAGTCAATCGCGCGGCCGGGCGCGTGGCGATCGATGATCTCGCCAAGTGGCAGGCACTCGATCTCGTGCGTCGCGATCAACCGCACACCCCGGGCCGAGTGTTCGTTCAGCGTCTGTTCCGTCAGGAATCCGTTGAGCAGCGGATCCGACATCACGCGGAACTTGCCCGTACGCGCTTCCGCCGCGACTCCGACCTCTACGTTGATATCCTCGGGGCGGTGCGCGTTGAACAGCGCGGCGGTTCCAGGTGCCGCGTCGATATTGAGTCCACGCCATCCGAGCTGATAGAGCAGCATCGTGTTCGAAAAGTTGAACGGATGTGCCGCGCCGACATCGACGAAGAAGCCCTTTTCGATGCGCAACACATCGGTGAATAGCTTCAGGGTCAACCGGTCCTCGCCCTCCCAAGAGTAGGAATGAGCGGCCTGGCTCATCTGCAACTCGAGTTCGTGTGTCCGCACCTCGATTCGTTGCTTTTCGATTCCGGTCCGCTCCAACTCGGCCGCGAGCGACCCTCCACGGGCGTGGGCATGAGCCAGTTCGCTACCGAGCGTTTCCACCTGGTGCTGGAACTGTTGGATCTCCTCGCGCACGATGTAGCGTGCAATCCGCGTCAGCAGCGTCATCTCACCGTCCGCCCGCCCGCGGCGGACCCATCGAACATGCCATTCAGCAAGTATACGAACTGCCGGCCGCATTCGTTCGGGAACGGCCGGCCCTCACAAGTGATAACCTGAGAAGTTCATGGCCGAGGCCAAACTTCAAGTAATTCCACTCGGCGGATTGGGCGAGTTCGGGATGAACTGTCATGCCCTGCGTTGTGGTGACGATATCATCGTGATCGACGCCGGAATGATGTTTCCCGACGACGAACTGATGGGCGTGGACTCCGTCATCCCTGATTTCGCTTATCTGATCGACAACAAGGAGAAGGTGAAGGCCGTCGTGTTCACGCACGGCCACGAAGACCACATCGGCGCCGCGCCGTTCCTGCTCTCCGAACTTCCGGACGTACCCGTCTACGCCACGCCGTTCACCATCGGGCTGATCGAGCGCCGGCTCGACGAGCACGCCATGCTCGACAGCGTGAAACTGAACACGGTCCTGCCCGGAAACAAGATCACCGCCGGCTGTTTCACGGTCGAGTTCATCCACGTGACCCATTCGATCGTGCAGGCAGTGGCGCTGGCAATCACGACGCCCGCTGGCGTCGTCATCCACACTGGCGACTTCAAGGTCGATCCCACGCCCACCGACAACGAGCCGTTCGACCTCCATTCGTTCGCCGAATACGGCAAACGCGGCGTACTGCTGCTCATGTCGGACTCGACCAACGCGGACCGGCCCGGCTACACTCCCTCCGAGCGCGCCGTGCGTCCGCGCCTCGAGGAAATCTTCCATCGGACCAAGCACCGGCTGATCGTCTCCTGCTTCAGTTCGTCGATCCACCGCATTCAGCAACTGGTCGATCTCGCCAAGCAGCACGGCCGCAAGGTCTGCTTCATTGGCCGCAGCATGATCGAGGTGAGCGAGATCGCGCACAATCTCGACCTGTTGCAGATTCCGAACGACACGCTGCTGCGTCCCCAAGACGTGCAGTCGACGCGGCGTGATCGCGTGCTCGTGATCGTTTCGGGCACGCAGGGTGAACCGATGTCGGCGATGTCGCGCATCGCGGTCGACAATCACAAGAACCTATCGGTCGAGCCGGGCGACACCGTCGTTTTGAGCGCGCGCATGATTCCAGGCAATGAGAAGGGCATCTACCGGATGCTCAACCATCTCGCCAAACGAGATGCCGATCTCATTTATGGTTCGATGACGCCGCCGGTCCATGTCTCGGGCCACGCGAGCCGGGAAGAGCTTCACCTGATCTTGAATCTCGTGCGGCCGAAGTATTTTCTCCCGATCCACGGCGAGTATCGCCAGCTTTCGATCCACGCCAGGCTGGCGGAAGGCATGCAGTCGTGGGGCCTCGAGAAGACCTTCGTGATCGAGAGCGGACAGTCGATCGAGATCGATTCGTTCGGCGCACGCCGTGGTCCCAACGTTTCGGTGGGCCGGGTCTGTATCGACTCGGGCACGATCGACGAATTCGTGGATGATATCGTGATCCGCGATCGCCGGCACCTCTCCGAGGATGGGTTCGTGCTCCCGATCATCGCGATCAACAAGCACACGGGACTGCCCGAGGCACTGCCGGAGATCGTCAGTCGCGGCTTCATCGCCGAGGGCGGATCATCCGAGGTGCTCAAGGAAGCCCGCAACATCGTACTGAAGACTGTCGAAAACTCGTCGATCGAAGAGCGCGGTGATTGGGGCGTGATGCAGGAGAAGGTCCGAGCGGACTTGAAGCGCTTCCTCAGCAAACAAACCCAACGCCGTCCGCTGATCATGCCGGTGATCCTGGAAGTCTGATGGCGGAGGTCGATCCTCGATACGTCGAAGACGCATCGGGATACCGCGGGCACGCTGATCGCGTGTTTGTGCCCGCCTCGGCCGAAGAGGCCGCGGAGATCGTTCGCGGCGCGGTTCAGGATCGCACGCCGGTTACGGTGGCGGGCGCGGGCACCGGTGTGACCGGTGGACGGGTCGCCCATGGCGGCATCGTGATCTCGATGGAGAAGTTTCGCCGCATGGACATCCGCGTGGGCGAGGCCACCGCCGGCGCGGCGATCGTCTTGAAGGATCTCCAGGCGGCCGCCGCGAAATCCGGCCAGTTGTACGGGCCCGATCCGACCGAGTGGACCGCCTCCGTTGGCGGCACGATCGCGACCAACGCCAGTGGCTCGCGCAGCTTTCGTTATGGCGCGACACGCGCCGCCGTGCTGGCTCTCGAAGTAGTGATGATGGATGGCTCGGTGAGGCGGTTTCGCCGCGGCGATCCCGTCGATTTCGATGTGCCCGCGATCCCGCTGCCGGCGACTACGAAGAACACCGCCGGGTATCCACTCGAGCCGGGCATGGATTGGGTGGATCTGTTCATCGGCGCGGAGGGCACGCTCGGCATCGTGACGGAAACGGAGTTGCGCTTGCTGCCGTCGCCGGCGGATCTGTTCACCGGCCTCGTCTTCTTTCCCGATGATACGGCGGCGATCGCCGCTGTCGATGAATGGCGGCCGGCCTTCGGACTGCGAATGCTCGAGTACTTCGACTCGAACTCGCTCGCGCTGCTGCGCTCTCGCATCCCCGAGATTCCGGGCGCGGCCCGCGCGGCGATCCTGTTCGAACGCGAGATCGAACGAGCACAAGACCTGGAGGCGGAAGAGTGGCTCGACCGCCTCTCGAAAGCTCGCGCCCTCGGCGATGATTCCTGGTTCGCATTATCGGATGCCGATCGCGAGCGCTTCCGCCGCTTCCGCCACACTCTGCCCGAGATGGTGAACGAGACTGTTCGCCGCAACGGCTTCACCAAGCTCGGGTCGGACTACGCGGTTCCCGTCTCGCGGAATCTCGAGATGCTCGAATGCTATCGCACGGTGCTCGATCGCGAGTTCCCCGGACAGTACGTCATCTTCGGCCATATCGGCGATGCGCATGTCCATGCGAACATCCTGCCAGCAACGCAAGCACAGTTCGATCGTGGGATGGATGTGATGGCGGAACTGGCGCGGAAGGCGGTCGGCCTCGGCGGCACGGTCAGCGCGGAGCATGGACTCGGAAAGAAGAAGCGTCACCTGCTGCCGCTTCAGTACTCGCCGGAATCGATCGAGGCGATGAAGGCGGTGAAGCGCCGTCTCGATCCGCTCTGGCTCCTCGGGCGCGGAACGCTGTTCAGCTACGGCGGCTCATGAGCGCGTAGACGGGCACTCCCAGCAGCACGATCACGAGTCCGGGCCATGTGGTCGCGGGGCGATAGACGAAGAGGCAGACGAGGATCGTCGCCGCGCCGGCGATGTAGAAGGCGGGCAGCACCGGATATCCCCAGGCTCGATACGGCCTCGCTGCATCGGGTTCGCGCAGGCGCAGCCGGAAAACAGCGGCGATCGCCATGATGTAGAAGATCAGCGCCGCGGAGATCACATAGTCGAGCAGGTTGCTGTAGAGGTTGCCGTACGATCCATCGGCGTTGACCGTGCGAGGCAGTACCAGCAGGGCCGACCACGCGCCTTGGATCCACAGCGACCATTCGGGCACGCGAGCTTCATTCAACTGTGCTGCGCGCGCGAAGAATAGCTTATCGAGCGCCATCGCGAAGTAGACACGAGGCCCCGCGAGCACCAGCGCGTTGACGCACCCGAAGGTCGAGACCATGATCGCCACCGCCATGAGCGGCGCGCCCCATTGCGGCGAGATAGAGCGGAGTACCGCCGTGGCGACCCGATCCGAGGGCGCGTTCTGAATCTGATCGAGCGGAAGCACACTCAGGTAGGCAAGGTTCGCAAGCAGGTAGAGCCCGATCACGAGCGAAGTTCCGAGCGCGAGCGAAAGCGGCAGATTGCGCTGCGGATCCTTCACTTCGCCAGCCGTGAAGGTGATGTTGTGCCACGAGTCGGCGGAGAAGAGCGAGCCCACTTGCGCGACGCACATCGCCACGAGCAGGTCGAACCAGCTCAGCTTCGCCGGCCAGGCAGTGTCGAAGTTCATGCGGATCGCTTCGTTCGTGCTGCCGAAGAGCAGCCCCACGGCGATCAGCGCGATGAGGCTGCCGATCTTCGCTGTCGTGAAAACGTTCTGCACGATCTTGCCGTAGCGAACTCCGCGGCTGTTGGTCCAGGAGAGCACCGCGATCACCGCGATCGCGACCACCTGCGCGGTGGAGAGCGAGATCGCGTATCCGGACGAAAGATGAATCGGCGCGATGATGTAGTTGCTTTCCGAGATCGAAGGGAGCAGCACGCCGGTGAACCGCGCGAAAGCAACCGCGACGGCGGCGACCGTTCCTGTCTGAATGACGGTGAACAACGTCCATCCATAGAGGAAGCCCCAGAGCGGAGAGAAAGCACGGCGCATGTAGACATACATGCCACCCGCCTCGGGCATCATCGCCGCCAGTTCTCCATACGAGAGTGCCGCGGACACCGTCAGGATTCCGGTCAAGACCCACGCGGCGAGCAGCCATCCCGCGCTACCGAGCAGCCGCGACATGTCGGCCGAGACGATGAAGATCCCCGAGCCGATCATCGCTCCGGCCACCACCATTACCGAATCGTAGAGTCCAAGTTCCCGGCGAAATTCGCTCATTCACGCCCTCCAATCATTGATTCGACTCTCGCGGGCAGCAGGGGCGGCCGCACGGAGTCCGGTTTCCATCCGCGCAGAAACTCGACCGCCGGACCGCACACGCGGCCCTGGCACGGGCCCATTCCGCAGCGCGTGTATAGCTTGGCTTCGCGCCAGGATCGCATGCCCTCGAGCGCTCCGGCCGCGACGTTCTCACAGCGGCACACGATCGTCTCGGGCGTTGCGAGCGAATTCAGTTCCGGCCTGAGGGCGAAGGACTTCTCGAGACGCGCCGCGAATGCGCGCGCCGCTTCGATCTTCGGTTGCAGGGCCGCAGCCCCTTCCTGATTGCCCGCGGCAAGGTGCCCGGCCTGAGCACCTTCGAGCAGCGACTTCTCGACGCCACCGATCCCCGTGCATTCGCCTGCTTGCCACACGTTGTTGTGCGGTCCGATCAGTTCCACGAATTCGGCGTTCGGCACGAGTCCATAGCCAACGGCTGCGTAGTCGCAGTCGATGGTCCGGCCATCGTCAAGCCGCACGCTCGACCCGGTGAACTCGCTGATCCAGCGATCGTGAAGGTGTGGAACTCCCAGCAGCGAGGCCTTCAACGAGATCGCCTGCGCGAGCTTCGACGCGGGCAGTGCCAGCACGAATCCAGTCACGCGAACGAGCGGAGCTTGTTCGATGATCGCCTCGACCTTGGCACCACGCTTCCGCAGCAATGCCGCAACCGCCAGCAGCAGCGGGCCTGTTCCACCCACGACAACGCGAGCACCCCGGACATCGAGGCCCGACTTCACGAATGCCTGCATCCCGCCCGCCCCGAAGGCACGCGGCAATGTCCAGCCAGGGTAAGGCAGGAATCGCTCGCGCGCGCCCGTGGCGAGAATCAGCTTGTCGTAGCGCAGTGTCAGCGCGCGGTCCGGCAGTTCGACTCGCAGTGCGTCATCGCGGGCCGAGATGACTCTCGCCCGCTGGAGCCGTGCGACGCGAACACCCCTCAGCCGGTCGAACCATTCGCCGGCCGTCTCGCCGCGCCAGATTTGGCCGCCCTCGTTCTGGTTGTCATCGATGAGCGAGACCTGCTGTCCGCCTTCCGCCGCGCACACCGCTGCGGCGATGCCAGCGGGTCCGGCGCCCACGACTGCGACCCGGCTCATCGCGTGCGGACCTCCATCTCTTCGCGGCACTCGATCTGGCAACTAGCCGCGTGGGCGACGCCGTCAACCGTCACCCGGCATTGCTGGCAGACTCCCATTCCGCAGAGCGGCGCGAAGCCATCGGTTCGAGATGCGATGAGCGCGGCGGCAAGGGACATGCCCTCGGCCACTTCGATCGCGCGGCCATCGACACTAATGCGCATGACTGACCTCGCGCGCCGGCGAGTAGGGCGCGCATGGAATCGCGGCGGGTTTTCCGAGGATCATGTGAGCGATCAGTTGTCCGGTGCCGAGCGCGGTGGTGTTGCCGAGTCCCTCGTGCCCCGCGGCGATCCACGTACGGCGCATGCCGGGCGCGAGTCCGATGTAGGGGAGGTTGTCGGGAGTACACGGGCGGAATCCGGTCCAAGCCCGGATGCTCGCGAGCTTCGCGAGATCGGGCATGTACTCGATCGCGCGGCGCAACATGCGGCCGAGCATGTCGCGATTCACTTCGCGATCTGTGCGGCCAATCTGTCGCGACGATCCGATGAGGACTTGGCCCGTGACTCGCGGCTGAACATTGAAGGCAACCGAGTCTTCGCGCGAGCCATGCGCGCTCTTCAGATATCCGAGTTCGACGAGTTGATGATGGATGAATCCGGAATAGCGATCCGTGATCAGCAGGTGCCCCTTGCGCGGATGAATGTCGAGGCCCGGTGAAAGCTCAGACGCCGCGATCCCCATGGCGTTGATGACGTGATCGGCTTCGAGCGAGGTCCGGTCATCGAGGCGGACGCCGCCATCGTAAAGAGCCGCGACTCGCTTCCTAATGATGGTCGCTCCACGTAGCAGCCAGCGTGCCGCGCACGGCGGATAGATCACGGAATCACTTGGCACGAGCAGTGCGCCCGCCATTCCCTTACGCAGATGCGGCTCGGCGGATTCGAGTGAGCGCGCGTCGAGGATTTCCGTGCGAAGTCCGCGTGCGGCAAACCAAGCGTGTTTACGCCGCACTTCTGCCATCTCCTCCTCGTCGGCCGCGACCCAAAGCGTTCCGCAAGGCGAGTATTCGATGTCGCGCGGGAACTCGCTGGCCCGCGAGTTCCAGAGGTCAACCGAATAGCGGGTGAGCGCGAACTGCGCTTCCGAATCATCCATCACGGTGAGATGTCCCATACCGGCGGCCGTGGTTCCGCCGCCGGGAACACCCGGGTCGCAGACCGTCACACTGAGCCCCGCGCGGACGCAGGCATCAGCGCACGCGGCGCCTACGATGCCCGCTCCCGCGATCAGGACATCGGTCATCTTCGAATGCCCCAACAGAATGGGTCGTTCGGGTCAAGCAGCAGTTGCGCGTCGGCGTTCACGAATGCAGTGCCCGTGATGCTCGGGACGATCTCGCCATTGATGATCGAGACGCGTCCTTCAAACACGCTCCCGGTGATGCTCTCCTGCAGCCACGTCTCGCCCTCGCGCAGTTTACCGTCTGCGTAGAGACAAGCGAGCTTGGCGCTCGTCCCGGTGCCACAGGGCGAACGGTCGTAGGCTTTGCCCGGGCATAACACGAAGTTCCGCGGGTCCGAGAAGAGCTCGACGTGATCGACTTCTGGAAAGCCCGAAGCGTTGATCGACCGGCGAACGGCCCATGCAAAACCGCCAAGCGCATCGAGGTTCGCCGGTTCGACCCGGACCGGCGAGTCTTCCACGAGGAAGAACCAGTTGCCGCCCCAAGCGACATCTCCGGTCACCAGGCCATAGCCTGGCACATCGATCACCACAGCTTTCGCCTTGCGATAGCTCGGAACGTTGGTGATCGATACAGTGTTGCCGTCGAGCAGCGTAGCCGTCACGACACCTACGGGCGTTTCGATGCGATGACTGCCCGGGTTCAACCGGCCGAGGTATCCGAGCGTGACCATGAGCCCGATCGTGCCATGGCCGCACATGTTCAAGTAGCCCACGTTATTGAAGAAGACCACGCCCGCCGTGCAGGAGGGATCGGAGGGTTCGCACAGCAGCGCTCCGACGATCGCGTCGTTCCCGCGAGGCTCATTGACGACCGCTGAGCGGAAGGCATCGAAGTCGCGCCGGAAAACCAAGAGCTTTTCGGCGACCGTGCCCGATCCGAGATCGGGGCCGCCCGCGATGACTACACGCGTCGGCTCGCCACCGGTGTGCGAGTCGATCACATGAACCCGTTTCATAGAGCGGGCCGAGTGGCGATCGCCTTGCGAATGACCGATAGCACCGCATCGCGCTCAGCGCCCACAAGAGGCAATCGTGGAGAGCGCGTGATCTCGGATCCGAGTCCCGTCTCGGCCATCGCGAGCTTGATGTACTGGACGAGTTTCGTGTGGACATCGAGATGCAACAACGGCGTGTACCAGCGGTAGACTTCACGCGCGCGATCCCAATTCCCTGCCAGCATGAGATCCCACAGCAGGCGGTTCTCGCGGGGGAAGGCGTTGACCAGTCCGGAGACCCAGCCCACCGCGCCGAGGATCACGCCTTCCATCACCAGGTCATCGACGCCGCAGAACAGGATATAGCGATCGCCGCACGCATTGATGATGTCAGTGATGCGGCGCGGATTCTCGGAAGACTCCTTGATCGCGACGAGCGTGGGCTGATCGGCCAGTTCCGCGAACATTGGCGGCGTGATGTCGACGCTGTATGCGGGCGGATTGTTGTAGACCATGATCGGCAACGGAGTCGACTTAGCCACCGCCCGAAAGTGTTCCATCGTCTCACGCGGATCGGCCTTGTAGACCATCGCGGGCAGCACCATCAGGCCATCGACTCCGGCGCGTTCCGCCGCTTGCGCGAAACGGCAGGCTTCGCGCGTGGTGGTCTCGGCGATGCCCGTAAGTACCGGGATCCTCCCCCGTACATGCTGGACCGCGGCTTCGAGCACCTGCGTCTTCTCCTCAATCGACTGCGACATGTTCTCACCGACGGTGCCGAGCATGATCACACCGTGGATACCGCTTTCGATCATGATGTCGAGATGGCGCAACGTCGCTTCGATGTCGATCGACTCGTCGGCGCGAAACTGCGTGGTGGCGGCGGGATAGACGCCGTGCCAGTGGACGCTCATTCGTGGAATCTCCAGTTCGTTTTGAAGTCGCGAGCGGGCGGACGGTTGGTCAACGTCGCGCGGACCATCTCTACCGGCAGGTATCCCTCGCGCAAGATCGTATCGTGGAACTGCTTGGCTGTCATCTTGCCAGCGGTCACCAGTTCCCCGTGCAGCGCACGGAACTGCAACGCCCCGAGCATGTACGCCGCTTGGTAGAGCGCGCTGTAGCCGCTGTCTTCGACGCTTCGGCGGACCTCGCCCGCGGCGTTCTCGCGTTCGTGTCCCACCCGATCGGCCAGGTAGCCCACCGCCTGTTGCGCGGTCATCTTCTCGAGGTGGAAGCTCAACGAGAAGACGATGCGCGCACAGCGATGCATGCGCCAGAAGAGCGCGCCCACACGATCGGCAGGCGACTGTTGGAATCGCATGTCCCACAGGAGCATCTCCCAATAGAGCGCCCAGCCCTCGATCCAGAAGGGAGTGAAGAAGGCCTCGCGATAGCGGCGGTAGCGCGCCGTCATGAACATCTGCAGGTGATGTCCGGGGATCGCCTCGTGGAAGACGGTGGCACGGGAGAAGTGGATATTGTTTCCGCGCATGCTCGTCATCTTCTGCTCATGCGTCATCGAATCCGTTGGATAGGAGACCGTGATCTGCTCGCCGCCAGTGAAGAATGGATTGATCCGTTGCCGCTCGGGCGACATCATCTCCATGCGCCACGTTTCACGCGCGAGCGGCGGAATGGTGATGAGATCGTGTTTCTTCAGGAACGCGACCGCTTCGGCTTCGAGCGACCGGATTAGTTCCGGTTGCTTGCCAGGCGCGACGTTCAAGGTCTTCACGTGTTCGAGCGCCTTCTTCCAGTCATCGCCGAAGCCCAGTTCGCGCGACGCCTTCAGCATCTCTGTATCGCACCAGGCGAACTCGCGTTGCGCGAGATCGATCAACTCCTCGGGCGTGTAGGGAATCATCTCCGCTTCGAGGCCCCGCATGAGAACGTCCCGGCCCACCGGATCGCCGATGATCGTGTCGCGATCGTCCGGCTTGACTCCCACGATCGTCTCGCGGAGGAATGCCGCGTGGGCCCCGAGGCCCTGGTCGAGGCGCGCATACGGCTCCTTCATCCACCACGCGAAGAGCGGATCATAGCCTTCGTGGAACCGGTACCAGCGCTTCAGCGAGTCTCGCAGCGGCGCAAGGTAGCGGACCGCGCGATTGGCTTCGATCTTCTCCGCCCTCGGTGGCGACTTCCGAAAGGCGGTGAGCTCCTTATCGGCTCGATCGAGGAGCGCCGCCGCCTGTTGCGGCTCGGCCCACTCTAGATTCTTGAGCGCTTCTTCGAGGCGGCTCAATTCGTCGAGATGAGGAATAAGTTCCCGTGCCGCCTCGAGCTTTCGCTCTTCGGTGACGGAGAGATGGATCTCGAAGTCAAGCAGCGTTCGGAACGTGACCCAATCCACTTTGGCCGCGAGCGGCAGGCCATCGAAGGGGATCCGATCGATCGCCGCGCGCCATCCGCGATGATAGTTGCGCAGGCGCTGCAGGCGGCGCACCGAAGTCCTGACCGGATAGCGGCGGCGCAACGCGTCGCGATTGGTCCCCCAGAACTCGATGGCCGGACCGAGGTCGCGAGGGCTCGATCCCAATAGTTCGTTCAGATCAGGCGTGTCTCCCACTGTCGCCACGAGCGGACTCGCCGCGGCCAATTGGAGCCAGTGCCTGCGGGTCACTTCCGTCCTTGCGGTTCGAACAGGCCGAAGGTGAAGATGTCGGCCTCGCCCGCGATCGTCACGTACTGTTTGCCATCGACCTCGAAGGTAATCGGTGACGCATAGAGAGTCTGGCCGGTATAGAAGTGCCAAAGATCCTTGCCGGTCTTGGCGTCGAGCGCGACGAGGTTGCCATCGTCATCGCCCGTGAACACGAGGCCACCAGCTGTTGACACGGTGCCCGCCCACATCGTTCCCGGACCCGGCATTCGATACTGCCACTTGATCGCGCCGGTCTTGGCGTCGAGCGCCCGCAGGTAGAACTCGCCGGGCTCGGTTGGAATGCCTTCGTTGCCGGTACCGCGGAAACCAGTGGAGGGAACGGGCTCTTTCACCGAGGTCGTGATGATGTCGCACTGTTCGAGCGTCACGACATAGAGCAAGCCTGTTTCGGGATTGTACGAGGGCGACATCCAGTTCGCCGCTCCGCGCACCGAGGGGCAGACGCGGCGGCCGCCTGTGGTGGGCTCCTGGTTGGGATTAACGATCGGGCGTCCCTTGGCATCGAGTCCCTTCGCCCATGTGAGCCGCTCGACGAACGGCGTGCCATGCAGATATTCGCCGGTCACGCGATCGAGGACATAGTAGAAGCCGTTGCGATCGGCATGGAGCAGAAGCTTGCGCATCTTGCCTTTCCATTCGGCATCGATCAGCACGGGCGTCTCGTTGGCATCCCAATCCCAAACGTCGTGCGGCGTGAATTGAAAATGCCATTTCAACTTGCCGGTGTCGGGATCGAGCGCGACAACGCAGTCGGAATAGAGGTTGTCGCCCGGGCGGCGGTGTCCGGCGAAATCGGGCCACGGATTTCCGGTGGGCCAGTAGACGAGATTCAGTTCCGGATCGAACGAACCAGTGGTCCAGGTGGGCGAGCCGCCCATCTCGGCGGGGAAACCGCCCCACGTCTCGCTGCCGGGTTCGCCTTTCGCGGGCACGGTCCAGAAGCGCCACGCCTCACGTCCATCATCGGCGGCAAGCGCGGCCACGAATCCGCGTTGACCCGATCCGCCGCCCGCGACCCCGACAAGAATCTTGTCCTTCACGGCAAGCGGCGCCATTGACGATGAATAGCCGCCCTTCGAAGAAGCGTATTCGTGATCCCACGCCACGGCTCCGGTGATTCGATTCAACGCGATCACGTGGCAATCGGAGGTGACGAGGAAGACTTTGTCGCCCAGGATCGCGACGCCCCGATTCACGCGAGTGCCTTGGCCCGGCGCGCGATACTGCCAGATGCGGCGGCCCGAACGGGCCTCGAGCGCCTGCACGTGGTTGGTGTCGGTGATGTACATCACACCGCGGTAGACGATCGGTGAGACTTCGAGCTTCTTCGCACCTTCGACCTTGTAGACCCATTTCGCGGTAAGCGACCCGGCGTTCGACGTATTGATCTGCTTCAGCGGGCTGTGCCGCATTGAGGCGTAGTCGCCCGCGTAGGTGAGCCAGTCGGTGTTCGGGCTCTTCCGGACATCCTCGTAGCGGACCTGCGCCGCCGCGGCCGCGGTCAATAGAATCACCGTCAGGGTTTGCTTGCGCATCGTTTATCTCCCGGCCTCTTCCTGTCGCGTGGTGAGTCTGCCGAGGAAGGCGATCAGGTCGCGCTTCTGATCGGCGCTGAGCCGCTTGTCGTAATCGCCCGGCATGAGCGATGTCTTCGAGAACTCCATTCGATCGAGTTCCGCCCGCGACAACATGTGCAACTCGCCTTTCGAGTCGACAATCTGCACTGTGTAGTTATTCCAGTTCTTCGCGATGCCCTTGATCTCGCGCCCGGCGGCGCGCACGGTGATTCCGTCAAATCCCTTTTCGATGCGTGCGCTCGGCTGGAAGACGCTTTCGTTCAACTGACCGATCGTGCGGAGCCGTCCGGCGTCGGAGAGGTCGGGGCCGAGATAGCCGCCCTTGCCCGCAATCATGTGGCAGTTCGAGCAGCCCGCCTGCCCGAAGAAGATGTCACGGCCCGCATCCGCACTGCCGGGCAGGTTCGAAGTGAGCGCGGGCGCGCTCAAGCTCCGGACAAATGCGACCAGCGACCAGACTTCGTCATCCTTGAAGTTCGAGAACGGCGGCATGTCCGTACTCTTCACCCCGCCCCGGATCGATTCGAAGAGTTGCGTATCGTTGGCGCGGCGCACCTGGAGTCCGTTAACGAGGCTGGGGCCTGTTCCGCCGTTGCCGGATGTTCCGTGACAGGCGCTGCAGGCGCCCAGGTAGAGGTCGCGGCCTTTGGCGATCGCGGCCGGGCTCGCGGGCGCCTGACTGCTCCGCTGGCCGCTGTTGCGCTGGGCGAGCAGGGCCGCGGTGCATGCGAGAAGAATGAAGATCCGCATCAGCGTTATTCTACGATCCCCGGGGCCCGAGTGTCGTGGCGCCCTTATTGATTCTCCGGTGCGGGAGGCCGGACAAACGAGATTTGACACCCGCCAGACGGCGGGCTATCGTGATGATTCCATGCGAATGACTCGCCGATCCGCTCTGGCCGCTTCAGCCGCCGCACCCGCCCTCTTTTCCGCCCCCGCCGGCGCGGAGTTGCCCAGCAAGCTCGAGAAGGCGATGTCGACACCGGTACTGAAGCACAATCTCTTCAGCGAACCCGTGAGACTCCAGTCGGTCGAGTTGCTCCGGAACGGTAAGACATGGCTGGTGCGCGCGCGTTCGGCGAGCGGTGTCACCGGTTACGCCGACGCGCATGGATCGGTGATGAGCGCCGCCTATCCGATCGTGGTGAAGAAAGTGGCGCCATACTTCGTGGGAAAGGACGCGCGCGATCTCGAGGATCACATCCACGGTGTCTACCTGTCGAATTCGAACTACAAGTGGCAGGGGCTGCCCTTCTGGGTGAGCGTCGCGGCGGTGGAGTTCGCGATTCTCGACCTGCTCGGCAAGGTGGCGAACAAGCCGCTCGGAGAACTCGTGGGCAGCGTGATCCGGCGCGACATCGCCGTCTATCGCGCCAGCGGCAATCGCGGGAACTCGCCCGAAGCCGAGATCGACTATTTGCGCAAGATCGTTTCCGAGACGGGCGCGCAGGCGATCAAGTTCCGCCTCGGCGCGCGCATGCGCTACGATGACGCTTCCACTCGCCGCGATGAGGCGCTCGTTCCGCTGACCCGCAAGACATTCGGCGACAAGATGGCGATTTACGCCGACGGTAACGGATCCTACGACGTTGCCATGGCGGTCCGGATCGGGCGCCTCCTCGAGGAGCAGAAGTTCCGCTTCTTCGAGGAGCCCGCGCCGTTCGACTACTACGGCGAAACGCGAGAGATCGCGAGCCAGCTCTCGATCCCGATCGCGCTCGGCGAACAGGAATCGAGCATGCGCGGCTTCCGCCGCATCATCGAACATGAGATCGCGCGCGTGATTCAGCCCGATCTCATGTACTTCGGCGGATTCACCCGGTCGATCCGCGTTTCACGCATGGCAGCAGCGGCGGGTCTCGATTGCACACCACACATGTCGGGCGGCGGGCTCGGCTATCTGTACGTCGCGCACTACGCCTCCTGCGTTCCGAACGCCGGCGCGCATCAGGAATACAAGGGCGAGGAAGATACACTGCCCTGCCACTCGGCCACATCTTCGCTGAAGAGCGAAAAGGGAATGCTGCGCGTACCCTCGGGCCCCGGACTCGGAATCGAGATCGATCCCGATTTCGTCAGCAGGGCCAAACCCGTGACCGCGTGATCCTCGTCGCCGGAGCCACGGGGGCGATCGGCCGTTCATGTCGCCGCGTTAGCGCATGGCGCCGGCGCCAACGTCCGGGCTCTCGCACGATCATTGCAGCATTCTGGCGTGTTCCGCTTTCTACGGGAGAGCGGCGGGCGCCATCAATCCCCGGCTCCGCGAACTCATGGAATTCGCCGTTGCCGTCTCCACGCACGATGCCATCGCACCGCCGGGTGGCCAGCGCGGCCTCCGCGATTACTTCTGCCTGCTGAGCAACGAGTTGGAGAATCCGGTCAGGGGATGATCATGACGGGGGCTTGCCAAAACGCGGCCTTACGATCGGTGCCGTCGATTACCGTCACCTGACACAGATACTCGCCCGCGCTGAGCCATTCGAGCGGAACCTGGAACCGCAGTGGGATGGTCTGGAGACGGCTCGCTGTCGCGGCCGCCGTCGCAATTGGTTTCGTCTCCAGCCTCTTCACGCCATCGCGATAGACCGTGACATAGGCGTGCAACGGACGCACTTGCTCCGCGCCGGGTTCGTACGCTTCGAGGTAGACGAACATCTCGCGCCCGCTCCGGAATACGCGCGTCACCGACGGAATCAGCTTGACTCCGTCCGATACCAAAGGATTCGCGGCTTGGGCCTGCTTCGCCTTCTCACCCTTGGCCGCGTTGAACAGCGCATCGCGCAGAACCACGCGCTGGCTGCTCAGCACCACCGAACTCGAAGGAATCCGCCTCGTCTCCTTGTTCAGGTTCGGAATCGTGAACGGCATCTCATAGGTGCCGATGCGTCCGGTCTCGGCGTCGCGCGCCAGGAACTTGATGTTGTAGCGGCCCGGCAGCAGTGTGAATCCCGTGTCGTACTCTATGGGACGGCTCGCGAGTTCCGCTGCCGTGGACTCCGGCAGCTTGATCTCCACCTTGTCGCGAACGTTGGTGACCGTCGTGCCGAACTCGTCCTTGATCTCGCCGATAAAGTCGATCGTAGTCCGCTCGTGTCCGCCGCGTTTCGCGAGCACCAGTTCGCTGCCTGGGATCTTGACGGTAAGCGGAACGAAGTATTCGGCGCGATTGAGCTGGAAGTAGCCGGTCTCCATCGCGATGGTGAGTTCGGTGACCGGATCGCCGAGCAGCAGTGCGTCCTCTAGTTGACGTTCCTTGTCCGCGGAGTTGAAGTTCGCGAACTTCTTTCCGGCGAAGTAGCCTTGCCGGTAGTCGAGCGCGACCGCGAGCCCCTCTCGCAACGTGATCCGGATCTTGCGGAACTTGCCATCGAGCTTGTCGTTAGTGGTGTAGTAGCCGAGGATGTAGTAGCTCGAGACCGATTGCTGTGCCTGCACGATTCCGCGCGACAGATCGTTGTAGTCGAGCAGCGCCTTGCCGCCCGTGTCTGCGGCGAGCGTCCACAACGTATCCTGCGACCGTTGAAGGTTGCCCGTCACCGCGTTCGCCGCTTCGCCCGTGTAGATCGAGCGGCCGCCCGGCGATCCTCGCGTGGCGTCTCCAAGTGGAGCCTGCGCGACGAGTCCGCGCGCATCCACCGGCCAAAGCGAAACGCCCGCGCGTACGGCCGCGTTGATCGTCGCACGCAACTGGGCCTGGTTGTTCGATCCGTTGAGCCGCAATCCGCTCGCGAAGTAGACTAGCGACTTCTTCTCGTTCAGCCGGCCGAGCATCGCCGCCGCCGTCTGCAAAGCGGACAATTGACGATCGGTGAAGAAGATGTTGAACTCGGCGTCGTTCTGTCCGAATGCGGCTCCGGTATCGGCGCGGCTCGCATCGGTGGCGTCGAGCGGGGCGTTTTCGTCTTCTCCCACGATCAGCGTTTCGATCGTCGCGAGCAGCCGCTCGCGATCCCCCGTGAAGTCTTCGAGAACTTGCACTGATCCGAGTGTGAACGCCAAGATCGCTACCAGATCGGCGGCCGTCATCTGGGTCCGCACGAACTGCTTGGCCGCCTGGAACGCGCGAATCTGGTCCGGCGCGGGCATCGCCGTCAGGTCGAAATAGAGAGCCAACAGACGCCGGTCACGATACTGGGTTTTTCCGGGAGCTTCGGGCGCGATCTGCGTCCGCGTGAGGCGTGCGACCGGCGCCACGCGCTGGGATACCGGAATCGCGGGGGCGGACGCGTCGAGCTTGTGGAATTCGAAGAACCTGATCTCCTGCGGAACGCCGTCCTCGGTCAGCACGAAGTCCTTCGCGGCCAGGCCCGTGACCGGATGTCCGTTCTTGTCTTTGACCGTCACCGTTTCGACCACGAGTTGCGTGGTGCTCTTGAACGCCGCTTCCTGAGCGGACACCAACGCGGCGGTGATCCAAACGAGTGCGTACTTCATCAGAACCTCGCCCGGAAGATCGCCTGCACGGTTCGCATCGGATTCACGGAATTCGGCAGACCGAACTGCGCGTGTCCGGAAACTGTGTTCCACGACGGATAGGTGACCGAGTTCAGAACGTTCGCTGCTTCGAGCCGGAAGTCGTAGCTGATCTTTTCGTTCGAACGGAAGGTCCGCGCCATCGACGCATTGACCACGAATTGTTTCGGACCCGTGATCGTGTTCCGTCCGGCATTGCCCCAACGGCCCGCCGCGGGCGCCGCATAGGCCGCCGGATTCAGGAAGAATCCGGCCGGAGCGGCGTAGACATCGGCACCAGTGTAGTCAGGCCGGAGCGTGCCCGTGAAACCCGTACCGGAGACAGGCCGAAAGAAGATCGGCGTGAGCGGCAGACCGGTGCCGAGGTTCGATTGCGCGCCGAAGGTCCATTCGCGGAACAGCGTTCCGAGTCCGATCCCCGTCGTATAGGCGCCCATGGCCGAAACCGCGTGGCGCTGATCGAAACTCGAGCGGCCGCGCTCGGCCGAGAGGTTCGTCCAGTCCTGTGCGATCAACGCGGCGCTTTGCCCGCGCCCGCCCAAAGCCGAGTTGTCGATCGCCTTGGCGTACGTGTAAGCGATACTCGCCGTCAATCCGGATCGCAGGCGGCGCCTCACCTGCGCCTGCCCGGCATGCCGGTTCGCGTTTCCGTTCGATGCCAGATAGAGGAATCCGCTGGGGGGTATCGCGCCACCCGGAAACGTATTCGGCAGGAACTGTTGTTGCGATCGCGTGCCCTTCGACCCGTTGTAGGTAGCGGTGAACTGGAGCGCTGCCGGAAGATCGCGCTGAATCGAGAACTGCCAGTTCTGCGAGTAGCCGGTGCGGAATGCCGGGTCCACTCCGAAGGTAGTCGCGAAGGTTCCGGTGGCGGCGGGAAAACCCGCCGCGAGCGAGAGCGGTGTCGATGGCGAGTTGGCGATTCGCAAACTGCGCGACAGCGGCGCCTGCTGCGACATCCGGACGGCGATCGGCTGATAGACGGAAGTGTCGAAGTAGATGCCATAGCCCGCGCGCACCACCATCGAGGATGCCGGGAACGGCCGCCAGGAGAGTCCGATGCGTGGCGAGATGTTGTTCCAGTCTCCGCAGGGGACGGTCGAAGAAGGCTCGGCCGTCCGGAAGCCCGGGCCGATGTCGAGGTTCACCAGCCGTCCGTACTTCTCCTGAACGGGCGCCCAGTATTCCCAGCGGACTCCCACATTGATCGTGAGCGACGGATTCACGCGCCAGTCGTCGTTGGCGAACACTTCGTCAATCGCCGCGCGCAGGTACTTGTCGGCGTTTCCAAAGGCGATCGAGGCGGTGTCCGGCACGCCCAGCAGAAATCCGGCGAAGTCGTTGCCGGTGAGAGCACCCGTGAAGGCAAACGTTCCGCGCGGATCTTGTTGCGAAAACACGTTGAACTGCTGCTGGTTGTGGCTGGCGCCGTAGGTGGCGTTGTGGCGGCCGCGAACGAAGAAGCCATCGGCGGAAACGCCAGTGGTCTGATTCCTGTCTCGCGCGAACTGCGACATCGCGAGCGTCGAAATGCCGGACGAGAACAGCAGCGCCGGCGGACCCCAGTTGACCGCGTCCTGATCGTTGCCGGTGACACCGGCCTCGCCGGAGACGTTCCGCCGCCGCGAAAAATACGGCACAACGCGAGTCGCAAAGCTGCTGTACTGCAGCCCGAAGTTCAAGAACGATCGAGGCGTCAATCCGCGCCGGTACGCGGTGCTCGCGCTGAATCCGCGAGCACCGCCGGTCTCGAGGAATCCGAACAGATCAGTGGTGTCGTTGCGGATGCTCTGCCAGGCGAAGCTGCCAGAGAAATAGTTGCGCCGGACCTGTTTGTTGCCGCGTACCTGCAGGTTGTCTTCGTGAAGGCCATTGACGATCGGCACCTGAAAGTCATAACGCGTACTACCGTCGAAGTTCGGCAGTGGATACAAGCCGAGCAGCGCGCGCGCCTGTGAACTGATCCGGCTCGCCGGAATCCGTCCTTCGGGAAAGGGAGCTCCCGATGCCGGATCATTCGCGGGCCGCGACAATTGTCCAGCGCGCTCGGCCGCGGTGGGGAACAATCCGGTCTGCGTCGACGCGTTCGAATTCCGGGTCCATTGGTAGTTGAACGTCAACACAGGACCACCGCGATCGATGACCTTCGGAATCTTCAACGGACCACCGAACGCCAGCAACCCCTGGAAGCGGTTGTATCCAGGCTTCGGCGTGTTCTGTCCGGTGAGCGAATAGTTCCGCGCGTCGAAAGACGAGTTGTTCAGGATGAAGCCGAGGCTTCCGTTGTACATCGACCGTTGCCCGCGCCTGTTGTTGCCGAACGCTGGCAGCAGCGCGAACGGGGACGATGCGCCGTTGTTGATGCTGCCGTTGATCAAGAGTCCATCGGCGGCGCGTTGTGCCAGGCCGGCCGCCGCGCTCTCGCGTTGATTCAGTTCGTCCTTGTTCTGCTCCTGGCGAACCGGCGTCGCGCTCACCTCCGTGCGGTGGAACGCAGCCTTCGACGAGGCCGTTGCGGGCGTCAGTGTCCCCGTTTTCATTTCCCACGCGGACAAACTCGCCGGCACCACGACAACTTCGCGCTCCTGCGTTTCGAACAATTGCATCTCGACCCGGATCTTCCAGGTTCCGTCCGCGACGTCGCGGAACAGGAACGCGCCCTGCGTATTCGTGATCGTGGTCCGAGAATCGTTGCCGCGCGAGATCGTCACCGTGGCGCCTGGTAAGGGTAGCTCGCCGAAGGTGACGGTGCCGCCGTGATCGGCGCCGGAAACGGCGAGAGCGAATGATGCCGCCAGAAGTGAAGAGCGCATCGATCTCCCTTGACCGCGTCGCGCGCTCAGTTCTCGCTCGGCTTCGAAATACTCTCGATCACCACCACCGGAACCTGTCCCCGTGAGGATTCGAGCTTCAGTCCGAGTTGCTCCTGGAGAGCGGTGAAGATCGTGGGACCGTCGCCGCCGGCACCGGCAACGGCGTTGGGCGCGGGCGGAGGAGCGCCGCCACCGAAGGGTCCGAAGCCCTGTCCCGGTTCGGGAGTCCAGTTGAGATCGATATCGTAGTTGCCCGCGAGTCCAGTCTTGTCTTCGACATTCCGGCCCACCTGATTGCTCAACTGGCTCGCGAACATCGCCATCGGAATTCCCTTCGCCGAGACTTGGCCGCGGCCCATTCGCATTTGCGTGCGCGGGCCTGGCCCCTGGCCTTGAACCTCGCTCTTCACCAGTTTCGACGCGCCCTTTCCGGCCACGAGGGCGTACGTGGGCATCTCCTTGGTCTCCAAGTGGAACTTCAACTGGAAGCGCTCCACGAGCAGCGCCTTCAGCATCGGGCGGAGCTTGTCGGGAGGGATGCGCTCGGTACCCGCTTCAGCCTTCGCATTGATGTCGAACCGGTCGGACGCCAGCCAGCCGGGTCCGCCGGAAATCTGGAAGTCGCGAATGTTGAATGCCTGGGCAATGAGCAGCCGGACCGTGATCCCGGTGGCAACGAAGCGCCCGCCCGGCTGGAATCCGATCTGAATTCGGTGATCGCTGGCCGCATTCGGCTTGATCGAGGCGACTTCGAAGGTCTGGGCCGCAGCAATCGCGGCGATCCAAAGCGGGAGAACAGTCAGGCGAATCATGGGCGTCTCCTGGTAATTGTAACGACGGTCGTGAAAAGTTCCACATCTTTTCGCTTGACTGTATTAGAAAACTAGTACACCATAGAGCCAGATGTCGAAAGCAGCCTTCCAGCTTCGCCTCGACCTGAAGTCCGGCATCCCGGTCTATCGCCAAGTGATCGACCAGATTCTGGGCGCGATCGCCACCGGTTCGCTCGAGCCGGGCGACCGTTTGCCCACGGTCCGCCAAGTGGCGGTCGACTTGGCGATCAACCCAAACACCGTCGTCCGGGCATACAAGGAACTCGAGATCCGCGGCGTGCTCGTCACGCAGCAAGGCACGGGCACTTTCATCGCGCCGGAGCAAGTCAAGCTCGACGAAGTGGAACGAAGGCGCCGGCTGTCGGCGCTCACCGCCGAAATTATCGCGCGCGCGGGCGCGGAAGGCTTCACATTGAACGACCTGCTCGTTTCTTTGCAGGAACTGAAACCGTAAACGGGGGCTTTATGGCAATTCCCAAGAATCTTTTCGACGGCGAGTCCGGAGCCGTGGCGGGCGCGCTGACGCTGAGTCCAGTTGGCATCGCGAGTTTCGTGTTGCTCATGGCGGCTGGCGGCGGAGCATCCGTGGTGCTTCGAAATCCGCTTCCGATGATCGTGCTGGCCCTGGCCGGCATCTACCTGCTCTTCGCGATCCGCCAAGCGGACCCGTGGGAACGGGCCGTCGTCGTGCGCCTGGGCAACTTCCGCGGATTGCGCGGGCCCGGCGTGTTCTGGATCATTCCCGTTATCGACTCGGTTCGCCGCGTCGTCGATCAGCGGATTCGAGTAACGGACGTAACGGCGGAGTCTGGACTGACCCGCGACACCGTTCCCGTCAATGTCGACGCAATCGTTTACTGGGTGGTCTGGGACGCCGAGAAGTGCGTGCTCGAAGTTCAGGACTACGTATCGGCGATCACGCTCGGCGCGCAGACCGCGTTACGCGAAACGATTGGCGTCCACGAACTCGCCGACATGATTACGGGCCGCGAGCAGATGGGCAAGGAACTGCAGCGGATCCTCGACGACAAAACCAATCCGTGGGGCATCACCGTTCAATCGGTCGAGATCAAGCAGGTGAACATCCCGCAGGCGCTCGAGGACGCGATGTCGCGAAAAGCGCAGGCCGAACGCGAACGCCAGGCCCGCATCATTCTCGGCACTGCCGAGACCGAGATATCCGAGAAGTTCGCTCAGGCAGCCGCTGTTTACCACAACAACCCGATCGCGCTCAATCTGCGTGCGATGAACATGCTCTATGAAGCGATCAAGGAGAAAGGCTCGATGGTGATCGTCCCGTCCTCGGCGGTCGAATCGCTCGGGATGGGCGGGATTCTCGGTACAGCCGCCGCGGCCGGAACCACCGCGCCCGGAGTGGGAGGCACGAAATGACTCGTAGAATCTTCGCAATGACACCGGCGCTCGCGGCGGGACTACCCGGGGCGCCGGACTACTCGGCCGTTATTGGAGTGTGGCGCGGACATCTCGACGGCGCGCCCGCGCTCGTCATGACGATCTCCGATGAAGGTGAAGGACTCTCTGGTGCGATCCTGTTCTACATGGTTCGCCGAGATCCCGGCCAACCGGTGAAGTCGTCGCCCGGAATCCCGGAACCGATGTTCCGGATCGCCTACGAGGGCACCAAGCTCGATTTTCAGGTGAGCCACAGCCGGTCACACGGTGAGCGAACCCGCTTCGATCCGCCGGTGCGGTTCCGGATGAGCCTCAATGGTGCTGGCAAGGCGAAGCTGAAGCATCTCGACGACGACATGGAGATCGCGATCGAGAGGATGTGAGATCGCCAATTTCGGGCACCGCGAGGGCCGTGGCGCCGCAGCCGTGCGGAAGCGGTATTGACGCCACACCGTGTGGGCTCAGCCAGAGCGCGACATGCCGGGGAGTCACGCTGGCCCCGGGGGCCTACAAAAAGCAGCGGAGGCGTGCGGTTCCGCTGGCTGGTTGTTCGAACACCGTGGCCACGCTCACACCATCACGTGCTTCACGTGGTTCATGGCTGCAGTCCCGCTAAAAAATCAGCTTCAGCCCGAACTGAATCTGCCGCATTGAGTCCACCGTCTGCGAAACCAGCCCCGTCGTTGGCTGCGCGATCGAAGCGTTCGGGAACGCGAAATGGGCCTCGTTCAGCAGATTGAAAAACTCGGAGCGGAAGTCGAGCCGGAATCGCTCACCGATTCGAAACGTCCGTGAGATCGACAGATCGACATTCACCAACCCTGGACCCTCGAGGATGAAATTGCCGGAGTTACCGAAGCGGAAGGGCGCGGGCACGGCGAAGGCCGCTCCGTCGAACCAGCGGTCGGGCCCGCGCTGGTTCCGTGAGAGATTTCCGTCCCCGATGCGATCGGGACGGATGCCGCCCGTGGTGTTTGCGGGATTCCCAACGACGCCCGGCGTGAACGGCAGTCCGGTTTGCGCGGTGAAGATCGGCGCGATCTGCCAGCCCCCGGCGATCATCGCGGCGGCTCCGCTACTCAACCACTTCTTGCCCGAGCCGAGCGGCACGTCCCACACCGACGAGAGGAAGAATCGCTGCCGCAGATCCTCTGGCGAAAGCGCCTTCTCCGGAGCCCATACCGTGTTGTCCTGGCTGATGTCACCGGCCATCGTGTGGCTCCACGTGTAGCCACTCATCACCGAGAAGCCTTTCTGGAATCGCCGTTCGAATTTCAGTTCGAGTCCCTGGTAGTTGTTGGTTCCGATCGGGATGTCCATCGAGATATCGGAGTAGTCGGGAAACAGGCGGCGCGGGTTCAGTGCGCCGGGTCCGGGTCTCGGCTGGTTGATCTGCACGGCGCCCAGACGGCGGTGCGCCGTGTTCGAACCCACGTAGGCCACCGAGAAGATCGTGTTGCCCGGCAGCGACCGCTGGATGTTCAGGTTCCACTGCTGCGTCACGCCTTCCGGAAACGCAAACGGCCAGACGGCGGCGATCGACCGTCCCGCGAGCACGTTCGGATTGAGTGCGTCCGCCGAGAATCCATCCCGGATTCGTACGAGCGATGACGAAGCGTTGTTCGCCGTCGGAACGTCGACTTGCAGGTAGAACGGCGGATTCTGCGCGGGCCTCGATCCATACGGCATCTGCGAAACCGCGTCGTAGAACATGCCGTATCCGCCGCGAATCACCGTGCGATCCATCGCCTGCCACGCAAAGCCGATGCGCGGTGAGAAGTTGTTGCGGTCGCGCTTGTAGAACGATCGCTGCTCGATCGAATCGCCGCGCACGGGCACGAACTTTCCGTAGTCCGCGCCGGCGCGATCGACCGAGAAGTTCTGCTGCCGGTTGTTCTGCTCGGTGTACGGCTGCTGATACTCGTACCGGAAACCGAGGTTCAGCGTCAGCCGCCGATTCACCTTGAAGTTGTCCTGGATGTAGTATTCCGACGCGATCGACGGCTGGCGGATATCGAGCGGCGTGCTGAGCCGCGCGGTGTTGGTGTGTCCGAGCAATGCATCGGCGATCGAATCTCCCGTGCCGGTTCCCGCACGCGCCGAGGTGAACTGTCCGTTGAAATTGAATTGTCCGCGGGCGAAGTTGGTGATGCCCGTGTACTGCACGAACTGGCGAATGTTGGTACCGAACTTGAGCGCGTGCTTGCCGGCGTTCCACGAGAACGATTCGACGAATTGCCGGATGTCGTTCTTGCGCGGATCGGGCGCGAACGCGCGGTCGCCAACAGCCGCGTAGGTCGCGGGCGTGAAGGTCGGAAGTCCGTTGATATCCCGGCGGTCGAACGTGCCGCGGAATCCGAAATCTTTCCACAATTGCGATTGCGTGGGCGTGTCGATTCCACCAACCAAACGCACGTACGCCGCGCGGACCTCGTTCACCATCCGGCCGTTGGCGAAAGCGTGGGTCCAGTTGGCGACGCCGGTGTGCGCGGTGGAGGTGCGAATCGCCGTGTCGCCGCCGCTCGCCGGCAGAGGAAGTGTTCCGGGTTCGAGCCGAAAGTAGTCGTGATAGGAATAGCGAACGAAAACCGAATCGCGATCCTTCACGCGCCAGTCGAAACGCGAGTCGGCCTGATGATCGTCGAGATTGCGCGGCGTGTTGAAGACATGGTTCTGCGCGCCCACGCGATTGGGCGACGGATACAACTGGACCATCCGCAACGCCACCGGATCGAAACGCGATGCCGGAATCGCGTTGCCAGGAAACTGCGTGCGCTGGCCCGCTGCGTCTTGCGTCGCCGGATCGAAGATGTTGGCGACCCCGGTGAAGTTGCCCGCGATCTGGGCCGGTCCGGGGATGCGGCTCAAACGCGTGAGCTGTTCGCGGATGTAGGTGGCCTGGTAGCTGCCGAAGAAGAACATCCGGTCCTTGACGATGGGTCCGCCGAGCGTTCCGCCGAACTGGTTCTGGCGATACGGCGGCTTCGCACGTCCGCTATTGAAGAAGTTGTTGGCGTCGAGCTTGTCGTTGCGCAGGAACTCGAACAGGGATCCGTGGAACTGATTGGTGCCGCTCTTGGTGGTCACTTGGATCACCGCGCCGCCTCCGCGGCCGAACTCGGCGCTGAAGTTGTGCGTCTCCATCTTGAATTCCTGGATCGCGTCGATCGATGGCTTCACGACTTGGTTGGACGCGACCACCACTCCCGTGAAGTAGTTCGTGTTGTCGGCGCCATCCAGCACGAACTGGTTCTGCCACATGTTGGCGCCGTTCACCGAGAAGGCGTCATCCACGAAGTTGCGCGAGCGCGACGGCAGCACACCGGGCGCGAGCGTGGCGAGTTTCTGATAGTTGCGGCCGTTGAGCGGCATCTGGGTGATGGTCTTGTTCTCAACCACCTGTCCGAGCGACGATGTTTCGGCTTCGAGCAGCGGCGCTTCCGAACTCACCTCCACCACTTCGTTCACCGCGCCCACCTTCAGCGAAACGTCGATTCGCGCACGCGTACCCGCGCTGAGTGCGAGATTCGGGCGCTTGTAGCTCTGGAAGCCTTCGTGACTGATCGAAAGCGTGTAGGTGCCGATCGGGAGTGCCGTGAGCACATAGACTCCGGCGTCGTTGCTCGCGCCCTTCGACGAAAGTCCGGTCGCCGCGTTGGCCGCTTCGACGGAAGCGCCTGGGATCGCGGACCCGGAAGAATCGGTGATCACGCCGGTGATGGTGGCCGTGTCAGTCTGGGCGAAAGCGAGCGCGCCCAACAGCAGGAATGCGATGAACTTCATGGATCGAACCTCTGCGACATCGTACACTATCCACTGACGCGCGCCCCCGACCGCTGCCGTTCGAGGTGCTGTTACCCCTCGCCGGCGAAAGGCGACCCCGCAGGGGATCTACTCTCCGGCGAATAGGTTCCGGATTGTCAGCCGGCATGCTCGACCGGAGCATCGGCGTACGCGGCCGAGTTGGCTTGAGAGGGAGTAATGGACCTTCCGCTCGAGATGACCACGTGAGATTCAAGACGGATGAAAATCTACCTTCTGAAGCGGCCCAAGTCTTGCGCGTTGCCGGATTCGAGGCAGAAGCCGGTTGGGATGAATCTTTGGCTACCCGCCGGATCAACACGCAGGCCTGATCGTGCTCCGGCTGAGGCGCCAGCACAAGCCAAGCGCGCTCGCTGTCATGCGGAGGTTGACGCTCGCGCTTGCGAGACGTAGTCCCGCTCGCGAGTTGTGGATCGTCGAGGAGGATCGTGTCCGGTTTCCCCCGGGCTTGGCTGGGGCGCGCCCGATCGCGATCACTTCCGAAGTTCCCTGACTTGGAGTACCGTTCCGGCCAGCGTTCCGCGAAATTCCTCCTTTCGGCATCCTTTGCACCCGTCAGGGATGCGTACATGATTGAGAGCTCGTTGCGGTCCTCGCGACATCGTACACTATCGAGTTATGCGCGATCTCGACCGCCGCCGATTCCTCGCATGGCTCACCGCCTCGCCCTTGCTCGCGCAAGAAACACCGATCGCTTCACCCGCCGAAGCGATCAACGTGTTCGACTTCGAAGCCGCCGCGCGAAAGGTTCTGCCACCGGCGCACTTCGGCTACATGGCGACCGGCGTCGATGACGACGCGACGCTGCGCGCCAATCGCACGGGCTTCGACCACTTCTTTCTGCGTCCGAGAAGACTCATCGACATCCGCTCGGCGGACCTATCGACCGAGATCTTCGGCACCAAGTGGAGCATGCCTTTCGGACTCGCGCCCATCGGCAATCAAAAGGCGTTCCATGCGCAAGGCGAGGTTCCAGTTGCGCGCGCGGCCAAGGCGAAAGGCGCGATGATTATGCTCTCGACCGCGACCAACACCGGCGTCGAGGAAGTGGCGAAAGAGCTCGGACAGCCGCCCTGGTATCAGCTTTATCCGACGTCGCGCTGGGAATACACGGAGAAACTGGTCCGCCGCGTGGAGGAAGCAGGCTGCCCGGTGATTGCGCTCACCGTCGATACGCAGGCCGGCCGGCACACCGAAACGTTCGAGCGGATGAAGAAGTTCGACAAGCGCGACTGCGTTGCCTGTCACGGAACACGCTATGAGGACTTCTTCCGCCGCAAGCCCATGTACACGGGCTTCGACATCGAGGGGCTGCGCACGAGCAATCCGTCGCTCAATTGGGAGCACGTGCGCAAGCTGCGCCGTTTTACGAAGGTGAAACTGCTGATCAAGGGGATCGAGACCCGCGAGGACGCACAACTATGCCGCGAGAACGGACTCGACGGGCTCGTCGTCTCGAACCACGGCGGCCGCGCCGAGGAGAGTGGGCGCGGGACGATCGAGTGCCTGCCCGAGGTGGTGGAAGGCGGGGGTCCGCTGCCCGTGTTCATCGATGGCGGATTCCGCCGCGGCACCGACATCTTCAAGGCGCTGGCATTGGGCGCGAAAGCGGTGTTCGTGGGACGGCCCTACATCTGGGGCTCCGCCGCGTTCGGACAATCCGGAGTGGAACGCGTGATCGAGATCCTGCGCGGCGAGTTCGAGCTGGTGATGAAGCAGTGTGGCGTGACGTCGATCGCGCAGATCGGCCGCGGATCGGTGGGCGCGCGCGGCTAGAACACAATGACGTCTTTCTTGGCTTCGATCTTGGCCGCGTCGATCCCGGGCACCTTCTTGAGATCGTCGATCGTCTTGAAGTTGCCCTTTTCGTTGCGGTACCGGATCAACGCGGAGGCTTGTGAGCGGCGGAGTCCAAGCCGGCTTTCGAGTTCGACCGCGGGCGCGGTGTTCACGTTCACTGGAGGAACGGCTTCGGCCGGATAGTTCTTCGTCAGGTAGTCAATGACCACCGTCATCTCCTGATCGGAGTGCTTCATTCCGAAGGCGACCATCTTGTTGAAGGTGGTCTGCCACCCATCCCGATCCTGCTTTTTCGAAACCGAGCGTGCGAGTTCGTGGCAATTCTTGCAGAGCTTTTCGACCTCTTCACGGCCGGGACCATCGGGGAGTTGAGCGAAAACGGGGCTCGCCAGGAGAGCGATCGGAAGGAGGAGCGCAAGTCTCATGTTCTTCTTGATTGTACCCGCGCTCCGGGCGGTCTGCGCCACGCGCGCATCGAGCCTCGAGCGCTAGCCGTGTGCCTCGGTATCCGGTGGAATACCGGGATCATACCGAGCGAATCGACTCACCGAGCGGTCCGGCGCGACCGTGGGAGTTGAGCGAAACAACCGACTCCACCCCTCGTTGGCCGCACCGGAGCGCCCGAATGCCTGGCACCGGTTCTAGAACATGTAGTGCAGCGAGAACTGGACTTGCCGCGCCTGACGCACGCCGTTGATGCGGCCGTAGCTCGCGCTTCGCATGTTACGGTCCGACGACGAAAACTGCGTGTGGTTCCAGGCATTGAAATAGTCGGCCCGGAACTGAATCGCGTGATCCTCTTTCCACGGCATCGGGAATCGTTTGGCGGTGGCGAGATTCCAATTATTGATGCCGGGTTCGGTGATCACGCCGAGCGTCGAGTTGCCCCAGACGCCGAAGGCGGGATCGGTGAAGCAGCCGGTGTTGTACCAGCGGAAGCGATTATTGATGTTGTCGCCCGACATGGGATTGCAGGTCCGATTGGGCTGCGCGAGGCTCGACGCGCCCGAGAGTCCGGTGCCGGTGAGATCCTGATTGGTCACCGGTTCGGGCGAGCCCGTCGATGCCGTGTAGGTCCCGCTGAAGACCCATCCATTGACTGCGGCCCCGAGTGCACGGCTGCCGGTGAGCTTCGGAGTCTGATAGCTGAGCGCGCTGATGAACCAGAGCTTCGGGGTGATAGCCGATGGTCCGGACCAGATGTAGGGCGCGCGGAAGTTGACATTGCCGTGATCGGAAGTTCCGATGCGCGACGAGGCAAGGTTCTTTGCCCATGTCACGTTGCCTTGGAACGTCAAGCCGTGCCACTGATTATTCTTGATGCTCGCGGTTCCCGCGTTGTATTTGGCCCAGCCGATCGGCGCCCAGGTTCCGAGAATTCCCCACTGCGGATAGGGGCGCCGCTGTTGCAGCGGCACGCTGGCGAGCGGGCCCTGGGGAAGGTCCGCCGCATTGACGTCGATGAACTGGAACTGGTGGATCGTGTGCGATCCGACATAGTCGAGTTCGCCCACCCACGATGATCCGATGCGGCGCTGAATACTCGCGGACCATTGATAAACCGCCGGGATCGGATAATACGGCATCGCGAATCGGAAGCTCGACGGCGGATTCGCGTTCGGCCGAGGTGCGCTTCCGAGAAGTCCGCCTGGATACTCGTTGCTCACCAGCCGTTGCGGCAGCGCGAGCGAGGTGTCGTTCACGACTTCGTATCGCAGGCTGAACGGCGCGGCTCCGGACTGAATATCGTTGAACTGGTTCATATTGATATTGCCGTCGTAATAGATACCCGCGCCCGCGCGAATGACGGTGGCGGGCGTGAGCGCGTAGGTGATCCCGATCCTCGGCGCGAAGTTCTTCGTTCCGATGCGATACGCCTGGCGCGGAACGCCCGGTGTCAGCGGCGCGCAGCCGCCGAAGCACTTCTCACGGGAGAGGAAATCGTTCGGGTTCTGGAGCGCGAATTGCGGCTCGCCCTTGTTGAAATCGAACGAGAGAGTCGCGTTGCGGGGAACCGTCCACGGGCTCCAGTATTCGTATCGCAGGCCGATGTTCATCGTCAGGCGATTCGTGATGCGCCAGGAGTCTTGCGCGTAGAAGCCCATGTAGGTTTGATGGCCCACATAGGGAATCTGGCGAATGATCAGCAAGGTGCTCGAGTAGGCGCCAAGCAGGTAGTCCGCCATTTCGAACCCGCCGCTAGGCGCACCCGCCGCGGCGCGCGCCTGTTCGCATCGCGCATTGCCGGGGGGACAAGCCTGCGTGAAGAAGCGGCTGAAAGAGAACGAACCCTTGTCGCCTGACGGATTGTAGTAGATGAATCGCTTGTTGACGCCGTCGAATCCGAACTTGAAGCTGTGGCGTCCGCGCACCCATCCGAAGTCGTCCTTGATTTGGATGTTGTTCGAGTAGGCGTTGAAGATGTAGTTGGTGGCGCTGCCGAGATTGAATCCGGCCACTGACCAGTTGGTGCCGCCGGTGTAGCTCGACGTGTTCGGAAGTCCGATCTCGGCGGGCGCGTCGGGAAGCGTCAGCGGACGCGTGTAGGCCCAGTTCGGGCGCGAGTACGAGATCCCGAAGTCGTTGACCTTCGATGCGCTCAGAACCTGCGTCCAGTGGATGACGGCGTTCGTCGAAGCCGACGGATTGCCCGTGCCTTCGAGCGGCTGGAGTCCACCAGCGAGCGAATCCTGCTTGGTGTAGGTGAAGCGGCCGAAGATGGTGGAGTTCGAACTGCGCAGCCAATCGGAACGGCCCGTCACCTGATCCTGGAAGAGCGTCGTCCGGATCGCGTCGGTGTATTGGTCCACTCCGTTGACGACGACATTCGGCTGCCGCACGTACTTCTCGAGATACTTCGTGGTGACCGGATCCATGCAACTCGCACGTGGGCCGCACGCCGTCGCGGGAATGCGATTGCCGGGAAACGGACGGCGGAGGCCGGTGGATGGATCGGCATCGTACGGGTTGTAGATGACCGGCGTCGCAAGGAGTGTGCCACCCGGGCCAGGCGGGCGAAACCCGGAAAAATCACCGCGGCGGATGTTCGCATCCGGCACCGTGGCGAACGCCTGCGAGCGTTGCACCACGCGGAAGCCTTCGTAGTTGCCGAAGAACATCAGCTTGTTCTTCTTGATCGGCCCGCCCACCGCTCCGCCGAACTGATTCTGCGTGTAGGGTTGCAGGCGGCGTCCGGCTTCGTTGTTGAGGTAGGAATTCGCGTCGAGGTGATTGTTACGGAAGAACTCGAACGCCTCGCCGTGGAAGGTGTTCGAGCCGCCCTTGGTGATCACGTTCACCGCGGCGACGCCGTTTCCGAACTCGGCGCTCATGTTCGCGGCTTCCACGCGGACTTCCTGAACGCTGGCGCGCGACTGCAACTGTGTCGCCTGGCCGTAGACCGGAATCTGAACGTTGGACCCATCGATCGAGATGTTGGAGCCGGAGTCGCGGTTGCCGGAGATGAACGCTCCCGATGCCTGGAAGGTTCCACCCGCGTTGACGAAGTTCAGCGATTGCGCGGCAAAGGAGACACCGCTGCCGATGTTCTGCGGAACCACGCCGGGCGTCATTTGCAGCAGGTCGAAGAAGTTGCCGCGCCCAAGCGGGATGTTCTGCACCAGTTCCTGGGTGATGCTGCCGGTGACCTCGGCGGAGGCCGTGTTGATGAGTTCAGCGCCGGCGGCGGAGACGGTGACTTGCTCGGCGGTGGATCCGAGTTCGAGCCGGATATCGACGTGCGCATGCTGCGCGGTTTCGACTACGCGGTCCGTAATGGTGCTGGTCTTGAATCCCTTCGCCGAAGCCGAGATCGTGTACTTTCCGGCAGGCAAAGATTGGAACGAGTAGACACCTTCGGCGTTGGTCGTGGTTTCACGAACGGCGCCGGTGTTCTGATTCGTGAGCTTGACCTGAGTTCCGGGAAATACCGCGCCAGCCGGGTCGGCGACGGTTCCTGTGATCGCGGTGGTGGTTTCCACCTGCGCAAGCCCGGAAGCAGCGAGCAAGAGTGCGGCAAGAATACGATTCATTGGCGAGCCTCCCTGTTCAGGCGGCCATCATACTACGCCAGGCAGATCACGCGCGTGCTACTCGATGAACTTCATGTTGCCTACGTGGGCGCGGGGCGGACGATGCGCGGCCTGCATCATCGCGGAGAGCTTCGCGGCACGGTCCGGTTGTGCGTTCGCGACGTTCGATTTCTCGCCGGGATCGGAACGCAGGTCGTAGAGTTCAGGCTCCTTGTCCGGTGCCTGGCGAACCATTTTCCAATCACCGAATCGGATCGCCTGGCCCATGCGGTCGAGCCGCAGCGCGTCACGGCCGTTCCAGGCGTGGCGCTCCCAATAGAGCGTCCGCTCGCGCGAAAGGCGCTTTCCGCGCAGTTCCGGAACGATCGAGATGCCGTCCACGTCCGGAGTCTTTGCTCGCGCAATCTCAGCGAACGTGGGCAGCATGTCGGCGAAGTAGCAGGGAAGATCGCTGACCGATCCCGCCTTCACTTGGCCGGGCCAGCGGACCATCAGCGGCACGCGAATCCCGCCTTCGTACAATTGCCCCTTCTCACCGCGCGAATTGCCCGTGCTTCCGAAGAATTCGACCTTTCGCTCGCCACCACCCACGCCTCCGTTATCACTCGTGAAGATCACGATCGTATCCTGGGCGAGCTTCTTCTCTTCGAGGAGCGCGAGCAGCCGCCCCGTGTAAGAATCGCCTCTCGATATCATCGCGGCGTACTTGCGATCGGTCTCGGGCCACGGCTCGTTTACGTACGGGCCGAGGTCCGGCACTTCGAATCGCGCATGGGGCACGGTGTAGGTCGCGTAGAGGAAGAACGGCTTCGCGGCTGATTGGCGTTTCAGAAAGTCGAACGAGCGTTCGGCGATCACGTCAGCCGAGTACTTCGTTCCACCCATCGGGAACTTGCGATCGTTGTCCCACAGGAAGTGCGGATAGTAGGAGTGCGCGTGCACCTGATGCAGATAGCCGAAGAATTCGTCGAACCCCTGCCGGTAGGGCACGCCCGGTGTTCCGTGATCGCCGAGCCCCCACTTTCCGAATCCGCCCGTCGCGTATCCGGCGGACTTCAGGACCTCGGCGAGCGTCACATCGTTCTGTTCGATCGACACCGTGCCGGCGTTGGCGCGAACCGGCGTGTGGCCCATGTGGAGTCCGGTCATCAGGACACTGCGCGATGGCGCACAGACGCTTCCGCCCGCGTAGGCATCGGTGAAGCGCATCCCTTCCGCTGCGATCCGATCGATGTTCGGCGTGCGGATCCTGCGTTGGCCGTAACAGCCGAGGTCGCCATAGCCGAGATCGTCGAGCATGATGAAGACGATGTTCGGTTGCCTGGCCGCGCCGCGCGCCAATGCGCCACTGGCGGCCATCGACAGCAGATCACGCCGCGTCATCATGCCATCGGCCTGCTGTAGCCTTGCGACTTGTACTTCTCGAGCAGCGCGCTCAACTCGCGGACCTTCGCTGTCTCCTTCAGGTAGAGGTTCTCGGTCTCGGCCGGATCCTTCGCGAGATTGTACAGCTCGCCCGCGGGTTCGCCCGGTTTGGGTTCGATTTTCTTCGGATCGGAGAAGCCCCACGATCCGCGGCCGGCGACGAGCTTCCAGTTGCCCTGCCGGATCGCGAACAGGCCCATCGACGAATGGTGGATCGTCGCCTCACGGATCGGCTTGGCGAGTTTCTTGCCCATGTAGGCGGGAAGCAGATTGAAGCTGTCCTCGCCTGCGTCCTTCGGAAGCTCGTATCCGGTGACGCCCGCCGCCGTGGCCATGAAGTCGGTGAGGCAGCCGGTTTCATTGCTCACGGTTCCCGGCTTCACCTTGCCGGGCCAGCGTGCCAGGAACGGAATGCGATGTCCGGCGTCGTGAATGTCGGCCTTCATGCCGCGCCAGTTCGCGTTGGCACGATGCGGAAACTTGGCCTTGTCATCGGGAGTCCAGTGGGCGCCATTGTCTGACGTGAATACGAGTAGCGTGTTCTTCGCCGTGCCTGTCTCGTCGAGCGTGCGCATCACTTGTCCCAGCAGATCGTCGACCTGCATCACGAAATCGCCATAGATCCCCGCACCGGATTTGCCTTGCCACTGCTTCAGCGGCAGCCATGGCGTGTGCGGACCGGTGAGCGGAAAGTAGAGGAAGAACGGCTTCGTCTTGTTCGCGGCACGATCCTTGATGAACGAGATCGCCTTGCCGGTGAGTGTGGGCAAGCATTGTTCGAAGTCGAAACTCGGGGCCATGCCGCCGCCACGCCAGAAGACACCGCGCGGCTCGTTGCGGCCGGGCGTGCTCGATGTGGGCGGCTCGACGGCGCGATTGTTCTCGACGTAGACATATGGCTCGAAGTCGAGCGACGCGGGGATTCCGAAGAAGTAGTCGAAGCCGTGATCGTTGGGACACGGCGAGAGCGGCTTCGTGTAGTCCGCCTTCGGCCGATCGCCGAGTCCGAGGTGCCACTTGCCAACCGCGCCGGTCGCGTAGCCTTGCGACTTCAGCATCGACGCGACGGTGAGGCGGCCGTTTTCGATCAGGTTCGGCGAATCGCCCACCAGCACACCTTGCTTCAGTTTCGACCGCCAACAGTATCGGCCCGTGAGGATGCCGTAGCGCGTCGGCGTGCAGACCGACGAGGGCGAGTGCATGTCGGTAAAGCGGACACCTTGCGCGGCAAGCTTGTCCGCATTTGGAGTCGCGATGCGCGAGTCCTTGTTGTAGCACTGGAGATCGCCCCAGCCGAGATCGTCGGCGAGGATGTAGACGATGTTCGGGCGCTCGGGCGCGGCGGCGAGCGGGGCGGCGGCCATGGCGCCCAGCAGTTCACGGCGGGTCAACATAGAATGTCGAGTCTAGCAGTCTGGAGTGATGGAATCGGGACCGTGCGGGATGAGAGCGGCCGCATGCGGCTCTTTTGCCGGTCCTACTCTTCGGCTTGCAAACGAGGAGGCTTTGTACGTCCCGAGAGGCGTGCCGCCGGGATGACTCGTAGCGCCGAGGAGATCGCGGCGCGTAAGGAGGAACGTCGAGTCTGGCAGCCGAAGGCAGGCCCCGGCAGCCTTGGTACAGTAGAACCGCCGTGCCTACCGCCGAATTGTCCCATCGGGCCTGCGGCATCCTTGGCCAATTTTTGCGGTTGCGCTCGTTCTGGCCGTGGTGGGCTTCTGGCCAAGCTTCTTCGCAAGGTTATTGATGACGCCGGTTCCACATCACGTGCATGGGTGGTCCGCAACTGTTTGGATAACCGTCCCGTGCTCCAGTACGCTCTGATACGGACCGGCCGGCGCGGACCGCACCGCCGGTCAATCGTGCTCGCGGTCATCGTGGCTGCAAGCGGAGTTTACGTGGTGCGGATGATGGCCTTCAGCAACATCACGAACTTCCGGCTTGCGAGCGTGAAGTTTCTCTGGCTCGACCTGACCGGTATCTGCCTGTTCTGTGCCTACGTGGCCGCAGCCGTTTCGGCGGCTCGACAGTCCTACATCTGTTGCCCTCGCTGGTTCCCGGCTTCGACGCAGCCCTCTAGGCGTCGCTGGTTTTCCTTGAAGCCGCATGTGCCGTCATCATCTTCATGGAGTGCGTTCCGGCCGCGTTCGGTGGCCGATGCCAGCCTTGCTCGGCTACTACCTCGTGATGCACATCACGCTCACACCGCTGGCCACCAGTAAGGGTTTCCAGAGTTTCAGCGATTGGTTCGGAGCAGCGGGACGAGTAGGCACCTGAGAGCGGACCTCGCGGAGTCCGCCGCAAGAATCGCGGCAGCGCGGCTCGTGGAACAATCGGAGAAGACATGCGAGAAGGGTTCACGAGAAAACCGCGGCCGGACGCGCACGCAACGCCACTCAAGAACTACATCACGCCAGCCGGCCTGCAGCGGCTCAAGGACGAGCACCGGTTTCTGCTCACCCGGGAACGCCCCGCCGTGACGGAAGTGGTGACGTGGGCGGCGAGCAACGGCGATCGCAGTGAAAACGCCGACTACCAGTACGGCAAGCGGCGGCTGCGCCAGATCGATGGACGTCTCCGCTTTCTCGGCAAGCGAATCGAGGCGGCCGAAGTCGTCGATCCCGAAGCTCCGAGAAAGGGGCGGGCAGCGGAACGAGTCTTCTTCGGAGCGACCGTGCGCTACGAGAATGAAGAGGGGACGGAGCGCGTGGTCAGCATCGTGGGGATTGACGAGATCGATCTCGACCGAAATTACATCAGTTGGCTGTCGCCCTTGGGACGCGCGCTTCTGAATTCAACGGAGGGCGACCGCGTCGCACTCCACGCGCCGGGCGGTACCACCTGGCTGACGGTGTCGGAAGTTTGCTACCAGCGCATTCCGATGGAGCCGTTCCAGGAGCCACCGGGAGCGGAGTCTTCGGCAAAGAGGACTGCCCAAAGAAGCGATCCGGCGCGATAGCGCCGGGAGCATGATCGCAGTCGCGCGGGCAGGAGCCGGGTCACGGCGAGGGACGAGTGTCCAGGGCGTCGAGCCGATACAGCCGATGCTCGCGAATGTAAGCCAGAACCGGAGCGGGCACTTCGGCGGGCGAAGCGCCCGCGCGGATCTGCTCGCGGATCGCGGAAGACGAGGCATTCAGAGCGAGCGTGTCCAAGCGATGCACGCGGCAACCCGCCGGAATGTCATAGACGAAGCCGGGCCGCGAGACGACGATGAAGTCGACCATCAGGACCACTTCGCGCCAGCGGAACCAAGTTTCGATTTCGGCGAACGCGTCGGCGCCGATCAGGAAGAACCAGTCGTCGCGCGGATATTCGCGCCGCAGTTCCTCGATTGTGAGCACGGAATAGCTGCGCTCGCGCTTCTCCTCGATTCGCGAGGGAGCGAGCCAGGAATCGCCGGCGCAGGCGAGTTCCACCATGCGATAGCGATGTTCGAACGGAGTCCGGGTCGACTTGTGCGGAGGCGACGGGGCGGGGATCGTCAGCACCTGATCGAGCGAGAACTTCACCCGCGCCTCGCGCGCCACCTCGAGGTGGGCGTGGTGGACTGGATCGAACGTGCCGCCGAAGATCGCCCGCCGCAATTTCGCTATCGCACCGCCGCCAACGCTTCGGCGGGAGACCACGCGTCCGCGAAGTGCGTCACCTTTCTCTCGGGCTCGAACACGACGCTCACCACGTCAAAGCGGACTGGCGTGTTCTCGTACTGGCTGTTGCGGCGGAATTCCTGGGAGGCGATCGCGATCTTGCGCCGCTTCTCGGGGGTGATCTGGCGGTCGGGCGCGCCGTAGTCCTCGTCCGTTCGCGATTTCACTTCGACGAACACGAGCGCCGAGGTCTTCTCGTCGAAGGCCACGATGTCGACTTCGGCGTAGCCCGACTTCGTGCGCCAGTTGCGCGCGATCACGACGAGTCCTTGTTTCTGGAGGTAGCGATGCGCGAGATCTTCGGCGTCGCGTCCGAGTGCGTGATCCGGATCCATCGAACGGCGCCGGGCGCGCTGACGGATGGCATCCGACAGCAGCAGGAGAGGCTTGAAAAGCATCTTTACTTCACTATCTCAAATTCGAACTCCATCACTTTGCCCCGCACCACGAAGCAGAGGTAGTGTTCCCAGAATTTGCGGAATCGCGGCACGCGATTCACCAGAAGTTCGAAGCCGAGGTAGCGCCACAGCGCGAGCAGCTTCACGCGCAGCGCGCGCTCGCGGAATCGCGCCTTCGAATAGTAGCCGAAGCCCGCGTTGTCCTCGCCGAAGTAGCGGAACGAGAACGTGTTCAGGTGGTGCTTGTGGGTGGGATCGCAGAAGGAGCTGAAGTCGGTGTAGTGCGGAGTCGCGATGAGAACGCGCGCGCCGGCGCGGCCCAGACGGTGAAACTCCTCCATCGCGCGGATCACGTCGGTGAGATGCTCGATCACGTGGATGACGCGGATCGAGTCGAACGAATCGTCGCGAAACGGGTAGGGGAAGCGGTCGAGGTCGGCGATCACGTCGGCTTTCGTCCCGGTGATGCGATCGATGCCGATCGAGCCCGGAAACTTGTTCACGCCGCAGCCGACATCCAGTGTGCTCACAGAGTCCTATTATTACAATGAGTGTATGGGAACCCGGTGTATCGCGCTGCTTCCGGTGCTGGCCATTTCCGCGGTGGCCGCGCCAACCTACACGAAAGACGTCGCGCCGATTCTGAACCGGAGCTGCGTCTCGTGTCACCGCGCCGGCGAGGGCGCCCCGATGGCGCTCACCTCGTACAAGGAAGTGCGGCCGTGGGCGAAGGCGATTCGCGAGGCCGTGACCACGACGAAGATGCCGCCATGGCTCGCCGATCCGTTGCATGGATCGTTCAAGAACGACCGCCGTTTGCCGGACGCCGAGAAGCGCACGATCGCCGATTGGGTTGCCGCGGGCGCTCCCGAGGGGGAGCCGTCGTTCCTGCCGGAACCGCCGAAGTTCACCGAAGGCTGGAACATCGGCAAGCCGGACAAGGTCTTCGATATCGGCACCGATTTCGAAGTCCCCGCGAGTGGAACGGTTGCGTACAAGTACTTCAAGGTGCCGAGCGGATTCACCGAGGATACATGGGTGGAATCGGCCGAGATCCGGCCCGACAATCGTGGCGTCGTCCACCACGTGATCGTGTTCATGAATTCGCCCGATGGCAAGCGCGTGGGCGACGGGGGCGACCTGCTGATCGGATGGGCGCCGGGCGATCCGCCGATTCAACTCGAACCCGGCACCGCGCGGTTGATTCGCGCGGGCACGGTCTTCAACATCCAGATGCACTACACGCCCAGCGGCAAAGCTCTGACTGACATCACCACCATTG
>CADECY010000042.1:0-45366 GCA_902825945.1 uncultured Acidobacteriota bacterium
CCCACATTGGAAACCAATCCTCACTTCAGGCTCATTCCCGGATTGGAAAATGCTCAGGCCGGCCAAGCGTGTCAAAGCAAAGTAGATATGTCCAAACGGGTACCGGTGAGGCGGCGATGAGGAAGCCCATTACCGCCGTGGAGCGGCCTCCACCGGGCTCGCTCCCGAGCCTGTGGTTGTCCACCGCTTCTCGTGCCCCGAAAAACTGAGGGTCATGCTGGTGTTCGCCCAATGAGAGATGCTTCTCACGGGCGCCGCCCGCAGCGGTTGCCGTACCTAATTCAGGCCTAATTCCGGCTACCGGTATTCACCGTTGTGCTCGGCGCCGGCTGGGCCCGCGGCGTTTGGATCGGTTCGCCGATGAGCGGCGCCAGTCGATTTGCCGTGGCGGCATCACGCGCCACGCCCTCGCCGTTCCGATAGAGGTTCCAAGCATGACGGGCAGCCACGAGATCTCCGGCGAGGCCGGCTTTCGTCCACCACTTCGCCGCCTCCGCGTAGTTTTGCGCAACGCCTTTGCCGTTCGCGTACAACATGCCCACGGCAGACTGCGCGGCAACGTCACCGGACTCCGCGGCTTTCAGCGTGGACTGGAAGTGCGCGCCCAAGTTCGTGGGTGGCGTGGCGCGGGAAGGTTCCTTCGCCTTCACCTCGGCCAACCACTTCTCCCAGCCTCCTTCGGGAGAACGCCGGCGAGGTGTGCCGGGAGCGGCGGGCTCATACGCGGGCGCGAGCGCCAGTTGCGCCATGGCGCGCACGGGTTCGAACTTGTCCTGCAACAGCCCCACGAGCGCCTCGAACAACGCCGGATCCTGCCGTACGCCCTTGGTCTGGAAGCGCGCGGCGTGGCTGAGAGCGTCCACTGCGTGGATGCGGTCAGCCGGGCTGGCGCTTCTGTCCGTTGCGGCCTGAATGATGGCGTTCCCCGCGGACTCGTAACGCCAGTTGGCGTACATGCCGAGCGCGCCCATCGCGGACCGGCGAACAGCCGGCTCCGGATCAACGGCCAACTTCGCCAGCGCCGCCGTGGTGGAGGCGCTGTAGATGCCATGCTTGCAGGTCTCGGCGGCCGCGGCACGCACCGCCGCGTCTTTCGATTGGAACAGCCTTTCGAGCACCGCGCCGGCCGGGGCGCCACCCACGAGCGCCAAGGCGGGATAGTGTCCATTCGCCATCATGGGCGTGCCCTTCAGGAGCCTCGCTTCCTCAACCGACGGCGCGATGGTCTTGTTGCGGAGCCGCGTGGCCCAGCCGATCGCGTCGTCGTTGCTCGGGGGATGATAGCTCCGGTCCGCCAGTTCATCGAACTCGCGGTGGATCAGATGGTAGCCCTTGGCGCGGAGCCGCAGGTAAGCATCGCGCACACAGGAGAGGTGATTGTCGAGGTCGCGCCGGCCGAGCGTGAGATAGATTTCCGGCGCGCGATTCTCGAAGTCGATCGGTTCGGTCAACTCCGCTGGCATCAGCCAGGCGCCCCAACTGTAGCCGATCGCGGCCGTCACCAGCCGCGGGTGCGTCATCATGAACTCCATCGAGATCTTGGAGCCTTCGCCCTTGCCGAACATGTAGACGCGCCGCGGATTGACCGGATATGTTTTGATCGCCCATGCGATTAGCTTCTCGATGGGCTCATGGTCGGCAGGCCCGAACTTACGGCTGCGAGGCGCGGCGGCCAGCAGAATGTAGTTGCCGAGCTTGCCTTGTCGAAGCAGCGTCTGGCGGACCGGGAAAAGGTCGTTCCCCGTAGGCGTGTCGTGCTCCTGGAAGCAGAGGAAAAGGCCCAACTGCTTGGCCGGATCGGTGGTCTTGCCCGGCGCGACACCGTCGGGAACTTCGATGACGTATTTGACAACGGTCTTGCCCGAGTCGTCCCGGAGCTCTGTTTCCTGCTGCCAACCCATCATTGGCGAGGCGAACAACACGGCGGCGAGGATGGTTCGATTCATATGACGGCTTTCGTTTCGCTATCAACTATACCCCGATCGCGATGGCCGGTGATGGCATTCTCACGCGCGCGACTACGGGAGTCGCAACTCACGTGACGCGGTCGCCCATCCGGGTGCATTCTAAACGAACTTCGCGCAAACGGGAGCCGGGAGGGCGATGGGCTCTCCTTCCCGGCTCAACTTGCCGGTGGAGACATCGAACCGAAGCGGAAAGATCTGATTGGTTCGCTGCATTAGCGCAAACACCCATTTCCCGCTGGGATCCACGTTGAAGCTGCGCGCTCCGGCGCCGCCGGGTTGGAACGCCTCGATGAGCCGGGTAACTCCGCTCACCGGGTGCACGTCGAGGACGGCGATCGACTCATGACCGCGGTTGGAGATCAGCACATAGCGGCCGCTGGGATGCATGACGGCCTCGGCGGGCGTGACGCGGCCGGTGAAGCCGCTGGGCACCGTGCGCGTCACGCCGATTTCAGCGAAGACGCCGGACTTGGCGTCATAACGCAGCGCCGTGCAGCCCGGACCGGCTTCGTTGGCAACGTAGGCCCATTTGCCGTTCGGGTGGAACACGAGGTGGCGTGGATTCGCCTTGTTCACCAGCTTCAGTGGTGGAGCATCGGGGCGGCCGTCGCGGCGGTGGACGAAGATCGAGTTTAACCCGGTGTCGGTCTCGATCAGAAACTTGTCATCGGGCGAAAACACGACCGCATGGCAGTGCACCTGGACGGCCGGATCCGCGGCGGTGTGTTGATAATGACCCGCGGCCTCGCCGATGCGGCCGTCACGGCGAAGCTTGAAGAGCGCCGCGCTGCCGGTGGCCCAATTGGCGGTGGCGAGGACCTTGCCCGCGCGATCCACGGCGATGTGGCAAGGCATGCCGCCTCCGGACGGGCCGCGGTTCAACTCAGTCAGCTTGCCGGTTGCTGGGTCAATGGAGAAGGCGGTCAATTCGCCTGGTGTCTTGCCGTCCATCTCGATGTGCTCGTTCACCGAGTAGAGATACTTGCGATTCGGGTGTACGGCCAGGTACGACGGGTTGGCGGTCTTGGCCGCTAGCTCCGGCGCGCCCACGTTGCCGCTGGACGGCTCGAAGCGCGACACGTAGATGCCCTGACTCTCGCCAGTGCCGTAGCGCGGGCCCCCGGCGGTGTAGGTGCCCCAGTAGATCCATCGTTGCGTGGGCGCAGGCAATGCCGCCGCTGCTGCCGAGCCAATCAACACGCGCCGGGATAACATCTGGGACATTCATCGATTCTACGATGTGCACAGTGAACTCCGGCTCTCCGTCAGCGGAGGGGGGCCTTCCACCATCGAAAGTCTGCACGCCACGAACAATCGAAATGATCGCGTCCTCCGCGCTCATGCCGCAGGACTGTCGCAGTTGGCTGAACGGGGCGCGGCCCCCGACAACGGCCGCTCAGGACGAGTCTTCGCGGTCGATAAGCGCCGAAGGCCGTGAGAATCGCGCTCTCTCCCTGCGAAGAGGTGTTCAGGTTCTGGTTCTGGAGGGCCCCGCGGCGATGATGGGTCTCGACCACGGCTCTCGGTCTCCACGCCGGCGTTGCTTCGTTTGAAGGCTGCTTGGCGAAGAGCGGCTGCTAGAACAGGATCTTCAACCCGAACTGGATCACGCGGCCACCGGACGCGCCGGTGATCACGCCGAACGTCGGGCTCGCCACCAGCGTGCCGGGTAGACCGAACGCACTCTGGTTGAACGCATTGAAGAACTCCGCGCGGAATTGCGTGTTGATCCGGTCGGTCAACGCGGTGTTCTTGATCAACGATAGATCCCACGACGCCGCTCCCGGACCACGGAGCGTGTTCTTGCCGAGATTGCCCAACCGGAACAACGGAGGCAACACGTACGCGGAGCGATTGAAATAGTAAGTATTCGCGTCGACCCCTCGGCGCCGGACATCGGACCCCGTGTCGATGCCCTCCAACTCGCCGGCCACGACGTTAGGCCTCTGGTTGTTGCCGCTGCCCGCGCCCGTGCCGATGTTCGCGTTGTCACCCTGCGTATTGATCTGGAACGGCGGGCCGCTCTGCATGGACCCGATGCCGTTCACCTGCCATCCGCCCGCGATCTTGCTCATCGCGCCACCCGCGTTGAGAAGCTTCTTGCCTTGCCCGAACGGCAACTCGTATCCGAAGCTCACGACGCCCCGGTGCGTGATGTCGAACGCCGAAGGTCCCTTGTTGCCGCGCAGGTCGCACCGGCACTGCGCGTTCGACGGAGTGCCGCCGAAGTTCGACGAACTATGCGAATCGTCAATCGCCTTCGAGAACGTGTACGACACCAGGAACGACAAGCCGCTCGAGTACCGCCGTTCGAGCTTCGAAATGAACCCGTGGAAGGTCGACGAACCGCCGTTCTCGGTGCCGATGATCACGGTCGGGCTGAAGTTCGGGAATCGCACGCGCTGGGCGAGCGGCGCTGGCCGCGCCGGATCCTGCACGAGGATTCCTTCCCACTGTTGGAAGTTCGTGCGGCGCAAAAGGTGGTTGCCTTTCGACCCCACGTAGCCCAACTCGAGCAGCAGGTTCGAGGCGATCTCGCGCTCGATGTTGAAGTTCCACTGCGGCAGATAGGGCGTACGGTAAGTCGAAATCGTGAACGGCTGGATCGTGCCCGAGGGCAGATTGGCGCCCGACGGGAACAGCCGGTCGAGTTGCAGGTTCGGGACCAGCGGATCGGAATTGTAGTTCTGCACGAAGAAGAAGGGTGCGTTGTTGCGCAGGAACTGCGCTTCGTTGCCTTCCTGAATGTCGTAGAACAGCCCGAATCCCGCGCGGATCACGGTCTTGTTCAACGGCCGGTACGCCAAACCGGCGCGTGGCGCCCAGTTGTTTTTGTCGGCCGACACGATGGTCTTCGAGATCTTTCGTCCCGCATCGACTAGTCCCCGGCCCGGCACGAAAGCTTGCGAAGTATTGGCGATCAGTAGGCGTCCGGCGGGATCGTCGAAATCGAGAATCACGAAGCGGTCGAGCTTTTCGCGCCACGGCGATACGTACTCGTAGCGAAGTCCGAGATTGAGCGTGAGGCGCGAAGAGACCTTCCAGTCGTCCTGCAGGTAAGCCGAGTACATGTCGTTGTAGTTGTGCCCGAGTTGGTCGCCGTTGGCGGCCGCGGCGCTGAGCGGATTTCCAAGCAACAGGTCCGCGATGGCGCTGCCAGTTCCGGCTGGAGTCGCAGGCAGATTGGTGAACTGGCCGGTGAAGCTGAAACTGCCGCGATCATTGTTCGAGACGCGCTGCGTGAGACGCGTGCGCCGGAAGTCGATTCCGGTCTTGAGGCTATGGGCACCGCGAATCAGCGTGATGTTGTCGACCATTTGCCACGTCTGCGTGATCGCGTTTTGCGGGAACTGCGATCCCGGACCGATGCCGTTGAAGCCGCCCGTGAAGCCGAACGCCGGTAAACCGGACGAACTGGCGGGATCGGTTGTCGTATTGGTGAAACCGAAGATGTCGCGCGCTGGGTTTTCGCTTCCCGCGGCCTCTGGCGGCGTCAGATAGCGATTACGATTCAGTCCCACGCGCAGTTCGTTGATCAGCGACGGTCCGACCGTGTGGATCCAGTTGAACGCCGCGTTCTGCCCGCGCACATCGTCGAGCGTGCCGGTGAGCGGCAGCGTGCCGTATCGCGTCCGGATGTATTCGAGCGCCGAGTATCGAACGAAGATGTTGTCCTTCTGGGAGAAGCGATGATCCACGCGAGCGTTGCCCTGGTTGTTGTCGTTCAACTGAGCGGGGCTGCCTGCGTAATTGCGGCCGACCAGACCGCTGAAGTTCGGCGCTGGGAAGAAGGGGACAGCCTTGAGAGCACGTTGGGAGAAACGCGCCGCGGGGATGCGATTACCGGGGAACTGCTGGCGTGTGCGGTCCGCGGCATTGAATGTGAGCGGATCGAATATGCGGGGATCGCCTGGCGCGGAGAAATCGCCTTGCAGCATCTGCGGTGTCGGCACCAAACCGAAGCTGGTGCCGCCTGTGCGGATGCGCTGCCCTTCGTAATTGAGGAAGAAGAAGGTGCGGTCCTTGAAGACCGGACCACCGAATGTGGCGCCGAACTGGTTCTGTTTGAGCGGGGCTGCCTTACCGGGTTGGAAGAAGCTGCGTGACGCGAGCTTGTCGTTGCGGTGGAACGCGAACACGGATCCGTGCCACTCGTTGCTGCCGCTGCGGATTGCGGTCAGGATCTGGGTCGCGCCGCGCCCGAACTCGGCCGAGTACGCGTTCTGGAGAACCTTGAACTCCTGGATCGCATCGATCGACGGGGTCACCGAGGGCGTCTGGAACGAAACATCGTTGGTGTCGACGCCATCGAGCAGGAAGCTCACGGAGGTGTCGCGCGCGCCCACCGAGTTCACGCTGCGGCTGACGCCTTTCTGTCCCGCCGTCGCGCCGGCGCGCGACGGAACCACGCCGGGAATCAACCGCGCAAGCTGAAGATAGTCGCGGCCGTTGAGCGGCAGATCGACGATCTGCTTGTTGCTGACCACGTGGCCGATCTCGGAAGTATCGGTCTTGAGCAGCACCGCGCTCGACGTGATCTCGATACGTTCGGCCACCTCGCCGACGGGAAGTTTCAAGTCGACACGCGCGGTCTGGTTCACCTCGAGGCGAACCTCGTTTACCACCTGCGTCTTGAAGCCGCTGCGCGAAACTTCGAGGCGGTAGGCGCCCGGAAGGAGGGCAGGGAACAGATAGCCGCCATCCTCGGATGACGTAGCGGAGCGAGTCTCGTTGGTCCCGAGATTGGTCAGCTTCACATCGGCACCGGCAATCATGGCTCCGGAAGCATCCGAGACGTTGCCGAGGAGACTGCCGCGTACGAACTGTGCGCTGGCTGCCGGCGTGAGCAGCGCGGTGATTGCAAGAAAGATCTGGATCTTCATCATGGAAGGGACTCCCTGGTCAGCTTTTCTCACTGACTATGCGCCGATCATAGCAAAAGCGGTCAATCTGGCAGCCGGCCAGATTCGGGCGCTCCAAACAGATTAGTCACCCCGAATCGGCGAACAAGCGCAACGCGGCCGCGCCGGTCACCGCCAAATTTCTTCGACCTTCGCCTTCAGCGGGCCATGGAGATCACCCATCATGGCGATGGCGCCGAGATCGGACAGGTGCCCGGGCACATGGGCGTAACTTCGATGCCCCCCGTCGCCCTTTTCAGCGCGAGCCGGTCTTGCGCAACGCCTCTCTGGCCGGCCTTGCGACTCAGCGATTGCGGCCTCGTGCAGGAGCTCCGCTGCTTGCCGCTATCGCGAGTTGCACGCGAATCGTGGGAGCTTTCTCCACGACCATCAACTGGTTCATATGATTGCCGTCGAATCCGTTCCGCTGCCCGCGCGGCTTGCGGTATGACTCAGCCGATTTTGCCTCACGCCGGAACTCCGCGCCCGAGACAGGCCGGGCGCGCACTTTGCGGAAGGCAGCCAGAGCGCGGCGCCAATTGCATACACGTCTCGCCGTCGCACCGCGACGATGTACACTTCTATTTCGCGGCGCGAGCGTAGTCGATGCGAACGGAATCGAACATGATCACGCCTTTCGGCAACGTGTCCTGGTCGACCTTGTAGTCCTTCACGGCGCGCAGGCGGTCCGGTTCCTTGATCTCTCCACTGGCGGGCTTGGGCTTCACGGGGAACAACACGAAGATGATATCGAGGTTGACGTCGGCCAGCACCTTGCCGATGTCGTCGCAGCCATACTCCTCCGCCATGTCGTGGCGGGCGCCGAGGCAGGTCCACTGCGACGGATCGGGGCGAAGAGTCGCCGATTGCTCCGTCCAGTCGCGGGTCACACGGAGCGGCTGTCCAGTGAGCAGCATGTTGGCCGTGGTCTTCGCAGTCTGCGCTTGAGCGAGAAACAACAACTGAGCGCCCTTCATGTCCACCTCGCCGCGCACGCGAATGGTCAGCTTGGCGTTGGTCAAGTCGCGGCTGTAGTTCTCCTCGGCAAACCGGTTGCCCTTGTAGGGAAGGTTCGCTTCGTAGGGATCGCCGGTGTTGTAGCGGCGCTTGTCGGTGTACATCCACATCACCATGTGAAGGTATCCGGCTCCGGGCGGCGCGTGATTGGCATCGAGCCACCATGGACTGTAGCTGTAGGCGGCGCCGTCCCAAACTGGCATGGCGTAGTAGCGGTCGCGATACCACCCTCCGGGGCCGTTATCGAAGGTCTCGAGGTAGTGATCCCGATCGGGGGCAGTCGTGCAACTCGCGGTAAATAGACTCATGGCGGCCGGGATCAGAGCGTTGCGTCGCATATTCGGCTTTCCCGATTCTAGCCGGCCGCGCGAGGCCGAACATCGGAGGGCCGTCAGGCATGAATCATGTGAGTTGCGCGATCCCAATTTCGACAATCATGAAGCCCCGATCGGAATGAAGCGGCGAGGCTTTTCGCGCGCTGACCCGTGATCGTAGGCCAGGGAGTTCGCCACGGCCGCGCAGCAGCGTTGAGGCAACCCCTGGTCACAACGGATATGGAGCAAATCGGCATGGGACCGATGAAGGAAAGAGCCATGGGCGGCGCCGTGTCGAGGTGGCGGCCGGTTCATTCAACGCTCTTTCCCGGAATGTACGATTTGAACCGGGACGAGAATGCCGCCCCTTTCGACCCGTATTCGCAGGCGAGATCAAACTCGACGTTCATGCTCCGGAGGTAGCCAGCCACCCACAAGTGGGCGAGACGTCTGGCTCATCGACGAAAAACAAGGGGGGCGATTCGAAACCCTCTTGCGCGCCGGCTCATGGAACGTCCGGTTGTCGGCCCGTGCGCAACCACTGCTTCACCTTCCAACGCGACCCAGTCGCCCGATGCCGGGCATCGGGCCGGCCTTCACGCCTTGAGGAAGATCTTGCGCTTGTACATCCAATACAGGACGAGCCACTCGGCCGCCAGCACCGATGCGGCCGTGAACGCCGGTGCGAACGGACCTGTATAGGCAGCAAGCGGCTTGCTGAAGATGCCCACAATGGCGGAAATCCGGAACAGGCTCTTGCCCAGGTAGATCGCGATGGCATTGGCACCGATCACCGAGAAGAAGAACGCCGGCTTGCGATAACCGTGCACGTCAACCAGCCAGTAGCAACCGAGGAACAACAGGCAGGACCATCCCGTGGCGACCAGGGCATAGGATGACGTCCACAGTTTCATGATCACGGGAATGACGAAGCCCGCCGCCCAGCCAGCTGCGACACATCCGATTCCGGTGGCCGCCATCAGGCGCATCTTGGCGCCAGCCGTGCGCGAGCTCATCAGCAGCTTACCGATCAGGATTCCCACAACCGTCGTGGCCGCCGGCGGTATCGTCGTCAGGATGGTGCCCCATCCTCCCGGCTCGGCGCGTCCCAACACGGCGAGGTCGACCCAAGTGACGACATTCTTCAGCGGCTCGTAGCTTCCGGCGGCGATGCCGGGAGCGGGAACAAAGGCCAAGGCCGCGGCATGGACCGCCAATATGCCAACTGCCGCCCCCGCTAGAGCACGGCTGGGCCAACTGACGATGAGAAAGCCAATCAGGTATGCCACGGCGATCGGCTGCAGCGCGCTGCTCAGCTCGATCAGCGTGGGTTGGTTCACACTCACCGACGTGCGCAGCGAGCCCAACAGGAAAAGAATCACGGCGCGGCGCAACGCATCGCGGAACATCGGCCCGTCGCTCCGCGTTTGCGAGCGTCTTGCGTGGGAGTACGGAAGCGAAATTCCAACCGCCAGCATGAACGACGGCCAGATCAAATCCCAGTAGCGGAGACCTACCCACTCCGTATGTTGGAGTTGTCCGGTGAGCGCGTTCACCACCGAGTTATCTCCCAGAACACGCAGAAGACCCGCAACCAGTGGAGTCCCTCCGATGATCCACAACATCGTGAATCCGCGGAACACATCGAGCGATTCAACGCGCGCCGGGTTGTTTTCCAACTGACGCGGCCGCGTCTCCATCGGTTCGGTGCCGGCCGCAGCTCTCGGTGATGGCGCCATTCCTGCTCTCGACATGGTGCACTCCCCTTTCGGAACCTCGACCGGCTGCCGGTCCCGCCAAATAGCGCCGGTAGTGGCCATCATAGTGCAGATGGAAGGCCGGCATTCGCCTTATGGGCGGCGCGCCGGACGGAAGCGTTTCGCGGAGAAGAATCGCTCCGGATAGTAGTCGGGACCATCGAGTCCGAGGATCGCCTTGACCACGTGATGCGCGCCGTTGAACGAGACGCCTGACCCGGAGCCCGCCATTCCCCCGATCATGTACAGCCGCTTTTCGTCCATCAATCCGACAATGGGAAATTCGTCCGGTGTGTAACTGACCGTTCCACTCCATTCGTTGCTCACCCGAATGCCCGACACCGAAAACTGACGCTTCAGCTCCGTCAACAGGAAGCGCGTGATGAAGCGGCTCGGCTGATTGTTGCCTGCTTCGTGATCGGGAACGCGTGTGGCGTCGGACCCGAAAATGACGCCGCGTTCGTCGCGGCCAAAGAAGGCGCGGTCGCCGCTGATGCCGATCCCCGGCTGCATCGTTCCACCGTCGGATTCGCCCCAAGCCGCCTGGGTTTGCATCGGGCGAATGATGTCGTGGAACTCGGGAAACAACCACGGTGTCTGCGATTCGGTGGCATTGATGACGTATCGCGCATGCACTACGCCGCGATCGGTATGCACGGCGTAGGATTCGCCCAGGTCTTCCACCCGGCGAACCGGCGTGCGAGTGAACAACTCGACCCGCCGCGACCGCAGCGCGATGCGCATGAGGCTCCAGCACCATTTGGCGGGATGCCAACACGCCGCGCCGATGGAGAATCCGGATGGACCCGATGTCCGCATTCCGGATTTCTCGAAGCTCTCCTCTTTCGTGATCTTCATCCAGTCAGTGAACCCCGTTTCGCGCGCCATGCGCGTGGATGCGTCCAGGCGCTCGAGCGCGTCCGGATTGGCCGCCTGGACCCAGCCCTTGCGAACGTAGCCGCACTCGATCCCCTCACGATCAATTGTCTCGGCGATCATCTCGGCGTTGGCGTAAGCGGACTTCGCGTATGCTGCCGCGTACTCATGCGCCAAGCCATCGCGCTGCGCCGCCGAGAGGTCGGATCGGGTGCGGTCGAGATGCGCAAGAACGGTGTGATGCACATAGTAGTAGTAACGGCCCATCACGACGAGTCCTTCGTTGCGGCCAGCCGACCCGCTCGCGACACCGTTCATCTCGAGTACCAGCATCTGTCCGGCAGCCGCGTTCTTCGCCCAATGATAAGCCGCGGCCGAACCCGCCATTCCGGCACCGATGACGACCACCTCCACCTGCTCGGGCAGACATGCGGATGGGCGGGTGTCGAACGGATGGTTCTCGAACGGATCCTTGTCGCGCAGCCAGATCGGGGTCCGGGACACCGGACTGGCGAAACTGGCCCAGGCGTTCGTCGCCGGGATCTGCCGCCACATGAGGTCCAGCGCCCAGCGCATGAACGAGATCAGGCGTGCCAGCGGATTCCGGCCAGGAAAGAACGATGCCATGAAGGTGCGTGCGGCACGGATATCGTGGCGGCGAAGACCGAGTACCAGTTCGAGCACGGTGCGCAACCGGACGAGCAACATGAAGCTATTGTTGCGGAGGCGTGACCGTGACGATCAGGCGGGGATTCGTGGGATCCGTCAGGCGAGTGCGGTCGTAGGCGGGAACCCAGCCGAGCATCGTGATGATCTGGTGCACGGGCCCATGGAGGTTCTTGTCGAGCCGGCCGACCGGTCCGCGAAGGTAGCGCCCGACGTCTCGCGAGTGAACGAAGAATCGATCTTCGTGAAAGCGGGCCTCGATCTCGAATTCCTGATGCTGGTCTCCGTTGGGAACGCGCAGCACCAGTTTCGGTCCGGGCGCGGGCGTGGGTTCCTCACCGTAGAACCATGACAGCGGCAACACGCGCAACCGGCCGCCGGCGACATCGCCCGGCCGGCGATTCACAATAGATCGCTGGAAGTAGAGGAAGACCGTGTCATCGATGTACGAGAGTGTCGCGTAGTCCACTCCACCGTAATCCAGCGGCAGGACCCCAACATAGTCGAGCCCGCGAGCCATTTGCGGTGCGGGGTCGGGTTCGACGCGGCCGGCCGGCGGAAGCACGGCGGCATCGACCGTGCGGAAGTGCTGCCAAGTTTTGCCATCGTCTTTGCTGATAGCCGACGACAGGCGGCCCCGCCGGTAACCGGCCCGGATCTCGTCACCGGACACCTGATTCCAAACCGCCAGAATATCGCCCGTTTTCGGAATGCGCGATACGGTGGGTGGCGAATACGAGCTCGCAAGCGGCGTGGGTTGCGGAAGGTCGAAGCGCTGCCCCGCGGTGAAGCGCGTCACGGTGCCGTTGGGCCTCGATTGTTCGGAGGGTCCGCTATGCGAAGTGTAGATGCGCCCGAGCGTGGTGCGGCAGAACATCAACAGATGCGCGCTCGCGGTTTCGATGATGCTCGGCTCATCGCACGGCCACATGCCGCCGTAGCCCTCTTTGTGCCACACCATGATGCCGCCTTCGCTGCGCTGCCACGTTCTGCCCTCGTCATCCGAAAAGTAGGCGAATGCGATGTCGGGTTCCGGCCAGTGGGCGTGCCCCTCGATGGGCACCAACTTGCCGTTCAGGGTGCCCCAAGACCGGCTAGCGTCGTACAGGCCCAGGTGACCGGCGCCATCCGTGAACCGGACCGGCAGCACCAACCGGCCGCCGCGCATCTGGATCATCGTCTTCGGATACGGCCAGCCCGCCTCGCGAGCCACGGTGATCTTGCCGCGGCGCTCCCAGCTCTTGCCTTCATCGTTCGAGGCGTAGAAGAAGAGATCGCCTTGCGCGACGGCGGCCGAGGAGGCAGGCTTCTCGGGAACCGGGCCGCCGATCCGGCCGGAATGCAGCGCAATCACATAATCCACGGGCGCCGAAAGCTTTTCCGCGGCGGACCACGTGTTGCCGTTGTCGCGCGAGTAGGTGACCTTGCCCGAACCGATCATCATCAAGCGGCCATCTCGGGTCTTGGTTACGGAGGGGAAGGGCACTGGCGCGGCGAGTTCGAAGCCCACCCGCAAAGGGCGTGTTCCAACGGAGGGCGGCTCCGATACGCGCTTTTCAATGATGTCGGCCGCCGAGGGAGCCTGCGCCAACGCCTGCCATGAGAACAGCGCCGTCAGCGCGGCCACTGCGGACAGAGAAGTATACATCATAGGCATGATACTATTCATCCGAATGCCGAGGCTAACTTTGTTCGCGCTGTTATTCCTCATCGTTTTCCCCTCACCGGCGCAAACGCTGGCCACGCGTGATCGCCCCACGTATTCGCGGATCAAGGCCCACCTCGACCGGATTCCCTCCATCGACACGCACGAGCATATCCAGCCCTTCTCCGAGATTCCCGGGCGAATCCGAACCGAGCGCGGCATCGGCGTGAACCTGTTCTCCGTTTGGAAGAACAGCTACTACGCCGGGGTCCACAAACTGACGCCTTGGATCGATGGCCAGACGTTCGACTCATGGTGGAACGCGGCGCAAGGCGACTTCGAAAACGCCAAGGCAACCAGCTTCTACCGTTATCAGCTTTCCGCGTTTCGTGATCTCTACGGAGTCGACTTCGAAACGATCACCGCCGCGCAGGCCCGCGAACTCGACCGGCGGATTTTCGAAAACTACAAGAGTGCAGCATGGATCCGCCACGTGGTCACCGAGAAGGCCAATGTGGAATTGATGCTGTTCGACCCGCGCATCCGCTTCGACTTCGAGCCGCCTTACGATTTTGCCGTTCTGGCACTGCGCGTGAACCCGTTGCTGCTCGCCTTCCATCCCGATGAGACGCCCGATCCTTTGCACAGCCCCTATGTGTTCGCGCGGAGCCGGGGCCTGCGGATGGGTAGCCTCGACGATTACCTCGCCGTGCTCGACCGGCTGTTCCAGGAGGCTTCGCGCACGGGCATCGTGTGTTTGAAATACTCGGGCGCCTATCGCAGGACTCTCCACTTCGATCGGGTGGGGTCAGCCGAGGCCGCGGCAGTGTTCGGAAGGCCCCGGCAGGAACTCAGCGCCCACCAGATCAAGGCGTTCGAGGATTTCGTTTTTTGGAAGCTGTGCGAACTCGCCGCCAAGCACGATCTTCCGTTCCAGGTCCACACTGGGCACGGGCGGCTCCAGGGTTCGAATCCGATGTTGCTGCTCGACGTGATCGAGGCAAACCCGAAGACCAAGTTCGTGCTCTTCCATGGTGGGTTTCCGTGGGTGGGCGAGACGGGCGCGATCGCGATGCGGAACATCCGCAACGTGTGGATCGACTCCGTGTGGTTGCCGACAATCAGCTACACGATGGGCAAGCGCGCACTGCACGAGTGGCTCGAATTGCTTCCATCCGACAAGATCCTGTGGGGTGGAGACGCGGCGCTGGTGGAGGGATTGTACGGGGCGGCCATCTACATGCGTGAGTGTCTGGCGGAGGTGCTCGCGGAGAAGGTGGAGGATGGCCAGTTGCGCGAGCAGGATGCGCTTCGGATCGGCCGGCAGATTCTGCGGGAAAACGCGCTCAGCCTGTTCCCCGGCATGCGCAAGAAGCTGTGGAAGAGCGCCACCCGCTGATGGAAAGCTCCCTGGCGATGAAACACGCCCGCAATGACCAGATCTCGCAACTCGATGGTGCCTGGATACCGGTCGCGATGAGTGCCGCTCCTACGTGGTTCGGCACATCGATCTGGTCTGCCCGCGGCTGCCTCCTCTCCTGCCTCGCGGGCGTGATACGTTATCGGCTAATGCAATACACGAGACTTTTTCTCTTCCTGGCAGGCTCCGGCCTGCTGGCCCAGGAGGCGATCCGGATCGGATCGCGCCGGGAACTCCTCGTCGATGATTACCTGATCGAGCGATTCGGCGGCAAAGCCGAACTGCGCCTGCACCAACCCGAACGGCGCGACATCGTGCTGGTAACCGACAAGCCGTGGGAAGGCAACGCGTGCGCCTATCGCACCATTTTTCGCGATGGCGCCAAGATCCGGATGTACTATACGGGCAACCACTACGACCTCGCGGTGAAAGGCATGAAGGCGCATCCGCCCGTGATCTGTTACGCCGAGAGCACCGACGGAATCAAGTGGACCAAGCCTGATTTGGGGCTGGTGCCCTATCGAGGATCGGCGAAGAACAACATCGTGTTGGCCGTAGACACCGTCAAGCCGCCGGGAATCGACCGCATGGGCGTCGACCACTTCGCCGTGTTCAAGGACAACAATCCGGGCCGCCGCGCGGGCGAAGAGTACAAGATGCTCGTTCTCGCCAAGCGCGCTCTCTATGCGATGGGATCGTCCGATGGCTTCAAGTGGAAGTTGCTCTCCGATCAGCCGGTGCTCACGAAAGCCTACTTCGACTCGAAGAATCTCGCGTTCTGGGATGAAGAGGCCAAGACGTATCGGGCCTACTTTCGCGATTTCCGCAATACGGTGACGGGCGTGGGGCGGTCGCAGCAGCCCAAGCAGGATGAGGGCTACCGCTATGTGCGCGACATCATGACCGCCACGTCCAGCGATTTCATTCACTGGAGTGAACCGCGGTGGCTGCGCTATCCGGGATCGCCAGACGAGGAGTTGTACACCAATCAGATCCAACCGTATCCACGCGCGCCCCACCTGTTGATCGGCTTCCCGAAGCGGTATCAGGATCGAGGCTGGTCGGAGGCGATGCGTCTGCTGCCAGGGCTCGAGCATCGCGAGGCACGGTCGGCCGTGGCGCCCCGGTATGGGACAGCCGTGACCGACGCACTGTTCATGTCGAGCCGCGACGGCCTGAATTTCAAGCGGTGGGGAGAGGCGTTCATCCGGCCGGGCCCGCTATCGAACAACTGGGTGTACGGCGATAACGATCCGGCGTGGGGCGTGATCGAGACGCCCTCGCATATCGAGACCGGTCCGCCGGAGTTGTCCGTGTACGCGGTGGAGAATTACTGGCGCGGCAATGCGATGCAGTTGCGGCGGTTCGCGCTTCGCATCGACGGATTCGTTTCGGTGCAGGCACCATTGGCGGGCGGAGAGTTCGTAACGAAGCCAGTCATCTTCGATGGTGCGGCACTCGAAATCAACTTTTCGACGTCGGCGGCAGGGAGCATCCGGTGGGAGTTGCAGGACGTAGCCGGGAATCCGTTGCCCGGGTTTTCGCTCGCGGAGAACCCGGAGATTTTCGGCGACGCGATCGACTACACGGTCCCTCTGCGGGCGGGGACGGATCTGGGAAAGTTCTCGGGGAAGCCGGTGCGGTTGCGATTCACGCTGCGCGACGCCGATCTTTACGCGTTCCGGTTCAAGTGAGGCGCCCGGCTACGGATCGAGCCGGAACGTGATGGCTTCGATCCGCTGATCGCGGCGTCCATAGTAGTCGTCACCGCCGGTGTGATAGACGCAGAAGATCCGGCCATCGGGCAGTTGAATGCTGCGCGGGTAGTAGCCGGTGCGAGGCCGCCCCTCGAGATAGGCCCAGGTCTTGCCCTCGTCGCGGGTCCAGGCGATGCCGTCCGTGGCCAAGTGAAGCACCACACCTTCCCGCGTCGCGAGCAGTTACGGATGGCCGCTGTGGGGAATCCACAGTTTGCGCACCGGCTCGGCCCGCCATGACTTCCCCTTTTTGCGAATGACGGTCTGATAGCGGGACTTGGCTGCGTCCACTCGAATCACGGCCAGCAGATCACCGTTGGCCAGTTCGGCGACATCCAATTCTTCCGACGGGCGCACGCTCTTGTCGTCCCACAACAGCAGCGGATCGGACCAAGTCTTGCCGCGGTCATCAGAGAACCAGACGGCAGGTTCGAGCAGCTTGGCCCAATCGTCGCGCGTGACCAGACCGGGTTGTTGGCGGAGGACGGCTCCGGTCACCACGATGCGGCCGTCACGCAGGAACCGCATCCGCTTCGGAAGCGAACTCCACTTCTTTGGATCGAAGAAGACGGCTGGCTCGCTCCAGCTCTTCGACCCGTCAGCCGACCTCTGCCAGTAGCCCGTCTGCGGCACGTCGTAGAAGGGAAGGTATTGTCCCCAGACGCCGCGGTAGATGACGCCTTCCTTGTCGGCCTCTTCTGGCTCGCAGGTCCAACCGTTCATGGGTGTCGAGACGTGCTCGGTGCTGACCTGTTCCCAACTCGCCAGATTGTCGTTCGACACGAGATGGATTGCCTCCATATCGAGGCCCGTCATGTCGTAGTTCACATATTCGGGCTTGCCTTGCGGGGGCCAGGAGAGACGGTGACGGACCTCCTTCGACGCGCGGTAGCGGCCGTTCGCCGGGCCCGTCGCCTGATGGAACGAGACCATCGGCTTTCCGCCCGGCATGAGCCAACAGCCCACCCAACTGGTGTAGCCAGGAGTCTCTGGCGAATGGTAGATCGTCTTGACCGTGAGATCGGATACTCCCATTCGCGGCGCTGTTTGCGCAAGGCAAGGCAGCGGGACGAGCAAGAGGACGATGGCGGGAAGCCGGGGAGATGGCATGTTCGAGCTAGCTCCGTGCGTGCTGGGAAACCGCGGGTCCGCGGTATCGGACGGACAAGTGCGGTGTCTCGACCGGGCGTCCTCGCGAACGGATTCCTGCCTCCATGATTCCGCTCACCAGCAACGTTCGCTCGACAGGATAAGGCGCTTTCCCGGTTTCGAACATCTCCGCGATCTTGTGGGCGAGGCACGCCGAATAGGTCACGTTCGGTTCCGGTGAAGCGAAGAACTGAGTAGAGACGATACCGCGGCCCTTGACGCGCGCCGCGAAGGTAAAGTCGGTCAAGGCGCCGGGAAACATCAGAAGCGTGGTTTTGAGCCCATCGTTGCGTTCGATGAGCCATGCCGACGGCTTGCGGGCAATCTTGCGCAGTTGACCGGAACCCGCCAGATCCTGCGGCCGCCCATCCTCGCGGCTCAGGCCGCCCGGCGTGTCGCTGCGCGAAAGTGCGGCAACGAGCAAGTCGTTCGACCAGGCGCCGGCATCGCCGGCCTTCCACACAGCTTCGCCTTCGAGAAGTTCGACACGCCTCACGCCCGACTCGCCTCCCTTGCGGCGTTCGATCATGCTTTGCATTCCCTCGAGCGCGTGGAAGTCGGTGTGATCGTACCGGCCGAAGCCAACGGCCAACGCTTCCCGCACTTCCGCGCCGAACGGGATGTCCACATCCGGCAGGCGCCAGGTAACGGGGATCGATGAGCCCGCCAGCATAGGGAAGCCGAGGCGGCGCGACTGATCGACCATCCACTTGGCCTTCTCGAAGCTGTAGGAAAGGTGCTTGTCGTTGTAAACCGGAACCGAGCGTCCGTCCTTTTCGAACACCTCCACACACTGCTTGAAAAATTCGTGGCGCGGATAAAGCTTCTGGCCGAATTCATTGTCCGGATAGTCGCCGTGCTCGCCGATAATCAACACGGCGTCCACCGCCAACTTGTCGCCGCCCTGGCGCAGGGCTTCGGCGATCGATGGATAAACCGTGAAGCCGAACTCACGGGCGCGTTTCGCGCTGAGGTCGCCTTTCGGCTTCTGGTCGACGTAGAGCGAGACCACTTGGAGATCCGGCTTGCGCCAGCGGCCCTCCCAGGGGTACCCCACGAGAAAGCGGTCACCGATGTGCTGGCCGTGCGACAGGTATTCGTAGATCGTGGCAACGACTACAACGCGTTTGGGCACCTCTACGTCCTCCAGAAGGTCGATTCCTTCGGCGCCGCATAGTTCACCGTTTCGAGGTGCGGCGTGAGAATCGGCTTTTCGCGCTGGTAGAGGCTCTCGACGCCGGCGGCGGTGAGCCCGGTGGTCAGTAACGTTCTTTCCACCGGATACGATGGCTTGCCGGTCAGGAACATCCTCTCGACATTGTTCACCTGCGGCGAGAAGAAGTTGGCGAGCGTGGTTTGTGCCGGCGGCATGGGCAAATACATTTGCGTCGAGAGCGGTTCCCTTCGCCCGCCGATCCGCGCCGCGAAGCAGAAATCGCCCACGATGCCGCCGAGCGCGACGATGGCGGACCGCAGCCCGTCGGTGTGCTCCACGACATAGGCGTACGGGTCTTTCGACATCCGTTTCATCGCGTCGAGCGAAGGGAAGTCGTTATTGAACCCTTCGCGAGACGGCTTCAACTGGTGGCTGCGGCACATGGCCGCTTCCATGAGTTCCCGTGACCACGCACCTTCGGCGAGCGCCTTCCAGAAGTTCTCGCCACGATAGGCGCGCACGCTCCGTACTCCGCTCTCGCCACCTTTGCGCCGCTCGGTCATGCACTGAAGCGTCTCGAAGGCATGGATATCGCCGCCGTCGATCCAGCCGCCGAACACACACAGTGCGTCCTCCACCCGCGCACCGTGCGGCATATCGATCGCCGGTGTGCGCCACGTGACGGGCAGGCTCGAACCGGCCATGAAAGGAAAGCCGATCCGCCGGCTGGTGTCGTACATCTCGCGCGCCCATTCCCATTTCCACGACAGATGCTTGTCGTTGAAAAGCGGCACTCCCCGGCCCGCGGATTCGAACACCTTGACGATTTCGCGAAAGAATTCGTACCGCGGATAGAGCTTCTGTCCTTTCTCATTGTCCGGATAGTCGCCGTGCTCGCCGATGAGCAGCAAGCCATCCACCGCCAACTTGCCGGTTCCGAGCGTGAGCGCCTCGGCGATGGTGGGGTAGATCTTCATCACCGGGAACTCTTTGGCGCGGGCCCGGCTCAGGTCGTTCGGCTTCACCTGATCCACCCAGAGCGAAACCAGATCGATCGCCGGCTTGTGATGGGTGCCGTTCCATCCGTAGCCGATGAGGAAGCGGTCGCAAATGTGCTGGGCGTGGGCGAACTTGTGATAGATACTGGCGATCGCCGCGATTCGGGGCCGGCGCTCAGGAGGCCGTTGTGAGGCCGCGAGCACTGCTGGCGCGGCGGCACCGATCATTTGGCGCCGGGTGAGGATGCGTTGGCTCATGGTGGCGGAATACGCGATTGTATCCGACTCTCTCCGGGCGGCGCAGGCCCGGCTGCGCAGGATCTCCTGACATTGGCGAACAAGCCCGCGCGGTCAATTGTACAAGATCACGTATACATAACCGTGCTGGTGTATAATCGTCAAGAAGCGCGCAGGGCGCGCCGCGCCATCGCGAGCCCGTTGTGCGCTGTTCCTGAGAGACCTCTCCATCGAAGGATTGGAACGCAAAGGACATCCGTGAAACCAAGAAAAGTCTACTTCAACGGGCAGTACGTGAGCGAGCAGGAAGCTCGCGTATCGATCTTCGACTCGGCTCTGATGTTCGGGGACATGGTGTTCGACATGACGCGGACCTACGGGCAGCAGCCGTTCCGGCTGCGCCACCATCTCGAACGGATTTACGCGGGACTTCGCTACTACGAGATCGATTGCGGCATGACGATCAGCGAGATGGAGGACGCGACACTCCAGACTCTCGCCTTGAATCTGGACGCGCTGGAAGGCGCGGAAGCCCAGATCATGCACAATATCTCGCGCGGTCCGCTGGGAGTCTACAAGAGCGTCTTCGACGGCGGCCTTCGGCCCACGATCACGATCAACTGCTGGCCCTATTGGTGGCACCTGGCTCCATACGGCCCGATGTACCGGAACGGCGTGCATGCCGTGATCCCAGCGCAGCATTCGGTTCCCGCTCACCTGATCGACCCCAAGGTAAAGAATCGAAGCCGGGTCTATTATCAGATGGCCAACATCCAGGCGCAGAAGACCGACCCCAAGGCGTGGGCCTTGCTGACCGACGATCAAGGTCTGGTCACGGAAGGGACCGGATTCAACTTCTTCATCGTTCGCAACGGAAGGGTCATGACCCCTCCGGGACGCAACATCCTGCTCGGCGTGAGCCGCGGCGCGGTGATGGAACTGCTCGAGAACATGGGCGCACCCGCGGTGGAGCAGGACTTCGGCCTGTATGAAGCGGTCAACGCGGACGAGGCATTCTTCACCGCCACTTCGTTTGCGATCATGCCGGTGACCAAACTCAATGGACGCCCGGTCGGTGACGGCAAGCCCGGTCCGCTGACGAAGAAGCTCATCGAGGCGTGGAGCAGCATGGTGGGGGTCGACATCGTCGCGCAGGCAGACGAATACGCCGAACGTGTGGCTCAAATGGAACAGCCGGCGGCGCTGGCGGCACGATAAGTGGCGGCACCGAAGGTCCGGCGGCGCGCACTGTTCGGCGCCCTACCGGCGCTTTCCGCGGCCCAAACATCCGCGCAGCAGAAGCCGGCGGCACCCGCAAAGCGCGATTGGCGTGCCGATCCGTTTCGGGTCGCCGTCGCGTTAGGGGAAAGCACCACGGCGGGCGGCACCGCGACCTTGCGGGAGCGAACGTGGGTGAGCCGCCTTGAAGCGCTGATCAACGGCGCGCAGATACGGCCCGTCAAGATGCTGAATCACGGCATCGGCGCGAACGTGATCTCCATACGGAGCGCGCACTACGAACAGTCCGGCAAACCCTCCGCCATGGAGCGGTACGAAAAGCACGTCATCGCGCATGGGCCGGATCTCGTCCTCATCTCGTATGGCCTCAACGATGCCCGTGCTGGCACGCCAGTGGGGCAGTTCATCGAGGACCTGCGCCACATCGTTCTCGACGTCAAGACTCGAACCGGCGCCGTCGTCGTGGTGGTGAACGCCTACTTCATGACGGACTTCGACCGCTACGATCCTTTCCGTCACGGCAGTGTCGCTTCATTCATGGGCTACAACGCCGCCGAGAAGCGGCTGGCTGGAGAGTGCGGAGTGCTGTACGCGGATGCGTGGGATGCCGAGGGCATGGCGCCCTGGGTGATCGATCCGGACGGCGTTCACGCCAACGATCTCGGGCACCAGTTGATCGCCAATCGGGTGTTCGAAGTACTCGCCAAGAACTGCAGTTGTCTGGCGGAACGTGCCCGCGAGGCTCGCAAGGGATTCAAGCCTTGGCGGGACGAGTCGGTGCTGAAGAAGCTGTATTGAGGTGGGCGGCCAATCGTGGGGCCAGCCCGCACGATTAGTGTTACGATTGGAGGTCTCGACTCGAATGCCCCCCGCGAAGAACACTGGTAGAAGCCGCGCATCCAAACGTTCCGCCCAGCCCAGGCAAAAAGACTACCTCGCTGAACGCACCTACAAGAGGCTTCGGGAAAAGATTTACACCGGCGGCTACAGGCCCGGCGAGCATCTCAAGGAAGAGGTATTGGTCGAGGAGTTCGGAGCCAGCCGTAGCGTGATCCGGCAGGCCCTCACTTTCCTGACCGCCGAGGGGCTGTTGATCGATCGCCCGAAGATCGGCAAGTTCTTGGCCGAGTTCACCGAGGAACTGATCGCCAAGCTGGTTCCGATCCGGATTGCCCTGGAGCAACTGGCCGTTAGGGAAGCGATCCCAAATTTGACCGATAGCGACGTTCGCGAACTTCGCGCGATCGCGGAAGAGCTTCAGAAGCCCCAGGAAAGCCTTGCCGATCAGGACGCACTGGATGTAGCGCTCCATCGGAAAATCTGGAGCCTCACCGGCAACGATGAGCTCGAGAAACTGTTGATTCGTGTGGTGGGCCCGTTTCACATCGTCTCCAATGGGACGTTGGCTTCGCCCTACTACCGCAGGAACGCCGCGGCGATCTCGGTGCAGCAGGTGTTACTGGAGCGGGAGAAACACGCCGCCGGGCATCAACCGATCGTCGATGCGTTGTGCCGCAGGGACCCGGACGCGGCGGCCAAGGCGATGGCGGCTCACATCGCGGCCAATTACGAGGCGCCGGACGAGGACTTTTCCAAGTCCGTCGGCGGCTTTCTCAAAAAGTACCTGCACCCGCGCTAACAGGTTCAATCCGCGTCAGCGGACGAACCAGCGGAGATCGCACCGGACACGGCTCTTGCGAAATTGCAGAGTGTACGGATCGGCCAGCCATCGTTGCACCAGGCCATCGGTTCGCACCATCAACCAGCCGAAATCCCACCCGCGCGAACGGTATCGCAAAGGAACCGCGGCCCGCACCCGCACCACCGGATGAGTGCCCGCGATGAACAGCGCCTGATCGGTGTAGTAGTAGCAAGAGCCCGTCTGAACGAAGACTTCGTGATCCACTGTCTCGTCCGCATCGCCGAGGTCACGGCATAGATTCCTGACTGCTACCTTCACTTCGCATCCCGCAGCGAACGATTCGGCGAGATCCTTGACCGATCCTGACCGGACCGCGCCCCTGGCGGAGTGGGACAGTACTTCGCGCCAATCATCGCGGACCAGAAACCGGAACTCTTCGAAATCGTAAATGAAGTTGTGACTCGGAGCGTTCGTATCGGCATCGTGGCTGTCTTGTTGATGATACTTCGGCATCGACGGATCGCTCTTCCCCGGAGAAGGCCCAGGCTTGCCGCTGGCCGGCAAGCCATCCAGATGGGGACGCGCAATCGCCTGGGTTCCGTCCTGGTTGTAGAGGAAGAACGACATCGAAGCCCGCGGGCCGAAACCATCCGGAAGGCTGATGGGCACGCGGAGCGTCATGAATCCGGCAGTCCAACGATCTTCGAGCAGATAGGTGGTCCTGAACTCGGCGACCTCCTGTACGAGTTCCCTGCTCTTCGACGATGTGTCGATGTGCTCGTTATGACGAAACGCAGTGCCGATACGCAGGTCGGCGCCCCTGCGGATCGCGTCCGACAGCTTGCTCGCCGAACCAGCCACCGGTTTCCGTTTCGCATCCAGCCGGTAGGCGAGCGTCCATGACGAAGCCAGCGCGGTTCCTGAACCAGCGGCCTGGGTGAGCGCGGTGGCGGTTGCCGGCAGCAGCGCCCCTCGAAGAAAGTTCCGGCGTTCGGGCATGCTTGACTCCGGGAATCGAAACTCGAACCGGGGCAGCGATCGAATCACGCACGCCGGATCGGAAGTGTTGATTGTATCGAAGCGGCCGGCCGGGTTTCAGCCCGGCATGGCATAATGATGCAGACATGATGGTATACAGTGGCAGCACCCGCGGCGGGATTCCCGCTCTCGACCGCTCTCTCCCGCGAGGCCTGAGAACATGAACTACGCGGCTCTCGGCACCACCGGAATTCGCGTCTCGCCCATCACGATGGGCACCATGCTCTTCGGCAATCCGCTCGACCAGAGCCAATGCGACCGCTTGGTTTCGGCGGCGCTCGAACGCGGAATCAACTTCCTCGACACATCGGATGTTTACGAGGGTTACAGCCGGACATGGGGGTCGGCGGGAGGGGTCAGCGAGCAGGTTCTCGGCAATGCGCTCGGCGCGCAGCGCCACCGCGCGGTGATTTGCACCAAGTTCGGCAACCCGGCGGGTTCCGGACCGCTGGACGCCGGCCTGTCGCGCCGCCATCTCGACAAGCAACTCGAGGCCAGTCTCCGCCGGCTCGGCACGGACTACGTCGATTTGTTTCTGGCGCACCGGTGGGACCCGGCCGTGGCGATGGAGGAGTTCCTCGGAACCTGTGAGCGCTGGATTCGCGACGGCAAGGTTCGAGCGGTGGGAGCCTCGAACTGGCCAGTATGGCGGATCGCGCAGGCTTGCCAGATTGCGCAATCATCGGGCGCGCCAAAGCTGCAGGTGGTGTCGCCCAAGTACAACCTGCTCTATCGCGGTGTCGATATGGAGCAAAACGCTTGCGCCGCTCATTACGGTGTCTCGATCGTAAGCTATCAGCCACTCGAAGCCGGAATCCTCTCGGGAAAGTACAACGGAGAGAAGGCGCCGGAGGGATCGCGCGGAGGCGAAAAGCCGGGATGGATTCCGAAGCTGAAACCGGGCGAAGCTGAGCGTCTGAGCGCGCTCGCCCGAATGGCGTCGGAGAGCGGAGTCACCAGCGCCGAATACGCCATCGCGTGGGTATTGTCGCGGCCGTCGGTAGCGTCGGTGATCCTCGGCTGGCGCTCCGAAGCTCAGATGGATTCGGCGATTGCCGCGGCCGGATTCCGGATTCCCGCCCCGCATCTGGCCGAGTTGGAGTCACTGTTTCCGCCGCAGGGTCCGCTGGCCGAAGAGCGAGTGCTGATTTGGCGCAACGGAGCTTGGGCGCTGAGCCCGGTCGAGATATCATGAGCGGTACGATGCCCCGAACATCGAATCAGGGCGCGCGACTGCGCCGCCGGACACTGCTGGCCGCACCCGCCTCCGCCGCGGCAATGGCCGCCGCGCAACAGGAGGGAGCGGGCGCGCGCCGGCCGCGCATCCTGATTACCTCCGCCGCGCACCCGCTGGCAATGACTCTGGCCCGCGCGCTCGGCAAGGATCACCAGATCCGCCTGACTGATCGCGAACCGGTCTCGTCGAGTTTCGAATCCATCCGCTCGGCTCTCGACAAGCCGGAGGAAACGGCGGCTCTCGTGCAAGGCGTGGACGCGATCGTACATGTCGCCGAAGCGTCATCCGGCGACAATGACCGGCAAACTCTCGATTGGCTCACGCGCGGGACCTATCACTTGCTCGAGGCGGCCTCGAAGGCGCGCGTTCCGAAAGCGATCTTCCTCAGCACGCTCGAACTGATGACCGCCTACGATGCCAATTACACAGTGAGCGAATCCTGGCGTCCGCGGCCCACGACCGATGCCCGCATCCTCGGTAAGTATCTGGGCGAAGTGGTTTGCCGCGAGTTTGCCCGTGACCGCAAGATTCGTGCGATGGCTCTTCGTCTGGGCAAGGTAGTCAAGTTCGCCGAGACGGCCGGCAAACCATTCGATCCGATGTGGGTGGACGAAGAGGACGTGGCGCATGCCGTCGCCCGCGCGCTTGCCACCACGCCAAGCGACAACCATCAAGGCGTGGGAAGCCAATGGGCGGTTGTCCATATCGGATCGGATTCGCCGAAGGCACGGTTCTCCATTGGGGGAGCCAAGTACGCGTTGAACTACCAGCCGAAGGTCAAGTGGTGAAGCCATGAAAGTACTCGTTACCGGGGCGTCCGGATACCTCGGACCCTTCGTTGCCAAGGCGCTCGGCAAGGATCACCAGTTGCTGCTCTCCGACGTCAAGCAGCCGACCCAAGACCTGGGCCACGAATTCCGCGTGGTCGATATGACTTCTTTCGATCAGGTGATGCGCGCCGCGGAGGGAATGGACGCGATCGTCAATTGTTCCGTCGTGCGGGACAACGAGCGGCTGGCTTTCGGCGTGAACACCGGCGGCTGCTGGAATATGATGACCGCGGCGGTGCGCCACGGAATCAAGCGGGTACTCAACACGGGTCCGCACTTCACGGTTACGGGTCCGGCATACGAGGGGTTCGACTTCGGCATGGATGGCGACGTTCCGCCACAGCCCACGACGATTCTTTACGCCCTCACCAAATCGCTCGGCCACGAGGTGACGCGCGTGTTCACGGAACACCACGACATCCACGTGCTTAACTTCCTTTTCTACAACTTTCGCGATCTGCGCGGCGCCGCGTCCGGTTCCTTCAATCAGCTCCGGCCCGGCAGCAACCCGGTTCCGTTCGTGGTGACCGGCGACGATGCGGGTGAAGCGATCCGGTTGGGCCTTACGGTCGACGCCGCTCGGCTGCCATCGAAGTGCGAAGTCTTCCTGATCCTGACCGACATGCCGCACGGGAAGTTTCGCAACGACAAGGCGAAGCGGATCCTCGGATTTCAGCCCAAGGACGATATCTCGGCGCTGTGGAAGAAAGCGTGAAGCTGGCGAATCGGTGAAATCTAGCGAAACTGGAGTTCTCTTACTGCGGACACCGCGCCAACGCGCGGCAGCGTTACCGGTTCGAACCCAACTGTGACCGTACGCTTCTGCGCCCCGCAAGCAAGGTCCGCGAACCGGGACCGGTCCTCCACGTAGAACACAAAGACGGCCAGCTTGCCGCGAACGTTGAGTCGAGCGGTTTGACCCGTACAGGCGGCGTGCTCGAGAACACCTTCCATCCGGCCCAACGGCGGCTTGTCCTCGGCCGGAAGGATCTCGACTTCACCGTCGCCCGGCTTCACCGGCTCCGGTGCGCGCGTTTGCCCCGAGCGAGCCGCGCCCCGGCGCAATGCCTGGGCCATGCGATCCACGTCCACCGCGACGGCTTCGGGCAGGCCACGCGCTTGCTCGAGTAACGCGGCCACATCCGCGAGGCGGCCATCGCGATAGGCGCGCAGGCCGAGCCAATAGAAGCCGTAACCGCAGCTCTCACTGCCGCGCAGACGCTCGGTGGCAAGCGCGACTAATCCTGCCGGGGGCGACGGATGGAGACCTACTCCGCGAGCCAAATCGCACGCCGTGGCAGTGTCCTTGCGGCAGTCGAGGTCGATGCGGCGATGCTGCAGCGCATCGTCGAAAAGGCCAGCGGCCTCGGCCGCGTCACCGAGTTCGCGTTGCCATTTGCAACCGTCGTCGCTCGCACGAACCAGTTTCTGATAGGCGAGCCGCGCCTCCGCGTTTCGGCCGCTCCAGCCTTCGACGCCCGCCGTGGTGGCTTCGATATCGAACCCGTCGGCCGCGAACGTAGCGATCTTCACCTCGGGCCGGATCATCGGGGAGGACTGCTGCTCGATCTGACCGGCGGCGAAATACGCACGCAGATCCGAACGCACCTGCTCGAGATCTCGATGGTAGACGCTCTGGAAGGCCTCGGCCGAGCTCTGGCCCTTTCGCGAGATCTCATCGCGAAAATCCGGCCAACCTTTCCGATAGAGATCGGAGCTGATCAGCATGTGAACCAGTAGCCAGCTCTCGGAATAGAACATATCCTCGGATGACGCAGTGGTGCCGCGGCGTTGCGGCCCCCGGGCCATCAAGTCGCCGATCTCGAGCCATGGCGAAGAACGTAACCGGGCCAGACGTTCGGGCAGGGCGTGGCCATACTCGGCGCGAGCGCCGACAGAGCGCAGGGTCGAGTAGTATTCGGCGAGTCCTTCATTCAGCCAGCGCGGATACCGTCCGCCAGAATACTGGAACGCCAGATGAGCATATTCGTGGATTGCCGCCCGCCGGAGGGTGGTCTCCAGTCCCTGCAATACGATCGCATCACGTCCTGGCAAGGGCACATAGAAGCCATAGGCCAGCCCAGGGCCGCGCATACGGGCGAACTGGGCTTCGGTGGCAGGCACGAAGATCAGCGGCGAGCGCGCGTGGGGCGAGCGGAGTTTCGCCGACTGCTCGAAAAACGTCCGGGCGAACTCGAGTTGATGAAGGACCGCCGTGGCCTCGGGATCGCGCGGCGCGAGGATTTCGAAGTGCTCCGAGACCAGCCGCTGGTAAGGCACGGCGGCGGGCATGATGAGTGCGGTTGCGGTCAACAGGGCGGCGAGGCGCATTCGACCGTAGTATATCTCGCCCGGCGCAAGTAACTCCGCGGCCGGGCAGATTCGTGCTGCCGTTGCCGGAAGACTTGGAAGCGGCACCGCGAGCAAGGGGACCTTCGGTACCTTCACCGTAAACATGCACCGGGATCGATACTGCGCGCGTTCTTACTACTCGATTGCATCCGCACGTATTCGACCAGGGAATCTGGGAACCGAGGGGTTTGGTCGGGGTTGGTCTTCGGCATCGCATCCTTCACGAAGACTGCGCGGATCAGGCGTTCGCCCGCATCTTTCCGGGCCGGATCATCCCCGCGAGGAGGCGATCACCGGAAGACTTCGGTTGTTCCTTTGCGCTGCAGCGGACCGGTGAAACAAGCGTCAGGGCTCGTAACGCTTCTGTGGATGGCTTGGCCGGCCATGGGGCGCGGGCGTCCGCCGTCCAGCCGACGGTTCGGTCCAGGTGGCTTTCGCGATGACGATCACGCTCGCCTTGCGCAGGTTGGGGTTCCCCACGAGCGCGACGTGACCAAATTCGCTGGCTGTGATGCGGCCCGCCTGCTGAGCGGAGTTCCGGGACGCCGGTCTTCATGACGGCGATTCGGAGAGCAGCGTGTGAATCACATGGGACCACGCCCGGCGAGAGGCAGGACCTATAGCAAACGGGCTGGGTCACTCTCCATCGGAAACCAGCAATCGTAGATCCGGCCGAAGACGAACGCGTAGCTCGAATACGCGATCGCCAAACCCGCGTCCTGAGCCAGGGCGGTTCGCCAGCCGGCGCCAGTCCATGTGGCGATAACGGGAGTCGTGACGAGCAAGCAACTTGCTTCCAGCCCGATCGCCTGCACAACCCGCCAAAATGAGGGCCGCTGGTCGGCGCGCCGGCGGGCCAGCGCCGCTTCCACGCGATCGAACGCCAGGCAATAGAGGGCATTCCACACCAAGCCGACAGCGGCCAGAGCAGCCAGCAGCCCGGCCGACTCGGCTCCCGATAGGCCGCTGGCCAACGCAAAAAGCGGCGAAATCGAGAGCAGCGCTCCCATCTCATAGAGGGCCGCTTGGCGGCAGCGATCGGCCGCCGAACGCAGCCGCGGGTGCAGGGCCGCGGAGCCTTCCGGACTGGGCGCGTCTCCGCTCAAGGAGCCATCCATCCGCTGGCCATCAGAATTCCTTCGTACCCTTGGTGCGCGTGGCTCGGTAGATCGCACTCAGCCACTTGCAGCGAGCCCGGATCCAACCCGCACTCCGTCAGAGCGGACGTCAGCATTTGCCTCGTGACCCTGGCGGCGGGGAACCATTGGTCCGCTACCCGGTAGCCGGCGCAGTCGCGTAGCGCAAAGACGATCGCCGCGCCCCCCAGCCGGACCAGGGACAATACATTGCTCAGGCACGCACGCCATTCTTCGCGGCTCTCGGTCAGACAATCGACGCAGAAGCCGGAGATCAGCAAGTCGTAGGACCGGTTCCGCGCTTCGCCCAAAGGGTGAGGCCGCCGGGCGTCAGTCCACAGTAACTCGCCCAGCATCTTGCGCGTCCGCCCTTCCCGGTCACACACCGCCTCATCGCCCGGCGCGGCGATTCCCTCGCACTCGAGCGCGTAGCGGGCGAACCGGCCCCAGTTATCGGCCTGCGGGCCGTCCTCGGCCCATTGCCGCAAGCGATCGAGGTTCCCGGGCAACCAGTCGGCCATATCGAGCCGCTCGACCGCCGGCGCCGCCGCCAGCGCCCGCATGAGCGTCGGCCCGGAGCCATACTCGATCGCCCGGTCGAAGCGCCGGGCCGCCTGCCGCAAGAACTGCACTTGAAACCGGATCGCCGCCAGCTCGTCCGCATCCACCTGCGTGCCATAGTAATCCTGGAAATACTCGCCGGCGCGCCACTGCTCGAATCCCACGATTTTGCCTGGCACTGTCAGTCCTCCTTCGCGCCCTGCAACATCACGAGGTCTTCCCCGGCTTCCGCGTCGCCACCTCTTCCGAAGTACTCGGTCAACGGAGTCAGGCCGTTGAATCCGATCGACGCATAACTGGCGGTGTAAGCCCCAGCGCTGAGAATATTCAGCCGGTCTCCCTCCTCGAGGCTGGCTGGCAATCGATACTCGGTCCGCTCGTACAGGATGTCGGCGGAATCGCAAGTGGGCCCGGCCAGCACTACCGCCTCCTCCGGACCTGCGGCGGCCACGGAGCGAATCCGGTACTGAATACACTCGTCCATGGTCTCCGCCAGCCCGCCGAACTTGCCCGCATCCAAGTACACCCAGGAGCGGCCAGCCGGTTCGCGCCGCGACTTGAGGATAACTTGAGTCACGATGACGCCGGCGTCGGCGACCAAGCCGCGTCCGGGCTCCAGCATCACATGCGGCGAGAAACCGCCTAGATGCGCATCCAGGGCCGCGCGGATCGAATCGCGGTAGACGCCCAAATCCGGCACGGGCGTGGCATAGCGGGCCGGGAACCCGCCGCCCAAATTCACGGTCGAAAGGTGGATTCCTCGCCCGGCAAGACGCTGGAACAGCGCTCCAGTGCGCACCAGCGGCTCTTCCCACCTGGCCGGGTCAGTCTGCTGAGATCCTACGTGAAACGAGATGCCCCACGGCAGCAGACCGCGCCGCATCGCCTCGACGATCAGGGCCTCGGCCGATTCCGCGCTGCAGCCGAATTTACGGGCCAATGGCCAAGCCGCTCCGTCCGAAGCGGCCTCCAGCCTGCACAGCACTTTCGCGCCAGGTGCCTGCGCCGCCAACTTGTCCAACTCCTCCTGGCAGTCGAATGCGAATAGCCTGACACCCAGGCGATAGGCGTAGGCGATATCGCACGACTTCTTGACAGTGTTGCCGTACGAGAGATCGCCGGCGGCGGCGCCCGCCGCAAGACAGGCATCGGCCTCCGCCGGAGAAGCGACATCGAATTGGCTGCCGAGCCGCGCCAGTAGTCTCAATACCTCGGGCGCCGGATTCGCCTTCACAGCGTAAAAGATGCCGGCCTCCGGAAAGCATCTCCGGAATTTCCAGTAAGCCGCTTCCACGCGGTCCAGGTTGATGAACAGGTAGGGCGTCGTCATTCTTGCTCCGGTTGTACATAAGCGTTTTGCCCCACGGACGGCTCAAAGAAACCGAAAATCGTCACCATTGACGAATACGCCCGCCCGGTAATGGCATGCCCGCTTCCGATTTGAGCGTCCGCTCGAGGCTGTGAACCACGGCCAAGGAGCGTGGTTCGACGAACCCGTGTCGCTCGTCTGGGCCGAGTGCGCCTGATGGCGCGTGCGGTGATGCGCGGGCAGGCGCCTGGCGTAACGCTCGAGCCCACGGCGCTGGTCAACGAAGCCTACCTGCAGCTCATGCAGGCTCCTACACGACCAATCGCCTTGGCTTGCCGCGAACTGCGACCGGCAAGTCAGGCTGTGGATCGCCGCCGGGAGCCGGACTCACGCCGGTCCCCAGGTAGCTGTTGATGAACGACTCGTTGTTTTCGGCGCCGTCGAGCATGGAGTTGTTGTTTTGCGGCCGAGTATCGTTTGCCGAGGGCGACACGCCCGACAGCTTGTTGTCGAGACCGCTGTTGGGAGGTTGGCATCCGCTCACGCCGGGAACCGAAAGGATGTTGTGTGAACTGACGGCCGTTGAGAGGCATGTTCACGATCTTTGATTGGTGGCGATCCTGCCCACCGTCGAGTTCGCGGTGTTCCGTGGCGGTGCCTCGGTGTTGACTTCGACAGTCTCGTTGACGCCGCCGGGCTGCAACTGCCGGCTCACCTGAACGGTCTCGTTCACGCGAAGCTGAATCCCGGAGCCGAAGCCGGGAGCCACGGCAGTGCTCGAGTCGACGCCGCCGGCGAGGTGTAGTTGCCGGGCTGCCAGCGAATTGACCGCGCGGGTGACGCCGGTTTCGGTGTTCTCGATCCTGCGGCGGCTCTGGCGACTGCCGCGCCGGATAAATCGGCGACGGCGCCGCGAATCGTGCCTATTCCGGAGCAAGTGAGCGTGATGGACCTGGCCGATGACATGAGATCCCTGTCTTTCAGGATTCGGCTACCCGCATATGTCAACGCCGCGCCGCTGACAGCGCCGCCTTGCCACCCGACGTAGCGAAAGGGTCGCCGTGAGCATTCTCAAAGAACTCCGCGTTCGCACGATCATCAACGCGATGGTCCGCCGACCGGCCGGGCGGATTTCCTCGCCCCCTCGTAGGCTGGCTAACACTGCTTCGGGATGGCCGAACGGTACGGCCATGCGGGTGCCCATCGCCGAGCGCCGAATCGGGTATCGTGCCATCGGGCGCGCAGCCTGATTTTCGCTCGGTATCTCAGCGACGATCACCCGTCCGGATCCCAGCCGGAGGGTGCTGACACCAGCGCCTTCTTCGATTCGTTGCGCGAATGGGCATCCTGTCCCCTGGCTCATCCGGCGGCGAGGTCATCTTGAATTGGATATGAAGCTGGAGCCAGAAGCGGCGATGGTATACTGGCAGAGCTCACGGGAGGAACTATCGGATGAACACAACAATGAAGAGAGCTTTGAGTCTCGTTTTCGTGCCGGTCTTGATGGCCGCGCTAGGCGTAGCGGCCGAGCAGCCCGAATTCATCGGTCTGGGCGACAGCATCGGGGAAGGCGTTCAATCCGCCGACGCCAATGCCTTCACGCAGCCGAACACGTACCTGAATCTGGTGGCGCGGCAGATGGGCGCGCGCTTTCCTCTGCCGCTCATCATTGGCAATCCGTTCGCGCTGGTGGGCCTCCCGGCCGGGCGCTTCCGGCTGAGTCCCAACTTGGCCCCTTACAACCTTGCCGTAAGTGGCGCTGATACGACGTCGATCCTTTTCGAACAGGCTGGCGGACCGATTGACGCGGAAGTGGACTTGGTTCAGGCACCGCGGACGGGCAGCCAGATCCAGATCGCCGAGCAGTTACGCGCGCCCTTCATGATCTGCTGGATCGGCAACAATGACGCACTCGACGCCGTGCTCTCCTTCGATCAGTTGGATGCTTCGCAATTGACGCCGGTACCCGTGTTCGCGGCGAACTATCAGCAGATTGTCACGCGCCTCCGGGCATGGAACGCCAAGATCGTCTTCGGCAATATCCCGAACGTGGCGCAGATCGGCTTCCTATTCGGACCTGCGGACTTGAACCGCTGGCTGGGCAGCAACTTCGGTCTACCGCAGGGCCATTTCACGTCGCTGCCTGTCATGCTGATGCTCAAACTCGGCCTGAACAACGGGAGCATTCTTCAGGACCCGAACTTCGTGCTCGATGCGGCCGAGGTGCAAACGATTCAAACGCGTGTAAGTACATTCAACCAGATCATTGCGCAGAACGCGGCCCAGGCGGGAATGCCGGTGGCGAACATCAATGCGTTGTTTTCGTTCGTCGGGCAGACCCCGCTGCAGCTTCCCGGCGCCACCATCACCACCAAGTACAATGGTGGCATCTTCAGCCTGGACGGAGTGCATCCATCGAATTTCGGGCACGCCGTGGCGGCCAATGTTTTCATCGGTGCAGCCAACAGCGCCTTCGGGATGGGCATCCCACCGTTGACCAATGCGCAGTTGTTCGACATCATGAGGAATGATCCGTTCATCGACTTCGATGGAGACCTGCGGGTAAAAGGAAGGCCGCTGGCGGGCATCTTCGAAACCTTGGGTCCTCTGGCCGGCGTTTCGGGCGATGATGATACTTGGGGCTCGGCCATGGCGGTAATGGCGCGGGCGCCCGGAGTGGACCGTGAAGCGGGCGCGCGATTCATGCGTGCCTATTTGTCTGCCACCGGAAGGGATCCCAATACGGCATGGACCGGCCAGGACGCGATCGCGGCCATGGTGCACGTGTTCGGCGGACTACGGTCGAAGAGGCGTTAGTAACACGACCGCCTGAATGATTTGCGGCGGATTCTCCGCCGGGAACGCGACAGGTCGGGAATCGGGTGGAGTTCGCTCCGCTGCCGGATCGCTTCGTGGAGTCCGTGGTCGGTGAGCGACTGGGCCGGGCGCGGAGGCGCCGGATGCCGAGCGCGCCGTCGAACATCCCAGCTTCAAGTCCGGCGAAACGAACAAGCCGCATTCCGATTTCCGTCTGGGCGCAACATCTCGATCCCCGCCGTACTGGGCCCGGCCATCCAAAAAGGACTCCACACCGGCTTCGACGGCATCGGCGGAGATCCGGTTTCCGGCGCGCTCGTCGGTGCCAACGGATCGTCGCCAGGCGAATCTCTCCGGCCGTCTCCTTTCCGTGCCGCCCGGTACCTGCGTCGAAGTAATCCGATTGTTTGGCTGGTCTCCAGTGCACGCTAGAGGGCTAGGGCTCTGATCGCAGGGTACCGAGGCACTCTCCCCGGTCAAAACGCGCCTTTGTCGGATCGATTCAGGCCGCTTCAAGCGCTATTCTGTCTCCGTGGTCCCCCTAATTCTCGTTCTTGTCGCGGCGACTGCCGCTATTCCCGGCGCCTCCGCCGCAACGGTCTGTCCGACGACGCTTGGTGTGAGGTATCTTGGCTTTGGGAACAACCAGAAAGTCCAAGTCTGGTATCCGTCAGCCGCCGCGGAACGGGCCGTCGCCTACACCCTCTCCTTCTCGGGCCAAGGCGCCTGGAACGCTGAACCCGCGGCTTGCGGTCCGCGCCCGCTCGTGATCCTGTCACCCGGATACGGAGGTTGTCGCAGCACGTCCGCATTCCTCACCGAGACGCTTGCGCGGCGGGGCTACGTCGTCGCTTCACTCGATCACGCGGACTCGATGTGCGCGACGCTCAAGTTGCCCCCCGCGATCGACTTTTTTGCCACGGCGAATTGGAACGACACGACCTTTGCTAGCCGCGCGGCCGAGGTTCGCACCACACTCGACCTGCTCCTGGCCGATCCCAAGCTCGGCGCCATGATCGATCGTACGAAGATCGCGGGCATGGGATATTCTCTCGGCGGCTACGTGATGTTCGGCGTCGCCGGCGGTTGGGAAAGCTGGTACGACGGGCGGATCCGTTCGGCTATCCTCATGGTACCGTTCCTGGCGCCCTACTGGGCTTCGGCGCGGGTTCCGGCGGTGACTGTGCCCAAGCTCTATCACGGTGGCAGTAACGATCTCGGATCGGTACTCCTCCGGGCTCCCACTGGCGTTTATGATCGCTCCACGCCCTACCGCGCGTTGCAGGAAATCGCCGGAGCCGGACACTTCGCGTGGACCAATGCTATCTGCGGATCGTTCACCACGGTAGCCAGTTGCGTTGCCAACATCCCCACCGCCAAGTTCATCGTGGACTCCACCGCCGACTTTCTCAGCTACTCGCTCGAAGGCACACCGGCCAGCAACCTGCTCACGGCACCGTCACCATTGCTCTCGGTCTTCAAGTCCGACATCGTGACGGCCAATTAGCCGCCTGATCTAAACCGGATCCGAGAATACCGTTTGTGGAGCCCACCGTTTCGCCGCGGGGCGGACTGCACGGAAGGCCCGCCAAACGAGCCTTCCGTGCACCCTCGCCGGTTTGCGGCTCGTCTAGAGCCCCTGAAGATCGGCATATGTCACCAAGACGGCGTGGTACATCTCCACGCGCTTGGTGATACGCCGCAACAACAGCTCGAAATCGCGGGCCCAACTCGCCGCCATGGCCGGATTATTGGTCATGTAGATATTGCGGATCCCGGCGATGTAGTTCCGCAACGGCACCAAGTCGCGGTTGTTGAGGGCCGCCGAAACAGCACGGCCGTATTCGGTCAGCAGAGTCACCCGGGCGGTGGAGCTACCAAAGCAGTTCGGCGTGGCGGCGCACTTGGAGAGGAAGGCCGAGTTGCCGCGGAAGGTCGCGACCGGCGTCGGGTACATGGCACGATTGGACTGGGGCGACTCGCTCGCCGTTGACGATTCGGAGCGTACAAAGTACGTGTAGGTGGCCCCCGGGGCCGCCGTCGTATCCTGGAAGAATGGCTGAGAGGTTACTGCCAGCGGTGCGGGGCGGCCCGCCACCAGGATCGGGCCGGGAGCACCCTTGGCCTGGAAGCCGTCCTGCCACTGGTGCAGCGCGCGGTAGATCCGGTAGCGCTGGGCTCCGTTGGCGCGTTCCCAGTTCAACAACGTCCTTCCGCCGGTTTTTTCCATTTCGAAGGCCGTGGGCGCGGGTAGTGACGGTATGGCCGCGGCCGCGGTACGCGATGCAAAGCCGGCGGGCCGGCCGAGGTAGATCTCGAGCCCGTACCAATAGTTGGCAGTTCCCGCAAACAGGCCATAGGGAGTGGGTTGCAGGCCACGCCAGCCGAAGTTGAAGCGGTCTTCAAAGCCGGTGTCGTTGATTACCGAGTAGAACACACCATCGGTGGTATGCCACAGATCGCCGCCCATCTCGGGTGAAAGCAGAGGTCCGATGAATGCCCAGTCCTTGAAGATCGTCGACATGTCGAACGTGCCGATATAGAGCCGGTCGTCGTAGACCGCTTGACGCCACATGTGAGCGTTGAAGCCCCAGCCGAAGCCGGGTCCGAGGCCGGAGATCGGTAACTTCTGCACGCCGTTGACGGTGCGCGGGTCACCGCTGACCAAGTCCCAGGTATCGTCGGGATTGATGCGGTAGAGTTCGGCGCCGAAGAACGACTGAACGCCGTTGCCGCCGATGTAAAGCTTGTTATTGAACGGCTTCATGCTCCATACGTCCCGGTTCGGGAAGAACGTGCGGCCGCCGCCAAATGGGATGATCTCGGTGAACGTGTAGCCGAGGCCCGGTACGGTTTCCACCGCGTTGGTTTTTACCACTCGGAAGCCGCGAAAATCGCTGAGACTGAGATAGAGGAAACCGTTGAAGACATCGAGCTCGGAAGCCAGTTGCCCGGTCTTTGTGATCACACGAAAGGAATTGTCGCCCAGCTTCGGATTGGCCGACTCGAGCACCACGCCATTGCCCTCGATCGACCCGGCGATGATATACATCTTGCCTTTGTATGAGGTGATACCGCGGAAACCGGCGTTGCGCTGGTCGCCCAACACAGTGCCCGGAGTCTGCGGAACGGCCTGGAAGTTGACGCCGTCGGTGCTGCGCAGGAGGCGTCCTCCGGGCACCGTGAGGCCATAGATGAAGCGCGTGCTCAAGCCGGAGACGTAAAGTGCCTCGGTTCCATCGGACTCGGTGAACACGTACATATAGCGGAATCCCGCGTCCCGCGCCAGGAACTTGGACGAATCGTCCGGGTTCCGAATGTCCTGGGGCGACTGGAATACGCGAGTCCACACGTTAGTGGCCGGGTCCCACGACCAGATTTCGGCCTGAAGCGGCAAATCGCGGTAATTGGCCGTGCATGACTCGTCTGCGTCAGGAGGCGGATAGGGCAGGAACGAAAAGGCGCGGTTGACCGAGGCGGCCACCATACAGTCATAGGACCGATTGGTTCCCACCAGCAGTTTTCCCTTGAACCACGCCATGGACCAAGCCCAGCTATTCTGGCGGTCGCCAAAGCCTTGGGGTAATTGCCCCCCTTGGCCGATCATCGGCGTGAAGTCCTGCCGAGTGAGAGCGGGATAGGTTTGCGCGGCGGCCAAGCTGATCCAGACCAGCGCGAGACAGATGGCTCGATACATTGATGATTCCTCCGTACGGCATGTGGGCTCCTCGCTTGCGAGAGATCTCATTCCTTGAACGGGAACTCTCCCCTCGGTACGTGCCGTCTTGTCAGAATACCCACTCTCAGGTCTTTGTGCAACCGCCGGCGGAGGGAAAGTGCCGGCACCTCACCGACAGACAGATCTCATTGTGAATCAAATAGATAAGCAGGGAAGCCTGGCCTTGCCGATGGCCTGAAGTAGGCGTACCGGGGATAACGGTACGATCCGGTACCACTGCTGGCTTGGCGCCATTTTGACGTTCCCGCCCGATCAGCTATGCTGGATCGTACGCTTGGCGACCCGGATCGACGCCGGGTCCACCCTGGGAGGCTGGATGGAGTGGATTTGGTATATTTTGGCGGTACTTTGGCTGCTCGATGCACTTCGCATGCGGGGCCGGTTGTCGGCCATCGCTACCCTGAAGGGGGACGGTGAAACCGGGCTCTCTCGCTCTGGTTTCCGCGTGGTCCACACGCCCGGCGTGGTAGTCGATGAGCGAACGCGAGCCGCGGCCTTCGCGCATGCCGCGCGGCAAGATCTGGATCTCCTCGATCTCGTGCCCGGCGATACCCCCACTCTCCTGTCGCTGAACTTGCTCCAACTCGTGGACCCGGACACGTATCGTCGCAACCGCGTGGCGATCGGCTACACCTCCGGCTTTGCGATGGTGGCGAGCGAGGATCTGTTGAGCCGGCGTGCCCAACTGAATCCGCCCAGCGAATTGAGTGCCACGGAGCTACCGGAACTGGCGCGCGCGCTGCGGAAGTTCGCCGGTGAAAAGGCTGACGTTGTCATTGCTCCGGGCCTGCGAGCCACCCGCGACCGTTTCAGCAATGAGTGGCCGGTGTGGGTCGCGAGCGTGGCCGGCAATGCGCACGGGCTGTTCATGCTGAGGCTCTTGATGCAACTGGCGGTCTTGGCGGGGGTGGTGTTTTATCCGCGCGCGGGATTGGTGGCACTCGCCGCGCTGCACCTGCAGCCGCTACTAACGTTCCTGGGAACGCCCCTGATGCCTCGGGACCTGTGGCTGGTGACGCTGCTCCGAACGCCGCTCGACCTGATCGGCTGGATTCGCACCTGCTACAGCCGGTTCACCACACCCGACCCGCGGAAGGCACAGATCGAGGCGCGCCGCCCGCACTACGCCGAATTGTTGAAGCGCGACCCGGCACGGTACTTCGAGCCGCGCCGCGCAGATTGCCCATTGTGCGGATCGGCGAACTTGGCGGTCCGGGTGCGGAACAGCGATCTCATCCAGTGCAAGCCGGGGACCTTCACGCTGGAGCAATGCGGCTCGTGCGGTCACACCTTCCAGAACCCGCGCCTGTCGCTGGAGGGCCTCGATTTCTACTACGCTGACTTCTACGACGGCCTCGGCGGCCAAGTAGCCGAGACAATGTTCCGCGCGCGCCCGGGGCTCTATGAAGCCCGCGCCCACGCGGTGGCAGGAATCATCGAGCCCGCGCGGTGGCTCGATGTGGGCACCGGACAGGGCCACTTTTGCGCGGCCGCGCGGCGGGTGTGGCCGAAGGCGGAATTCGACGGACTCGATATCTCGGAGACCATCGACGAAGCGGTGCGCGCCGGATGGATGAATCGAGGCTACCGGGGATTCTTCCCCGATCAGGCGGACCGGCTACGGGGCTTCTACGACGTGGTGAGCATGTTCCACTGCCTCGAACATACACCGGACGTTCGGCGCGAACTGCGAGCAGTGCATACCGCGCTCCGCCCCGGTGGCTTGGCCGTGATCGAGAATCCCAACCCAGAGTGCGTGTTCGGTTCGCTATTCGGCCGCTTCTGGCTGCCCTGGTTCCAGCCGCAGCACTTGAATATGCCGACGGTGGCGAATCTGCGGAAGGCACTCGAGCAGGAAGGGTTCGAAATCAAACGCGTACAGGTTGGCGAGGCTCACTTGCCGATTGATTGCTTTGCGGCCGTCATGCTGTTGTTTGGCTGGATCTCGCCGAAACTGGCGCTGCCCTGGCAGCCGCGGCCGCGCTGGTACCATCACGTGCGCCATTTCGCCGTTTGGGTCCTGGGTTTTCCGCTGATCTTGTTGTCGATGATGCTGGACTGGGCGCTGGGACCGCTGTGCCGTCGAATGGGCGTCTCCAACGCGTTCCGCGTTGTCGCGGCGCGACGATAGGAACAAATGTTAGGATGAGTAGGGATCGCAATGGCCGGATGTACGGAGAAGTCCGGTCGTCAACCGATCAAACCCGCCGCCCACATTGCGGCGGGGCCGTCGGGGAGGAAACGCTTCCGCGTGCGCGAGGCAGGGCCTTGGCTGGTGGGGGGCTCATGTCAAGCCGCACTCATCGGATTCCTCTTTGACTTGATGTGGAGTTGTCTCCGGGGAAGGGACCCGCATGCAGGAGTTGGGAGTCGCTGTACAGAACGTCGCCGGTTGGCTTGACCTGATGGTCGTGGCCTCGGCGATGCGCAGCGGCGCGACCGGTGTGTTGAACCTGGAGGGAGTGCGCGATGAAACGCGGGCGCGCGACGCCATAGGGCGTCTGGCGGCTGTGGCGGCGGGCAGAAGGTTCTACCTGAAATTGGACTCCGGCTGGGGTCCGTCGGCTTCGCTACTTTCCAGTGCACCGGCTTCCGTATCCGGCGTGATCGTGATAGTGGGTCCCAACCATGCGGCAGCCGAATCCCTGGTGCGTGCCGCGCGGGACCAGGGACGCCAAGCGTGGATCGAGGCGGCCAGCGCGGAAGATGCCGCGTACGCGGCATCCTGGGGAGCCTCGGCTATCGTCGCCAAGGGTCATGAAGCGGGTGGGTGGATTGGAGAAGAGGGCAGTTTCGTTTTGCTGCAGCGGCTGCTGGCCGAGTGCCGGCTGGCAATCTGGGCGTATGGCGGTGTGGGAACCAACAGCGCCGCGGCTTGCTTGGCGGCGGGCGCGGCGGGAGTGCTGCTGGATAGCCAACTCCTGCTGACGCCCGAATCGACCATACCCTTGTCGGTTCGCGCCGCGTTGGAGCAGATGGAGGGCGAGGAGACGGTCGCGCCCGGGGCCGAATTGGGTGCACCCTATCGTTTCTTCCGGCGCGCGGGCATGCCTGCGGCCAGCGCGCTGGTAAGCGCGGCCCGCACCGCCACCACGTCCGCCGAGTGGCGGAGTTCGCTCGAAGGCTGTATCTCGTGGACTGAACCGGAGACGGCGGTGTGGCCGCTGGGCCAGGACGCGGCTCTGGCCGCTCCGCTGGCCGCCCGATTCCACAACGTGGCGGGAATCATCCGCGCCATTCGCGAGTCGGCGCACGCTGGGCTCGAGACCGCCGCGCGTCTGGCCCCCCTTGGGCCGGGTTCGTCGCTGGCGTCCAGCCACGGCCTGACCTACCCGATCTTCCAGGGCCCGATGACCCGAGTGAGTGACGTGGCGGGGTTCGCGGGCGCGGTAGCCGAAAACGGCGGACTCCCGTTCCTTGCGCTGGCGTTGCTGCGCGCTCCCGCCGTACGGAAACTGCTCGAAGAGACCCGCCAGTGCGCGGGCCAACGGCCGTGGGGCGCTGGCATCCTGGGGTTCGTCGAGCCCGAGTTGCGGGCCGAGCAGCTGGCCGAAGTGCGCAAGGTGAAACCACCCTTCGCCATCATCGCCGGGGGCCGTCCCGATCAGGCGCGGCCCCTCGAAGACGCCGGCATCCGTACCTACCTGCATGTGCCCGCGCCATCCTTGCTGCGAATGTTCATCGAGGACGGCGCCCGGCGTTTCATCTTTGAAGGCCGCGAATGCGGCGGCCATGTGGGACCGCGCACCAGCTTCATGCTGTGGGAGGCAATGACGGCGGTCCTGCTCGAGGCAATCGCCGCGGGCGTGCCCGCGGGCGAATTGCACTGCATCTTCGCGGGTGGCATCCACGATGCGCGGTCGGCCGCGATGGTGTCGGCGCTCGCCGCGCCGCTTGCCGAGCGGGGTGTGCATATCGGCGTGTTGATGGGTACCGCCTACCTGTTCACTCGCGAGGCGGTGGAGACGGGCGCCATCGTCGATGGTTTTCAACGGGCGGCGCTCGAGTGCCGTGGCACTGTTTCGCTCGAGTCCGGGCCGGGCCACGTAACACGCTGTGCAGGCACGCCATTCAACGAGCAGTTTCTGGCGGTCAAGCGGCGAATGGCTAGCGAGGGACAGGAGAGCGGCGCGATCAAGGAAGCGCTCGAAAACCTGAACCTGGGGCGGCTGCGTCTGGCTAGCAAGGGCGTCGTGCGCGAGACAGACGCCGCGGGCCAGCCAGTTTACCGCCAGGCTTCCGAAAGCGAACAACGGGCCGAGGGAATGTACATGATCGGGCAGGTGGCCGCGCTCCGCCACGAGGTGTGCTCGATGAGAGAGTTGCACGAAAGCGTCTCGGCGGGTTCGCTGAGAACGCTGCGCCAGGCAGCCGCGGCCAGTGCCCGAGATTCGGCCGCATCCGCTCCGCGCCGCCAGGCGCAACCGCTCGAGGTCGCCATCGTGGGCATGAGCTGCCTGCTCCCCGGCGCTCCGGATCTTCGCTCGTTCTGGCGCAATGTTCTGGCCAGGAAAGACGCGATCGTCGAGATCCCGGCCACTCGGTTCGACATATCGCGCTACTTCGACGAAGACAAGAAGGCACGCGACAAGGTGTATTCGCGTTGGGGTGGCTTCCTGGACCCGGTGGCATTCGACCCCGTGCGCTACGGCATTCCGCCCGCCGCGCTCGGATCGATTGACCCGCTGCAGCTACTGAGCCTGCTCGCCGCCGAACGGGCGCTGGAAGATGCCGGCTATGGGACCGGGCAGCGTGAGTTTCGCCGCGAGCGGACATCGGTCATCCTGGGACTCAGCGGCGGTCTCGGCGATCTGGGCATCGACTTGGCGCTACGTTCCAATCTGCCGCAACACCTGGAAGGTGCGCCGGCGGCGCTGTACGACCGGCTCCCTGAGTGGACCGAGGATTCGTTCGCGGGCATTCTCTTGAACGTTGCGGCCGGGCGGATTGCCAACCGCCTGAATCTCGGCGGCGTTAACATGGCTGTCGACGCGGCATGCGCCTCGGCGCTGGCCGCTGTCTACGTGGCCGCGCGCGAGTTGGAGACCGGCACCAGCGATCTGGTGGTGGTGGGCGGTTGCGACACGGTTCAGAGCCCGTTTGGTTTCCTTTGCTTCAGCAAGTCGCAGGCACTGTCCCCCACGGGCCGGTGCCGCCCGTTCGACGCTTCGGCCGACGGCATTGCCATCAGCGAAGGCGTCGCCATGGTGACACTCAAGCGGCTTGCGGATGCCGAACGCGACGGCGACCGGATCTATGCGGTGATCCAAGGAATCGCCGGCTCGAGTGACGGTCGCGGTCGCGGCATGAGCGCGCCGCGGCGAGAGGGCCAGGGCCTAGCCCTGCGGCGGGCTTACGAGCAGGCCGGCTTCCCGGCCTCCAGCATCGGGTTGGTGGAGGCGCACGGTACCGGCACGGTGGCGGGCGACGAGACCGAAATGGCCGCGCTCACTGAAGTCTTCAAGGGCGATGGCGCGGCGCCGGAGAGCTGCGTGGTGGGCTCGGTGAAGTCGATGATCGGCCATACTAAGGCAGCCGCGGGCGTCACGGGTTTGATCAAGGTGGCCCTGGCGTTGCACCATCGAGTGCTGCCGCCCACGCTGCATGTGGAGAACCCCAATCCGAAGCTGCGCGAGGAAGGCATCCCGTTCCACGTGCTGCGCGAAGCGCATCCGTGGCCGGAGCCGCCGGGAGGGCTCTCGCGGCGCGGTGGCGTAAGTTCGTTCGGTTTCGGAGGTACCAACTTCCACGCGGTGCTCGAGGAGTACCGCGGCTACCCGCTCGCTGCCGCGGACCGGTGTTCGGCGCGCGACTGGCCGGCTGAATTGTTCCTGTGGCGCGCAGCCAACCCCCAGGCGCTAGGCTCGCAACTGGGCTCGCTGCTCGCCGAATTACGGCAAGGCGGGAAATGCGAAATGGCCGAGTTGGCCGCCGCCATCAACCGGCGTGCCGGAACGGGTGGGGGTTCGTGCCGCTTGGCGATCGTGGCCAGTTCGGTGGCGGAGTTGACCGAACGAATCTCGCTGGTGACTGCTTCGGCCGGGCGCGGGGACGACAAGCTGTTCGACGCGCGGCAGGGAGTCTATTTCGCCGCGGAAGCGGGCCCGGTTCCTCCGGTGGCGTTCCTGTTCCCCGGGCAGGGCTCGCAATTCCCAGGCATGCTTCGCGAAGCCGCGATCTGCCTGCCCGAATTCGGCTCCATGCTGAGCCGGGCCGACTCCGCGTTGAGCCTCCCATCGGGATCAGCACGGCGGCTCAGCGCAACCATCTACCCACCTCCCGCTTGGGACGAAGCCGGGCGGACGCGACAAATGGAGGAGATCACGCGGACCGTGGTGGCGCAGCCCGCTCTTGCCGTGGTTGAGATCGCATTGTGCCGGGCTCTCGAGCGGCTGGGCGTTCAACCGTCCATGACCGCCGGGCATAGCTTCGGCGAGTACGTTGCCTTGGCCGCCGCGGGCGTGCTGAGCGACGACGACCTGTTCCGGATCGCGGCCAAGCGCGGCGAAGCCATCGAGGGGGCCACCCGGCAAGCCGGTGACGCCGGCACCATGGCTGCGGTGGCGGCTACCGCCGGCGAAGTGGAAAGCGCACTGGACAGCGAACCCGGCGTGGTGATCGCCAACCTGAACGCGCCGAAGCAGACGATCATTGCCGGAGCGACCGGCGCGATGCGCCTGGCCGTGGCGAAGATGGAGGCCGCGGGGATGGCCGTCCGGCCGATTCCCGTCGCCTGCGCGTTTCACTCGCCCTTGATGCAGCCGGCGGCCGACCGGCTGGCCGCGGACCTGGACTTTCTTGAACTGCGGCCCGCCCGCGTCCCGGTCTACTCCAACACCACGGCTGGCCCGTATCCTCGAGAGGAAGGCGGATCGGCCGTCCGGGCCCTTCTCGCCCGCCATCTGACCGAGCCCGTGCGCTTCACTAGTGAGATTGAGGCCATGTACGAAGCGGGCGCGCGCGTGTTCGTGGAGGTAGGCCCCAAAACGGTACTCACCGGGTTGGCTCGAAGAATTCTCGAGGGCCGCGACGCCGTGGTCATTTCCGCCGCGGCAGAGGGCTTTGAATCCGTGCTGGGCACGTTGGGTCATCTGTACGGGCTGGGCGTTCCGCTACGTCCGGATGAGCTGTGCCGGGGACGGGTGACGCGCCCGGAACCGGTGGAGAAACTTTGTGAGCCGGGTAAGCCCGCGGCTTGGTTCGTTAACGGGGCGCGCGCTTATCCCGCCGCGCGGCCGTTTGTCATGACGCCGCCGGTTGCGATGCCAGCGCCGTTAGTGCAGCCTGCAACGGCGGGGGCCCAACCTACGGTGCAGGTGCCCTTGCCGGTCGCCGGGCAGCCGGCGCCGGGCGCCGACGCGGTCATGCTGGAGTTCCAGCGAATGATGGCGCAGTTTCTGGAAAGCCAGACGGCGGTGATGACGGCGTATCTCGGTGGTGGCAGCGCGACAGTCCCCGCCATGCCGGTCCTGGTTGCACCGGCGCCCGAAGTAGCGATCCCAACTTCGCCGGCGCCTTCGCCTGTCCTGGTCACCGCTCCAGCGGCAACCGCCGGTGTAAAGGCGGAGTTGCTTCGCATCGCCAGCGAACGGACGGGTTATCCCGC
>CADECY010000042.1:45466-62707 GCA_902825945.1 uncultured Acidobacteriota bacterium
GAGTTGCTTCGCATCGCCAGCGAACGGACGGGTTATCCCGCCGACCTCCTGCATCTCGACGCCGGCATCGAGGCCGACCTCGGCATCGACTCGATCAAACGCGTCGAGATCCTCACCGCGTTGAAGCGGGTCATGCCTGTCGCCGCGCCCATGGAGCAACTTACGCGTGCGCGCACATTCGCTGACCTGCTCGCGCTGCTGGATGCCGCGCCGGCGGTGACCGCTCCAACGGCAGCCGTTAGCGTCAAGGCCGAGTTGCTTCGCATCGCCAGCGAACGGACGGGTTATCCCGCCGACCTTCTGCACCTGGACGCCGGGATCGAGGCCGACCTCGGCATCGACTCCATCAAACGCGTCGAGATCCTCACTGCGTTGAAACGGGTCATGCCCGTCGCCGCGCCCATGGAGCAACTCACGCGTGCGCGCACATTCGCTGACCTGCTCGCGCTGCTGGACACCGCGCCGGCATCATCCACACCTCCGGCGGCGATCGCTCCAGCGGCAACCGTCAGCGTGAAGGCCGAGTTGCTTCGCATCGCCAGCGAACGGACAGGCTATCCCGCCGACCTTTTGCACCTGGACGCCGGGATCGAGGCCGACCTCGGCATCGACTCGATCAAGCGTGTCGAGATCCTCACCGCTTTGAAGCGAGTTGTTCCCGTCGCCGCGCCCATGGAGCAACTCACGCGTGCCCGCACATTCGCTGACCTGCTCGCGCTGTTACAGCCCTCTGTCAGCGTTCCGCCGCCCGCCGCCGCCGTTCCCCGGTATCGGCTGACCTTACAAGAACTCGAAAACCCGCGGACCTCCCCGCGGTTCCATCCCGGGCGTGTCGTCGTTATTACCGACGACGAGTCCGGCTTGGCGAGCGGACTCGCGGCCGCGTTTGAACGGGCGGGCGAGCGCGTCGTACTGCTGCGACACAGAGCCGAAAACGGCTCAGCGACCGAATCCTGCATCGAAGCCGACCTCTCCGGCGAAACCGGAGTAGCGTCCGCGCTAAATGCCGTGCGCCACCTCCGGGGACGCATCGGTGCGCTCATCCACCTGTTGCCGCTACGCCCGGACCTCGCCAAACTCGATCTGGCCCAGTCTCTGGAGACGTGGCGCGGGCAAGTGCGGGTTGCCATCCGCAGTCTGTATCTCCTCATCCGCGCCGCGCAATCGGACCTCGAAGCGGCCGGGTTGGAACGCGGTGCGCTGATAGCTACTGCCACCGCTCGCGGCGGTTCGTTCGGAATCGACGCCGCTTCGGACATGAGCCCGCTGCAGCAAATGGCGGCCGACTACTTGAAAACCGCCGCGCAGGAGTTGACTGGCGTCGCCTGCCGCGTGGTCGACCTCGACCCGGCGGATTCGCCTACAGTGCGCCAGGAAATACTCCTGAGCGAAATCGCCGCAGCGGCGGACGCGCCGGTTCAAGTCGGACGTCGAGGCGGCCGCAGGGTCACGCCGGTACCGCAACTGGCGCCAGTCGTGCGGACGGAGCCCGTGATCGAAGCCGGTTCGGTGATCGTGCTCACCGGCGGAGCGCGTGGGATTACCGCTCGCGTGGCACGCGCGCTGGCTCCGCGCCGCGCCACGTTGATTCTGGCCGGCAGTTCCATGTTGCCCGCCGAGGCCGAACCCGCCGAGACGGCGGAGCTGACTGATCCCGCGGCGCTCAAAGGTGCTCTGCTGATCCGGCTCCGAGCCACGCAAGGCAACGTTCGGGCGGTGGACGTGGAGGCGGCTCTGCGGCGTCTACTCCGCGACCGCGAGATCCGGCGCACGATGGAGGATCTGCGCTCGGCTGGCGCGACGGTGGAGTATCACGGCTTGGACGTACGCGACGAGGCCGCCATGTCCGCGTTCATCGAGGGTGTACACCAACGCCACGGACGCCTCGACGTGTTCATTCACGGCGCCGGTATCATCGAGGACAAATTGATCCGCGACAAAACGCCGGAGTCATTCGACCGTGTGGTGCACACCAAGGCCGATAGCGTGTTTCTGCTGGCGCGGCTCCTGCATGCCGGGCCACTCCGGGCGTTCTTGCTCATGTCGTCCATCACGGCCGTGTTCGGTAATCGGGGTCAGGCCGACTACGCGGCGGCCAACGGAGCGTTGAACGGCTTGGCCGTGGCGCTCAACTCGCGCTGGCCCGGCCGCGTGAGCGCGCTGTGCTGGGGGCCGTGGGATCAGGGCGGCATGGTGAGCGACGAGGTGCGCCGTCAGTTCCTGGAGCGAGGGGTACAGTTGATTCCCCCGGTGGAAGGGGCGCAGGCGGTGATCGACGAGATTGAAAACACCGGCCCACCGGAGGCGATTGTCGTGTTCGGCGGCGGACCCTGGAGCCGGGATGCACTGCCGGAGCCAGCCGCGCCTCAGGCCGGCGAGGAGTACGCGATGGTGGCCCTATGACGAAAGGGTCTGGAGCCATCGCTATCGTCGGCATGGCCTGCACGTTCCCCGGTGCGCGCGACGTGCGCCAATACTGGGAGAACATTCTCGGCAAGGTGGACGCGGTGGGCGACGCGCCACCGGACTGGGAATCGCAGCTTTTTTACGATCCGGAATCGGAAGAGAACGACCGCACGTATTGCCGCCGCGGAGGTTTTCTCGGTCCGCTCGGCGCCTTTGATCCGGCCGAGTATGGAGTGATGCCGCAGGCGATTGACGGCACCGAACCTGATCACTTTCTGGCGCTCCGGGCAGCCGGCGAAGCCATGACTGATGCGGGATACCGGAACAACCCGAAGCATCGGGAACGGACATCGATCGTGATCGGCCGCGGCACCTACGTCAACCGTGGCAATGGCACCGCGCTTCAGCACAGCCTAGCCGTGGACAGCGTGTTGCGAGTTCTCAAGCAGCTCCATCCAGAGCATACGGACCGGGAACTGGCTACCGTGCGTGCCGAGTTGAAGAAAAGCCTGCCGCCCTTTCATGCCGATACGGCGCCCGGCCTGGTACCCAACGTGATCAGCGGCCGGATCGCCAATCGCCTGGACATCATGGGTCCTAACTACATCGTCGACGCCGCGTGCGCCTCCTCCCTGGTGGCGGTGGACTTGGCTATCCAAGACCTGCGCAGCGGGCGGTGTGACATGGCCGTCGCCGGAGGCGTACATGCATCCACCACGCCGGTGATCCTGATCATCTTCTCGCAATTGAAGGCGCTCTCGCGGGCCGGACGCATCCGTCCGTTTTCCGCGGATGCGGATGGAACCCTCCTGGGCGAGGGTGTCGGCATGGTCGTCCTGAGGCGGCTGGAAGATGCCGAGAGGGATGGCGACCGGATCCACGCGGTCATTCGCGGCGTAGGCGTGGCCAGCGACGGGCGTGCGCTGGGTCTGTTGGCTCCGCGCGTGGAAGGTGAAGAGCTGGCGCTACGCCGCGCCTACCATGAGGCCGGTATCGATCCCGCTTCAGTGGAACTGGTCGAGGCGCATGGCACGGCTACGCTGGTAGGAGACGCGGTGGAAGTGGACGCACTCAAGCGAGTGCTGGGTGGGCGCCGGGAAGGCGAGATGCCACGCTGCGCACTCGGCTCGGTGAAATCGATGATCAGCCACACCATGCCCGCGGCGGGAATAGCTGGCCTGATCAAAACCGCGCTCGCCCTGCGTCATCAGGTCCTGCCACCGACGCTGCATTGCGAGAACCCCAATCCGAAGCTGGGAATCGAAGGCAGCAACTTCTATCTGAACGGCGAAACGAGGCCTTGGATCCACGGCGGAGCGGAACCCCGCCGGGCCGGGGTGAATGCCTTCGGTTTCGGCGGCATCAACGCCCATGCCGTGCTCGAAGAGTACGTTGGACCGCACGCGGCTCCGCGATTGCAGCACACCTGGGACAGCGAGGCCTTCGTATTGTCGGCGCCAGACGCCGCTGGACTGCGAGGCGAAGTGGAGCGCGTCCGAAAGCTGGTTGCCAGCGCTGGCGCAACGCTGCCGCTTGCCCACTTGGCCTGGACCCTCAACTGCCAACGCCAGCGCGAAGCGGTGCGGCTGGGTGTGGTGGCCGGTTCGGCCGCGGACCTCGCCGCTAAGCTCGAGCGGGCCGCCGCCAAACTCGCCGAGCCTCGCACTGCTCGCATTCGTGACAAAGAGGGCATCTATTTTTTCCGCGAACCCCTGGCGCCCCAGGGAAAGGTGGCCTTGCTGTTCCCGGGAGAAGGCGCGCAATACGTGAACATGCTCGCCGACGTGGCGATCCACTTCCCCGAAGTACGCGCCTGGTTCGACCTGATGGACACGGCTTTCGCGGGCCACGCACGTGGCTACCGGCCGAGCGATGCGGTCTTCCCCACTCCGATGGGCGGCACGCGGGACCGGCTGTTCTCGATGGATGTGGGCGCCGAGGCGGTCTTCGCGGGCAACCAGGCGCTCTTTGCGCTGCTCGAAAAGCTCGAAGTTCGGCCGCATGCGATGGTGGGCCACTCGACGGGCGAGCATTCCGCGCTTCTGGCCGCGCGCACCATAGGCGCCCGGACTCGCGACGAGATTATCGCCTACGTGCTCGGCGTCAACGGCGTCTTCGAGAAGCTGAACGCGGCTGGAGAAATTCGCGCGGGCGTGCTACTGACAGTGGCCGGCGCGGACCACGATTTCTTGACCGGGCTGATCGCCTCGCGCCCAGACCTGCATCTGGCTCTGGACAACTGCCCGCACCAAGTGGTGATCTGCGGGCCGGAAGAAGGCATTGCGTTCCTGCTCGAACAGCTCCAGGGCAAGCCGGCCGTGTGCCAGCGCCTCCCGATGGGCCGTGCCTATCACACGCCGCTGTTCGCCAATTTCGCAGGGCGGTTGCGTGAGTTTCTCGAAACGGTTCCAGTGGCGGCGCCCGCCGTGGACCTTTACTCGTGCGTGACGGCCGGACGCTACCCGGCTGAGCCTCCGTCCATCCGCGACCTCGCGTCTTCGCAATGGGCGAGTCCGGTTCGTTTCCGCGAGACCATCGAAGCCATGCACCATGACGGGGTGCGGGTGTTCATTGAGTGCGGTCCGCGCGGTAACCTCAGCTCCTTCCTGGACGACACGTTGCGCGGCAAGGCTTATGCCGCCGTGCCGGCCAACCTCATGCACCGGTCCGGAATCGCGCAGTTGAACCATCTGTGCGCGATGCTGCTAGCCCAGGGAGTCGAGTTGAATCTCTCCCATCTGTATGCCCACCGCGCGCCGGAGCCGTACCCTCCCCAGCGGCCGCCGAGGCCCAGCCGGGCCATGCCGGTGGCCAGCGGACTGCAGCCGTTGCGGCTTCCCGACGGATTCACCCTTCCCGGCAGCGGGCGCGCCGAGCCAGTCCCTTCGGGCGCGCCGGCCGCCTCCAACGTGTCTCCGCGAGCCGAGGTCATGCGACAATATTTCGCCAACATGACCACCTTCCTGGCGCTGCAGCAGAAGGCCCTGTCGGGGTACTTAGGCGGCAGCCAGCCGGCCGCGGCTCCAGCGCCCCCGGTTGCCCGGCCATTTGCCACGGAAGTCGTCGAAGCCGTGCCGGGCCGCCGCGCCGTGGTGCGTCATCGGTTCACGCTCGACCGTGACCGGCTTTTCCGGCACCACACGCTGGGCCGGGCCGTCTCTGACTTCGATCCCACGCTGACCGGGATGCCCGTGGTGCCGCTGACCGTAACCATGGAGATGCTGGCCGAAGCGGCATCGCTGCTCATGCCGCACCAGGTATTGTGTGGCATGCGCGAGGTACGCTCGTCGCGCTGGATCATGCTCGACCGGGATCTGGTAGTCGAGATGACCGCCGAGCCGGCCGGCGAGCCGGGCGCGGTAACCGTGCGGCTCCGGCCGGCGGATGGTCCGCCGCTCGCGGTCTGGGCCGAAGGGACGATGCTGTTCGCGCCGTCCCATCCGGTTGCTCCCCCGCCGCGGCCCGCGCGGTGGCGAGGCGCCCAGCCCTCTGCCTGGAACCGGGATCGCCTCTACGTCGACGGCATGTTCCACGGACCGTCGTTCAAGGCGGTAAGCGCGATGAGGGAATGCGGCGAGGACGGAGGATCGGCCGTGCTGACCTGCCCGCCGCGCCACGAACTGATTGCCGGTCAGCCTGAGCCGGCATTCCTCACCGACCCGGTAATTCTGGACGCCACCGGCCAAGCCGTCGCCTTCTGGTCGCAGGAAAGGCTCGACGCCCACGGAGATATTTTTCCATTCCGCCTCGAGGCACTCGACTGCTATCAGCCGCTGCGGCCAGCGGGCACGCCGTTCGACTGCCGCATCTTCGTGACGTCGGTTACCGAGACAGCCATGTCGTCTGACATTGAGGTCGTGGACGGCGAAGGCCGGCTGCACTACCGGATGCGCGGCTGGCATGACCGGCGGTTCGCACCGCCCCGCTCCCAGTGGGACTTGCGGATCTCCTCGGGACGCTCCTTCGCCGGACAGCCGTGGCCTGACCCGATTGCCGCCTGGAGTGGCGCGGCCGGCGCGGTTTGCTATCTGGTGGAGGACCTGTCCTCCGAACTGCTCGAAAGTTCACATGGCATTTGGGCCGAGGTGTTGGCGCGCCTCATGCTGAGCCGCCGCGAGCACGAACAATGGGACCGGTTGCGTGGCGCCCTGTCCAAGCGGAGGTTTGAGTGGCTCCGTGGACGGTGCGCCGCCAAGGACGCCGTGCGGCACCTGCTCCGCGAGCGCGCCGGAGCCATGCCGGCGGCCGCCGACGTGGAATTGATTCCGGACGCCCATGGTAAACCTCGCGTGGAGGGCCCTTGGGTGGAGCGGCTCGGCGTCAGGCCGGCCGTCTCTATCTCCCACTCGGGCGATGCGGCTGCCGCCGTGGCCACGCTTACGCCCGGCTTGGCGCTGGGCTTCGACATGGAAACCGTTGGACGGGAGCGCGGCAGCTTCGAGCGAATCGCCTTTGACGACTCCGAGCGGTCACTGCTCGATCCGTCCATGCCGGCCGGGGCGCGCCGCGAGTGGCATCTTCGGATGTGGTGCGGCAAGGAGGCGGCGGCGAAGGCGCTAGGGCGTGGATTCGAGCACGGGCTTGGTTCGCTGGCCGTGGTAGGCATCGATCCAACGAACGGCGGCGTCAATCTCGAGACGCGCCGGGGTCTGGCCGCTGCTTTCCCGCGCCTGCGTTTGCTGACCGCCCATACATCTCTCGACCGCGGCTTCATCGCCGCGGCCGTGCTGAGCGAGGAAAACGACGACTGATGAGTTTTTCGAAGGAACAAGTACGAGTTTATATCTCCGGGCGTCTGGCTGAGCTGAGCGCCGACTGGGATTTCGACGGCGAAGTCGGGCCCGACACGCTGTTATTCACGCAACTGGGAATGGAGTCGCTGGATGCCGTCGTGCTGGGCGTGTCGATCCAGGAGCATTTCGGCAGGCAGATGCCGTTCGCCGAATTGCTCACTTCGCTCGGCGAGCAGCAGCGGGACCTGTCCATACGGGAACTCGTGGACTTCGTGCACCAGCACTTACAGGAAGGCGGCGACGCTTCGGGAGCGTCGAAATCATGAGCATTCGCACTCTCTTCATCGGCCTGGACGGGGCCACCTTCGACGTACTCGACCCACTGATGGAACAGGGCGTGATGCCCTTTCTGCGGTCGTTCTTTGAAACCGGCGTACGGGCGGGTCTTGAAACGATCGTGCCCGCGCTGACCCCACCCGCCTGGACGTCGTTGACGACTGGACGCAAGCCGGGCCAGCACGGCGTGTTCGACTTCTTTCGCATGGAGCCGGAGAGCCGCCAACTCCGTTTCTTCACCTCGCACGACGTACAATGCGAAACCATCTGGTCGCTCGCCGCCGCGGGCGGACAGCGGGTCACCTGCCTCAATTTCCCATCGACGTTTCCGCCGCCACGCCTGGCTGGTCATATCGTGCCGGGCTGGGTGCCGTGGCGCCAGCTACGGCTGGCTTGCTGGCCTCCGAATCTGTTTGACCGCCTCAAGGAAATGCCCGGGTTCAATCCACGCGAGCTGGGCATGGACATCAAACTGGAAGAGCGCGCCACCGAGGGCTGTTCGAACCAGGACGATTACGGGCCGTGGGTGCAACTGCATATCCGGCGCGAGCGCAACTGGTTTGAGATCGCCCGGTTCCTCGCCGCCGATGAAAGCTCGCCGCTTACGGGGGTGCTTTTTGACGGAGTCGACAAACTCCAGCACTTGTGTTGGCGTTTCCTGCGTCCGGAAGACGACAGGCCGCTCGAGACCGAATGGGAGCACGACGTCCGCCGCCAGTGCCTGGAGTACTTCTCTAGCCTGGACGGCATTCTGGCCGGCTTGTGCGAGATGGCGGGCCCGGAGGCTCATGTCATTATCGGTTCCGACCATGGTTTCGGACCCACGCGCGACGTGTTCTACGTGAACGCCTGGCTTCAGAGCCGCGGATACCTCACCTGGGCACGCATCGACGACAAACCGGACGAGGCTCTGCTGGGTGTGAGCAAGGTGTCGCGGCATAACTGGATGATCGATTGGAGCCGTACCAAGGCGTTTGCGGCGACGCCCACCAGCAATGGTATCTACATCGTGGTGGACCGGGAAGGTACGGGTGCCGGTGTGCCGCCCGATCAGTATGAAGCCTTTCGCCGGAAGCTGGTGGACGAATTGCGAGAACTGCGGCGCGAAGGGAGCTCCGACCCGCTTCTGACCAGCGTCTGGACACGCGAGGAAATTTTTGCAGGACCGCACGGCGGGGCCGCCCCCGACCTCACACTCATCCTGCACGATGGCGGCCTCGTCTCGATCCTGCCGTCGGCGCGGATCGTGGGCCAACGGCCCGCGGTGTCGGGCTCACACCGGCCGATGGGCGTCTTTGGCGCCCGCGGGCCGGGATTCCGGAAGGGGCTGCGCGCCGGGAAACTGTCCATCCTCGACGTGGCACCGTTGGTGATGCACACACTGGGCCACCCAGTGCCCGCTGACATGGAAGGCCGGGTACCCGAGGAGATTTTCGAGCCTGGGGCCCTGGCGGCCGCGCCGGTGCGGATCACCGAAGGCACAGCTTCGACCGCTGGAAAACCGGAGGCGCTGCCCGCGCAGCTTTCCGCCGAAGATGAGCAAATCGTGGTCGAGCGTTTGCGTGAGCTCGGCTACGTGGAATAGAAGGACTACAGAACCGCATGCCCAAGATAGCAGCCAACGGCGTCGAATTGCATTATCTTTCGATGGGCCACGGGCCCGATGTCGTCCTCCTTCACGGATTCCTCGGCAATCAGGCGGTATGGCACCTGCAAATCGCTCCGCAACTGCGCCGCCACCATCGCGTTCTGACATACGATCTGCGCGGACACGGCTACAGCCAAGTAACGCCGGATGGCTATACAGCCGCTGACTTAGCCGAGGATCTGCGCGGCCTGTTGGATGCGTTGGGTATTGCCCGGCCGGTGATCGTGGGCCATAGCTACGGGGCCGACGTCAGCCTCTACTTTGCGTTGAAGTATCCGGAGCGGGTGGAGAAGCTGATTGCGCTGGAGCCGGGTTTGGCCGCTCTGGTGGCGGACCGCAAGCGGCCCGACTGGGAAGGCTGGGGCTATTGGGCCGACAAGCTGTGCGAAGCAGGCTTCGATGTGCCCGCCGACAAGCGTAACGACCTGCAGTATCTGCTCGAGGTCAGCCTGAACACACCCAAGTTTTACGGGCCGGCGCGGGGATTGCCGCGCAACCGTGAGCCCCTCATCCGGCTCATCCGGAACACTTCGTTGATCGCCGACTACGAATTCGTGGGCGAGTTGACTCTAGAGGCACTGCGTCGCATCTCGACCGAGACTCTTCTGGTCTATGGCGACCGTTCTCACTTCCTCGGCTCGTTCCACGTCATCAAGGATCTGTTGCCGAACTGCACGCCTCTGCTGCTGCCGGGCGGCGAGCACTTCGGTCCGCTCGAGCAGCCTGAGTTGCTGACGCGCCACATCCTGGACTTCTGCGGCGCTGCGGCCGCCGAAACCATTTGAGTGCTGCCATGGCGAACCAGCCGTCCGGAAAAATCGCGATACTGACGGGCTCGGGTTCCGGCCTGGGAATGGAGACCGCGTTGACGCTGGCCGCCGCTGGATACACCGTGTTCGGGACCGTGCGCACCGCAGCCGAGGAGAGCGCGCTGTTGGCCGAGGCAGCCCGGCGGAACGTGACCGTGCGTCCGCTGTCCATGGATCTCACGAACGAGGAGGCGGTCCGCGCGGGCGTGGAGTCGGTGGTCGCCGCCACCGGGCGCATCGACGCGCTGATCAGCTTTGCCGGGCTCGGATTGCGCGGCTTTTTCGAGGATCTGACTCTGGAAGAAATCCGCCGCGTCTACGACGTCAACGTGTTTGGGACGATGGCTATCGTGCAAGCCGTGCTGCCGCACATGCGGCGCGCGCGGTCTGGGCGAATCGTGCTCACCACGTCCATCGGCGGGCGCATGGGCACGATGACCATCAGTGGCTACGCTTCCAGCAAGTTCGCATGCGAAGGCTTCGGCGAGTGTTTGTACCAGGAAGTTTATCCCTTCGGTATCCGCGTCTCGCTCCTGGAACCGGGCTTGGTGGCCACCCCGCATTTCACGGTGAACCGCAACCGCGGCCGCCGCGCCGCGGATCCCTCCAGCCCCTACTACAAATGGTTTTGCCAACATGAGCGCATCGTCGATTCCATCCTGGCGCGCAATAGTTTTGGACCGGCGGATGTGGCGCGCGCCGTGGTGAACATTCTCGCTTCGCCCCGGCCGCGGCTACGCTACGTGGTGGGCACCAAGGCCAAAATCGTGTTCGCCTTGCGGCGCTATATTCCGGGGGAATTGTTCCAGAACCTCTACTGGGCCGCGGCGCGCCGCATGGTGACACAACCAGGAAAACAAGCGGAAGGACTCAGCGGCGAAGGCTAAGCGAGGAGATGAACCATGTCAGTATTCGAGACAGACGAGGCCGTGTTGGAGCGACTGAAGCAGCTTGCGGGCGACCGGCTCGAGCTGACCCCCGAGAAGATGGAAGCCATCCGTCCAGAAGCGCGAATCGGCGAGGGGCTCCAATTCGATTCGCTTGCCCAGGTGACGCTGCTGGCCGCCATCGAGGACGAGTTGGGATTCGCGATCGAATTCGAAGACCGCGAGCGGCTGCAGTCGGTGAGCGATCTGGTGCGGCTCATTCGTGAGCGCGCCACGCGGAGTTCCTCATGCAACTGAAGACCGAGTGGAGCACGGCTCAGGAAATGCTGGCCTCGCTGGAAACCTGCACGGCCTATGGCGCCCGCTTCCTGACTCGCGCGGGAGAGGAAACGTTTCATCCCTATGCCACCGTGGTGCGCCGCGCGCGGGCCGCCGCGGCGCGTTACCAAGCCGCTGGTATCGAGCCGGGCGAGCGGGTCGCCATTCTGCTGCCCACTGGGATTGGCTTCTTCGACGCCTATCTGGGCGCCATGCTGGCCGGCGCGGTCCCGGCTGCACTCTACCCGCCGATGCGCCTCGGACGTTTGGACGAGTATTTCGAACGTACGCGCCAGATGCTGCGGCGGATTGAAGCACGCATGGTGGTCACCGACAGCCAGATCAGCAAGCTTCTCGGCCCGGCCGTGCAAAGCGTCGAATCGGTCCGCCAAGTGCTGCAGGTTCCTGAATTGAGCCGGGATGGTGAAGCTGTGCCACGGCGCGTGCCGGACGCTGAGCCGGACGAGCCCGCATTCCTGCAGTTCTCCTCGGGCAGCACACGGGAACCGAAGGCAGTCATCGTCACGCACCGGAATCTGCTCTGCAATCTCGAAATGATGGCGGCCGCGATGCGCTCTCTTCCCGGCTTGGACCCGGCGGCGGGGGGCCTCTGCTGGCTGCCGCTCTATCACGACATGGGCTTGGTGGGCTGCCTGTTCAACGGGTTGCATTATCCGGGCACCGTTACCTATCTCCGTCCCGACGACTTCGTGGTGCGACCATCGCTGTGGCTGCGAGCGATCTCGCGCACGCGCGCGCAAGTGTCGCCAGCCCCCCACTTCGCCTACCGTCTGTGTGTATCCAGGATCAAGGACGAGGAAATGGAGGGCGTGGACCTGTCGTGTTGGAAGCTCGCTCTGAACGGCGCCGAGGCGGTGGAAGCCGGCGGCGTCCGCGCTTTCACCGAACGGTTTGCGCGCTGGGGCTTCCGTCCCGAGGCGATGACCCCGGTGTATGGATTGGCCGAAGCCGGCCTGGCGGTGAGTTTTGGCGACATCCACACGTCGCCCCGGCTTACGTCGTTTGACCGCGACCTGCTCGCCGCGGAGGGACGGGCGGTGCCAGGCGAGGGGCGAACGCTCGCCTCGGTCGGCAAGCCGATGGCGGGGCTCGACATCGAGATCCGGGATGAGACCGGCCGCCCGCTGCCGGACAGCCACACTGGCCGGATCATGGTTCGGGGCCCATCCGTCTCGCCTGGCTACTTCCGAGACGCGGCCCTTACCGGGGAAATGGTGCGCGAGGGCTGGCTCGACACCGGCGATCTCGGGTTCATCCACGACGGCGATCTCTACATCGCCGGGCGCCTCAAGGACCTGATCATCGTACGAGGCCGCAACTATGCTCCACAGGAAATCGAGGAACTGGTGTGGGCGATGCCCGGAGTGCGCGAGGGCTGCGTGGCGGCCGTCAGTCACCCGGTGGAAGGGCAAGGCGAGCAGTTGATCGTGCTCGCTGAGCGCGACCCCAAGCATCCGGTGCCCGACGCCGGCTTGATCGCGGCCATTCACGACCGGCTGGTGGAGTCGCTGCCAGTGGGTCCTTACCTGGTGCAACTCCTCGAGCCCGGCACGCTGCCCCGCACCTCGTCGGGCAAACTGCGCCGTGCCGATGCCCTCCGGCAATATCTGAACCACGAACTGGTGGCGCCGGACAAGGTCACTTCGCTCAAGCTGTTGCTCGAGCTTGGCAAGTCGCAACTGGCCTGGGGCCGCTTCCGGCTGCGAAACCGGAACTAGGCGCTGGAGTGCTAAAATGGTAGAGCCGAGTCGATCAACAATTAATGAACAAAAACGATCAATGTGATGGACGCGGCATTCGGGGGAGGGCCGCGAGGCGTCCCCGGCGATTCGGGGAGGAGAGCTGATATGGGGCGCGTCGCGATTACTGGGCTGGGCATGCTGAATTCGCTGGGCGAGGGGGTCACCCAAGTCTGGAAGCGTCTGTTGGCGGGAGACAACGGGATCAGGCCCATTGCTTCGTTCGATGCCTCGCAATTCCGGGCCAGGGTCGCCGCCGAGATTCCTTCCTTTCTGGGTGAACATACCCTCGATGCGCACACCTATGCCGCGCCGCTGGACCCAGCCGCCCGAGTCGATGCCAACGGTGTGCGCCGTAGCGCGCGGGTGTTTCTCGAATGCGCCCGCGAGGCGATGGCTCAGAGTGGCCTCGCCGAATCGGGCTTCGATCGCGACCGGGCCGGTGTGGCAGCCGGCTATAGTGTGGCCTTTCTCGACGTTGAACTGACGCGCGAATACTATCGCCACCGGCGGGCGGATGGCCATGAAGTGGATATCGAGGCTTTCGATGGCCGGCAGCCCGCCACCTGCTTTACGCGGCGAATCGGTGATGTTGCAGCCGTACTGCCTGCTCGGGTCCTCGGATTGCGGGGACCGGTGAGCGTGTGCGATACGGCCTGTGCCGCCAGCGGACACGCGGTGGCGGACGCCTATCGCGCCATCCGCGCCGGCCGCGCCACGGTGATGGTGGCTGGCGGTGCCACGGCTGTGGTGTCTCCCATCGGGATCCTGTACTTCGCCATGCTCGGCGCACTCAGCCGGAGCACCGACCCGGCTTTGGCGTCGCGCCCATTCGACCGCGAGCGAGACGGCTTCGTCATGGGCGAAGGGGGTGGCGCGGTGGTGCTCGAGGACTACGATCACGCCCGCTCCCGTGGCGCCAACATCCTGGCCGAGTTGGCCGGTGTCGGTGTCAACACCTGCGCGGTGAATCTTACGGACCCCACCGCCGACGGACGCATCGAAGCAGAAGCGATTCGCATGGCGCTGGCCTCGGCTAGGCTGGATCCGGCCGACATCGGCTATCTGGCAGCTCACGGCACATCGACACCGAAGAACGATCGGACCGAGGCCAAGGCCATCGCGCACATTTTCGGCCGCTCGCCCCAGGTGCTGGTCTCGTCCAACAAGGGACAACTCGGGCACACTCTGTCCGGCGCTTGCATCACCAATCTCGTCTGCGCGGTGCAGACCATCCGTGAAGGAATCGTGCCACCTACCATGCACCTGCGCGAATTGGACCCCGAAGTCGAGCTCGATTGTGTCCCGAACGCTCCCAGGCGTGCTCCCGTGTCCGCGGCACTGGTCAACTCGTTCGCTTTCGGGGGGCACAACGCCGTGCTCGCCGTGCGAGCGGCCGGCTGATGTGCGGAATTGAAGAGTCCGATCAAGGAGGATGATAGTAAAGATGGCGGAGAAGCCTGAACACGGAGAGATCCTGAAGACGTTCGCGGGGATCGTCAGCAAGAGCCTGCGGGTGGATGTCGAGCGTGTGACCGAGGGTGCATACCTGGACGATCTCGGCGCGGAATCGCTCGACCTGATCGAAATCACCATGGGTGTGGAGGAAGCCTTCAATATCTGGATTTCGGAAAAAAGCATCCTGCAGACCGCTCGCGAGATGTTCGGCCCCGGGGTGCTCGAAGACGGAACCAAGCTGACCGGCGAAGGCAAGGCGCTTTTGCTGGCCCGCATGCCAGAACTGGGCGCCGAAGCGCTCGAGGGAGACGTGCTGCTGGCCGACGTCAACCGTCAGTTCATGCGCGTGAGCGGCTGGCTTCGAATGATTGAAGGGCTGATCAACGCCTCACCCTCGGCCTGCGGCAAGTGCGGCGGCACGCTCGGGGCCGCCGTGGCGTTCCGGCGCAAGTGCCAGCAGTGTGGCGCCGACAGCCAGATGGTTTCCGGGGAGGAAGTCAACCAGAAGTGGGTAGAGGAATACCGGGCCTCGCTCCCGGCCACCGTTTGAGCACGCAATTTCGAAGTGGAGGGATGCCAGTGGTCCGGTACGGATTCGGATGTTCGATGATGCTCGCTGTGACGCTCGCCCGGGCACAGGGCCCGGAAGGGGCCACTAGGCTCAGCCTGCGGCAGGCCGTCGATACCGCGCTGTCGGCTAGCGGCAACACGTCCGTCCGGCTCGCGTCGGAGGGAACGCAGGGCGCGGCCGCGCGCTCCAGTCAAGCCCGGGCTGCGATGATGCCGAATGTTCAAATCAACACGGGCGCGCAGAACTTCACCCGGAATCTCGGCGCGCAGGGTCTTACCGAGATCGAGCTTCCATTTTTTCTGCGGGTGCCCCAGCGCATCGGCCCGATCAGTGTGTTCGACGCGCGTGCCGCCGCCCGGGTCAGCTTGATGGACCCCGGAGCGATGGGCCGCTACCGGGCGGCGCGCGCGAACGAACAGGTATCGCGCGCCGAACTGGCGGATACGCGCAGCCGGGTGGCCGGGCTGGTCTCGCGTCATTACCTGGCCGCGTTGCGCGCCTTGGCCGATCTCGAATCCGCCAAGGCCGACATCGAGCTGGCCGATGCCGTGGTGCGCCAGACCGAGAGCCAACGCTCGGCCGGAACGGGCACCGGGCTCGATGTCACGCGCGCCCGGGTCCAGTTGGCCAACGACCAACAGCGCCAGCTCGTTGCCGAAGACAATCACAACCGTGCCAAGCTGCAACTCCTGCGCGCCGTCGGCCTGCCTCTCGACACGCGTGTCGAACTGACCGACCGGCTCGTCTACGAGCCCGCGGAGACGGGGCCGCTGGCCGAAGCCCGGGCGAAGGCAACCGCGGCGCGCCCCGACATTCAGGCGCAGACAGGACGCGAGGAAGCCGCCAAGCAAGCACTGAGCGCCGTGCGCGCCGAGCGCGCACCGTCGCTGGCGGCGTTTGCCGACTTCGGCGCCGCGGGGCAAGGGCTAGGCGCCTCGACCGGCGTCCATACAGCCGGCGTCGCGCTCGAGATACCGGTCTTTGACGGGGGGCGGCGATCAGCCAGAGCCGCCGAGTCTGCCTCCCGGTTGCGACAAGAGAGCGTGCGCACACGCGATCTCCTTCAGCAAGTGGATCTGGAATTGCGCGTGGCCGGCGATGCGCTTCGGTCCGCCGGGCAGCAGGTGAAGACAGCGCAGCTCGGGCTATCGCTTGCCGAAAGCGAACTCACACAAGCCCGCCGCCGGTTCGAAGCAGGCGTGGCCACCAGCCTGGAGGTGATCGATGCGCAGACGCGGCTCTCCCGCGCGCGCGACAACCACGTCGACGCGCTCTATCGGCATAGTCTCGCTCGCATTGATTTGGAAGAGGCGATGGGTGCGCTTGCCGGCGCGACCCAACGGCCATGAAAGTCATGATACGCACCGGGGGCCGGCCAATCTTTCTCGGTTTTCTCCTGCTGGCCGCGGTGGGAGCCGGAGTGGCCTATTGGCTGCGTTCGCGGCCCGGCGTCGCGGCCGGACGGATCCGGATTTCCGGCAACATCGAGCTCCAGCAGATCGACATCGCCTTCAAAGTGTCCGGCCGTCTGATTGAGCGCAATGTGGACGAGGGTGACCGGGTCACGCTCGGCATGGTCGTCGCCCGCCTCGACAAAGATCAACTGCTGCGTCAGAAAGAGCGCGAAGAAGCGGCGCTCGCCGCCGCGCGGGCGCTGTTGTCTCAAGCCGAAACGGCGCTCGAGCTGCAGCGGCAGAATTGGCAGGCTGACCTGGAACTGCGGCAAGCCGACGTCAGCGCCGCCGATGCGCGCTTGCGGGAGGTTAAGAAAGGCGCCCGCACAGGCGAGGTCCAAGATGCGACGGCTGGCGTGGAGGCGGCCCGGGCCGAGTTCCAACGCGCGGAACGCGATTACGAGCGAGCCCGCAAGCTGCGCGACAACGACGACATCTCGCAGTCGCAACTCGATCAGTACCGCTCCCGCTTCGAAAGCTCCCGGGCTGTCTTACGCCAGACCGAAGAACGTCTGGGCCTAGTCCGGGAAGGCCCCCGCCCGGAGACAGTAGACGCGAGCGCGGCCAATCTGGCCCGCGCGCGCGCGGCGCTCAAAGTAGGCCGGGCCAACGAACTCGAGATCCAGCATCGCATGCAGGAGATCACCGCCCGCCGGGCCGAGATCGAGCGAGCCCGGGCGCAGATCAAGCTGATCGAATCCCAAGTGGGCGATACCGTGGCCGTGTCGCCCATCAACGGCATCGTGCTGGTGAAATCGGCCGGCGTGGGCGAGGTGCTCGCGGCGGGCACCTCGGTGGTCACGATCGGCGATCTCGAGCACCCCTGGATCCGGGCCTATGTGAGCGAGCGTGATCTCGGCC
>CADECY010000043.1 GCA_902825945.1 uncultured Acidobacteriota bacterium
ACATCAATGAGGCACACCTGAAGCGCGCCCAGGATTCGGTGGAGAAATCGGGGCAAAAGCGGCCCGAAGGTTATTCGAACGGACTCGAGGCGTTCCGGAAGTTAGTGGCGCGTGACGATCTCGACGCGGTGATCAACGCCGGCCCGTGGGAGTGGCACACGCCGATGTCGGTCGCGACGATGAAGGCGGGAAAGTACGCGGCAACGGAAGTGCCCGCCGCGGTCACGGTCGAAGAGTGTTGGGAACTGGTGAACGTATCGGAGCAGACCGGCATGCCGTGCATGATTCTCGAAAACGTCTGCTATTTCCGCAATGTGCTCGCAGTGCTGGGCATGATTCGCAAGGGGCTGCTCGGCGGTCTGTCACACTGCGAGGCCGGATATCAACACGATGTCCGAGGTGCGTTGATCTGGCGTGATGCCGCGCGCGGGACGCCGGGCGAGATCTCCTGGCGCGGCATGCATATGGCGGAGAAGAACGGTAACCTTTATCCGACTCATCCGATCGGTCCGGTCGGCTGGTGGCTCGACATCAATCGCGGCGACCGTTTCTCGAAGATCGTCTCGATGAGCAGCCTGTCGCAGGGGCTGAACGATTACGCCGCGCGCCATCATGGCCGCGATCATCGCAACGCTCTCAGGACCTACGCGCAGGGCGACGTCAACACGAGCCTCATCCGGACCGAAAAGGGCCGCACCGTGACACTCTACTTCGATACGATCTCGCCCCGGCCGTACGACCTGATCCTGCGTGTGCAAGGTACCCGCGGCATCTATTCGGGAACGCTGGACAAGTTATACATCGAAGGGCGTTCGCCCAGGAAGGAGCAGTGGGAGGATGCCGAGCCCTACTTCCAAGAGTTCGAGCATCCTCTGTGGAAAGAACTCGGCCCCATCGCGAAGAAGCATGGCCACGGTGGAGCCGACTTCATGGAGTTGTATCAATTCGAGAAAGCTGTGCGAAACAAGACGCAGACGCCGATCGATGTCTATGACACCGCGGCCTGGAGCGCGATTTTTCCATTGAGCATCCAATCGGTGGCGGCGGGCAGCAACTCGCTCGACTTCCCGGACTTCACGCGCGGTAAGTGGAAGAGCCGCCCGCCCGTCGATCCGGGGACCCTGTAGAGGATTGCTATCCTACGGTTCGATGCGCGAACTCGAAGAACTACTGGTCAACAAGACCGACAACGTCCCACTGGATGTCGCGATCCTGCAATTGGCCTCGGTCGAATACGCCGGACTCGATGTCAGCTATTTCGTCGAAGTGCTCGATTCGCACGCTCGGGAATTGGGCGAGCTCACGAGCCCGTCCATGTGCGGAGAGGAGTTCATCGAGACCGCCAATGAATATCTCTACGAGAATCTCGGTTTTCAGGGTAACCGGACTGACTATTACAGTCCGCGCAACAGTTGCCTGAATGACGTCCTGATCGAACGCCAGGGCATCCCGATCACTCTCACCGTGGTCTACATGGAGATCGCTCGCCGGCTGGGACGCGAGGTGTTCGGAGTGGGGTTGCCCGGTCATTTCCTCGGCTTGTACCGCGACCGTGAATTCACGGGCTTCATCGACTGCTTCAACGGCGGCCGGATACTCGATCCCGAGGAGTGCCGCCAACTGGCTTGGGAGACCGCGCACGTCGACATTGCCGGGCACGAGCAGTTTCTGGAACCGGTGCGGAAGTGGAAGATCGCGCTGCGCATGCTCGACAACCTCCGTCTCATCTATTTGCGGTCGAAGGACTACGAGAAGGCGATCCGTGTGCTCGACCTTCACTTGGCCGCTCTTCCGGGTTCGGCGGAGGAGTACCGGCAGCGCGGCCTGCTCCACCTGCACCAGCAGCGGCCGTCCGATGCGTTAACGGATCTCCAGCGATATCTGAAGCTTTCGCCGAACGCGGCCGATAAATCCGAAGTGGAGGAGCAGGCAGCCAGCATCCGCCGCCTGCTTCGATCTCTCAATTGAAATTGCCCGCATGACTGACTGGAGACGAACGATCCTGCTCGCCGTGTGCGCCGCGGTGCTGAACTGGTTCGCACCCAGTGTCGCCTCGGGGGTTCGAGTCGAGTGCGGCACCGCTGCGGCGATGCTGGCCGCCCTGTCCCAGCCTCTACCCGCCACTGTCATCGCCGCGGCCTTCGCGGCCGTGCCCGCGCTCGTGGTTCATCGCGATCCGCTGGGAGCGGCGCTGATCCTCATCCAGTGTCTGGCCCTATGGGGATTGTGCCGGCGTTTGGCTCCGCTGCCCTCGGCCTTGGTGTTCTGGACGGCCGCCGTGCTGGTTCTGCCCATCTGGTTGGCTCCTCTTTCGATCGCCGTCTTTGCGCTGACCGGCCTGGCGGACACGCTGCTTGCCGAACTCTGGTTGCGCACGCTCGGCGAGCGTTGGGATTTCACCCCGGCGCCCGGCGCCGCGCGAGTGACGTTCAAGTCTTTGACGATCGCCGTACTCGGTTCCACGGCGGGACTGCTGGCGTTGATCGCGCTGGTACTCGCCGGACGAAGCGAGCGGGAAAAGCAGGCCGCGATGGAAGCGGCTCAGTTGAAGCAGTCGGTGGCGCTGCGGTGCGATCGCGCGGATTCCTATCTCGACCAGCATATCCAGGCGATGAAGACATTGGCCGGATTCATCGAGGAATCTCGAGTTCGCGACCCGGAGGCCCTGTCGCGTCTGCTCGCGCGCACACGCTCGGCTCATCCGGGCTTTTCCAGTGTTGGGATCACTTCGGACAGCGGATTCGTAATGGCGCGAGCCGGCAAGTCCGCCCACGACCAACCTTGTTCGCTCGAAAGCGCCGAGTTCTTCTCCCAGGCCAAGTCGGCCGGCAACATTTTCGTTTCGGGCTGGACGCTGCGCGAGGATACAGGTGAGAGCTCGATAACTATAGCCTCACCCATCTGGAACGGCGGAGCGTTCGCTGGAATCGTAGAAGGCACGCTCGACCCCGTGCAGTTGCAGCGTGCGCTGGTGGAGGTGCCCGGCGGTCTCGTTTTCCCGTTTCGGGTCCTCGATGGGGCGGGAATTCCCGTGGCCGAGAGCAACGGGTTCACCGAGCGGGGAAGCTACGCCGCGCAAACTCGATACGGGGAGTGGAAGATCCAGTCGAGTCCGCCGGATGCGACGCGGGGCGGACGGGGCAACTTCGCGCTGCTGTGGGCGGCGGCCGCTGGTGCCTTGGCGGTGATCGCCATGGTCCCACTGGGCTCGATTCTCGCTTCGACGATCACCGCTCCGCTCGATCGCCTCGGCCGCAGGATCAGCGCGTTTCACGCAGCCGAACCAGTCGAGAGCCACCCATTACCGGTCGCAAGTCCGGAGGAGGTACTGGCCGTCGAACGGCGCCTCGACGAGATGAGCACCCGGTTGCTGCCGGGGCCCGGTGCGGCGGCGGACTTGATCGAAGACCGATAATGATCTCCGGGAGGGTTTACGTGGCGGACACGGGTGAGCGACAGGTCCGGCCTGAGCGGCGGTGCCGTGTGCTCGTCGCCGAAGACAACGCGGTGAACCAGATCGTCACCGTACGGATGCTCGAGCGCCTCGGCGCCGAGGTTACGCTGGCCGCGGACGGCCATCTGGCGGTGCAAGCCGCGACGCTGCGGAATTTCGATCTGATTCTGATGGATTGCCAGATGCCGGAAATGGATGGCATCGAAGCGACCCGCGAGATTCGGAAGGCGGGTGTCGGTACGCCCATCGTTGCCCTGACGGCGGGCGCTGTTTCGGGCGAACGCGAGAAGTGTATCGCGGCGGGCATGAATGGATTTCTCACCAAGCCGCTCGACTTCAGCCTGCTCGAGGAGACAGTGCGGCAGTTCGGATCCTGATAAGCTGCTGATCAGGATGCTTCGCAGGAATTTTCTCTCGATGGCCGCCGCCGCGGCGCAAACGCCGTCCTCGCAATTGGACATCTTCGTACTCGCCGGGCAGTCGAACATGGCCGGGCGGGGCGAGATCGCGCCCGCTCACAATCAGCCGCTCGCCGGCGTTTCGATGCTGGACAAGTCCCGCGCGTGGGTGCCCGCCATCGATCCAATGCACTTCGACAAGCCGATCGCCGCGGCCGGGCTCGGACGTTCCTTCGCCTCCCGCCTTCGGCAGGCAAACTCCGGACCCCAGATCGGACTCGTACCCACGGCGTTCGGCGGCTCGGCTCTGGACGAATGGATGCCCGGCACCCCGCACTATGCCAATTGCGTGGAACGAACCCGCGCGGCACTCGCACGCGGGCGGCTCCGCGGAATCCTTTGGCATCAGGGTGAAGCGGACTCTGCTACCGAGCCGCTCGCGCGTAGCTATCGCGATCGTTTCGCGCGCTTCATCCGTGCGCTACGCGCCGACCTCGGCGTTGCCGAGGTACCCGTCATCGTCGGCCAACTCGGACCATTCTTTCGCCGCGCCGAGTCCGCCATCGTCAACGAGCAACTGGCCTCGATTCCGCTGACCGTACCCAATGCCGGATTCGTTTCCTCGAACGGGCTCGTCCACAAGGGCGACGAAGTCCACTTCGACGCAGCCTCGTTGCGCGAGTTCGGCCGCCGCTATGCACACGCCTATCTGGCACTGGACGCATCCTGGGAGAGTGTCCGATAGACTAGTTAGAGATGCAAGTTCGACCTTTCGGCCTAGTGGGGCTGGCCGGAATCGGCGTTGTCCTTTCGGGAATTGCCCCTTCCCACGGCGCGAGCCTGTCCAGCCTCGCGCAAAACGTGACTTCCTTCGAGTTGGGGAACGGAATGAAGTTCGCCGTCATGGAGCGCCGCGAGGCGCCTTTGGTGGCGGTCCACCTGATCGTCCGCGCTGGTCCGCTTGACGAACCCGAGGGCCGCTCCGGGGTTTCGAGGATGTTCCCGCGCCTGTTCGCTCACGGAGGTGACCTGGGCGTCAGGAATCCTGCCGGCGAAAAGGCAGCGCTCGCCCGAGTGGAGCAGGCACACGACCTGTGGAAGAAACTCGAGGCGCGGAAGCCGCCGGCCGACTCCTACGATGTCTCGAAAGCTCGCGTCGAATTCCAGATGGCCACCGAAGCCGCGGCGCTCCACAGCACGCCCCGGTTTGCGTTCAGTGTGCTCGAGGGCGCGGGCGCGATGAGCGCCGAGGCCCGGGTGGACGCCGACACCACGCACTTCATCGCGACGCTCCCGGCGCAGTCCGCTGAAATTTGGTTCAAGCTGATGGGGGACTGGTTGCGTAAGCCGCCGGCCCGGCGCTTCTACGCGGAGCGGAACGCCTGGACGGAGGAGTTGAGCCGCCTGGCGCCCTCGTCTCAGCAGGCCGCTGTCGAGGACGCGGTGCTCGCGGCCGCGTTCGGAAAGGCCGGTTACGGAAACAAAGCAGCCGGCGCCAGCGTCGTGGGTGAGATTCGCCCAGCCGACTTCGAAGCGTTTGCCAGAGGCCGATACGTTCCGGGAAACATGTTTGTCGCGATCGCGGGAGATATCACTGCGGCCGGCGCCAGGAAGATGGCCGAAACCTACTTGGGAACGCTCGCCGCCGGGCCCGTTCCGTCGAGCCCGGTGCCCGTACCCCTGGTGTTCGAAGAGGACCGGATCGCGCCGGCGGCGGCGATTCCCCCGTCGATTCCGCCGGTCGTGATCGGATGGCCGCGCCCCCCGCGCAGCGACGCCGACGATGCGGTCTTCGACGTCATCTGGGGCCTGATGACCTCCGGGCAGGACTCGCTTCTTTCGGCGACCTTCGAGGCGGAGAAGGTGCCTGCGCAGGCGAGCATCGTCCCGAACTTCCCGGGTGACCGCGCCTGGTCGCTGTTTGCCGTCTCGGCGTTCGCTGTTGGGCCCGTCACGCGCGAGGCCGTCGAGGCCGCCGTGTCGAAGGCCGCCGCCTCGCTGCGAGACAAGCCCGTCGATCCGGAGCGGCTCGCGCGCGTCAAACGGATGCTCCGGACACGCATCACATCGGAAGGCGAATCGATCACCGGTGTCTGCCACCTGTTGGCGCGGTTCCTCGAATTCGGTGGTTCGGTGGAAGCGATCGCCGGTGCCGTGGATCGTATCGACAAGGTGACTCCAGCCGATGTCGAAAGGGTCGCCCGGAAATATCTTCGTGACAAGGGCCGCGTGATCGTCCGGCCCGCCGGCAATGCCGTGGGAGGTGGCCTGTGATCCGGCTCGCCATCGTATTGCTCGCCGCCGCCGCCGCCGGACACTCGCAAATCGAGACTTCCACCAAGCCTGCTGCGCCGGTCAAGCCAGCGGCGGCCACGTCCAAGCCGGCGGTCGCGGCGCCCAAGCCGGCCGCAACGAAACCTGCTACCGCGGAAAGACCGGTCTCACGGGCGAAGCCAGGCGCGACTCGGGTTCCGCCCTCGCTCGACATTCCGAAACTGCCGGAAGTGAAAGTGATCATGGCCTCGCCCCAGGCGGTGAAGCAACCCTCGGCCGACACCTCGTTGGGGCTGAAACCCGCCGCGCCGCGGGAGTTCGCCCCGCTTGGCGTGGTGCAGTACGCGCTCCCGAACGGCATGCGCGTGATCCTGCACGAAGACCGGCGGTTACCATGGGTGGCGGGAAACCTGCGGCTGGGCACTGGTTCGGCCCTGGATCCGCCGCTGAAAGCTGGTCTCGCCGAGATGCTGATGCTGACGATCCTGTCGGGGGGCGGTCGCGGCTCGTCCCGGGAGTCCCAGCGCAACCGGATCGATTCTACGGGCGCGATCCTCCAGGCCGACACCGGGGAACGCGCATCGTCACTCGTCTTCCGTTCGCTCAGTGGCTCGTTCGATGAAGTGCTGGGTATGGTGGCGGCCGGCGTGACCGATCCGTCGTTCGACGAAGACGCGCTCGAGGAAAGCCGTGCCCAGCTTCGCAATCGCGTCGGGGGCCGCAACAACAATATCGAACAGATCGTCAGCCGCGAAAGCCACGCCGCGGTGCTCGGTAAATGGGCTCCACCGCGCCTGGAGTATTCAACCCTGGCGAACGTCGGCCAAGAGGACTTGCGCCTATTCCATCGACAGCAGAACGTTCCCTCCGCCGCGACGCTGATCTTGACCGGTGATTTTTCCGCTTCCGAAATCAGGCCGCGACTCGAAACCCTGTTCGGAGGTTGGAAGGGGGCTCCGGGCACAAAGACACCGGCCCCGGAGGCTCCCTCGCCTTCGGGACTGCGCTTTGCCGAGGCTGTCCGCGCGCAGGCGGCAGCATTCGCCCTCGCGAGAACCGGACCCGCGTTGGGATCTCCCGAGTATGCCCCCGCCGCCATTCTGGCCGAACTGCTGAGTGGCGGCAGCGACAGCCGCCTGTCCGAACTCGCGAAGGAGAAGCAATCCTGGACCCTCAAGACCGTGTCCAACCTGGACGCGGCGCCCGGGAGACCCACGATCTTCACGATCCGGGGTGTGTGTGACACCCCCTACCCCGTGGATGCAATGGCAGGCATTCTCGACGAGGCAGCCGAGGTCCGGCGCGGAGAGGTGACGGACGCTGCCATCGAGAAGGCGCGGCTAACGGCCATGAGTATCTGGGCCGCGCAGTTTCCGAATGCGCTTTCACGGCTGACGTTCGACGAAGGCGCGCGCCGCGACGGGCTACCCCCGGACTTCGCGGCCCTCCACTACAAGGCCCTCTCAGCGGTGCGCAAGGCCGACGTCGCGCGGGTGGCCGAGACACTGCTCGAACCGAAGTCGCTTCACGTCACGGTTGTGGGCAATGCGACTTTGATGAACCGGCCCTTGGCCGAGTTCCGGTCACCCGTCCAGCCAGTCGACATGACGATCCCTGTAGCCCAACCGCTCGAGATTCGCGCCGATCCGGCCGCGAAAGAGCGAGGCCAGGCGTGGCTTGCCAAGGTGCAGGCCGCCCTGGGCGGCGCGGAGAAACTGTCAGCGGTCAAGGATCTCGAGATCATGTCCAAGGGAACACATCTCAACACCCCGCTCCAATTGACCGACCGGTGGATGGCGCCGGGGACGATCCGCCAGGATCAGGAAAGCCAGGTTGGCATCGTGTCCGCCTTCTACAACGGAGAGATTGGATGGGTGGGAAGCGTTGGACGGGTTGCGGCCCTGAGCCCGGCGATGCTGATGCAGTTGCGAGGCGAAATGCTGCGGGTGCTGCCGTTGCTCGCCATGAGCGGCCGCGACTCCGCCCGCACCGTGAGCCACGGCGGATCGAACGTGCTGTTGATTACGCATACCGATGGATCGGCGGTCCGGATCTACATTGATGAAACCACGAATCTGCCCGCGCGTCTTGTCTATCAGTCGGTCAATGCCGCGAGGCTGCCCGCCATGGCGGAAGAGACATGGAGCGAGTGGAAGGAATCGGGTGGAATCAAGTTCCCCGGAAAAATCGTGCTTCGGATGGATGGCCGCCGGGCGGGCGAAATGACCGTCGAATCAGTGAAAGTGAATTCCGGCCTCAAATTGGCCGACATCGAAAGGAAGCCATGAAGCGCCGCCACTTCTTGATCCTCGCCACATCGCCCGCGTGGGCGCAGTCGAAGCAGGAGCGAGGCAAGCGAATTATCGAGGAGTCGATCGAGGCACTCGGCGGCGCGAAGTTTCGTGAGATGCGCGACCGCACGGAGGCTGGGCGCGCCTATTCGTTCTACAACTCACGGCTGGCGGGCTTGGCCCGCGCGACTATCTACACCCGATATTTGACGCCGCCCGTCCCCTCGCCTCCGGGCAAGCTGTTCGTGCGGGAGCGCCAGTCGTTCGGCAAAGATCAGGACTACCATGTGCTGTTCGACGAAGAAAAGGCGTGGTCCATCACCTTTCGCGGAGCGGCGCAAATGCCCGAGGCGACGTTGCTGCGCTATCGCGAGACCACGACACGAAACCTCTTCTACACGCTCCGCCAGCGGATGGGTGAGAAGGGGCTGATCTTCGAGCATGAGACCTCGGAGGTGTTCGACAACCAGCCGATCGATGTCGTGACGATCACGGACTCGGAGAACAACGTGGTCTCGGCCTCGTTCAATCGCTCGACCAGACTGCCGATCCGCCAGGTCTTCTTTCGCCGCGACCCCACGACGCGGGAGCGCATGGAGGAAGTCACGATCTTCTCCAAGTACCGCGATGTCGGCGGTGTGCAGTGGCCCTACTCGATCACGCGCCACCGCGACGGCGAAAAGATCTACGAGATTTTTTCCGAAACCGTGACGATCAACAGTGACCTTGCCGACCAGTTGTTCACTCTGCCGGCCAACATGAAGATCCTCAAGCCGCTCAAATAGGTCAACCGGCGCGGCTGCGTTCGGCTACTGGAGCAACACTTCGCGCGTGCCTCCCTCGGCGTTCAGAATCTTCACCACCAGCGGTGGAGGAGGCGGCGGAGGTGGGGCGGGTGCGGCGGCGGCCGTCATCACCGGCTGCTGTCCCTTGCGGGCAGCAGCCTTCGCAGACGGAGCCCTGCCCATGCGCGCGTTCATGATGCTGTCGATTCCGGCCATGATTTCCTTCTCTTCGTAGGCGAACGAGAGGTGGACGTCCTGCCCATCGCTTGCGATCGTGATCTTCTTCATCAGGGCGTCGGTCTCCGGATCCTTGGTTGGCGCCAAATCCAGCATCAGCCGCATCGCGGTCGCGAGTTTGGCCGCGGCTTCCGCTGACTTGTTGTGCAGCGCGAAATCGAGGCCCAGCCCCTTCTTGAACGAGAGGCCTCCTTCAAAGCCCTCGGTCTCCTCGAACAGCTTGCCCGGGCCACCCGCTCCAGCGGCCTCCGCCGCACTCGCGGGCGAGACTTCGGAAGCAAACCAGACATCGTAGAGTTGGTCGAGTTCCACCGCGCGCCTCATCAACGAGGTTCCCGCCAGTTCCGGATCGGCCTCGGCGTGGTTGTCGATGGCGAGCTTCAGCGATGGTCCGTCGCCGAGCAACATGACCGCCGGACCCACCACCGCCACGACCATGTCGTTCGTGTTGCCGCGGCGATAGATTTCGGCGGTCTTGTAGTTGAACTTGGCCGCTCCCTTGCGCGTCATCTCCCGGCGAAACGCGTTCATGTCGAACTTGCCCTGGATCGCGACGACCGTGGGGGGCTGCTTTTTCGGTGAATCGCCCGGTTCGCCCGTCGATGAGATCAGGACGCGGTCCACATTCTGGAAGAACCCCATTCCGTTGTCGGCCGCCATCTTCTTGATGCCCGTTTGCGCGATTTCGCGCTTGATCCGCTGGCCGACGGCGGAAGCCGAGATCCGGCTCAGGTCCACGCCAGCGAGCATCTTGGCCTCCGGGTGTGCGTAGCGCCAGAAGGTGGGAACCGACGTCGAACTCGTTTCAGCGGCGAACGAGCAAAACGCGGCGGCAAACAGTGAAAAAATCGTGCGAGTTCGAATCATTGGAGATGGACTCCTCCCCTGGCCCAAGCGTAACAGTGTCGGCCGTACTGTACCATCAGTGAATCACCTGAGAATGCCCCACCCCAAACGCTGGTGGCCGAAGCGCTGGCAGATCGCCGCTCTCCTATTCGCTTCGACCACGATCAACTATCTCGACCGCCAGACGCTCTCCGTCCTCGCGCCATCGCTCAAGATCGAGTTCCAATGGACGAATACCGACTTCGCGCTGATCGTGATGGCGTTCCGTGCCTCCTACGCGATCGGGCAGACGGCGGCCGGCCGCTGGCTCGATCGCGTGGGAACTCGCGCGGGCCTTACCCTGACGGTTGCGTTCTATTCGGTCGCCGCCATGGCGACCTCGTTCGCGAACGGACTCGCGAGCTTCGCCTTCTTCCGCTTCCTGCTCGGGGCGGGCGAGTCGGGCAATTGGCCTGGCGCGGCCAAGGCCGTGGCCGAGTGGTTTCCCCGGCGCGAGCGCGGACTCGCCGTCGCGGTCTACGACTCCGGCTCGGCCATCGGCGGAGCGATCGCTCCGTTGATCGTCCTCGCTCTCGCTGCCTGGTTCGGTTCCTGGCGTCCGGCGTTCGTGATCATCGGGCTCCTCGGATTCGCGTGGATCATTGCCTGGCGGCGCGTCTGTCCGCCGCAGCCGCCACCCCATCCGGAAGCGTCGGTGGAGCCCGGGGGCGAGCGCCCTTCCATGAGCGCGTTGCTCCGCCTGCGGCAGACCTGGGGATTGATCCTCGGCCGCACGCTCACCGATCCGGTCTGGTTCTTCGTCTCCGACTGGTTTGCGATCTTCCTCGTCGCCAAGGGTTACAAGATCGAGGACACCGCCGCTGGGTTCTGGGTTCCGTTCCTCGCGGCCGACTTGGGAAACTTCGCTGGCGGTTGGTTCTCCGGCTGGTTGATTCGCGCCGGTTGGCCCGTCGAGCGCGCGCGCAAGGCGGTTGTCGTGGCAGGCGGAATCGGGATGACGCTGCTGATTCCCGCCGTGTGGGCATCGAGTTTCCTGGCGATCGTTTCGCTATTCGCCATCGCGACCTTTTCCTACGCCGCGCTTTCCACGATGGTGCTGACGCTGCCTGCCGACATCTTCCCCGATCACTCGGTCGCCACCGTCAGCGGACTCACCGGTACCGGCGCGGGGCTCGGTACCATCGCCTCGACACTGCTGATCGGCACGGTGGCTGATCGATATTCTTTTGCTCCCGTGCTCGTGGGAGCAAGCCTGATTCCGCTCGCGGCTGTGGTCATGGTTCTGTGGCTGGTACGTGGCGCGCCGCGCGAGACCGCGTAGTCGCGGGTCACCAGAACCAGCGAAGCGCCATGTCCAGCAACGAAACAAGCGGTGAAGTGGAAATGGAGAACGCTAGCAAAACCGGGAGAAACGGAACCAGAAACAAGACACAGAGAAAGATTCCGCGATTCTCCGATGTCGGCCAGATTACCGGAACTCGCATGGGCTCATCCTTTGCCGATTAGATTAGAAAAGATACTTCAATCCGAACTGGATGTTCCGCGGATCGACCGCCACGCCGGTGATCTGTCCGAAATTCGCCGCGGATCCATTGGTCGTTGGATTTGAAAGCACTGTGTGGTTCATCCAGTTGAACATCTCGAAACGGAAGTTCAACCGGTGTCCTTCGCGAATCGTGAACCACTTGTTGATCGAGGCATCCCATGTGAACGCACCCGGACCCTTGATCGTGTTGTAGCCGAGGTTCCCATAGCGGCGCTGCAAGCGTACGGTATCGAAATCGTAAGCTGCCCGCGTCAGTACCTGCAACCGGTCTGACGTCGTTACGTAGGGGCTCTGTCCGGGAACCGCGTCGGGGCGCTGGCCGTCGGGCCGTCCGGTTCCCACGTTGTCCCGTCCAGTGACGACGTTCAACGGGAATCCGGCGCGATAGCCCATGATGCCTTGCACGGTCCAGCCGCCGAACATGCCATTGAGCAGCCCCGTCTTCGCGAAGGCGCCTGCCGGGATCTCGTAGGAATAGACAGCGGTCGCGCGGTGTCGAACGTCGGTGACCTTCGGACCGCGCGAGCCGGCGATCCAGTTGAAATCCTGGGTGCCACCGTCGCGCACGAAGGCATTGTCGGCGTTGTAGTACTGCATGCCTTTCGACAGAGTGTAGAAAAAGTCGAAGTTCAGCCCCTTGCTCAGGCGCTTGTTGGTGGCCAACTGGAGCGCGTGATACGTCATGTTCGCGCCATGTTCTTGCAGCCACGCGGCACCGATCTCCTGACCCACATCGCGGCGGCCCGTCGCCGGATTGATCGGGTTGATCAGGCGCGATCCATAGAGCTTCACCGCGCGATTCAAGACATAGGAAGCCTGCACCGCGAGAGTGGCACTCACCTGCTGCTGGATCGAGTAGTTGCCCTGCAGCGCGTACTCGTCGCGCCGGGCCGGATCGGGCGCGAGCAGGCCCGGCTGGAGTCCGCGCGGAACGAGCGTGGGATTCTCTCGCACCGATTGGATGAACGACACCGGGAAGGGAAACGTCACCGGCTGAAGACTCGCCGGGATGTCGATCACCGCGACCTGCGGCGCGAACGGAACACGTTCGCCGATCCACGCGGCATCGTAGTAGAAGAACGGCTGCGGCGCGATGTAGGTCATGCCCGCGCCCAGACGCATGATCGTCTTGCCGTTTCCAAAAGTGTCGAGCACCAAGCCGAATCTCGGACCGAAGTTGTTGCGATCGGCGTTCCATAACGGATCGCCTTTCTTGGCGCGCGGACCGAGCGGGTCGCGGGTCGCCAGTCCGATCGAACCCTTGAACGGCTGATAGAACTCATAGCGGACGCCGAGGTTCAACTGCAACCGGCGGTTCACGCGCCAATCGTCCTGCACGAAGAAGGCGTAGTTCTTGAACGCATAGCCGCCCTTCGGATTTCCGAAGTACATCTCCACCTGGAACGGGCGGTCGTCGATTGCGTCCTGCAGCGTGTTGTAGTAATTACGCGGATTACCAAACTGATCGCGGAAGCTGTCGGTGTCGCGGACCTCGGTTCCCGCCTTGAAGGTGTGCGATCCGCGGATGTGGGTGATGTTGGCCACTCCGCTGAACACGTCGGTGAACGTGCCGAGCTGATCCTGGAGATCGCTACCGCCGGTGAGTCCGCCGATCGAGACGTAGCCCGCTTGCGGACCGGGTTTCTGGCGGCCATCGTCGGGTCCGCGAATGACGCTGGTACGGTTGAATCCGAAGCGTGCGTCGATGGAAGTGCGAGGCGATAGCACCCAGAAATCCGATACCATCACGTTGCGCTGGCGCAACGGAAACTGCTGGCGGACATCTTCGCGCAATTGCGGATTGAACACGTCCTGGTTGTTGTAGTTGATGCGGCCCGAGAGGCGATGGCTCCCGAGGTTGTAGTCGACCCGCGCGATGTGGGTCTCTTCGTTGACCTTTTGACGATCGTTGCGGAAATGCTGGCCGATCCACGGATTCGCCGTTGCCTCGAACGTCTTGGGCATGTTGGCGAGATGGTCTCGCATCTTCGTGTTCTTGAGAAGACCGAGATAGGTGGGAGTTGGCACCGCGCCCGAGATCGTGCGGCCGCGGCGAATGATCGCACCTTCGAAGTTGTAAAAGAAGAAGAGCTTGTCCTTGATCACCGGACCGCCGAAGTTGCCGCCGAACTGATTGTGGCGGAGAGGCGGCTTGCCGAGCCGCGCGCGGTTGGAGAAGAAGTTGTTGGCATCGAGCTTGTCGTTGCGCAGGAAGTACAGCAGCGTGCCGTGATACTGATTGGTGCCGGACTTCGTGGTGAGGTTGATCACGCCGCCCGTCGCGCGCCCATACTCGGCCGAGAAGGCGTTCGTCGTCACCTTGAACTCTTCGAGAGCCTCGATCGAGATCGAGTTGATTACGGTGCCGGTCCCTCCGACTCCGCCGATGCCGACCCCGTTGTTCTCGCCGAACGACATGTCGACGCCGTCCATCAGCCAGTTGTTGCCGAGCCCGGACGAGCCGTTCAACTCGACACCGCCGCGATTGGCGTTACCGCCGGAAAGGCTCACGCCGGGCTGCAAAACGAGCAACTGCGTGAACGTTCGGCCATTCAACGGCAGGTCGCGAACCTTCTGGGAATCGACTACCGTGCCGAGCGCCTGCGATGTCGCATTGACGAGCGGAATCGTGTTCACCACTTCGACCGACTGCGACACCTCACCGATCTTCAACGCGATGTCGATCTTGGCGCGATTGCCGGAGTTCAACTGGAGCTCGGCAGTGGTGGCGCGCTGGAATCCGGTCTGCTCGACGCTGATGATGTAGCGCCCCGCCGGCAACAGCGGAAACTCGTAGAGCCCTTGCGCTGTGGTTTCGGTGTTGTTGATCGCGTTGGTGGCGACGTTGCGCACCTCGACCTTCGCATTGGCGACCACGGCACCGGTGCCGTCGGTGACGATTCCGGTGAACGATCCACCGGTGATCTGCGCGGGCATCGACGAGACGTACGTGAGCGCCAACACGGCTGCGAGTTTCAGGTTCCTCATGGGACCTCCTTCAGACGGGATGAAATCAGTTTACACCCGGCCACTTCCAGTCATTTCGGCCCGCACCGGGATCCATCGGACCCGGGGGCAGGGAACGATGCCAGGCCATCAGCGATCTCTCGACCTTCTTGACGATCTCTGGATGCCGCCCGGCGATGTTGTTCAGCTCCATCGGGTCCTCCGGAATCTTGTACAGTTCGACCCGGCTGCGATCGGGATTCAGCAGCAGCTTCCAGTCGCCGTCGCGCGCCGACAGGATCGGGCTGCGGTTCACCGCGTATCCGGCAACGTTGAATCGCCACTCCCAGTACAGCGGCTTCCTCCTTGGCCGCGACGCGCCCATCAGGATATCGGTAACGTCTTCGCCATCGACACCGCTTGGAGCTGGAGACCCCGCGAGCTTCGCCATCGACGGGAAGAAGTCGACACCCGAGACGACGGCATTCTTCTCGACGCGCCCCGAGGGAACGTGTCCGGGCCAGCGGACGATTCCGGGCACGCGGACTCCGCCCTCGTACAAGCTGCGCTTGCGTCCGCGGAAAGGTCCGGGCGTGCCGAAGGCGGCGTGGCTGGCGTTTTGGATGTGAATGTCCTCGGGACCGTTGTCGGAGCTGAACAGCACGAGGGTGTTGCGTGCCAGACCCTCGCTTTCCAGCGCGTCGAACAGGCGTCCGAGTTGGGTGTCGAGATCGCGGAGCGACGCGTTGTAGATTTGCTGCGCGCCGGGCCATGGCACGAAGGGTCCGGGCTGTTGCTTCTCGAACGGCTTCAACTGCTCGGGCGTGGGCGCGAGCGGCGCGTGCGGGAGCAGCGTCCACAACTGGGTGTAGAAAGGCTTCGCGGTGTCGCGCCCGCGAATGAATTCGAGCGCGTTGTCGACAATCCAGCGTGAGCTGTCGGCGCGGAAGCCCGCCTTCATCTCCTGCCAACGCGTCTCGTTCGAGGTGACCGAGCGGTGATGATCGAAACCGTAGGCATCGGGCAGCGGCGCTCCCGGACCATGTCCGAGATGCCACTTACCGAAATGCGCCGTGCTGTAGCCAGCTTGCTTGAGCGTGCGCGCCACAGTGGCACGGGCCGGATCGAGAAAGTTCGGCATGGCGCGCTTTTCGTTGAGTTCCGGCGTCGCGATGTGGCCGTGCAGACGGTTCCGCGCTGGAAACATGCTGGTCATGAAGGCTGATCGCGTCGGGCTGCAAACCGATCCATTGACGTAGAACTGCGTGAACAGTGTTCCTTGCGCGGCGAGCTTGTCGAGGTTCGGCGTCTGCGTACGCGGATTGCCGTAGCAACTCAGATCGCCCCAACCCATGTCGTCGGCGAGGATGAAGATGATATTCGGGCGCGGCGGCGCGGATTGTCCGCGAAGAATTGCCGGAGCCGCGGCGGCGGAGAGAAGCGAGCGTCGGGTGAGCATGGCGGTCTCAACAGTGTCTCTCTTGCGAGGACCCACCGCCACCCGTCATGGGCGCAGGCGCTAGTTTTCCTTCAGCTCGATCACGAGGGTCCGGTACGCCTTGCTGCCTTTGTTGAGCAACACCGGCGCGTCCTCGGCGCGATCATGCCAGATCGCTTCGCCGGACTTGCGCTTCCGCGTCGTCTTCTCTCCGGTCTTCGAGTCGGTACGTTCGTATTCGCAGTCGTCGAGAAAGACGATGATCTGATCGGTGGGGCGCAGATACCGGGCTCGCGGCACGCCGGGTTCATAGGTCACCTCGGTGACTTTCGCGCGAACGGTTTCGAGAACGATCTTCTTGGCTTGCGGCATCCCTATATTCTGCCGCATCCCGGCCGCGGCGGCTACGGCCTGACGTCGAGCGTCCTGACGATCTTCCAATAATGCTGGCTTACGCGCGGAGCGGCGCTGAAGTCGCCTTCGCCGGGCAGCACGACCCAAAGCGCGCCCCGGTGTTTCGGTACCGCGATCAACATGCCGGTCAATTGTTCGACCCATGGCGTCGGCTGAATCCGCCATGAAACGGCCGCGCGATTCGCTCCCGCCGCTTCGATGCGTCCGCTCGAGCCCAGGAGGAATTTGTTCTTTGGCACATCAAGCCGGCGGGCCAGCGCCACGGGGTCTGAATGTGCCTCGCTGCTCGCGGGAATCCACTCGATTTCGACGCGGCACGGTCCGCCTGGCGGACCACTCATCCGAAGAAACATCCGCGGCTCTGGGAACATGAAGCCGATCAGCCCGGTCTTCGAACAATCGAACTGAATCGCGACGGGCGGCAAGCCATGCGCGGATGCCTGCGCGGCGCTGATCGAGATGAATCCGTTCGATTCCATGGCATCAGTCCACTGTCAGCGCGGCGCGAACTCGGAAGGGCAGAAAGCTCGCCAAATCCTGTCTTCCTGGCCCTTCCGGACATCTCCTGAGCTAGTGCGTGGTGGCCGCGCGGATCTTGGCCGGCTCAGCCGCGATCTCCTCTTGGCCCACGCCGAACACCGCCGGATACGTGTATCCCGCGAAGGCCGCTCCGAGAATCGGCGCCACCCAGAACAGCCAGAGTTGCTCGAGCGCCCATCCACCCACGAACAAGGCCGGACCCGTGCTACGGGCCGGATTCACCGAAAGGTTCGTGATCGGGATTCCGATCAGGTGGATCAGCGTCAGCCCCAAGCCGATGGCGATGGGCGCGAAGCCAGCGGGAGCCCGCTTGTCGGTGGAGCCGAGAATGATGATGAGGAACATGAAGGTCAACACGATTTCGGCGACCAGAGCCGCTTCCATCGAATAGGAACCGGGAGAGTGGAGTCCATAGCCGTTGGACGCGAATCCACCCGAAACGTCGAAGCCGGCTTTGCCACTTGCGATGGCGTAGAGAACGCCCGCGCCAGTGATTCCGCCCAGCACCTGCGCCAGCATGTAGTGCAACGCTTCCGATGCAGGGAATCGCTTTGCAACAACCAGTCCGGCGGTAACGGCCGGATTGAGGTGACAACCAGAGATATGGCCAATTGCATAGGCCATGGTCAGAACGGTGAGGCCGAAGGCGAACGAAACGCCGAGCAGCCCGATGCCCACTTGCGGGAACGCCGCGGCAAGCACGGCGCTGCCACAACCGCCGAATACCAGCCAGAAGGTGCCGATGAACTCGGCAAGAGCGCGCTTTCCGATTTGCATGATTGGAACTCCTTGGGTTTAGGAATGTCCCCCTGATGTTCCGAAAGTATATCGCTTTCCACGGTTCCGGGGTGAATCAGCGAAAGTGTCTCAGCGAAGTAGCTTCGCCAAGCCCGCGGCTCCGCAGAAAACCAGCGTCGCGTTTGCCAGGAGCAGCACCGCCAGGACAAAGTCACTGCGGAGATCCGGCTTGATCCGCAGCCACTCGAGAATCAACCCGGCCGGCGCGGTAGTCAAGACGGTTCCCATCGTCGCCAACATGCCCCCGCGATGACGTTCTCCCTTCACCACCCAGAGCGCCACGGCAAGATACAGCATCGCCGTCACGATGCCGATTCGTTTTGCGCTCATCTGGCCGGCCACTCCCATGCCGGCCTGTCGAATCTGCCTGAGCCTGCCACCCGTGTCTCGCCCAGCACCTTCTCCAGCACGATGGGCCGGTACCCGTCGCACCGGGCCAGGCCCGCCCCTAACTCCGCGGAATGGGTCACGGCGATGACTTGCGAGCGTTCCGCGGCGCGCCCAATCAGCCGTGCCAACGCTGGCAGAAGGTCTGGATGCAGGCTCGTCTCCGGCTCGTTCAGCACGATCAGTTCCGGCGGCCTCGGAGAAAGCAGCGCCGCGACCCACAGCAGATATCGCAGTGTGCCGTCCGATAGCTCGGATGCGGCGAGTCCTCGCAGCAGCCCCGGCTGGCGCATCGTCAGCAGGAACCGTGCATCTCCCGCCCGCTCGATGCGAACGCTGCTCCCGGGGAATGCGTCGCTGACTGCCGCCGAGATCCCTTCCGCGTCTCCGATCTCGACGATCGTCTGGATCGCTGCCGCGAGGTCTGATCCGTCGTTCGACAATACGGGCGTGCGCGTGCCGATCTGGGCCCTGCGCGCCGGCGCTTCGGCGTCGGTGCGGAAGTGATCGTAGAAACGCCACGCGCGCATCGCTTCGCGTACTTCGAGGAGTTCCGGTGCACCGCGTGGATCGGCCAATTGGAGCAGCATGCTATCGAACGGCGCGAGGTTCTTCGCCAGTAGCCGGTCTCCATCGACATAGCGGACGATAGGTCCATCGCGATCGGCGATCATCACGGATGGCCTGCGCTTGGGTCCGTGCCAAACGCACTCGCGCTTGATCTCCGGGTCGAGTGCGAACATGGTCCCGCCGGGAATCGGCCTCGGAAGGCCGAAGTCGACGAGATAGCTGAACGAACTCGCACTCGCGAAGCCGAGCCGCAGGTTGACAGGCTTCTTCCGCACCGAACCCTCCACTGCCACGTCGCCGCGCTGCATCGCTCGCGAGACTTGCTCCGGGCCGGCCCAGAGGGTGGACGCAAGTCCTCCCTCGGCGGCAAGCGACGGAACCGCGCGTCCGAGCGCAGTATCAGCGAGCAGCCGAATCGCACGGTAGAGGCTCGACTTGCCGCTGCCGTTCGCTCCGGTCACCACGTTGAGGCGGCCCAGCGGAAACGCCAGGTCCCGTAAGGAGCGATAATTCGCGATGGCGACCGCTGCGATCACTTGCTACCCATGGGATGTTACCAGGCCCCAGTCCAGCCCGAACCTCGCCAGGTACTTCCGCAGGCGGTCCGCGTCATTCGTGCTCGACTTCGCGGCCCGCGACTCGCCGAACAATGCCCGCCCTGCTTCGGAAAGCGACCGGCTCCGAGCGCACACATCGAGCACTTGGTTCAACTGCACGCGGTCGAAAAGATCGAGTCGCGAATCAGGCAGGAACTCCGAGACGAAGTCCCTCTCCTCGCGTTTGCCGCCGCGTCCGAGGCGCGCGATCTCTTCCTCGACTACCTCGACCGAAATCCGTCCCCCCAGCGACAGTGTCGCCATCCGTGTGACGGCTGAGTTGAGGTCGCGGAAGTTACCGTTCCAGGGCGTGGATGGTGCGAGCGCGAATTCCATGAACCGCTGCCGGGCTTCCTTCGAGAACGTCACGCGATTCCCGGTTCGCTGGGCGAACTGATCGAGCTCGAACTGAAGATTGGGCTCGATATCCTCGGGGCGGTCGCGCAAGCCGGGCAGCGCAAACGTCCAGACGTTGATCCGAGCGAGCAAATCCTCGCGGAACCGGCCCTCGCGCACGGCATCGAACAAGTCACGGTTGGTCCCGGCGATCAGTTGGAAATCGCTCTTCGACTCGAGGTCCGATCCGAGCGGCAGAAACGTCTTCTCCTCGAGCGCACGGAGCAGCATCGCCTGCTCGTCGAGCCCGAGTTCGCCGATCTCGTCGAGGAAGAGCAGCCCGCCATCGGCCGATCGGAGCAATCCCGCGCGGGCATTCAGCGCGCCGGTGAACGCGCCCTTCACATGACCGAACAGCGTTGACATCGCGCCATCGCCGCGGAGGGTCGCGCAGTTCACGTCGACGAACGCACCCTTCACCGTATGGCGCGCCTTCTTCAGTTCGAAGATGCGGCGTGCCAGCCGCGACTTGCCCGCGCCCGTCGGGCCCAGCAGCAGCAGGGGATCGCGTGTTGCCACCGCCACTTGCTCGATCTGGTCGATGAGCCGGTTGAAAGCCGCGTTGCGCGTCTCGATTCCGCCCTTGAGAAACGACGCGCCCTCACGCTGCTCCTGCTGGAAGCGGCTGGCGATGCTGTCGTATCGCGACAGATCGAGATCGATGATCTTGTAGTTGCCCGCGCCCGAACGGTCGCGTTCGGGAGAGCACTGGAGCAGCCGCCCCGGAAGCCACCGCGCCTCCGTCAGAAGAAACAGGCAGATCTGCGCGACGTGCGTCCCCGTCGTGATGTGGACCAAGTAGTCTTCGCTGTCGTCGAACGCGTAGCCCTTGGCGAACCGGAACAGGGTCTCGTAGACTTGTTCGAAGTCCCAAGGGTCGCCGAACTCGACTTCGTGGAAGCGGACCGAGGTCTCGGGCGACACGGTTCCGATATCGGCCTCGATCAGGCGAGCGAGTGCCACGTCGCCCTTGGCGTGCAATAGATCGAAGCGGCGCACGAGGAGATCGGGCTGACGGCACACGGCAACGGTGGGGCGCCAGTTATCCCAACGCGAGGGGTTCCGGCCCTTGTCGAGGGTGGTGCCGAGGAGCCCGATGACGACGTGTCCGCGAGAGACCATATCCGTCAGTATAAGGCTTTATCCGGAGCGATCGTCGGTGCGTGCGTATGGTGGCGTAGAATCAATGGGTTAGCATTTGGCGCGGTGCTTGCACTACTGAATCGCGAAGGACACGAAGACAATGGCCGAAAAAGAACTCCAGTACAACGTATTCGCTCCCAGCAAGGGCGTGCCGATCAAGGCGTGGACGAAGGGCGTCCCCGTCGAGGACCAAGCCCGGCAACAGTTGCTCAACGCCGCGCAGCTTCCGTTCATCTTCAAGTGGATCGCCGCGATGCCGGACGTCCACTGGGGTGTCGGAGCGACGGTCGGAAGCGTGATCCCCACCAAGGGCGCGATCATTCCTGCCGCCGTCGGCGTCGACATCGGCTGCGGAATGATGGCCGTCCAGACGAGCCTCAACGCGCGGGATCTCCCCGACAACCTCGAGGGAATCCGGCTCGCGATCGAAGAGGCGGTTCCGCACGGCCGGACCAACCACGGCGGATCGGGCGACAAGGGTGCTTGGCAGTCGATTCCCGAATCGACCGGAGAGGTCTGGCTCGGCGAACTGAAGCCGTGCTATGACGCGATCCTGGCAAAGCATCCCAAGCTCGACAAGGGCAACCACGCGAACCATCTCGGAACGCTCGGAACGGGAAACCACTTCATCGAAGTGTGCCTCGACGAGTCCGAGTCGGTTTGGTTCATGCTCCATTCCGGTTCGCGGGGAGTGGGAAACCGGATGGGATCCTACTTCATCGAACTGGCGCGGCAGGACATGCGGCGGTTCTACATCAACCTCCCCGATATCGACCTGGCGTATTTCCCCGAACATACCGATCACTTCGATGACTATGTCGAGGCGGTGGAATGGGCGCAGGATTACGCGCGGCGGAACCGGGACCTGATGATGGCGCAGGTGATCGGTGCGGTGCGGTCGAGCGGAAAGGTGCCTTCCTTTTCGGCGGAGTTGAAGGCGATCAACTGTCACCACAACTACGTCGCGCGGGAGAAGCATTTCGGCGAGAGCGTGCTGATCACGCGAAAGGGAGCGGTGCGGGCGCGCGAAGGCGACATGGGAATCATTCCCGGAAGCATGGGAGCGCGGTCCTACATCGTTCGGGGGAAGGGAAATCCGGAGAGCTTCTGTAGCTGCAGCCACGGCGCGGGCCGCGCCATGTCGCGGAACGAAGCCCGGAAGCGGTTCACGGTGGACGATCATATCCGGATGACCCAAGGCGTGGAGTGCCGGAAGGACGCCGACGTGATCGACGAAACTCCGGCGGCTTACAAGCCGATCGACGCGGTCATGGCGGCGCAGACTGACCTTGTCGAGATCGTTCATACGCTGCGGCAAGTGGTTTGCGTGAAAGGATAGGACAAATGTCTCTCATCGAGATCGACGGATCGTTCGGCGAAGGCGGCGGGCAGATACTCCGCACGTCGCTCAGCCTTTCCTTGCTAACCGGCAAGGCGTTCCGTATCGATCGCATTCGCGCCGGCCGCGAGAAGCCGGGCCTGCTGCGCCAGCACCTCACCGCGGTGGAAGCCGCGGCGCGGGTGGGCGGAGCGAAAGTGGAGGGAGCGGAGGCCGGGTCCAAGTGCCTGACCTTCGTTCCCGGGCCCGTGCGCGCGGGCGAGTATCGCTTCGCGGTGGGCACGGCGGGCAGCGCGACTCTCGTGCTGCAAACGGTGCTGCCCGCGTTGATGCTCGCTTCGGGCGAAAGCACGCTCACGCTCGAGGGCGGAACGCACAACCCGGCGGCGCCGCCGTTCGACTTCCTCGAACGGACGTTCGTGCCGTTGCTCGAGCGGATGGGTCCGCGCGTGAAACTAGAGTTCGAACGCTACGGCTTCTATCCGGCCGGTGGCGGACGCTTTCGCGCCATCATCTCTCCGGTGCCGAAGCTCGCGCCGCTCGAACTCGGCGCGCGCGGCGAGGTCGTTTCTCGGCGGATCGTGGCGATGGTCGCGAACCTGCCGTTCCACATCGCGCTTCGCGAACTGGAAACGGCGGCGGATTTGCTGAACTGGGGTCCGGAAACGCACGTGAAACGATCGACCAAGGATTCGATCAGCCCCGGTAACACCGTGATGGTCGAAATCGGTTCGGGCGAGGTGACCGAGATGTTCACCGGATTCGGACAGCGCGGCGTCACTGCCGAACAGGTCGCGTCGGGCGCGGTCGACGAGGCTCGGGAGTATCTCGCGAGCACCGCGGCGGCGGGCGAGCATCTGGCCGATCAACTCCTGCTTCCGATGGCGCTGGCGGGCGCGGGCTCGTTCACGGCGGTCAAGCTGAACCTGCATGCCCGGACGAATATGGAAGTCATCCGCCGCTTCTTGGATGTCGAGTTCGGCTGTCGGGAGTCCGGCCAGCATGTCGAGGTAACTGTCCGCGGAATCGGGTAGGATGGTGCAGTTGGTGCTAATGAGGAGGGGGCACGTCGACCAAGAGGCAACGGACGAGTCAGGCGGATGGGCGATGGAACTGTTGCAAAATCTGCAACAGTTCGAGCTGCGATCCCTGCTTCCGTGGCATGGAGACCATCCGCCGCTTCCGCGAGGTCGAGTTCAACCGTGCCTGACGCCGTTCACCCGAGCGCCGAGGCTCCGTCGAACACCTCGGTCCTGAACACCGACTCCTGCCGCCGCAGATACTCCGCCTTACTGAATCCAGGCTGGAACTCCGAGAGAACCTTTCGCGCCCCTTCCGCTCCGTTCGCCAACAGATCAACCGCCATCATGGCGAGCGTCTTCGCGGGCATCACGTAGCCGCACTCGGGATCGGCGATGTGCCAGTCCGGACTATGAACATTGCCCTTCGCTCCCGTCATCATCGGATGCAGCACGGGCATGATCTGGCTGAGGTCGCCCGCATCGGTCGATCCGCCGCTGTGCGGATATTCGGTGAAGCCGTCCGTTCCCAGCAATTGCGTCGAATTGTCGCGGAACATCCGCGCCAGGTTCGTATCATTGCGCAGCGGAAGGTTGCCGGGCACGGTCTCGATCTCGACAGTGCAGCCCATCGCGATCGCGGCGCCGCGAATCGCGCGGTCGACTTTCGTGGCCGCGTCGAGCAGAGCCTCCGGTGTCCGCGCGCGGACATAGGTTTCGACGTGAACGTCCGAAGGCACGACGTTGACCAAGTCGCCGCCCTTGGTGATGATCGGGTGGACGCGAACGCAGTCCTCGTCGCGGAAGGTCGTGCGCTGCGCGTTGATGGCCGCGAGCGCGAGCGTCGCCGCGTCGAGCGCGTTCACGCCCTGTTCCGGCGCGACACCGGCGTGCGCCGCGCGCCCCTTGAAGCGAATGCTCTTGGCGAGGAATCCATTGGCCGACGCGGTGAGCCCGGCCTTGCCCGGCAGAAACTCCGGACTCGAACTATGCACCATCACCGCCATGTCGACATCGTCGAAGTGGCCGAGCTTGATCAACTCCTGCTTGCCGCACAGGAACGAGGTCTTGCCCGAGCGCACGAGTCCGAGCCGGTAGCCGATCTCGACGTACTCCTCCGCTGGAACGGCGAAGAAGACGATCGTGCCCGCGAGGTGCGGCGCGATTCCGGATTTCGCGATGCCGAGCGCGGCTCCCGCCAGTCCCGCGATCTGCGCGTTGTGTCCGCACGCGTGCGCGGCGCCAGTGGATCGATTGGCGCGCGGATGATCGCTCACGAGCAGCGCGTCGAGTTCACCCATCAACGCGACCACTGGACCAGGCGCGCCACCACGCAGAACGGCCTTTACACCAGTGAGAGCCAGGCCATCCTGATAAGGTAACCCAGCTTCGTCGAACACGCGCTTGATGAGCGCGGCCGTGTTCTCTTCCTTGAACCCAAGTTCGGGCGCGTCCATGATCGTTTCGCCGAGGCTCGTGATCCGCTCACGATGTCGATCGATCTCGGTGCCGCAGGCTTGCTTCAGTTCGGCGATGGAAGGCATCCGACCATCGTAAAGCAACAGCCACCACTTCCGTTCTATGATCGAAGACTGGCTCCACAGGAACACGCGCGTCCCGCAAGGAGGTTCCGTGGCTACCGCTTCGGAGGACGCCTGAGGAATCACATCTTGAATAGTTTGAGGTAGTCATGCACTGGGCATCAATAGATGTCAGCGATAACGGCAGGTGGATTGAGGCAGCCGGCCATGTGCTCCAACGGCGCAGAATACCGTGCTGTCCAACCTGTCAAACCGATCTCCGCGTTTACCTTTTCCGGAGCAAGAGCGAGGCTCCTGACGGGTTGTTTAGAGGCGGGCTGTGGATCTGGTGCGGGAACTGCGGGAGGCACGAGCACTCATCCGTCTACGTACCGGCATGGTGGGTAGACGTTCCAGGTATCGACGTCGAGTGTCTGAGCGATCCGCCTGAGTACCTGGAGTCGATTTGGCCAACGATCGAGGAGGTGGTACGGTCCCAATTCAAGGCGTCAGACTCGGTCTGACATGCAGCCCTTTTGTTTTTCGGGACCTGACCCGATGGAGCGATGGAGCGTCCGCTTTGTCGCTGATGACAGCCTCTTCTGATCCGAGCGAAGACCGAGGGCGAGCCCGTGGCAGCGTGCCTTGTTGCGAGCCGTAGTCGCAAGTGCAGCCCAATCGAGGCCAGACCTACAATTACGACCATGGGGAAATATGTGGATGGCGGGAGGTCCGGGCGGGCTGCACTTCGACAAGACTCGGATCTTGACCGGGAGGCGCGGAGGCAAGTTGGGCAGTGGAGCCCGTGGATCTACGAACCAACCGATTGGCTTCGCGTTAGGCCGATCGGGTCGTGACGCTCTATCCTTTCGGAAAAGACATCGTGCGTGTGACCCGCTCACGATGTCGATCGATCTCGGCGCTGGCGCCTTGCTTCAGTTCGGCGATGGAAGGCATCCGACCATCGTAGGGCAACAGCCGCCACTTCCGTTCTATGATCGAAGACCGTCTCGAGAAGGAGGAACCTTTGGCTGTGTTTTCAGGAATGATGCCGGCGATCGTCACGCCGCTCGATGCAAACGGAGATCTGAACACTCCAAGCTACGAGCGGTTGCTCGAGCTCACCTACCCGGCCGGATGCACCGGTACGTACGTCTGTGGGCAGGCCGGTGAAGGTCCGCAACTGCTCGCGGCGGTTCGGGAGAAAGCGGCCGAGGTTGCCGTCGCGAACTCGCCGAAAGGGCGCAGCGTCATTGTCCACGCGGGCGCGGCAGCACGGCGGAAGCGGTGCGGCTGGTCCGGCATGCTTGCCGCGTGGGCGCGCACGGCGCCAGCAGCTTGCCACCGGGTTCGGCGTATCCGTACCCGGAAGTCCGAGCCTACTATGAGGCGCTCGGTGGAGCGAGCACGGTCCCGCTGCTCGTCTACTATTTCCCCGCCGTCTCCGCCGCGATCCAGACCGTGGAACACGTTCTGGACCTCTGCTCGATTCCGAACGTCGTTGGACTCAAGTTTACCGACTTCGATCTCTATCGCCTGTCGCTGATCCAGCGCGCCGGGCATACGATTCTCAACGGACGCGATGAGGTTGCCGCCGCGGGAATCCTGATGGGCGCGCACGGCGGAATCGGCAGCTTCTCCAATCTCGTGCCCGAACTCTTCGTCAAGATCTACAACGATGGACAGGCGGGCAATTGGACGAGCGCCCGTGCCACGCAAGATCGCGTCAACGATCTGATCCGCGCGGTGCTCTCGTTTCCGGCGATGGCGGCGATCAAGAAGCTCTTGACTTGGTCCGGCATCGATTGCGGATATCCGGTCTTGCCGCCGCGCGATGACGGCTGAGGAAGAAGCGGGCCTTCGCAAGGCGGTTGAGAAAGCCGGATTCGCCCCGGATGGATTCCTTGGTTGACTGGGTCCAGCTCAAATTTCGTAGTTCGGAGCGTCGTCCGGCGGCCGGCTCGGCCGCCCGTACGGGATGTAGTTCCAAATCCGTTCGTGCATGAAGTACAGGATAATCTTGACGATCGAGTCAAGAAAAATTGCCCCGATCGAAGTCCTTGCCGATTGGGTGAACAAGTAGACCATCGCCCCGGTCGAGAGCGATCCGAAAACGCGGTACGATACCGCTTTTGCGAGGCTTCGCTTGTTCGATTCCATCCCGCCTCAGTATATCACGTCCATCTCTATCGGAATAGAGGTAATTTCGGGGCAGCCGCTACCGCGCTCGCTATAATGGAATCGTGCCCCGTGTCACGATTCTCCCAGCGAACGTCACCATCGACTACGATCCTGCCACCATGCCCTATTCCGAGCATGGCAAGCAGGGCTCGATCCTCGACATCTGCCTGAATCATGGGATTCACCTGGAGCACGCCTGCGGCGGAAGTTGTGCCTGCACTACCTGCCACGTCTGGGTCAACCAGGGTGAGCAGAACCTCTCCGAACTCGAGGACGACGAGCAGGACAAGCTCGACGGCGCGGCTGACCTCAAGCTCAGCTCCCGTCTCGGGTGCCAATGCGTCGTCAAGGGCGACGTCGTGGCCGAAATCCCGTCCTGGAACCGGAACTACGTGAGCGAGGGGGGCGGCTCGATGAATCTCGGCGCGGCGATACCGCCGCCGAAAAAGTAGCGGACTCGGCTTCGGTCAGCCATCGCCAGTCGCCGGGTTCGAGTCCGGCGATTCCCAATTCCCCGATTGCTACTCGCACCAGCCGGAGCGTCGGGTGTCCCACGGCTGCGGTCATGTGCCGCACCTGCCGGTTGCGCCCCTCGGTCAACCTGAGTTCGATCCACGCTGTTGGAACCGATTTACGATATCGCACCGGTGGAAACCGGGGCGGCAACTCCGGATCGGCTTGCAACATCCGCAGGTGCGCGGGGCGTGTGCGGTATCCCTGGATCTCCACACCCCGTTCGAGTGCTGCGAACGCCTCCGCACCGGGCACTCCTTCGACCTGCGCCCAATAGGTCCGGCTATGCTCGAACTTGGGATGGGTCAGCACATGTTGAGCCGCGCCGTCATCGGTCAACAGCACTAGGCCTTCCGAATCATGATCCAGCCTGCCGGCGGGATAGACATCAGGCTCGGTGACGAAGTCCTTCAGCGTCTGCTTGCCGGCGACCGGGGAAAACTGGCAGACCACACCGTAGGGCTTGTTGAACAAAAGGAATCGGGCCACGCCGGGCCATTGTAGCGCGGGGAGCGCGGTGCCCAGTGCGCGCTCCCCTTTTGGCTCGCGATTACGGCCTGCCCGGATCGCGAGTGACGAACAGGACCGCGTCGAGTTGGGCGAGCTTGGCGAGGTCGCTCGCCTTGACCTTGCCGATCACGATCTTCCCGGCCCGCCGCTCGGTGATTTGAAGCCCCAGCTTCTCCATCGCCGCTATCACCGCCTTCGACTCGTCGTCGAGCCAGATCTTCACCGCGATCCAGTCGCCAGCTCCGGCAGCCGCGACGGACGCCAGGCTCGCGTCGAGCTTGGCGCCGGCTTCCTTGCGCGCTGCCTCCGCGGGCGAGGGCGTCGGAGCCGGCTTCACCGGACTTGGAGCCGCCATTGCAATATCCGCCTCACGGACGCTCGCTCTACGTCCACCGAGGAATCCGCCAAACGATCCGCCGGGCGCCACCAGTTGCGCGGTGGCAGGCATGATCGCGTTGCCGCGCCTCGCCTTTGCTTCTTCGTCGCGCATGCCGAACACGCCCTCGTAGCTCACGCCGTGCGGCATCTCGACCGGCACTTCGATCTTCGTCAACTCGCCGAATTTCACCACCTGACTTTCTTCGACCGCGACGAACGACGTGAACTGCGTCATCAACCGGAAGTCGATGCCGAGTTGCGTGATCTCGGCTTCGAGATCGCCAGCCGGCGTGCGATGCTGCATCCCCTTCCAGTCCTGACTCATCAGATCCTCGATCTTGGTCCGCGCCCAGAGAGAAGCGAGGACATCGTTCGCCGCCTCCGACGCGGGCATGTTCACCGGAATCTCACGGACCACTTCGCGACCGGCGACTTTGCCCTTCAACCGCACGGTGCCCTTCGCGGCTCCCGTGTAGCGCCCGTGGATGATCACGGGCTTCGCCGCGAACAGATCCGCGTAGTGCTTCGGATAGACGTCCTCGACCGGCAGTCCGTCCCAGTCGACCGAGATGTCGGTCAACAGCGGAGTCCGGACCCGCGCATAGAGCCGCTTCACCGCCTTCTCGGCTTCGGACGCGTCGTCGATCCCGACGTACTCCACTTCGCCGCGCCCCTCTTCGGCCATCTTGTCGAGCAGGAAGCGGTTCACAGAACTTCCGATTCCAAACGAGAAGACCCGAGCGTTGGTGTGCTTCTTCACTTCGCCGATGATCTCCATGTCGTTGCCGACATAGCCGTCGGTCAGGAACACCACCACGCGGACATGGTCCTGATGATCGCTCGGATCGAGCGAGGCGCGGATCGCTTTCATCATCTCCGTGCCGCCGCCGCCGTTGCGCGACAGCAGGAACCGCTGCGCCTTGCGGACATTCTCCGGAGTTGCGGTGACGGGCTGCGGGAACAGGATCTCGGTGTCGCCCGAGAAGGTGATCAGGTTGAACGTGTCGCGCGGATGAAGTCCATCGAGCGACATCTTGATCAACTCCTTGCCCTTGTCGAGCGGGAATCCGTGCATCGAACCGGAGGTGTCCACGACGAAGACGAGTTCCTTCGGCGTGATCTCGGAAGGTTCCGGCCGGTCGGGCGGCTGCAGGATCAGCGTGAAGAATCCGCCCCGTTCACCGCGATGGGTGAGTACCGCGTCCTCGATCTTGCGGCCAGCCACGTCATAGCGCAGGATGAAATCGCGATTCGGGATCTCGTTCTCGTTCTTGAGACTCACGCGGGCGATCGCGGCGGAAGGCCGTTCGATGTTCACCGGATGCGTCGTCGTGGTGAGCTTGTCCACGGGCACGCCCGCGTTCAGATTTACGCGCAACGAAATGTCGTGTCCGGCGCGGGTTCCGGGAGGCGTCACCGGCGGCGTGATCCGCGCGGCATCGGCGACTTGGGCCGGGTTGTATCGCGGACCCACCACCATCGGGAACGCGAACTCATAGGTCCCCGCCTCGTACTTTAGGGTCTCCACGTAGCTGATCATGATCTTCACTTTCATGCCCGGCCCGATATTGGTGACCGACTGTGTGAAGATGTTCGGACGCTCCTGATCGAGCAGGCTCGCCGTGTGGCCCTGCTGGCGCGCGTTCTCGAAGATCTCGCGCGCCTCGGCGCGCTTCTTGATCTTTCCCTTGATCGTGCGATCGCCGACGAGCATCGTCATGTCGTCGACCGCCGCCTTGTTTGGCAACGGAAAAGTGTAGACCGCCTCTATCTTGTTGCCGGTCGGATTCTCGAACTCCTGCGTCACGGTGACGCGGGCGAGGAATCCGGAGATGTCCGCCTGGACATCGGTGTGCTTCAGCGGGCAGGGAAGCGGCGCGCGCCCCTCGCGGTCAATGATCATCAGCGCGCCGGAGCCGCCAACCGGCGCCGTGCCCACATGTCTGGATTCAGGCGACGGCGGAGCCGCCGGTGCGGGCCGCGAGGCCATATAAAGCGCCAATGCGGACCCGAGGGCCGCCGCACCGGCAAAAGCATACTTGGTGAGTTCCATTCACTACCTCCTGACATCTGAATGCCGTCAGAGGGAGTGTCCTTTCAGAAAAAACTCACTCCATCACGTGTTCGAGCTTCATCCGTGCGAGCAGTGCCTTGAATTCCTGGTGCTCCCGAAGCGGGCGGAAGGCGGGGTTGACCGCCAGGTAAACCAGTTCGAAATGCCGGATGGACTCGGCCGACTTCAACTCTTCCAGCGCCCCGTCCGGATCGCCGAGCAGCAGCTTCCAATGCGCACGATTGACTCCCCGAGCCGGGCGGTCCGCCTCGGTGCCGGTTTTCGCCAGTAACCAGCGCAGCCCCGCTTCCACGCCGCCTTTCGAGATCACCGTTTCGGCCGCCGGAGCTTCGTTCTCGAACAACCGGTGGACATACGACATGACGCCCTCCTTTCGGCGGTCGAGTTGGAACATCGAATAGGCACGCCAGTCCCAGGCGCTGTCGCGCAGCCGCTTGAAGGAGATCGCCCGGCTGGCGGCGGCAATCGAACCCTCGTATCGGCCGAGGCCGCAAAGGACGACGGAGCGAATTGTGTGCAAGGTCGATTGGTAGGGTTGAATGGAGATTCCCCGGTCGACCTCGGCCAGAGCCTCCTCGAGCTTGCCCTGGGACGCCATTTGCATGGCCAGGTAACCGCGCTTGCCAGGGTGCTTCGGGTCGAGCTCGACGGCTCGTCGCATGTGTGTTCCGGCGCGCTCCCACTCCCAGCGCTGGTTGAACAAGACGAACCCGAGCACCGCTTGGCATCCGGCGCAGTTTCCATCGAGTTCCACAGCGCGCTCCGCCGCTTGGAGGATGAGCCGGTATCGAATCCCGGTCCGCGCGGGAGGCGTCCGAGAGCCTCTGCCATCGAGGCATGATAGTTGGCCTCGTTCGGGTTCAATTGAATGGCTTGGCGGAAGGCCTGCACCGCTGCCGGGAAGTCGGCGGGGCGATTGAGCGCTAGCCTAATCCTAATGAGGGAGTCCCCCCGGCTGTGCCGGGGTGGCAGCAGCAGTTCGACGATCCCGGGAGTGCTTCGGAAGGAAACGCATGGGACAGCGCGCGGCCTGGTGTCTGAAAGCGGGGGGAGCAGGAAATGCGTGCGCAACGGGACGTCACTACGCGACCATCTCGGGCGTGCCTACCGCCAGTGTTCGGGTACGGGTGCACTTGACCCGACTGGCAAAGTCTCTGCCGCGCAAGCGGCGTCGTCAGGAGCCGCTTCGAGCGGCTCACAACATAAAGCCCCCGGCTCTGCCGGGGGACAAGCGAAGCGTTACCAACTTCGTTCCTTCGTTCGAGAAAAAGTCGGCGCGCGCCAGCCGTTCCGACCGCTTCCAAGCGGCGGCGCCTCCCCGCAGGGCAAGCGCGAGGGCGGCGGCCAAGGCCCAGGGCCACCATCGCCGGCATCGCCGCAAGGAGCATCATGAGGGGCCGCATGGAAGGAATGACACCGCGGGAACGATGTAAGTTCCCGGCGCGGAAAATCGAACATGTGTCGATTCACCCACGGGCTTGTCACTTTAATGTGATTTTTTGGTGCGGTGCCACCTCGTTTTCTGAAACGGTTGTCGTAGAATGGCAATCGAGGCGTCCGGCTTCCGGAGGAGAATATGAGAGGGAGTATCTCGAGAACACTGCTGCTTGCCACTGCTTGTTCGGCGGCACTCGCACAAAATTATGCGATCCAGACTGTGGCGGGAAGCTACAATTTGGGCAATGGAGGCCCCGCGGCCCAAGCGTTGCTGTTCACGCCGCTGTCGGTTACGGTGGACCGGAACGGAAACGTCTACATCCGGGATGTCGGACAGGGAGTTCGCATCGTTGGGCAGAACGGACAGATCAACGCTTTCTCCAGCTATCCGGCGAACGTGATTGTCGCCGAGCCGGAAGGCACCTTGCTCGCGGGCGGGCTCGGCGATCTCGTTCGAATCGGACGTGATGGTCAAACCACTCGATTGGCCGGAAGCGGTGCTCTTAGCAATAGCGGCGATGGCGGCCCCGCCATCCAGGCAGGTGTCGGACTGGTTGGAGGTATCGCGCGTCTCGCCGACGGAACCATCTATTTCTCCGACTCCCTCAATCACTCGATTCGCCGCATCACTCCCGCGGGCATCATCAGCACGATCGCGGGCGGAGGTGGCCCCGGTTTTGTCGGTGATAACAACAGTGAGGCTGCGCGCGCGAGGATGAGCGAGCCGGGCGCACTCGCTCTGGACTCGAGCGGCAATTTGCTCTTTGCCGATTTCGGCAATTCCCTCATCCGCCGCATCGATACCCAAGGCCGTATTTCCACGTTCGCCGGTGATGGCTTCTTCTTCTTTCCAGACCAAGGCCCGGCTCGTGCGTCGTCATTTGGCGACATATCCGGCCTGACGTTCGACAGCCAAGGCAATCTGCTGGTTGTGGACTCGTTCTTCAATCGCCTGATGCGCATCAGCCCTGACGGTATTCTGTCGTTTGTCGCCGGTACGGGCGACCTTGGATTCGCCGGTGATGGCGAGCCTCCGCTCTCTGCCCGATTCTTCTCACCGGTGAGTGTTTCCACCTTCGGCCCGATCATCTACATCGCCGATCGCGACAACCACCGGATCCGCAAGATCGAGAGCAACATCACCTCGACCTTTGCGGGCCGCGTGCACTTCGATGGCGATGGAGGACCCGCGACGCGGGCTCTGATCGACACAGCGCAGCACGTGGCGCAAGACGGGCAAGGCAATATCTACATTTCGGACAACTACAATTCGCGCATTCGCCGTGTGACGCCCACCGGTACGATCTCGACGTTCGCCGGAACCGGCGTCTTCGGCTTCGCTGGAGACGGTGGACCCGCGACCGCGGCTCGGATGTCGTATCCAGGCCCGATACTCACCGATGGCTCCGGCAACGTGATCTTCGCCGACACGCGCATCAACCGCATCCGCCGCATCGCGCCCGATGGAACCATCCGCACGATTGTCGGCAACGGCACCCGCGGCGATCGCGCGGAAGGGGTGCCTGGACCGAATGCCCAAATCGGCATCGTTGGAGGCATGGCGCTCGACGCTTCCGGTGTCCTCTATTTCACCGACTCGACTTTTCACAAAGTCCGTAAGCTGACGGCCGACGGAACCGTCTCCACGGTCGCCGGAGCGACCGCGCCTCCGCCTGCTTCCGCAACCACCGGCGGTTTCGCCGGCGATGGGGGATTGGCAACCTCGGCCCGGTTCAACAGACCCGAGGCTATTGCCGTCGAGCGCGATGGCAGTCTGCTGGTGGGCGACTCGCGAAATGGGCGGATCCGCCGGATCACCGCCGCTGGTACGATCTCGACCATCGCGGGTAGCGACACGATTGCCGCCATCGCCGACGGCGCCTCCGCCACGGCGCAATTCCTCGGACCAATTCTCGGACTCGCAACCGACGCCAACGGCAACATCATCGCCTCTCTGAGCGCCGCCCGCCGGATCATCCGAATTGCGAATGGCCGCATCGCCGTGATCGCCGGCAACGGAACATTCGACCCCATTGACGGAACCATGAGCGATGGTGGACCTGCCCTGAACGCCGGACTCTGGGCGCCTTCCGGCTTGTACATCACGCGCGATGGCGACATCGTGTTCGCCGACTCCGACGCGAACCGCATTCGCCGCCTCGCCCTCAATAACCCCACGACACTCGAACTCATCAGCGGCAACAACCAATCCGGATTCGTGGGCCAGGCGCTCGCGCAACCCTTGGTGGTGCGGCTCAACGGACGCGTGGCGCCCATTCCCGGAGCCACGGTGAACTTCGCCGTTACCACTGGGGAAGCCCGCCTCGCAGTGAACTCCACGACCACCGATTCCCAAGGCCGCGCCGGCATTCAGGTCACGCTGGGCGCCCGCCCCGGACCCGTGCGCGTCACCGCTACTGTTCAAGGACTCACTCCCGTGAACTTTGACCTCACGGCGAACGCGGTGCTCATCACACCACCGCAGATCTCGGCGGTGCAGGCGGCGACGCTCGGCTCGGGTCCGCTGGCTCCGTTCGGACTGGCGATCATCACCGGCTCCGGCATGGCCGCCGACGCCACCAACGTGACCTCCTCCGCGAAGTTCGCTCCGGTGCTCGGTGGAACGTGCGTCACGATCAACGGCGAGCGCGTGCCGCTCGGGTCGGTCACGCCCACGCAGATCCTGTTCCAGGTTCCCGCGCTCGCCACCGGCGCGGGCGCCCTCATTGTCACCCGCAACTGCGAGACCGCGGCCGATGCCGTGCCGTCGCGCGAAGCCGCGTTCGACGTGGCGGAATCGAGCCCCGAGTTCTACTACTGGTTGCGGAATCCCGGTGGACGGAATCCGGTTGCCGCATACGATCCGGAAACCAACGCTGCCATCGGACCCGAAGGGCTTCTCCCCGATCGTGTCTACACGCCCGCGAAACCGGGCGCAACAGTCGCGATCTCGGCGAACGGTTTCGGCGCCAAGACCACAGCGATTCCGGCGGGAGATCCATCGACGGACTCCAACCCCACAGCGCTGCCCGTGACAGTCAAGCTCGGCGACATCGATCTTGCTCCGGAGAACATCATCTATGCTGGCGCGTCGGCGGGAGTGGTCGGCGGAGATCTGTTAGTGATCAGGGTTCCGGAAGACGCACCAGACGGCGAGCACACGCTGGTGGTCACGGTGGGCTCGGCCTCGTCGCCTTCGGGCGGATTCCTCACGGTGAAGAAACCAGCGGACGCACCCGCCGCGTCGCGCCGCTGAGCGCTATTGCGGAAACGTCACGACCGCCCGGATCATGAAGTTCCCCGGGATTCCCGCGTCCGTATCCACGAGGCTGAACGGGCGCGACTCGCTCCCCACGTAGGACCGCCTCTGGGGAGGGGCGGTCCGGTCGAGTTCGGCCGGAAACGTCCGCGGTGGATTGTTTGCTTGGAAGCCCACGACGAAATCGCCGGACTCGATCCGCAACGCCTGATTCGCGGGAAACGTGTACGCATTGAATGCGTTCAACTGGGCCACCGTTCCTGACACGCGTTGGAACACGACATCGCGCAACCGCTCGGTGCCGTCCGGATTTGGGCGGGCAATCACCGTGATCGGAGTCGTGCGGGCCAACCCGTCGGCGCGGTCGCGGAAGTAGATTTGGACACTCTGCAGGACCGCCGGATACTTCGGCGGCGTGAGGCGGTTCACGAACATCGCGGTGGGTTCGCCGTTGGGATAGCCGATGCCAGTGATCGCGGTTCCGTTGTCCACCTGCAGAGTCAGTGGTCCCGCCGCGGGTACCCCCGTGCCGGAGACGGCAACCGCAAGCCCGGTCTGCGTGAGATCGTTGTGGATGACGGTGAGCCGTCCAGCTTCGTCGGCCACGGCCGTGGGCGCAAAGCGGATACGCAAGCTTTCTCGCGCTCCGCGCGCGATCGTAACCGGAAGCCTCGTCACCATCGAAAAGCGCGGATTCGAAAACGTGGCACCCGAGATCGTTAGCGGCTGGCCACCTGGATTCGACACCGGCAGATCGAGCTCCTTCGTCAGGCCGGTCAGCACTCCGCCGAAGTTGAGTTGAAAGTCACTGAACTCGAGCCGCGGGTTTACCGGAGTCGCGGTGTGAAGCGTGACATCCTTGACGACGTTCCCAGCCTGGATCCGCAGCAGCGCTTCGCCCGGTGTCGCTGAGAAGCTGAGGCCCGGCGTGTAGACCGCTGGAACCTCGGGATTCGGAGCGAGAAACAACAGCGATGCCACTCCGGAGGCGGTCACCCGCGGTTCGACATTCGTGATCGGGATCCCAGTCGTATCAACGACACGGATCATGGGCAAGCGGCCGAAGACTCGATAAGTTCCTCCGGCGATGAACTCTTCCGTGGAGATCACCTTGATCGTTGCCGGAACGCCGGAGGGAATCGCGAACCAGTACGGCACGCGGAGGCGGGTTCCGGAACTGGTCCCCGTAACGATGATCGCGCCCGAGTACTCGGCTGCTCGCTGATTCGAGACCGCGAGGCGGACGCTTACGCGCGCGGATTCACCCGCGCCCACGGTTACCGCGGCCGGTGTGATCACCGGCACGGGCTGGCCTTCGGCCGTTTCCACCGAAAAGCTGACCACCTGTTCCGGGCCGCCGAGCTTTGTGATCGCAAATGCACGCGTCTGGTCGATCGAACCCGTGCCCACCGTCGAGCTGATGCCGAAACTGAGGGATCTCGGTAGCGCGGTGAGCACCGCTCGCATGGCGGCCTCGAGATCCATGCGACCCGATCCGTTGACCATGACCGGACTCGGCATCGGAGCCGCTGTATTGGTGACGAGCGAGTATAGTTGCGGTGGAGTCAATGCGGGGCGAGCCGCCTTCAAGAGTGCCATTCCGCCCGCGACTTGTGGCGTCGAGAGGCTCGTTCCGGATAACGATCCCGCCAAGCCATTCGGCAACGCTGCGTAGACGAACTGCGCAACGGCGGATACGTCGGGCCGGATCCGGTAGTCGAGCGTCGGACCCGCGGATGTAAGAGCATACGGCAGCGAAGAGTCCGCGGGCTGCGGCTGGCGCGCGATCGTCAGGACCGCATCGAGGCTGCTCGGCCCGAGGCGGATCAATTCCGCCGCGTCGCGCGCCGAGATCTGTGCCGCCGGAAACGGCGGTATCTGGCCGATGGTCCCCCCTCCGGTGAGCTCGGCTTCTGGCTGATAGAAGAGCAACGCGGCCACACCCGCTCTGGCGAAGCTTGCGATCCGGCGGCCCGCCGCGCACGGTGCACTGATATCGGCAAGCGCGATCCGTCCCTGAAGACTGCCCTCCGGCAGCGGGTTGCATCCGCCGGTCGCCCGGTCGAGTTCGCGAACGTCGCGCAAGCGGGCGCGCACCGGCTCGATCGAATCGGGCACCTCGGGGACGGGAATCACCCCGAACGTCTGCCCGCTCTCCAGTTGCAGCGTGCCACCGTTGAACTTCGTGTTCTTCGTTCCGCCCACAACGAGGTTGGCGTCCGAAAGCGAGTGAGAGAGAAGCGTCGTCCGCTCCGGGCCGGAGTTGGCGGCCGCCCAGGCGATCGCGGTTCCCAGACGCATCGCGCGCTCCGCCGCGGCCTCGAACGGCCTGCGGGCCTCCGCGCCCGCGAACTGCAGAAACCCGACGCTCAGGTTCAGCACATCCATTCCATCGGCCACCGCGTCTTCCATGGCCCGCAGGATGCGGGGGTTATCCACATCGCCGAGATGATAAAAGCCGATCCAAGCCTTGGGCGCAACGCCCGAGATCGGTCCGATCGGGCTTTCGTAGCGCGCGCCAGCCGCTGTCATTGCGACCACGGTTCCGTGGTACGGCGAGTTGCTCTGCTGGAAGTCCGAAGTATTGCCATAGGTCCGGTAGACGATCACCTTGCTGTTGGTCTTGGCGAGGTCCGAGGCATCGTTGCCTTTTGGGAACCCGGGCGGCATCGTGAGATCCGGATCCTGAAACGCGGGGTGAGAGACGTCGAGCGTCGAATCGATGACTCCGATCTTCACCCCCGCGCCCTGCGATGTCCCCTCCGGAGCCAATTCCCACGCCCTCGGGGCGTTGATGAGTGGAAGTATCGTGTCCATCGTGAAGCCGCTCCGAGTGGACATGCCGGTCACCGACTTCACCTCGGGCCGGCCCGCGAGCCGCTGTGCCCTCTCCGCGCTCATCTCGGCGACGAAGCCGTTCAAGAGCAGGTCGAACGACTGCCGGACCTCGTCATCCCGTACCCCGATCGCCGCTCGAATCCGGGCTTGTCGCCCGCGCACGGAGCCGCGCAAGCGTACCGCCTCGTTTCGGGTTCCGCGCGCGGGCGAACGAAACGAGATGCCAGCCGCGGGTTCCTCTCGAAGTTCGACGAAGTACTGGGCGCCGGGAGCTTGCATGATCGCGGCCAGGACCAGGATCGCAATTCGACTCATGACTTCAGTGGCTCGAATTTGGGATCCATCACGCGGATTCTCTCGGTCGACATTGGCCACTGGCCGCGCTATCATCGACCGGTTCGGAGGTATCAGATGCTGCTGTTCATGCGAATCGTTCTCCTCGCCTTGGCCGCCGTGGCGATGCTTGCTCAATCTCGTGTTTCCGTTCGCAACGTGGATGCCAGCCCGCCCCGGTCACGGAGCGCAGTCCGAGCCAAGATGGTTCCGAAGCCGCATGTCACGCGTCATCACGTCCCGCGCCAGTCCTCCAAGTATCCGTCTTCGAAGCCGCGTACGCGCCGCAAGGCCGATCCGAAGAATCGCCGCACGGCCTGATTTCCGATATCCTGTAGGGCATGTCGAACTTGGACCGCCGCGTGTTTCTCGCGCAATCGGCCGCAACCCTGCTCTCCGCGATGCCCGGCGCGCGCGGACTCGATTCCCGAACCAGCGAATGGGCGCACTATGGCAGTGATGCCGGCGCAACTCGATTCTCCCCGATCGATCGCATCAAGCGGTCGAACGTGGGCAAGCTGAAACTCGCTTGGACCCACCGCACCGGCGACCACAGCGAAAAGCCCGCGACCACCATCGAGTGCACACCGACGGTCGCCGACGGCATGCTCTACCTGACCTCTCCGCGATTGAAGGTGCAGGCACTCGACGCCGTGACCGGCGAAGCGAAATGGTCGTTCGATCCCAATCAGGGCCAGCGCTCCGGACGCGCGCCGGGCGTGCAGCGTGGCGTCACCTGGTTTGAAGACGGCAAGGACAAGCGCGTCTACGTCGGCGTTCAGAATCGCATGTACTGCCTCTATGCCAAGTCCGGCGAACTGGTGAAGACGTTCGCCAATGGCGGCATCGCGGATCTCTCGAAGGACTTCGACACCGACCGTCCCGAGTATCGGCTGACGAGTCCCGCGGTGATCTTCGAGGACACGCTCATCGTCGGCGGAGGCGGCGGCGAAGGTCCGTATCCAACAGGCCCCGGACACATCCGCGGTTACGATGTCTACACCGGAAAGCGCAAGTGGATCTTCCACACGATCCCCTGGCCGGGCGAGTTCGGGCACGATACCTGGAGCCCGGAATCGTACAAGGTGAACGGCGGAACCAACAACTGGGCCGGACTCAGCCTCGACACCAAGCGCGGCTGGATCTTCGTTTCTACCGGATGTTCGGCGTTCGATTTCTGGGGCGGTGATCGCATCGGGAACAATCTGTTCAGCGATTGCGTGCTCGTTCTGGACGCGCGCACTGGCAAACGCATCTGGCATTTCCAAACAGTGCATCACGATGTCTGGGACTACGATCTTCCCGCGCAACCGGCTCTCCTCACGATCAACAACCGCGGACGCAAACAGGACGTCGTCGCGCAGGTGACCAAGACCGGCATGCTCTTCCTTCTCGATCGTGAAACCGGTAAGCCGGTGTTCGGTGTCGAAGAGCGTCCGGTGGAGGCGAGCGACATCGAAGGCGAAGTGTTGTCGAAGACGCAGCCGTTTCCGTTGAAGCCTAAGCCGTTCGCGCGGCAGATCGTCAACAACGATACGCTGACCGAGATTTCCAAAGAGGCGAACGCCTTCGCGCGCAAGGCGCTCAGCCAGTGGCGCGGCGGCAAGCCGTATCCGGCCCCGAGCAAACAAGGCACGATCTTCTCGCCGGGCACGCTCGGTGGCGCGCTCTGGGGCGGCTGTGCGTTCGAACCTTCGAGCAATCTGCTCTTCGTTCCCACGAGCGAACTGCCGAGCATCGTGACTCTACTCGACGCCGAAGCGGGCCAGCCGTTCAAGTTCCGCCACAAGGGCTACGACAAGTTCGTCGACGCCGAGGGCTATCCCGCCGTCAAGACTCCGTGGGGCACGCTCACCGCGATCGACCTGACCACGGGCGACTTCAAGTGGCAAGAGACGGTCGGCTACTTCCCGGAACTCGCCGCCCGCGGCTTGAAGAACACAGGAACCGAGATCCTCGGAGGCTGCATCGCCACCGCCGGCGGACTGGTGTTCATGGCGGGCACCGCCGACAAGCACCTTCGCGCCTTCGACTCGTCGAGCGGGAAGGTGCTGTGGCAAGGTGAGCTGCCCGCCGCTGGACAAGCCACGCCCGCGACCTACGAAGCCGGCGGTAAACAATTCGTAGTGATCGCGTGCGGTGGCGGAAATCGCCTGCGCACGGCGCCCGGAGACTACTTCGCCGCATTCACGATAAGCTAGCGGGAATGCCCTCCGCCGAGACCGACCGTTCCAATGGCCTGATCTTCACGTTCTCCTATGCGTGTATCTACTTCGCCGCGCCCGTGCTCTATATCGGTGTCGTCCAGGCGGCGCTGGCGAACAAGTTCGGAGCGAGCGCGGCGGAAGCGAACCTCCCGGCTTCCACCTATCAGTTCGGCCAGATCGCCCCGCTGATTTTTTCCTGGTTGATTCCGCACCGCCTCGAAAAGAACGTGGTCACCTGGGCGAACCTGCTGATCGCGGCGCTGCTCGCCTGTGTCTGTGTCACGCTGCTGCTCCCGGTTCCGCCGAAAGTGATTCTCGGCGCGTTGATGCTACAGGGGCTGGTGCAAGGCTTCGGCAATTCCGTCTCGCACGTCTTCATGATCCAGTGCCTCACTCGCGGAACCTCGCAGGAGGGCCGCGCTCGAGCGCTTCGGCAAACCTTCGCGATCACGCCGCTGTGCGCCGTGGCCGGATCGTTGACCGCCCAGTATCTGCTCAACTCTGGAATGCCGTCGCTGAAGTCTCCCTTCGACTTCGCGCTGCTCTACGCGATCGGGGCGCCGTGCTCGCTGACGGTCGCGTTGTTGTCGCGCCGGTATCAGCTCGAGCCCATTCCCGACAAGCCGCGGGCGCCGTTCTTCCAATTCGTGACGTCGTCGATTCGCGGATACTTCGCCGACCCCAACCTCGTGCGAATGTGGTTCTCCTACGTCATGTTCTACACGACACTCGGCCTCACCTCCAACCTCGCGCTCTACATGAAGGAAGCCGTGGGCCGCGATCCGAAAGAGTTCTCCGGCCTGCTGATGGCGATTCGCTTCGGCTTCAAGGCGCTCGCCGGCGTCGGACTCGGCTGGATTGCCATCAAGTACGGATTCCGCACAGCCGCGCTCACCTGCATGGGCTTGCTCGCGACCGCCTGCGCTTGGGCCAAGTTCGTGCCGGGCTATGCGAACTTCTTCTCGTCCGGGCTGCTCGGGGGCGGGGAACTCGGCGGCATGTACATTCCGAATGTCGTGGCATCGCTTTCGGAAGTCGCCGCGGGTCCGCGGAATCTTTCGATCCTGACGCTCGCCACGCCGTTCTCGAGCTTCGCGCCCACGCTGCATGGATACATCGCGGACAAATTCGGATTTGCGTCGAGTTTCTACTTCGGCATAGCCACCGCGATCATCGGCGCGCTGCTGATCCGCGGTGTTCGCAAGCAGGGACAAAAGGTATGAAGATCGTCTCGACTGGTGTGGTCTGCCCCTCGGAAGGCGGCGCCCGCGCGGTCGCAACATTTCCGAGCGTCGTTGTCTTGCCCGATGGATCGCTGCTTGCGAGCTATCGCATCGGCCCTTCCAAAGACTCCAACGGCTCGATCGCCGAACTGCGCTGGTCGACCGATCTCGGGCTGTCGTGGAGCGAGCCCGCGACGCCGTTCTCCACGTCGTTTGGTGGCGTGCGTGGATCGCTGCAGGTAGTCTATATCACGGCGCTCGGCGCGTCGCACCTGATCGCGTGCTCGCTATGGGTGGATCAGGAAGCCTTTCCGGGCCAGCCGCTCTTCAACGAATCAACCGAAGGCTGCTTGCCCATGAAGATCCTCGTCGCGGATTCGTTCGACCAGGGCCACACCTGGACCGAGTGGCGCGAAGTCGCGGTAACGGAAGACGTAGGCCCGCCCAGCCTCACCAATCCGATCCTGCGCCTGCCAGACGGGGCCCTGATCGTGAGTATCGAGACCAACAAGCCGTACCTCGACTCGTCGAAATGGCTCCAGCGCGTGGTCTATTGCTACTCGAGCGACAACGGCCGGTCGTGGACTCCGCCGCGAACCGTGTGTCAGGATTCGGCCGGAGACATCTTCCATTGGGATCAACGCGCGGGCGTGACGCCGGATGGGAAGCTCGTGACCTTCTCCTGGGTCTACGACAAGCCGGCGAATCGGTATCTGTCGATTCGCCGCCACGTGAGCCTCGACGGGGGAGCAAACTGGACGACGGAGACGCTCGACTTCTCCGATCAGGCCGCGCATCCTGCGATCTTGCCCGATGGGCGCACGGTGCTCGCCTGGGTGGACCGCTATGGGTCGCAGTCGATCCGCGCACGAGCGGCTGCTTCGGCGGATGCCGAGTTCCCTGTCGCGACCGAAGTGGTGATCTACGAGGCGCAACAAGCCGCGGCCCAGACTTCGGATACGGGCGGCATGCTGATCGACATGAGCCGCTGGAGCTTCGGCCTTCCCTATTGCGAAGCGCTCCCGAACGGCGAGGCGATGATCGTCTACTACGCGGGAACTCCCGCCAGCATGGAGATCCGCTGGGCGAGGCTCGCGCTGTGATCTCGCGGCGTGGCCTCTTGTACGCTCTCGGCGGGCCGTTGCTCGCGCAGTATGAAGAGAGTCCGGGTGAAGTTCCGTGGGTGCCGTCCGACGATCGCAAGATCGACGTGATGCTCCGGATGGCGAAGGTCACCAAGGACGACGTCGTCTACGACCTCGGCTGCGGCGACGGCCGCGTCGTGATCGCGGCGGCAAAGAAGACCGGAGCGCGGGGCGCGGGGATCGATATCGATCCGAAGCGGATCGCCGAGGCGAACGAAGCCGCCAAACGAGCGGGCGTCACGCATCTGGTTGAATTCCGCACGCAGGACGTCTTCCAGGCGCAGTTCAGTGATGCGACAGTCGTGATGCTCTACATGTACCGGAGCATCAACGAGCGGCTGGCGCCGAGGCTATTCTCGGAACTGAAGCCGGGGTCGCGGATCGTCTGCAACCAGTACGGAATCGGGAACAGGAAGCCCGAGAAGCAATGGAAACGGGGCGATCAGAAGGTCATGATGTGGACGGTGCCCGCGCGCTGACACCGCGCGAGAGCGGGATCTTCGTGTGAGGACCGATCGAAGTCCTGCCGCTTCGACCATATGTCAACTTCCGTATGCGGTTCCTAGCGGGCCTGATAGAACGCGTCGCCCTCGACGGTTCATGGAATCGGCCTCGATTCCCACGTCAGGCTGAAACGTACGAGGCCGGTCGCTTCCGGGAATCGAGTCTGAATGGGCGGACTGTTGACTGCCTTTCTGCGACGCGATGGCTTGCAGAAAGCCCGGACAGATGCTCGAGCATGAGGTCGAGTCGATCGTGCGGATTCAGAAAGCCTGACAGCCGCGTCAGCCGCGTCCATGGTCTCGCCGCGCACGTCGAGCAGCGAATCCAGGAATGTGCTGGGGCAGGATGATCTAGCCCGCCTCCGCCAACTGGCGGCATAGGCGTTTCATTCATCAGTCGAGAGCTTTTTCGCCCGCCGAGTCCAATCCTCGTCATCCCGCCAGGGCTTGGGGGCCCGATGGACGAAAGTGTTTGCCGCGAAAGGCAGGCAACCGGCGGCAGCCATGGTCACAAGGCTCGTCCAGTAGGGTTTCCGTTACGTCTGCCACGATATCGGCGGTGATCGCATGCCAGCGCGGGAACGGTCAAGATTTGATATTAGAAGACTCAAATAATTTGACATAAGACAATCGCGATGATATCCTGGCTTCGAGGAGCACCATATGGATTTCAACCGCTTCACCGAAAAGGTTCAGGAGGCTTTCCGGCAAGCTCAATCGAAGGCGACCGAGCTTTCCCATTCCCAAATCGATGTCGAGCACCTGTTTGTTGCGCTCTTGGAGCAGCCAGAAGGACTCGCGCCGACGATCCTCCTCAAGATTCAAGTGCCACTCGAGAATCTCCACCGTAAGCTATTAACGGAGCTAGGGAAGCTTCCCAAGGTCTCAGTCGAAGGCCGCCCGGTGGATCAAGTCTACATCACGGGCCGGTTCCAGAAACTCGCGGGCCAAGCCGAGACCGAAGCCAAGCGGATGAAGGACGACTACGTTTCGGTCGAACATCTGCTCCTCGCCTTCACCGAGGATTCGGGCGCTACTGGAAAGATTCTGAAAGAGTTCGGCGTTGCGCGCGAGAAACTGATGAAGGCGTTGACCGACGTGCGCGGCAGTCAACGCGTTACCAACTCCACTCCCGAGAACACCTACCAAGCGCTCGAGAAGTACGGGCGCGATCTCACGGCGTTGGCCAATCAGGGTAAGCTCGACCCGGTCATCGGTCGCGACGAAGAGATCCGGCGCGTGATTCAAGTGCTATCCCGCCGCACCAAGAACAATCCGGTGTTGATCGGCGAGCCGGGCGTCGGCAAGACCGCGATCGCCGAGGGACTCGCGCAGCGAATCGTCCGCGGCGACGTGCCTGAGGGACTGAAAGACAAGAAGATCGTGTCGCTCGACATGGGCGCATTGATCGCGGGCGCCAAGTTCCGCGGGGAGTTTGAGGAGCGCCTAAAGGCGGTTCTCAAGGAGGTGCAGACCTCCAATGGCGAGATCGTCCTATTCATCGACGAACTCCACACCGTGGTGGGAACCGGCAAAGCCGAGGGCGCTATGGATGCTGGTAACCTATTGAAACCAATGCTTGCTCGTGGCGAGCTGCACTGCATCGGTGCGACCACTCTCGACGAATACCGCAAGTACATCGAGAAGGATGCGGCGCTCGAGCGCAGATTCCAGACCGTGCTCGTCGATCAGCCGAGCGTCGAGGACACGATTTCGATCCTGCGAGGGCTGCGGGAGCGATATGAGGTCCATCACGGTGTCCGGATCAAGGACGCTGCCATTGTCTCAGCCGCAGTGCTTTCGAATCGTTACATCTCCGACCGCTTCCTGCCCGACAAGGCGATCGACCTGATGGACGAGGCGGCCGCGCGGCTGCGAACCGAGATCGACTCGCTACCCGCCGAGCTTGATGAAGTGTCGCGCAGGGTGATGCAGCTAGAAATTGAGCGGGAGGCACTCAAGAAAGAGACGGACCAGGCCTCTCGGGATCGGCTGGCCAAGCTCGAAAAGGAACTCGCCGGGCTCAAGGAACAAGGCGCGGCCCTGCAGGCCCGCTGGCAGCTCGAGAAGGACTCGGTCCAGAAGCTGCGCCAGTTCCGCGAGCAGATCGAGCAAACTCGCGCCGAGATCGAGAAGATGGAACGCACCTACGGCGACCTCAACAAGATCGCGCAGTTGAAGTATGGCAAGCTCCCCGAACTCGAGCGGACGCTCGAGGCCGAGGAGCGCAAGCTCAAGTCGACCGATATGCCGCGCCTGCTCAAGGAAGAGGTGGGCGAGGACGATATCGCCGACGTGGTCTCGCGTTGGACGGGCGTTCCGGTGTCGAAGCTGCTCGAGGGTGAACTCGACAAGTTGCTGCATCTCGACGGCGAACTGCACAAGCGCGTCGTTGGGCAGGATGCGGCCGTGACGGCGGTTGCCGAATCCGTGCTGCGGGCCCGCTCCGGTCTCAAGGATCCGAATCGCCCCATCGGCAGCTTCATTTTCCTCGGGCCCACCGGCGTCGGCAAGACCGAGTTGGCGCGGGCTCTCGCCGAGACCCTGTTCGATGACGAGCGCGCGATGATCCGCATCGACCTCTCGGAATATCAGGAAAAGCACAACGTGGCGCGGCTGATCGGCGCGCCTCCGGGATACGTCGGCTTCGAGGAAGGCGGCCAGTTGACCGAGGCCGTGCGCCGGCGCCCGTACTCGGTAATTCTCTTCGACGAAATCGAAAAAGCGCATCCCGACGTATTCAATGTCATGCTCCAGGTTTTGGATGACGGACGGCTGACGGACGGGCAGGGCCGGGTGGTCGACTTCAAGAACACGATCGTGATCATGACGTCGAACATCGGTTCGCAGCGGATTCTTGAATTCCGCGGCTCGACCGAAGGCGGTCAGTACGAAATGATGAAGCTCGCCGTGCTCGACGAGATGCGCCGGCACTTCCGTCCGGAGTTTCTGAACCGGATCGATGAAATGATCGTCTTTCATTCCTTGAGCGAGGATCACCTGAAGCGAATCGTCGAGATCCAGTTGACCGGGCTCGCCAAGCGCCTGGCCGACCGGCGCATCGACATCGACGTGACCGATGCCGCGCTCCGGCATCTGGTGCGTGTGGGCTACGAGCCGAGCTACGGCGCGCGCCCATTGAAGCGGGCGATCCAGCGCGAAGTGGAGACACCAATGGCGCGGCTGTTGCTCGCGGGCAAGGTCCACGACGGTCAGCAGGTCCGCATCGACCTCGACCGCGATTCCGGGGCGCTCTCGTTCGAGGGCGCCACGGCTGCAACTCCCGAACCAGTGGGAGCATCCAAGTAAGCGTAGTCAAAATTTCAAAGAGGGGCGGGAAAACGAATGAGTGAACGAATTTTCGATCTGCCGGTTCTTCCCATGAAGAACACGGCGTTGCTGCCGAACCTCGTCATGCCGCTGTCGGTGGGCCGGTCGCGCTCGTTGGCCGCGGTGGAATCCGCTCTGGCGACAGAGGACAAGGAGATCCTGCTGATCAGTCAGAGGGACGCCTCCGTCGAGTCGCCGGCGCAGAACGATCTCTACACCTACGGCACCAAGGCGATCATCCGCAAGATGTCGCGCAACAACGATCTGATGGACGTGCTCGTCATGGGCGTCGAGCGCGTGATGCTGATCAAAATCGAGCAGGAGGAGCCGCACCTCATCGCCAAGGTGCAGGCCGCGCCCGTAGCGTTGGAGCATGGCGCCGAAGTCGAGGCGCTCAAGCGCAGTGTCGCTGAAATCGCGGGCCGCGCGATCGAACTGACGCAGGCGCAGGTTCCGTTCGACGTCAACCAGATGGTCGGCGACAAGGCCGACACGATGCGGTTCGTCTACCTCCTCGCTTCGCTGTTCTCGCTCGATCTCGAAAAGGAGCAGACGCTGCTCGAGGCGGCCACGATGTCGGACGCCCTGCGGCTGCTGCATACCTATCTGTCCCACGAGTTGCAGGTTCTCGAGATCCGCAACAAGATCAACACCGAGGCGCGCGCCGAAATGTCGAAGGAGCAGAAGGACTACATGCTCCGCCAGCAGATGCGCGCCATTCAGCAGGAACTCGGCGAGAAAGGCGCCGAGCAGGCTGAAACCGATCAGTTGCGCGAGCGGCTGGAAAAGGCCGACATTCCCGATGAAGTGCGCAAGGAGGCCGAGCGTGAGCTGAAGCGCCTCGAGCGCCTCCCCTCCGCCTCGCCAGACTACCATGTGATTCGCACCTACCTCGAGTATGTGCTCGAACTGCCGTGGCGCGTCGCGACCGAAGACAAGCTCGACATCGGCGATGCGCGGCGCATCCTCGACGAGGACCATTTCGACCTGAAGGAAGTGAAGAGCCGCATCCTCGAGCACTTGGGCGTGCTCAAGATGAATCCGAGGGCCAAGGCGCCGATTCTGTGCTTCGTCGGACCTCCGGGTGTCGGTAAGACGTCGCTTGGCCAGTCGATCGCGAAGGCGATGGGGCGCAAGTTCGAGCGCTTTTCGCTCGGCGGTCTGCATGACGAAGCGGAACTTCGCGGTCACCGCCGCACCTACATCGGAGCGATGCCGGGCCGCCTGATCCAGGCGATGCGCCGTGCCGGTTCGAACAACCCGTTGATCCTGCTCGACGAAGTCGATAAGCTCGGACGCGACCACCGTGGTGATCCGTCGTCGGCGCTGCTCGAGGTGCTTGACCCCGAACAAAACCACACCTTCCGTGACAACTACCTCGACCTGCCGTTCGATCTGTCGAAAGTGATGTTCATCACGACGGCGAACTCGGTCGATACGATTCCGCGCCCGCTTCTCGACCGCATGGAACTGCTGCGGCTGCCCGGCTACACCGAAGAAGAGAAGTTCGAAATCGCGGTGCGATATCTGATCCCCCGCCAGTTGAAGGAAACCGGGCTCACGCCGGAGCAGGTGGACCTGACGCCGGCCGCGCTCACCCAGTTGATTCGCAGGTACACGCGTGAAGCGGGCTTGCGTCGGCTCGAGCGCACCATCGCCAAGGTGATGCGCAAGGCCGCGCTTTATTTTGCCGAGGGCAAGGCGGCTCCCTTCTTGGTCCGGCCCGAGGATCTGGTCGAGTTGCTCGGCCCGGAACCTTTCCACCAGGAAGAAGCGCGGCGCCATTCGCCGCCGGGCGTCGCGACGGGCCTTGCCTGGACCGAGGCGGGTGGGGACGTTCTCTACATCGAGGCGCTCCTGTTGCCAGAAGGCAAGGGGCTGACGGTGACCGGCCAATTAGGCGAAGTCATGCAGGAATCGGTCAAGGCAGCCCAGAGCTACCTCTGGTCCCACGCCGATCAGCTCGGAATCGATCCCAAGTTGTTCAAGGATTACGGCGTCCACCTGCACGTTCCGGCGGGCGCGATCCCCAAGGACGGGCCGTCCGCGGGCATCACGATGGCGGTGGCTCTGACATCGCTGTACACGAAATCGCCTGCGGTCATGGATACCGCGATGACCGGCGAGATTACCTTGACGGGTTTAGTACTGCCGATCGGGGGTGTCAAAGAGAAGGTCTTGGCGGCTCGGCGAGCCGGAATGAAACGCGTTATTTTGCCGAAGGCAAATCAAAAAGATCTTCGAGATTTAGCGCCGGAAATTCAAGCAGAGATTGAGTTTGTCTTCGTCGACCACGTCAGTCAAGTCCTGGAGGTAATGCTACCCTCACTTGCGGATAGGCTCCTAGCCCTTGTGTAGTACCGCCCGGTCTAGTATAATTCAAAGTTGGCAGGCCTCCCCGCGGTCTGCCACATGCGAGCGGGGGCACACTCCTCCGAGCCCCCGCTCCGCTTTTTGCGAAGCTTAGCGATCCACCGTCACGCGTTCTGGAAGCCGGGGCCGATAATCAGCAAGGTGCTTTCGCAGCTGTTTCACACTTGCCTCCGAAGTGGCGTAGAAGACGGTTTGCTCGCTTCCAGGACTGTAATTGTCCGATATCCGCCAGGACCCGGCGCGAATCCAGTGCTTCGGTAATCCTTGTTGAGGCCACGTTCCGGGGACTGCCACAACTTCCCCATTCTCCCGCCCGGTGATCCGCTCCATGTCTCGAGCGGAGATCGTCCCATCGGAGAGCCTCGCTTCGAGCGAGCCCCGATGTCCGAGCCCGGAAAAGTCGATGATCGGGCCTCGGGCGAGAAAGCTCACCGCTCCGGCCTCGCTGACCGCGACTGCCTTGCCGGGGTAATGATCGCGGAAAAACTGGCCCAATTGGTAATTCTGGGCGAATACGCTGGCGGATGAGGCGATCCCTGTGACGACGGATTGCTGCGCCCTCCAGCCGAGCACGACGGCCAGCAGCAGCCCGGCGGCGGGCGTCCGGACACCGGGCAGGGCCGCCAACGCGACAATGCCCAGCGCGATCACGTAGGCTTCAGAACGGTTCAGCCAGCTAGCCGCGCCGAACTGTGCGTGCACCAGGATTGCCGCCACCGCGGCCATGGCCACGGCCGGGCGGCTCCGAAACCCGGAGTAGATCGCTCCCAGCAGGGCCAACAGATGAGGCGCGCCGATCAGGTTGCGGATGGCCTTGAATCCGGCCGGATCGAGCAAGCGCATCCATGCGTCCGGATGCTTGAGCGTGGCTTTGAGCAGGATGGAAGCCGGAATGAGAGGCCAGCCGTTTGACCACGAGGCGAACGCCATCGCCGCCGGAACCACCAGCGCACCAGCGGCCGTTTGCACCGCGATTTTCCAATCACGGCGGTGGCAGAGAATCGCGAGGGCAATCACCACCAGCCCGAAGTTGTCGTATTGCAGGCCTACCATGAACATCGCCGCGACTGGCAGAAGCCTGGACTTGGCGAGGAATGCCGAAACGAACAACAGCGACGCCAGGATCTGCAGGGTATGCTCCATGCCGCTGAGCGCCAGCACCGGCAGCGGCGTCGCCACCACGAGCGTCAACAGCGCCGCGAGGGAGCGCCACGGGCCCACCTCCAAGCGTGTCAATAACGAGGATGCGGCGCCCAGTATCGCGGAGGCCGCGATCAAATTCACGATCAACGGCACCCACTCCCGGGATTGCGTCAGCTTGAAGATTCCCGCCAGCAGAACCGTGTAGAGCGGTGCCGCCGATGTTGCCGAGAAGACACCCGGGTTCACGCCCATCACGCCGGTCTCGGCGAGATTCCGCGACAACGTCAGCGTGGTGTAGGCTTCGTCGAGTGGATAGATCCAGCGCCCGTCATTCGCTTCGAGGCTCGCCCCGATCATCGCCGCCACGATCAGTTGGAAAACCAGGATCGCCAGCATCACGTTGATTCGCGGGGTGGGCGCGAACACCGTCATGAGCTTCGACCACCGCTCCACGGTCGTCGAGGATTTCAACGAGGTAGACTCCGCCGTGCGAGACTCCCGGAGTAACCCGGTTGCCGGAGACACGGATGGCGTAAAGGAGCTCACCACTCAGATGATCGGAGATTCTCATGGTTCGGGCCAGAGTACCGAAGTTGATTTCGGGCAGGAGAAAAGCCTGAGGCGCGCCATTGTCCTTCTGCCCGATCGTGATCGGCCACCCAGTGTGGGGTTTCGCGGCAGGGGCCGTCGCATCCACCCACCGGGGCCAGTTTGCGACTCGAATTTCTCGCGAGGCCCGGTGGAATTCGATGATTCCATAGCCCGGCGCGCGCCGATGCAAGGCCTTCGGCTCATGGTCCACCGCTTTGGGATTGAACACCGCGTGGACCGTCACCTTGTTCCCGAATCCGTCGGTGAATTCGCCCGTGCATTTGGCGTCATGCGGCTTTGGATCGCGTCCGGGTTGTGGTGGATACCAGCGTCGCGGGAAGATGTTCGCCACCGCTGGAACACACACCGCGAATCCGGCGTCATTCCAGTCGTCAATCCCGTAGCGGATCGTGCTGCCCAGATGCTGGTCGCCCGCGATGTGGAACGCGAAGCACTTCCGCATCTCCCGCAGCGCGGCCTTCCGGCCCGACTGCGGCCAACCATTGGAGTCGTGATCGGCCACCGGAACTTCGTCTTTTCCGTGCCCGCCCACGGGCTCGATCGGCAGCTTCGATGTCACTGCGTCGGTATTCGCGGGCTTGGGCAGTGTCGCAAGGTTGGTGAAGATGGTCTGCGAGATCACCGACTTCATCCACACTCCGCCGGTCCAATCCTTCGCCCATTCCCCAAGGAACTTCAACTGCCGGTCTCCGAGCAATTGAGCTCCCGCCGCGTCGCCATCGGCTGAGGCGCGATAAGACGGATCTTGGGCCCAGCCGTTGACGATCTTCGCCTCCCGAAGCACGGTCTTCGGAGCCGACTTCCACTTGCGATCCTCGATTACCGCGAAGCTGACGCCGCCGATCGAGAGCGAACAGTAGTAGACGCCGATGCCTTGATCGATCGGGGTGGGATCGAACGGGTCGGGCATGTGCGAGGTCTGCGTCCGCTGCACCATGTTCACCCACTCGGCCGCCTGCACATAGCCGCCGGAGTCTTGCCCGGCCGGCCCCGGGCCCCCCTCCGCCTTCCGCCCGCCAGCTCCCCAGATGTTGCCGTGATAGACGTCGTGATCGTCAGGCAGGCAGACGCATGGAATGTCCTTGGTCAACTCACGCCACTCCCAGCCGAAGATGTACCACTTGCGGAGATAGTCGAGCGCCGCGCGATCGACCGGCGTGCGCGTGATTCCAAAGCCGCCCACGCGCTCATAAATCTGGTCGCCGGTGAAGGCGATGAAATCGGGCGCGAAGTGCTTCAGGTTCTTGACCACATCGGCATGCGGGAAGCCGAGATCGTTGTTGCATGAAAGGCCCGCGACTGTGATCTTGGGCTTGTCCACCGGATCCCGGCGCACTGTGCCGGTCCATTCGTGATCCTTGCCCGCGTATCGAAAGAGCACGCGATACGGTGTGTCCTTCGCGTGATCCCACTGGCTCACTCGGAACGTCGCGGTGCGAGCAAGCGGGTCGATCTTCGAAGTCGCGATCGTACGCCAAGTGTTGCCCCGCCTGGTTTGCAAGCGCACCGGTTCGGCACCCGTCACCGGAGTCAGTTGCGCGGTCAGCTTGAGGACTCCCTTGCTGACGGTATACATCGAAAACACGATGGGGCCGAGGCCGCGCTCGGGATGAACGCGCAGCTTCGAGCCGGAAACGCGCCAATCGCGGAACCAGAATCGTAGCGTGCCGTTCGGCTCCTGTCCTCGCTTGTTGACGCCTTGCATGGTCATCTGCGCCGCGGAAGGATCGGGTGTCTCGAACACCTGCCCGGAATGGCAGACCAGCGCGACTCCGCCCGTGAGCCACTCCGCCGGAGCGCCGGGATGGCGTATTTCGGCAAGCGTAGCGCCTCGGGCGTCGAGTGCCGCGAGCGTGAGGTCGTAGCCGTTTCCCGCCGGTGTCGCGTGGAAGGCGAGTTCGATCTCGTCGAGCGGCGCGGCGATCTTGGGTGCCGCATCGTGCAGCTTGGCGATGAAGACGCGTCCATCCGCTGTGATCCCGGCGTGGACACCGATCCCGAAGACAGCGCTATCGCGATAGTCGTGGAAGAAGCCCCGGATTCCGAATCGGAATCCCACCCAGCCTGACTCCAACGCACCGGAGCTCAGCCGGCCCAACCGCACCTTCATTTCGAGCGAGCCTGCCTCCGCTGCGGCTTCGTGGGTCAGCAGAAACACGTTCCGGTCGCCGCCCGCGTGCACGCACTCCATTCGGCCCTGCGAGAGCCGCCAGTCCTGGAGGGGATTGGCCCAGCATTCGGGTCCGAGCCACGGCTGTTCGGTGCCTGCGGGGAGGGACGACTGGAAGGCGGTGGAGGCCGGAGCGGAGGCGAGAAGCATCACGGCTTCGCGTCGATTCAACATGAGACTAGGATATACTGCGCCCATGGTTCGAACGCTCATCGCATCGCTCGTTGCCGTCGCGGTTTTCGCTGCCACGCACGAGATCTATCCCGACAAGCACTCGCGCGTGTTTTCCGCCTACAAGGAGCCCGTTGGGCGCGTTCGCTCCGGCGACACGGTCGTCACTCGCACCTGGGACTCCGGCGGCGGCGACTGGAAGGCCGTGAAGCACATCCAGCATCCCTACGTCTATCCCGAAAGCGGCAACCCGTTGATGGGACCGTTCTACATCGAGGGGGCGGACTACGGCGACACGCTGCAGGTGCACCTCGATAAAGTCCGCTGCAACCGGAACTATGGCTACACGAGTTATCGCCTGTCGCCGGGGATTCTGAATCCCGGCGCGGCGGAAACGCTTTACAAAAACTTCTACCAGACCAACGCGGTTCGAAATGGGCGCGGTGATCTGATTCCTTGGGACATCGACCTGCAACGCCAGATTGCCACACCGCGCTTGAAGGCGGACGCGAGGTCGGGCCTGAAGCTCGAGGTCCCGCTGCGGCCGATGCTCGGCTGTATCGGTGTGGCCTCGCCAGGCGAGAAAGTGGAAACGTCGGGTCCTTCGGGGAGTTGGGGCGGCAACATGGATTACAACGATGTGATCGAGGGCGCGACGCTCTACTTCCCCGTCTACCACAAGGGAGCCTACTTCTATGTGGGTGATGGACACGCGGTTCAGGGCGATGGCGAAGGGCTCGGCACGGGAATCGAGACCTCGCTCGATGTCCAGTTCACGGTGAAGGTTCTCGAGGGCAAGCGGAGCTCGATTCCACGCCTCGAGAACGACAAGTACATCGTCTCGATCGGAAGCCAGCCCGAGTTCTCATCGAGCATGGACAACGGACTGCGCATGGCCAATTCGGATATGATCGATTGGTTGACCACCGGCTACGGACTCACGCATCCGGAAGCGCACATGCTGATGGGTTCGGTGGTCGAACACAAGATCGTGACGTACTATGGCACGATCGCGACCCTGATTCCCAAGCGGTACCTCAACAGGAGATAGACTCTCATGAAGCTGACATTGTTCCTCGCAATGGCCTGCTGCGCGGCGTTCGCGCAGAAGAAGGACCTGCTCTTCCACGCCTCGTTCAACCACGGCGTGGACGCGGACGTGGCTCGCGGCGACAAACGGCTGTACACGGCCACCGCCTACAACAAACGGGAAGATGCCAAGCCCGGCTTGCACCATCCGGATATCGAGATCGCCAAGGGTGCGGGCAAGTTCGGCGATGCACTGCGATTCAAGAAGAAGAACAACAAAGCCGTCTACTTCCCGGCCGATGGTAACGTGAACTTTCAGGATGGAAACTGGAGCGGCACGATCTCGTTCTGGCTCTCGCTCGATCCGGAGACCGACCTCGAGCCCGGTTTCTGCGATCCCATTCAGGTGACCGACGATGCCTACAATGACAGCGCGATCTGGGTGGATTTCACCAAGGACGACAAGCCTCGACACTTCCGGCTGGGCGTGTTCGGAGACTTGAAGAAGTGGAACCCCGACAACACTCCATCGGACAAGAGTCCGAAGTTCAACAACCGGCTGGTTGTCGTCAAGAAGACTCCATTCGCCAAGGGCCAGTGGACTCACGTCGCGATCGCGCACCAAGGTCTCGGCGGAGGGAAGGGAACCGCGACCCTGTACCTCAATGGTCAGGCTCAAGGCACCAGCGAGACGATCGCCGAAGGATTCACGTGGGATCGTACGAAAGCCGCGATCCGGCTGGGGGTCGCCTACGTAGGTTTGTTCGATGAACTGTCGGTCTTTGGCCGGCCTTTGTCCGCCGCTGAAATAAAGAAGCTCCACGAATCGAAGAAAGGTCTCTCCAAGTGAAAATAGCCTCCGCCGTCCTGTTCGCGGCGACACTCGCGGCTCAACCGCAAGTTCCCGGCTCGGTGATCCTCGAGCGCGGAATTGAATACTCTCGCGTGGGCGAGCCGCAGCATCTCGACATCGCGCGTCCGAAATCGGCGGAAGGCCGGTTGCCCGCGGTAGTGGCGATCCATGGCGGTGGATTCCGCGCGGGAAAACGCGATTCCTATCTCCCGCTCATTCTGAAGCTCGCCGAGCGCGGTTACGTGGCGGCGACGGTCGACTATCGCCTTTCGCCGAAGCACCAGTTTCCGGCGGCCGTCGAGGATGTGAAAGCTTCGATCCGCTGGATGCGCGCCAACGCCACGCGTTACGGGATCGATCCGGACCGGATCGGAACAATCGGAGGCTCGGCTGGTGGACATCTCGTGCTGATGCTCGGGCTGACGGCGGGCGTGCCAGAGTTCGAAGGAACGGGCCCGAATCGCGAGTTCTCGAGCAAGGTGCAGTGCGTCGTGGACTACTATGGCCCGTCTGATTTCACTCAGTCCTACGGGAAGAGCGTGGATGCGCATGAAGTACTGCCGATGTGGCTGGGCGGTGACCTTTCGACCCAAGACAAACTGCACCGGCGCGCGAGTCCGTTGAATTGGGTGTCGCCGAACGCGGCTCCGATTTTGGCGATTCACGGGACCGAGGACAAGTTCGTCGCCCATGAGCAGTCAGTTTGGCTGATGGATCGGCTGAAGGGTGCGGGCGCGCACGGTGAGTTGCTCACATTGCAAGGCGCCGGTCACGGATTCAAAGGCGATGACATCGCAAAGGCCGAGCAGGCCGCGGTCGCGTTCTTCGACAAGTTCCTGCGGGCTCCGGTCAAACAGCAGAAGGTGCTCGTGTCCGACCACGGTCCGGCCGGCGAGGTGATTCTGATGGACTGGCCGTCCGGCAAGGTCCACTGGAAGGTTCCGAATCAGCGCGGGCACGACGTGCAGGCGCTTCCGGGCGGAAACGTGCTCTACACGGTTGGACCGGCGCGGAAGGTGATCGAGATCGACGCCAATCGGAACGAGGTCTGGACCTATGGCGCCAATGAGGGGCTCGAGCATCCCATCTCGGCGCAGCGCCTGGACAATGGCAACACACTGATCCACGACGCGAGGAAGGGCGAGACGATCGAGGTGACGCGCGATAAGAAGGTCGTGTGGCGCTACGCGCATCCGGAACTGGCGAACATGCAGAGCCGCAATGCCCGGCGCACGCCTGAAGGCACGACGATCATCTCCGTCGAGGTGCTGGGTAAGATCATCGAGGTGGATGCCAAAGGCAACGTGGTGTGGAGCTTCACTGGAGAAGGTGGCGCCAAGCGGAGACCATATCGCGGCATGCGGCTGTCGAACGGTAACACCATCGTCAGCATGACCGAACCCGGCGAAGTGGTCGAGGTGACCAAGGAAGGCAAGGTCGTGCGCTCGCTGGGTGGCTTGTCGCCGAAGCTGCGGATGGGTTGGGCGTCAGGGACTGACGTTTTCCCGAATGGCAACTTGTTCATCAATGACTACACGGGCCGGCGGCTGATCGAAGTGGATGCCCAGGGCAACGTCGTGAACGAGTTGCGCGGCTCGTTCAACATCGCAAGTGTGGCGGTGGTGAAGGACTAGCGGCCGGGGTCGAGACCCACCACGACGGGTTTGCGTTCGGGCGGCGGGGCGGCCGGTTGTGCCCACTCTGGCTGATCGGCGGGGTTGACCACGCGCTTTGGCCGCCTGGGAGCAGCTTTGCGGGCTGGTGTGGGCGCGGGTGTGGCTGCCTTCTTGGCTGAGGCCGGAACCGCCTTCCTGGGCTCGGACTTCTTGGTGTTCTGCGGCGGGGCTTCTGGCTCGGCCGCTTCTACTTGTTCGGCCTCGATCGGGCTGTATTTCTGGTTGGCCAGGAAAGCAAACGACGCGAGTGCAAGACCGGCGATCGCGGCAGTCACGACCATGGCGACCTTTCCGGTTGAAACCGGTGCCGGCTTGGGTGGTGGCTCCGTCTCGACGGTCTGCGTCTTCTTGATGCCGCTAGCTTCGAGCTCCTTGGCTTGGCGCCGAGAGTCAGCCCGGGCCTGCTTGGCCTTTTCGATTTCGGCGCGGCAGCGCTCGAGCCCCTGCTTGAACTCGCCAGCCGCGCGAAACCGCTGGATGGGATCCTTGGCCAGGGCGCGCAGCACGAGGTCGTTCAGAGACTGGGGAATGTCCTTGTTGTACTGCACTGGCGGGATGGGCTGCTTTTCGACATGGGCGCGCATGATGGCGAAGCCATCGGTGGCATCGAATACCCGCTGGCGGCACAGCATTTCGTAAAGCACCGCTCCCGCCGAGTAAAGATCGCTGCGATTGTCGAGTTCCTGCTGTCCGCGCACCTGCTCGGGCGACATGTAGTGGACCGAGCCGACTGCGATTCCCTCGCGTGTGAGTTGGACGTCACGCTGCGATTTGGCGAGCCCGAAGTCGGTGAGCTTCACGACGCCATCCGAGCTGATGATGATGTTGGCGGGTGTAATGTCCCGGTGCACGACGCCACGCCGGTGCGCGAAATCGAGCGCGTCGAGCACCTGGCACATCAGGTCGATCGCCTTTAGAATCGGAGGCCCTTCGATTTCGAGCAGCCGCTTGAGCGAGCTTCCCCGCACCAGTTCCATCACCATGACGAGAACGCCGTCGTGCTCGAAGGCGTTGTGAACAGTGGCAATGTTGGAGTGAGTAAGGCTCGCCTGAACCTGAATCTCGCGAAGGAACCGCGATACATGCTCCTGGTGCTGGTCGGGTGTGCCGTCCCCGGCCGGCAGCAAGACCTTGAGCGCCTCGATGCGTTTGGTGACCGCGTGTTCCGCTTCGAACACCTTTCCCATGCCTCCCGATCCGATCAGGGAGAGGATGCGGTATCCGCCTATGGTATCGCCGATATCGATCATTCGATGGTAGGTTCCGGTCCCGTCTCAACAATCGGCGGGTCGTGGCGGGCGCTTTATGATGTTGCCTATTTCTGTTGACGTCCGATATAGAAATGATATCATTGTGATGTCAGGAGGATTTCAGATGACGAACATGAAGGAACGCGAAACCAAGGGACTTCCGGGTCTGTTGATGCTGTTTGTATTCCTAGGCGTGTTGGTAGGCGTGATGGTCGCGATCACCGGGACCATTCGCAGTGATGAGCTCGAGCGGACGGAAAAGGCAGGTGTGCTTGCCTTCTGGGCCGTTGTCGCAGTGCTGGACCTGTTGTGCCTGGGCGGGATCTTTACCGTCCAGCCGACAACCGGAATGGTCTTGCAGCTCTTCGGGCGCTATGTTGGGACGGTGAAGGAGCCCGGGTTGTACTGGGTGAACCCGTTCTATTCGAAGAAGCCCGTTTCGCTCCGAATCCGCAACTTCGAAACCAACCACCTCAAGGTGAATGACCTCGACGGCAATCCGATCGAGATTGCGGCTGTCGTGGTTTGGAGGGTAGTCGACTCTCCCGAGGCGACGTTCCAGGTGGAGAACTACGAAAACTACGTGCATGTCCAAAGCGAGGCTGCGTTGCGAAACCTGGCGACCGCCTACGCCTACGATGCCCATCAGGATGGGCACATGTCGCTCCGCGGCAACACCGCCGAGGTCGCGTCCCATCTCCAGCGTGAGATTCAGGACCGTCTGTCGGTGGCGGGTGTCGAGGTGGTGGAATCGCGCATCAGCCACTTGGCCTACGCACCGGAAATCGCGGCGGCGATGCTGCAACGGCAGCAGGCGTCGGCGATCATAGCGGCGCGGCAGAAGATCGTCGAGGGTGCGGTAGGGATGGTTGAGATGGCGCTCGAGATGCTTTCGCACAAGAAGGTCGTTCACCTGGACGAAGACCGGAAAGCGGCCATGGTGAGCAATCTCCTCGTGGTCCTGTGCGGCGAGCGTAACACGCAGCCGGTGATCAACACCGGGACCATCTACCACTAGAAGAACATGGCCGAGCGCAAGTCATTTCTGGTTCGGATCGACGGCGACACCCTCGAGGCGGTGCGCCGTTGGGCCGATGCCGACTTGCGTAGTCTGAACGGGCAGATCGAGTACCTGCTGCGGAAAGCCCTTAGCGAGGCGGGCCGCCTCGGTGTTGAAAGAAGCACCAATGATGGCCCGCCTTTGCCGTCTCATGAGCCGTCTCCTGGGCAGGGTTGATGAATTCGGCATTCGTGATGTGGAAATCATCCGCCATAACTCCGTGCTGCTGTTCGGACGCGCCAGACCGGCAAGACCACACTCCCCCACGAGGCTCTGCCCGGCGCGATCCACTTCGACCTGCTCGAGTCGGATACCTCCGCGAACTCGTTGCCCGCCCCGAGATGATTCGCCGATTGACCGGGCAGCAGAAGGTGATCGTCATCGACGAAGTCCAGTGGTTGCTGGTGCTGTTGAACGAGGTCCACGCGATGATTCGTGTTGAACCGGGTCGAGCGCTCAGAATCTTCGGCGCCGGGGCGTGAACCGGCTCGGCGGCCGCGCGTGAGCCGCAAGACCGCAGATCGGTGAATTCGCGGTAGACTAATCTTTGGTTTCGCCTCTGCAGCCCATTGTCTAAAGACTGAACGCCCGTGGCTCCGCCATTGCGCGGAGGACGGGTGGCGTGTATCGTACGGCCGACTGCGTACCAATGGCTGGAGAAATCCGAAGTGTCGTTACACGACTGGGGCTTCGACGCCCGCATTGCATCCTTGTACGCGGAGGGAGAAACACCCGCCCGCGCGATCGCTGTCTTCTCGAACCTCTGCCGCGCCGTCTTCGAGGATGGCGAGCGGCAGCTCTTTCTCGATCCATCCGATCCGCCGGCCACCGGCGATTGGATCGCCGCCTCGCCGGAGCGCGTACTGCGGGTGCTGCCGCGGCGTTCGGCAATTTCCCGGAAGCACCCCGGCTCGGCCGCGCGCGAGCAGGTGCTCGCGGCCAACGCCGATCTGTTGTTGGTCGTGAGCGGGCTCGATCACGATCTGAATCCGAGGCGGCTCGAGCGCTATCTGGCGATGGCGCTGAGTAGCGGCGCCGAGCCGGTGTTCGTACTCAACAAGATCGACCTGTGCGCCGAACCGGCCGCGGCGATTGGCTCGGTTCGCGCCGTTGCGGCGGGATACCCTGTGATCGTTTGCGGGGCGCGAGATGGTGTTGGCATCGAGGCGATCCGAGGGCTGATCGAGCCAGGCCGGACGGCCGCCATGGTGGGATCGTCGGGTGTGGGTAAGTCGACGCTTGCCAACGCGATGCTCGGTGAGACCGCAATGCAAACGAGGGAGGTCCGCGAGTACGACAGCCGTGGACGCCACACCACGTCGCATCGCGAGATGTTCCTGCTGCCGGGCGGCGGCGTGCTTCTCGATCAGCTTGTTCTTTTCCATGATGTGCGAGGGCATGTAG
>CADECY010000044.1:0-54699 GCA_902825945.1 uncultured Acidobacteriota bacterium
GCGTGGCGACGGCGAGGGTCCAGAACCCGGCCAGCGCGGCGATCAGAGCCCATGTACTCGCCTGCGTGACAAACAGTCCCGCGTAGGCTCCGCGCGAAACGCGGATCGTGCGGTGCCAGCGGACCTGATGCGCCCAGACCTCGCGCCATCTCTCGCCTTGCAGGCTGGTCTCGACAATCTTCTTCGACAGATGCACGCGCTTGCCGAGTTGCGTGATTCGCTTTGCGAGTTGGTAATCGTCGGCGATGTAGTCAGCCAGGACTTCGAAGCCTCCGATCGCTTCGAGATCGGAGCGGCGAAAGACGAGCGTGGAGCCGAGTCCGAACTCCTTGACTCCCACGAAGGGCGCGACGAGAGTGCTCGGCGCGAAGTCGGTTGCGATGCCGATCGCTTCGAAGATCGCGGGCCAGTGTTTCGCGCGGGCCCGGTAAAGGCAGGTCACGATTCCCACGTCAGGATCGGCGAGCGGCGCGACCACGCGGCGGAGGTAGTCCGGTTCGACGCGGATGTCCGAGTCGTTCATCAGCAGTACTTCGTAACGGGCTTCGGCGGCGAGGTCGATCAGGCGGCCAACCTTGCCGTTCTTGGTAAAGACGCGGCCGGGAATCAGACGGCCCGCGCCGAGAGCGCGGATCTCGGGCACCGCCGGATCGTCGAGCTTGGCGGCGCCGAACAACAATTCGAAGTCCGGGTAGGAGATCGCGGCATGCGAGCGGATCGCTTCGGCGAACTCGGGATCGCGGCCATGCACCGGCTTCAGGATCGAGACTGGCGGCGTGAATCCCTGGTCAGGATCGCGGCGCCAGAGGAACCGCAACGTGGCGAGCACCGCGAAGAGTTGATAGCCGATCGCGACGAGGCAACCGGCGGTGATGATCGCGGTCATTCCTTGGCCAGTAGCGCGACTCCTGCGGCGACGAGCACGCAGCCCGCCCAGCGGCGCGGCTGGACTTGCTCGCCGAGAATCGCGCGAGCCAGCAGGGTTTCGAGGACGAGGCTTGCCGCCGTGGCGGGGACGGCGAAGCTGAGATCAGTGAAGCTGAGAAGCTTCAGCAGCGCGAAAAAGGAGACGCCGTTGAAAACGAACGCGAGGATCATGCCGGTGCGGATCATGACACGGGCGATCCAGGAGAGGTCGCGGACTTCGCCTTGCCGCTTCATTTCCCAGGACTGCAGGAGGTCACTCGCGGTTGTCGAGGCGACGATCGCGAACAACAGGAGCCACTTCATGCGGGAGGCTTCTCCGGCGTAGTGCCGGGCGAGGTGGCGCCGACCAGCGCGGTTCCGCTCACGATCAGCAGCGTGCCGAGCCAACGCTCCCACGTGATCGCCTCATTCTGCACGAAGCGGCCGAGGATCGCATTCAGCACATAGCCGAGCGAGGTGACGGGCAAGACGTAGCTGAGGTCGGCCCAACTGAGCAGGGCCATGCGGGCGAAGGTCCAGACGATCAGCAGTGCGATTCCGATGACGACCCACGGATTCAGAAGCGAGGCGATCAGGCCCGAATCCGAGCCTTTCATGCCGAGCGAGAGACAGAGATTGCCGAAGGTGTTCGAGAAGACGACGATCGCGACGAACAGCGCGGTCTTACGCGCGCGGCTCATCAGTCGCCGGCGGCGCCTGCGCGCGAAGCTTCCTTGCGAAGATCGGCGACGAACCGCTTGCGCTTGGAACGTAGCGCGAGGTATTCACGCGCTTCCTTGTAGAGGCGCTTGCGCTCATCGGAATCGAACATCGCCTTGCGGACGACTCGCCAAGCGGCTTTCGGGCGGAAGTAATACTCGCCGTAGAAGCGCTCGACCCAGTCGACGAGTTCGGCGCGATCGAGTCCGGGGTAGTGGATGTTCGGAAGCTGGTGACCCTGATCGTCCGTCATCGAGTCGATGGTGATGAGCCCGTTCTTCTGGACATAGTCCATGAACTCGGTGCCCGGATACGGATGCGCGATCGAGACCTGAATCGTCTCGGTATCGAGGCTCTTGGCGAAGTCGACCGTACGGCGGATGCTTTCGCGAGATTCGCCTGGGAGGCCCACGATGTAGTCGGCGTGAATGGTGAGTCCGAGCGAGTGGGCGTTCTTGGTGAAGCGCTGCGCCATGTCGATGGTGGCGCCCTTCTTGATGTTCTTGAGGATCTGCTGATCGCCCGATTCGTAGCCGACGATCATCAGCCGACAGCCGGCTTCGCGCATCGCCTTCAGCGTGTCGTAGTCGGTGGTGACGCGCGACGTGCAGGACCAAGTGAAGTTCAGGGGCTTCAGCTTCTTGCAAAGTTCGATAGTACGTTCCTTGCGGTAGTTGAAGGTGTCGTCGTCGAAGAAGATCTCCTTGAGACCAGGGAAATTCTCCTTCGCCCAGCGGACCTCGTTCACGATGTCATCGGCCGAGCGGAGCCGCCAACGATGGCCGGAATGAGTCTGCGGCCACAAGCAGAAGGTACACATCGCCGGGCAGCCGCGCGAAGTGTAGAAGCTGATGAAGGGATTCAGCAGGAACGGGACGTTGTAGCGGCGGAAGTCGAGGTCGCGCTTGTAGACCTTGGTAACCCACGGGAGTTCGTCGAGGTTCTCGATGAATCCGCCTTCGGGATTGTGCTGGATACCGCCGTCTTTGCGGAAGCTCACGCCGGGGATTTCCGAAAGCGGCTTGCCCTTGGCAAAGTCCACGATCTGGTGATCGAACTCGCGCTTGACGATGAAGTCGATCGCGGTGGAGGCATTGAGGCATTTCTCTGGCTCGACGGTGACGGGCGGACCGACGAAGGCGACCTTGAGCTTCGGATTCTTGTCCTTCATCATCTCGGCCATCTTCACGTCGACATGGAAGCCAGGCGTCGAGGTGAACAGCACGAGCAGTTCGAAGTCCGAGGCCATGTTCACGGTCTGATCGATCGAGACTTTGTGCGGGGGAGCGTCGATGACCTTGCTGTCCGGAAGCATTCCGGCCGGATAGCAGAGCCACACGGGATACCAGTAGGATTCGATCTCGCGCGTGGCGGGCCAACGGGAACTGGCCCCGCCGTCAAACCCCTCGAATGAAGGCGGGTTCAAGAAGAGAGTTCTCATCGTGGGACTACCCTTTCATTGTAGCCCGCGCGGTCACTTCCGGAGCTTCAATCCCGAGGGGTCGGAGGTGTAGGCGGTCTTGCCCCGCCAATGGCGAAGGTGGGCGCGAAGTTCATCGCGGACGCGCTGGTAGCCAGTCTCTTCCGCGCGGTTCAACTGTTCGAACTGATCCTGCCCGAGATTGTAGAGGTGAGTGAGGCGATCCTTGTTGTCGAAGACGGCTTTATCGAGTCCGCGGACGACCATTCGCCACTCGTCCGGTGTTCCGAGCTTGCCGCTCGCGTAGAGCGAATTGGGCTCATCGCCTTTGCCTTCGAAGATTTGCGAGGCGAGGTTGGCGCCTTGCACCGAGTTCGGGATCTCGCCTCCGCCCAGCGAGACGAAAGTCGGCATGTAGTCGGCGTTGGAGACGAGCAAGTCGCTCGCGGTGTTCGGACGGAGCTTGCGCGGATAGCGCATCAGCAGCGGGATCCGCGCGGACTCCTCGTAGTGGACGCCCTTGTACTCGAGGCCTTGGGCGCCGAGCATGTCGCCGTGATCCGCGGTGAAGACGACTAGCGTGTCCTCGGCGAGCTTCTCTTCGTCGAGGGCCTTCAGGAGCCGGCCGATGTTCTCGTCGAGCGCCGAGCAGAGGCCGTAGTATCCGGCCATGCCCGCCCGGGCCTTGTCCGCGTACTCGGCGGGGACGTTGGGCGCCAGCTTGAACTGGCGGGTATCGTAGAGCTTGGCATGTTTCGGTGGCGTGCGCGGCGTGTGGGGCGGCCCCCAACTCAGGAAGAGGTAGAAGGGATTTGCTTTGTTGGCGCGGATGAAATCGACGGCGAGGTCCGTTTGATAATCGGGTTCAAAGCCGGCCTTGTGGATGGGCTCGGGCGAGTCGCGCCAGTAGGTGGACTGGTAGTAGAAGTGGCCGCGGTTGAAGGCGGCCCAGTAGTCGAAGCCACGGCGGCGCGGGCCCGGTGGCACGAAGCCGGGACGTTCGTCGCCATCGAGGTGCCACTTGCCGATGTAGCCGGTCCTGTAGCCCACCTCTTTCAGTTGCCGCGCGACCGATGGTGTGTCGAGCGGAAGCCGCAGATCGTTGCGCGGCATGTTGACCGCTTGCGGCCACATACCCGTGATCATCGAGGCGCGGGAGGGTGAGCAGACCGGATTGGTCGCGTACGCGCGGTTGAAGTGAACCCCTTCGCGAGCGATACGGCCAAGGTTCGGCGCGTGAAGGTCCGTGTCGCCCGAGGAGGGCAGAGTTTGCGGGCGCCACTGATCGGCGAGCAGGAACAGGATGTTCGGCTTGCGCGTGGTGGCGCCCGGAAGGGTCGATGCGGCTGCCGCCGCTTGAACGAACTGCCGCCGGTACATCTACCGACTACGATATCAGGATGCTTTTTCGACGTCCTGACCGTAGTATTTCCGGTAGTGCCCGTAGTAGTAGTAGTGATCGCTCATGTCTTTCTTGACTTGATTGAGGACGATGCCGATCACGTTGGCGCGAACGCGGCGAAGGGTAGAGATCACGCTCTGCACGGCTTGGCGCTTGGTCTCTCCGGCCCGCGTGACCACCAGGATTCCATCGACGATGGTCGCGATCTGGAGAGGCTCGGCGAATCCGAGAGTGGGCGGGGCATCGACGACAACCAGATCGAACTCGGTGTTGGCGTGGTCGAGCAGTTCACCCATCATGGGTCCGATCAGGTCGCTGGCGCGGCGAGAGGGCGGGCCGGAGGGAATGATGAAGAGGTCTGGAACCGACGGCACGGGCAGCACGACATCTTTCCAGGCGTTCTGGCCCATCAGCACATTGGAGAGGCCGAGTTCCGCCGTCAGGCCCAGCTTCTTGTGGACCGTGGGGCGGCGCAGGTCAGCGTCGATCAGAAGGGTCTTCTTGCCCTGCTGCGCGTGCGCGATCGCCAAGTGGACGGCCGTCGTGCTCTTGCCTTCGCCCGGCGAGGCGGAGGTGACGAGCATCGAGCGGATGTTGCGATCGAAGTCGGAGAGAAGGATCGTGTTGCGGAGAGTGCGGATGGCTTCCTCGTAGCTCGAGATCGACTTGTAGCCGTAGCCGCGATGCGGGCGGGAGACCTTGACGAGGCCGGTGCCATCAGCGGGAGCCTCGGGCGGGTTTTCGGCGAGATCGTGCGAGGTGAGCGCGAGCAATTGTGAACCGGCGGAGTTCTTCACGGCCGGGAGCGTTCCGATGACGTCGGTGCGGAGCACGCGGCTGGTCTGTTCGGGGTCTTTCACCGTGGTGTCGAGCACGTCGGCGAGAACCGCGGCGGCGACCGACAACAGCGTCGAAAGCACGAGCGCCAGCGCCATGTTGAGGGGGATGTTCGGGAAGACCGGCAGAGCCGGCGGACGGGCGGCGTCGGCAAGGCGCGCGTTGTTATTCTGGAATCCGGCGTTGATGCCGGCCTCGCGAATCTTCCGCACGAGTTCCTCGTAGAGTTTCTTGTCGGCTTCGGCCTCCCGCTTGAGGCGCTGATACTCGGCCGAACGTGAGTTCAGGCGGTCGTGCTCATGCTTGGTTTCGGTAACGGTCTTTTCGAGCATTTGTTCGCGGTTCAGCGCCTGTTTGAAGTCGAGCTCCACCCGGCTGGCGATGTTTCGGCGCGAGTCGTCGATCTGGCGTTGCAGTTCGGCGATCTGCGACGACGTCTTGCGATACTCGGGGTGATTGGTTCCGAACGTCGACCGGACTTCGGCGAACTTCTGGCGCGCCTCCTTGATGCGCTCCTCGAGCTTGAGCAGTTCACGCCCTTGCTCGGCATTCTGCACCGCTTCGAGACTCCCCATTCGAGTGGCGTTGTATACGGACTCCTTACGGACTCGATCGGACTGGGCGTTCGTATACTCGGTGTTCAACTGCAATAGCCGCGCCGACAGAATGGTGGTCTTGTCTTCCGGGTTCATGAGGCCCATGGCGCGCTCGTAGTTGGCTAGCGCCTGGCCCGACCGCTCGACCTTCGCCTTGAGTTCCTCCATCTGCGTCTCCATGAACTTTTCGGTGGTGTTGTGGTTCACCATGCGCAGGTTGTAGGTGTGAGCGAGGTACGATTCCGCGATGCCGTTCGACACGGCCGCGGCCAACGTGGGATCGGGCGAACGATAGCTGACGAGAAGAAGGTAGGTATTGGGTGGACGCGACACTCTGAGCTTTTTGAGCACGACGGGCGCCTTTTCGAGACGCGCGCGGCGGTCGGGCGACAGGTCCGTGGTTTGACCCTCGCGATCGAGCAAGCCGTGACGCTGGGCGACCGGCCGCAGGACCGCATCCGACTGCAGGAGCCGGATATGGGTGGCCAGATACTGATCGGCGTCGAAGGTCGCCATGTTTCGTGTCGCCTCTTGTCCGACGACACCAGTCGGCGCGTTGCGATCGACGTCGATCGCGGCGGTGGCTTCATAGACCGGCTGGAGGCGGGAGGAGACGATGAATGTGCCGAGAAGGCAGGCGAACACGAAAGCCAGGATCTTCCAGAGATGCCTTTTGACTACCCAAAAATATTGAGAGAGCGGAACTTCTCCTTCTTCCGGGCTAAACTCGTCCGGAGCCGGCCCGTGATGGCTGATGTAGCTTGTCGCAAGCGGGCGCGATGCAGGTGCGGCGACCTGGACCGCGAGCGTGTCAATCGACTCGGGTAAGGTTTTCGGCATGTGAATGCCACCGGAAAATTACCGGATGGCCAGTGCGTAAATCAGGGCGCCGGAGATCGCCGCCGCCGCCGGCAGGCTCTTCTCCAGGGCGTTCATCACGCCCCTGCGCTTGGAATTCTCCGGGATATAGAGGACGTCATTCGGCAGTAGCGTCACGTCGGGCGAACGGCGCTCGAGAATTTTCTTGATGTCGATCGCGATCTCGTTCTTGCCTCCAGTGGCGCCTTCCTTACGGTAGATATAGGCGATCGGAGAGAAGTACTGGCCCGTGCCTTCCGCCATCGCGAGCATCTTCATGACGCTCGTGTCGGCCGAATCCTTGATCGGAAATGCGCCGGGCTTTTTGACACTACCCATGATCCAGACGCGGCCCGCTTCCGGAACACGTATCTCTTCGCCTCCGTCGAGCCGAATGTTGGCCTCCGGATCGGCGGCGTCGATCAGCGTCTTCACCGCGACGCGCTGCACGAGAGTGGTGGGCCTGCCGTCCGGGCCAGGCTGCTGGCGGCTGATCAGGATTTCGGGGCCGGCGTCTTCGGCCAAGCCCTCGGCGCGCGAGACGGCATCGAGAAGCGTGATGTGGCCGATCGACTGGAAAGTGAGCGGGCGCTTCACGGCTCCGACGATACTGATCGGGCGGCTGCGATACTCGACGACCGAGACCGTGACGATGGGGTCGACGAGAATCTGCTCTTCCTTGAGGGCATCGACGACAGCGGCTTCCACATCTTGCGGAAACAGCCCCGAGGCTTTGATCTTGCGCTTGATCATCGGCATCCGGACCGTGCCATCCTTGCCCACTCGGATCGTGCGGGTCAACTCTGGAGAGTCATACACCTGCACGCCGACGAGGTCATCGATCCCGATTCGTTGAACCGGAAGGTTTCCCCCTTCGGTCAACGGCGCGGGAGCCGCCGCCGGCCGGTTCGCTTGCGCCAGCGCGGACACGGTGAATGCCAACAAAGCCAATACAGCTCGCATCGAATACACTCCGATCTTCATTCTGCCACTTTCGCTACGGGCCCGGCCGGCGCGCAGACTCTGCGAGGGATTCACCTCCGCGACAACTACGATGTGGTGGAGGGTAGTACCTCCACGGTATCTAATCGGAGTTTAGCAGTAGCTGGCATAGGGGGTCAACCGGATTTTTTATTGAAATCAGTCACTTAGCGTCTTACGGATGTAAGACCATGCGCCAGTCAGCGGCGTGCTCTTAGCCCACGGAGGCGCGATTCAGCGGCCTGCCAGCCGGGCTTGAACTTCAGCGCCGACTCGTACTGTTCCATGGCCCGATCCCATGCGCCTTCGGCCTCGAAGATCAGCGCGGAATGATACGCGATCCGGTGTTCGGGGGCACCGAGGTTGCGCGCGACGCTGAGTTGCTCGGCGGCCTCGCCATAGCGCTTGCCGAGATAGAGGGCCGATGCCAGAGCTTCGCGAAGTCCGAAATGATCACCGGTTACCTGCACCTTTTCCTGGAGGAAGCGGATCGCGAATGGCACGTTTCCCTGGGCGAGGGCGACGCGGGCTCGCAGGACCTCGGCCTCCGGGTGGGGTTTCCGGTCCGCCAGCAGCGAATCGAGGGACTGTTGCGCGCGGACATAGTTGGCGTCATCGAAGGCGAAGGCCGCCACCGCGAACTGCGCGGGGGCATACTCCGGGCAAGTCATCGCCAGCCGCTCGACTTCCCAGCGCAACGCTTGGCATCGTTCGAGGCCGCTCGAGTCGGGCGCGCAGCCCCCGTCCGGTCCGCGCGCGGCACGGAGATCGTTCCAAGCCCGGTCGATCCGTGCCTTGATCGTGAAACAGCCATCGGCCACGCGGCTGGGAACGCGCCGCGAGCAGGCCGGCAGGGATAGGAGAGCGAGAGCGGAAAGGGTCAGGAAACGTTTAGGCATTCGGGAGGTCACTCAGCGTCTCGGGATCACACTATCGACAACGCGGATCATTTGATAAACCGCCGGCGCCAGTGTGGACACGAAGATTCCGGGAAGGAAGCATAGGATGAGGGGGAAGACGAGTTTCACCGGTAGCGCCTGCGCGATCAGCATGGCGCGCGCACGGCGGCGGTCGCGTAGATCCTCGGCTTGGTGGCGGAGCGTCTCGGCGAGGCTCGCGCCAATTTGCTCGGCTTCGACGACGGCGGATAGAAACGTGGTCATCGCCGGAACATCGACCCGCTTGGCCAACCGGCGCAGTCCCTGAACGCGTGGCACGCCCGCCAGGGAGTCCCGCTGGTAAACGCGGAATTCCTGCGGGAGCGCGCGGTCCGGAGCCTGCGATTCGAGGATGCGATCGAGCGCGGTGTCGAAGCCGAGTCCTGCTTCGGCGAGCGTCGCGAAGAGGTCCATCATCAGCGGCAGATCCTTTTCCACTTGCGCGACACGCTGGCGGCGGGCGGCACGCACGATAAGCCACGGCACACAGGTAACGAGCGCCAGGACAATGAACGGACCGAGTTGCGCCACGGCGGAGAGAAACTCGCCGGCCCCGCCGGGAATGGCGGCGAGGACCTGATCCATTTGCGCGATCGCACCGGAGCGATCGAAGAGCCAGGCCAGAGCCATGGCCAGCAGCAACGAACCGGCCGTCGCGTAGACGAAACGTTCGGACGCGGCGGCGTCGCGATAGCCGGCAAGCGACAGCCAACGCGCCAGCCGCGATTCGGGCTTGACCCCACCGGATCTCCCCGCGCCGAGCCCTTGCAGGGACGAGTCGGCGATCAGGAGTCCACGCTGACGAATGGAGGAGGCGTAGACGGTCCAGCCGAGAACCATCAACGAAACCACCAGCACGATACCCACCCAGTCCACGGTCAGTGCTCCACCCGGCTCAGATTCGAGATCCAGTAGATTCCGAGCGCTTGCAATCCGATACAGAACGCCGCGATCCACGACCCGGCTTGGCTATCCATGAAGGCGGTAATCGATTGCGGATTGGAACGCCACATCATCACGGCGACACCGTAGGTGATCCCCATGACGGCGAGGATCGAGTAGTTGGCTTCGACCGACTGCGCGCGCACGCGCCGCGCCATCTCGGTGCGCTCTCGGATCGTTCGGGCGACAGAGAGAAGGGTCGAGGCGAGACTTCCGCCAGTTTCCCAGTGAACGGCAACCGAGAGCGCAAAAAAGCGAAAGCTCTCCAGTGGAACGCGATCGGCAAAGGCACGCACCGCGGTTGCCGGATCATCACCCAGACGAATGCGGCCGATCATCTCGCGCAGTTCGCTCGCGAAAGGCTCTTGGGCCTCCCGCATCGCGGCCTCGAGGGAGGCGAGAAGGGCAGCGCCCGCGCGGAGCGACCCGACCATCAGGTCGATCGCGTCCGCTAGTTGGGATTCGATCCGGTCCACCTGCGTTCCCGCCTGATGGGTTTCGAGCAGCCAGATCGCGACACCCGCCAGCGCCGCGAACGCCGCGGCAAATGGCGGCTTGGCGGGAGTGAGCATGGCGATCGCGCCTCCCGTGGCAATCGCCGCGAGCCAAGGAGCCCAGCGGTAGCGTTTCGGGAAGCGAAGGAAGGGCAGAGTAGCGCCATCATCCTGGGCTACCGGCTCGGGCGGCGTCACCAGCAACGCGTCCAACCATGCACGCGAACGTCCGCGCGTCACCGGACCCCGCCAGAACCAGACGCCGGCGATCACCAGAACCGCGGCGGCGATCCATTCGATCACGTCTGCGTCCCCATTTCCGGCGCCGTGCGGCGCTGAAAGATCGAGAGCGGCACATCGGTTCCTGTTTCGCGCAACTCGTTGACGACGCGAGGCACGATTCCGGTGGCGCTGAAATCACCGATCAGGCGGCGGTTCTGGCGTCCGCGCTTTCGGTACTGGAACAGATCCTGCAGCAGCGGCGTGGAGCCTTCCATTCCGGTGACTTCGGCGATCGTCTCCACGCGGCGGACGCCATCCTCGCAGCGGCGAACGTGAACGATGAGGTGGATCGCCGCCGACATTTGCTCGCGGATCGCGCGAGAAGGAAGGTCAAGCCCGGCCATGAGCACCATCGTCTCGAGCCGCGACAACGCGTCGCGTGGAGAGTTGGCATGGATCGTTGTCAGTCCGCCATCGTGGCCGGTATTCATGGCCTGCAGCATGTCGAGCGCTTCGCCCCCGCGGACTTCGCCCACGATGATGCGGTCCGGGCGCATACGCAGACAGTTGATCACGAGGTCGCGCGCGGTGATGCGGCCACGGCCCTCGAGATTCGGTGGACGTGTCTCCATGCGGACGACGTGCTCCTGATCGAGCACCAGTTCGGCGGTGTCTTCGATGGTGACGACCCGCTCGTGGGCGGGGATCACCTCGGCCAGCGCCCCGAGAAGGGTCGACTTACCGGCGCCGGTACCACCTGAGATCAGTACGTTCAGGCGGCTTTGCACGGCGATTTCCATGAACTGGGCCATCTCGGCCGACATCATGCCGAATTCGATCAACTGCGAGCGCCGCAAGCGGCGGCGGCCGAAGCGGCGAATCGAGATCGTGGGTCCGTCGAGGGTTACGGGAGGAAGCGTGGCATTGACGCGGCTGCCGTCGGCCAGGCGAAGATCCGCCATGGGAGACGAAACGTCGATGCGGCGTCCGACGCGTGCCGCGATTCGCTCGATGACGCGGACAATATGTTCGGGGTCGCGGAACCGGATGGAGGTCTTTTCGATGCGGCCGAAGCGTTCGACGTAGACTTGGTCCGGACCATTCACCAAGATGTCGGTGACGGCGGGATCGGCCAGCAGCGGCGCGAGGGGGCCGATACCGAGGGTCTCCTCCGCGAGATCCTCGGCCAAGCGGCCCCGCTCGGACTCGTTGAGCGGAAGATCCTCGTCCTCGAGGATGCGGTCCGCGAACTCTTGAACGGCGCTTGCCACCACATCGTCGGCCGATCCCAGCAGATTGCGGTCGCCCATCTCGGCGAGGAGCCGTTCCTGCAGTTGACCCTTGATCGCCTGGTAGTCCGCCCGGCTCGCGGGAGCGATCACCGCCGGCGGGGCTTCTCCGCCCCCGCCGATGGCGGGTTTGGCGACGGACCGCACGCGCGCGGCGGCGGTGTTCGACGAACCCCGGCGGAGCGCCAAACGAGTCCAGTCCGATGGGTACTTGTCCATCAGGCCCCCGCGCCTTTCGACAGAGCGATGTGTTCCGGTTGGGCCTCCGTGCTGCCCCGAGTGGAACCTTCGGCCGGAATCCCTTCGATCTCGGTGGCGAGTTCCTTGATTGCCCGGCCGAAGCCGAACCATTTGGTAGAGCGGAGAATGTAAGGAGATCCGGTGTTCATCGCCGGCATGAGACGCTTGTGGTACGGGATCGCGTAGTCGATGGGGCGGCCCAACCTTCTTTCGACATCGCCCAAAGCAAGATCACCGGAGAAGCTGGCGTAGTTCTGATTGACGATGACGCGAGTCCGTTCGCGCGCCAACCCGATGCTGTCGAGCACCGGGAGCAGACGAGCGGCGCCGACGACGTTCGGAACGGTGCCTTGGAGCACGACGAAGGCGATATCGGAAAGGTCGAGCGCCGCCATGACGATTCCGTCGAGCATCGGGAAAGTGTCGATGATGACGTAGTCGAAGGCGCGGCGCGCCAGGTTGATCACGCGCGCGAACGACTGGTCGTCGACTTCACTCGCCTGCACCGCATCGGCGGGCGCCGACAGCAGGTGAAGTCCGCAGGGGTGAGCCACCGCCAATTGGCGCAACAGCGTATCGTCGAGGCGATCCCGTTCGCGGACGGCATCGACGATCGAGGTCTCGGGGATCATCCCGAGCATGATGGCGCAGACCCCGAGTTGGAGAGACGCGTCGATCAGTACGGCTCGGCCGGGATGACGGGAGGCGAGTTCGCAGGCGGTGTTCACGGACAGGGTGGATTTTCCGACTCCACCCTTGTTGCTGGTGAACGTGATCACTTTGCCGCGCGCGGGTGCTTGCGCGGCTCGAGGCTGGAGAACGCGGTCGAGTAGGTCGCGAAGCTCGGTACTCGCCAACGGGCGCCGCAGGAAATCTTGCACGCGCGCGCGCAGGAGCTCGATGATGACGGAGCTTTCCGGTTCCTCGCCACCATGGAGGTCGCGCCGGTACAGGGCAGCCACCGCGCTGTGGGGCAGCGCTCGATGGAGTTCGCGAGCGAGAGAGGCGGCGGACGCGATGTCATTGCCGAGTTCGATACAGATGAGCCGCGGATTCCGGCTCAGAGCGATCTCGATCGCTTGGCCGTGGCCCTGCGCGAAATAGGGAACAACGCGCCATCCAGCGACGCCCCGGAGGGCAGCCTCGAATTCCGAGGGCAGTGATGGGTCGGAGCCAACGACGAGGACTTGAATCGTGCTTTCCATGGTTAGCGCACCAGAACCGGCTTGGCCGCGCTCCGCAGAGCGCGATTGGCGGCAACCACTTCAGTCCATTCGTCGAGCGGGATCCGCGGAGCTGCGGGCAGAGCGGTGCCGAGATGGCGATCGGCGCGGTTTGGCTGAGCGGAGATCGCGACGGTGCCGATGCTTCCGCCTAGGGTGACGTAGCCGAAGCCGACAATGCGGTCGAGAGACGCCGGTCCGATTGACTCGTACAGCGCCGCGTATCCGGTCAGAACCGGGTTCGGGGGAGTGGCGATCGTGGCGATTGGCTGACCGATCGTGTTGGCCGGAGCGGCGAAGCGGCCCACCGCGAGTCCACCGCCCAGCGGCGTAATCAGCCCATTGCTGTCGATGGTCACCGAGGCTGGCGGCGGATCGGAGCGGAACGTGTTGAAGAAGGCGGCCGAGAGCACGAACGACGTCACCGGAGGGAATCCCGCGACGGTGTTCACGCTGACCGCGGGTAGCGAATCGGCAATCGCGGTGGAACGCACCGTGATCCCATCGGCTCGCATGGTTCCCATGTAGAGGGAGCCATGACCGAACAGCAGCGGGAGCGCCGAGCCCGCCGAACTGACGCCCGGAATGTTGTCCAGCAATTGGCGGTCCGCCGTGCGGCGAAGGCGCACCAGGAACGCGGATCCAGCGGGATCCGGAGTGAAGTCGGTCCGTGAATAGTCATTGGCTTCTAACGGCGATCCGCCGCTGAAGCTTCCCGTCACCATGTCTCCATGAGGCTCGTTCGCGCTATTCAGTTCGAGGGCTGGCTGGTAGACGGATGGAGTCTCGAGCACGAGACTTGCGGAGAAGTTGAAGTCTCCGTAGCCGCCGGTAACGGAGAGATTCGGTCCGGCGGTTGCGCCGGAGCCCGTGACGAGGGTCTGCGCGGCGGTCCTTTGTCCGGCTTCGCCGAATCCACGGGCCCCCTGGAGGGCCGCGGCATCGGCCGTGGCCTGCATCTGTGCCTGGGTGAGACGAGCGATACCCAAGTCGACCGAGAGGGCCGCAATTCCGAAGATGCCGAAGACCAGCATCGCAACGAGAATGAGCATCTATCGCCTCTGTACCGGCGCGGCGACCAGTTCGCGCTTGTTCCCATTGATGGTTTCGATGTTGGTGAAGCGGCCAGTGACGACAGGCCCGGAGACCGGCGCGGCGGCCGGTGCCTCGGTGGATGGCCCCGCCGGCGCCGTCTGTTGCGGTGGCGCGGGGCGAAGAGGTATCGGCGCTACCGGCGGAACCGGTCCGCTATCGACGTACCCGCCGGTGCCCGCAAAGGGATTGAACGGCGCGAAGCCAGGAGTGCGGCTCTCCGCGGGGTCGTCCGGGTGGCCGGATCGCGGGACGCAGTTGATTTCGGCCTCGACGGCCAGCGCTTCCGCGAGGCGCGGCACCTCGTGCGGCTCCATCGCGATGACGATCTCCTGCACGGGGCGGGTGCGGATCACCGTACCTTGCGTGAGGGTGCGGTTGGCAATGGGAACGTTGCGTACGCTCATCGGCTCGACGACCACACCGTTCTGGACAATCACGCGGACCGTTGCCTGCTTCTTCCAGTTCGACATGTTCGCCTGCATTTGCATCTGATTGGCGTAGATGCCCGCGCCGTTGAAGGCATTGTTGGCCGGATCGAGCGGAAGCGCGCTGATCAGGTCAAAGCGATCTCCCCGGCGCAGGCCGACTAATCCCTGGAGTTTGTCGGCCTCGAGCCGCAGCGCGCGCTTGCCAGGCGGAATTCCGGCGACGATGCCCGGGCGAGTGCCTTTCGGCAGGAAGTCCTCTTCCGTGAAGACGTAACCCGCCATCTTGTCGTGATCGAGAACACGGCCGATGATCTGATCGAGCCGCGTGTGCATCTCCCTGGTCACCTGCTCGGGGCGCATCCAAACGACCGCGATGTTCTGGTTCTTGGGATCCCAAAGGTGATCTCGAGTAACCTTCGCGTAAGCTGTGATCGCGGCACCGCTGATCGGAACGGGGACAAGACCGGCGCGATTCGGCCCCCTCGAGAACAGGAACGCTGGTTTCTGGAAATACCAAAGCGCCGTCAGGCCCGTGGCAACGAAGGCGAGCACGAGGAGAGCGGGCCGGAGTATCCGCCAGCGGCTGGCGACGGTGTAGGTTTTCATTGGAAGACTTCTCGGCTGAACAGGGCTTTGCCGGTGAGCACGCGGCGGAAGGGGCGGAGTTCACGGCCGAGTGCAAGCTGCCGGCCGAGACCGAACGGTCCGGCGTAGGTGCCCACTCCGGACAAGGACGGGATCGTGGTGCCGCTCGACGGAGCATTGTTCTGCGTGACACCGCCGTCCTGGGCTTGATTGGAGAACGCGATGTTCGGCTCGAAGGGGCCATCCGGGCTCTCGCGGAAGCTCGACGATGCGGCGGCTTGGAAAGGATAATTGATGCGGATGGCGGCGACACCACCACCGCTCAGCGGGAATTGGCCGGGCTGCGCCTCGGTGACGATATCGAGCCAGGTGATCGTCTCGACTCCATCGGTGCCGCGCGCATCGACGCGAGGGACCCCGACGGTGAGGCCATCGGCCATCGTGGGATCGGAAAGCAGAGCACCGGGATAACGAAGGAGATTGCGATCGGAACCCGCGATGCTCACCCGCTCCCGGATCATGACCGGCAAAAGAGCTTGATTGACGGGCGGCATGGCGGGCGGATTCTCGCAGTTCTCAACATCGCAATCGATCACGAGGAATTCGGGATCGAACACCGCGGGGAGCGCCGACGCGAAGTCCGCTTCAGCCGGGAGAGCGAGCAGCGACAGTTCCCGCGCGGCAATTCGCGCCGCATCCTGGAGCACTTGGGCGGTATAGACCATCCGGCCCAAGTCGATCACGACAATCAACAACAGATACAGCACGAGCGCCGCAAGCGCGAACTCGACGAGAGCCGCCCCGCGCCTTTCGCGCACGTGCTGTACCTGCTTGTCCGTCAAAGGCTAGTTGGCTTCGACGACGAGGTTGGTGAGCGCGTTGGCGCCCGTGTTGTTGGCCGCACCGAGCACGTTGTTACCGAGGCGTTCGGCGCCGGAAGCAGCGTCGATCGCGGTAACGTTCAACTGGATGTCGGTCGTGGTAGAACCCGCGGTGGTCTCGATCAGCTTGCCGCTGACGATCGCGCCGTTGTCGTCGGCGTGCGCGCCGGGCAGGATCGTGGCGACCGCGGCCACCAGATCGGAGGTCTTGTGCCCGAAGATCGACACTGCGGACGCGCCGATGAGGGCGACCCCCGCGATCAACAGGCCGTATTCGACCAGGGCCGCGCCTTTCTTCTTCTTGCTGTTCAAGCGAATCATTTTTTGTCTCCTTTGGAGTTCGGGTTAAGGGTTGAGGTGTGTGCAGCGAGAGAGTTCGCTCCCGCCGCGGACTGCAAATCGAGGGACTCTGTCTTGGCCGTGATCAACGAGGTCACTTGTTGGATCAACTCCTCGGTGCCGCCAAACTGCCAGAGCGGCACGCCGGGGACCGGGTCGCGCAAGATAGCGGGGTTGACCACGAGAACGAGTTCGAGGCCTTCGTCGGTGCGCTCGAAGCTCTTGAAAAGCCAACCCAAGCCCGGGGCATCCTTGAGCCCGGGCGTTCCGGCGTTGCGCTCCTGATTCTGACGGGTCAGGAGCCCGCCGATGATGAGCGCCTGACCGTCGTCGAGTCTGGCGCTGGTGCGAAGGGCGCGGCTTTCGAAGGCCGTAGTCAAGGGGTTGGTTCCAGTGGACTGCCGGATCTGGGTGGTGAGTTCGGTGCTTGGAGTGAGGATCGACGGCACGACGTCGATCGTGAGCTTGTCGTCTTCCCCGATGAGCGGACGGACGCCGAGTTGAATCCCGAACGGCCGGAATACGACGAAGCTGAATAATCCAGGAGGGCCACCAGCTGCTCCCGCGCCTCCGCCGGCGGACACCGTTCCGAAAAATGGGGCAAAAGCCTCGGGAATCGGAATCTCACCGCCCACTTGAAAGAGGGCCTGTTCGCCCGAGAGCACCGTGAGTGACGGCGATGACAGGCTCTTGGCGATCCCATCACGCTCGAGCAGTGTTAGCACCTGATCGACAGCGAAGTGAGGGCTCGCGAACTGCATCTGGTTGCTGAGCGTGCCGCCGAGGAAGGCGAAGACATCCTGCACGGTGGTCCGCCCTCCGCCTCCCACGCGTGGCGCGGATTGCCCTTGGACGGCCTGCGCGGCACCCGCCGGATTGAGGCCGATCGTCCGGAACTGCGAACCGAGGAAGACGGTATTGGGGTTGTAGTTCCGAAGCTTGGTCCGGTTAACCTCGTAGAGCTTGATGTCTACGCGCACCTGCGGCAAGTCCACCACTTGAACGAAGGAGATCAAACGCCCGTCCGCCGCTTCGATTGCCTTGGCACGGGCCAAGTTGCGGCCGACCTGATTGAACAGCCGGCCGGGCTGGAGTCCAGCGCTCCCGGATGCCGAGCCAGGGGTAAATCCGCCTCCGCCACCTCCACCGCCTCCGCCCGCGGCTGAAGTGCTCTGCAGGTTGAGGTTGCGGGGAACGAGCGCGCCCGACTCGTCGGCGATCACTCGAATGTCGTCTTCGGACGCCGTACGGCCAGTGAGGACCTGTGCCGCCAAGGCGATCGACCGGGTGAGCGCAACCTGATTCGGCGCCGTGCCCTCCAGAACAAAGACGTCCTTGGCGTCATCCCGCAGCGTTCCGCGCAGGACGCGCCGCACCTTGATCTTCGAAGCGCCCGCCGCGCGGATGGCGGTTTCGAGGCGCGATTCGATCGTATCCGGGAGTCTTTCGAGCCGCAGGAGATTGATCACGGCGCTCGTGGGACGGACGGGAGTTGAGCCCGCCAAGCGGATGATCTCGGCGGCGAGGCCCGCTTCTGGTGCCTGTGACGGCTGGTTGGCGACGATGGGAGCGGGTTGCTGTTGCGCTCCGCGCGCGCGATTGCCGATACCGGCTTCGATGTAGTTACGCGCGATGGACTCGGCCGCCTGGGAGGTCTGGTAGTCGGGCACCGAACCGGTGAGAACCACCGCATCGCGATCCGGCGCCGATTCCACTTCGATATCCGGGTGTACCTTGCGCAGCGCGTTCTCGAGTACGGAGAGGTCTCGCTTCACGACGAACAGATACTCTCCGATCCTTCCCTCGCGAAACCAGACGATCACGGAAGTACGGCCAAACCCCTTTCCGAGAATCAGGACCTCGCGATTGGTGATCGGCTCGGCGGAGACGATATCCGGGTCGCCCACCGCCATCCTCAGGATCTCGCCGCTCACCGGCATCCGGTGATGCTGAGACTTGGCGATGGTGACCGGCTGAGGCGCTGCGAGCGAGAGATCCACTCCTCCCGTCAATAGAAGCAGGGGCAGTAGACGCGCTGATGTAAGTAAAATACTCACGCAGATCATCAAGCCTGACACAAGCGCTCGATGGGATGCCGTCAAATCTTGTGTACGGGCTGATCTGGCCGGCAAACGGGCGGTGGGCGCCGGCGAGCGGGCAGCACGAGACGGCCTTCGCGAACCCGTGACTGCCGCGGCCTGACGAGCACGCCCGCTCACGCGAGATGCAGGTCCGCTGGCGGCGAAAGCCAGTCCGCTGGCGAGATATTGTTGACCTGCCAGCTCCAATGTCCGGTATTGATGAAGCTGTGTCGCGCCATCCACTTCGTGTGCTCGTCGTCGATGACGAGCCGATCGCCAGGCATGTTCTTCGGGAGCAGCTCGAACTCGTGAAGGATGTGGAAATCGCCGGTGAGGCATCCAACGGATTCGAAGCAATCGCCAAGATCAGGGAACTGGGCCCGGATGTCGTCCTGCTCGACGTCCAGATGCCTGGACTCAATGGATTCCAGACGCTCGAACGGCTGGACGGTGCTCTACCGAAGGCGGTAATCTTCGTCACTGCGTTCGATCAATATGCGCTGCGAGCGTTCGACGGCGGTGCTGCGGATTATCTGCTCAAGCCCGTACGAGAGGAGCGCTTGCGGCAAGCACTGGAGCGGGCGCGGCAACGCGTTGCCGCGCCCGAGCAGACGGCCATGGCGCTCGACCGGGTGTTGGAGTCCACTGCGAAGGGTGGAGGTGCGCAACCGGCGAGAATCGTCGCGCGCAAGGGCCGGGACTATCACCTCCTCGACGTCAGTCAAGTGCTGTCATTCCGCGCGGAGGGGGAGTTGGTGTGGGCGTTCACCGCCCACGAGCGCTACCTAGCTACCCACACGCTTCGCGCGCTCGAAGACCGTCTGGCCGGTACGGGCTTTCGCCGCATCCACCGGAACGCGCTGGTAAACACCGGTCATATCCGGAAGCTGTCGAGCGCGAGTAGCCAGCGGTGGACGATCACGCTCAGCAACAACCAGGAGTTGATCGTGAGCAAACGGCAGGCACATTCGATTCGCGACGTTCTGCTGTGGTAACTCGGCTCACGGCTCCCGGTCACTGGCGGCCAGCGGAAGCAATCTGACGTTGGATCAGGGCGTTGCCGGGGAGTTTCCGGTCCCAGTGTCGCCAGAGGTCGAGGCGAAGCGCGGCGATTTGGCGGTGCCGGTCCGGCTGCGGGGCGCGGAGATAGAGAGGAGCGAGGCCGGCGTAGAGTCCCGACATCGCAAAGGCTTGGCCCAAGTCGTCGCGAGGGTCGATTTCGGAGATCTCGGTTTTGCTCACCAGTTCCTCGTAGGCAGCGATCGCATGGCTCACGTTGCCCTGGGCGGCATGGGTTTCAGCGCTGGCCCGAAGAACCGCGAAGGCCGCGTCATCAGGTGAAATGCGCTGAGAGGGATAATCGCCGGTCTGGCGAAGGAGGCGGAACGCCTGGTCGAGGCGATCTCGCGCCCAGTCCGTTTTCCCAAGCCGGCGCAGCGTCGCAGCGGAACCAGCGAGAAGCTCGGCCTCACCCCTGCGCGCCTCGGAGTTGTCGGCGACCTCGCTCAACCGGATCCGTGCGTGATCGAAAGCACGGAGAGCGGCATCGGGATCCCCAGCGGTCAGCACTTCGCCCAACACGCGGCCGATCGAGGCGAACAGGAGGCGGCTCCAGGCGTCCTGGCGATCGGCCTGGGTCCATTGCTCGACCAGGTCGAACGCTTTGCGGAGCACGGGAATCGCCTCGGCGGGACGGTTGAGGCTGGGCCCGTTGACGCTCCCGAGGATTCGGCCCTCGCGAAGGTAGACGGTGAACCAGGCCCAGCGCCGCGCGGTTTCGGTCGGAAAGTTCGCACCGTCGAGAAGCGCTCTCGATTCCCGGATGCCGGCGAGGGCTCCGTCCAAGTCGCCGCCGAGCCGGCGCAAGTCGGCCAGGAGACTCGCGGCGAGGCTCTGGCGAAGACGATTGCCGGAGAACAGGCGCGCGGCCTCGATCGACCCGCGCGTGTTTTCGATGGCGTTCCGGGTGCGATGGAAGTTCTTCTGGGTGAGGGCGATGTTGTAGTAAAGCTCGGACACGGTGCTGGCATCGGCCTCGGAAACGCCACCGCTTTGCAGCAACTCGCCGAGACTCCGCGAGGCTTCATCGGCGAGGGCCATCGCCTCGGCGCCACGCCGGCGGCTGGCTTCGAGGATCATCCGGTCATGCGCTACTCGCGCCGACACCCAAATGGCTTTGTGATTGGCACCACCATGTTTCAAGACCGGCGCCAGAAGACTCTGCGCCCGGCTCAGGCTCTCCCCGGCCTGTTCCTGACCGGAGGGACCGGCCTCGATCGAAATGCCTTGCACACGAGCCAAGCGTGAATACGCTTCGGCCACCTCCAGGGCGAGCGCACGGTCGTTGCGAGCGGCGGCGGACAATACTTCGAGCGAACGTTTCGACATCGTCACGATTTCGTGCCGCGCCCCGGCCGGACTCTGATTCCCGCTGATGACCTGATCGAACAACAGCACGCGGTTGGTAAGCTGCGTCACCTGATCGAGCCGGCTTTGCGCGAGGTTGCGCTGTTGAATCGCGACGGCGACACCGGCGGCCACGCTCGCCACGGCCAAGCCCGATGCGGCCACCGCCGCTTTGTGACGCTGGAGGAACTTGCGCAGGCGATAGAGCTTTTCGGCCGATCGCGCGCGAATCGGGCGGGATTCGAGGACGGCGCGGACATCGCTGGCCAGCGCGTCCACCGACGGGTAACGATCGGCGGGGTCGGCTCGGAGAGCTTGGTGGAGGATCAGGCGGGTATCGCCGGGGATCGTGGCTTCACCGGCTCGCGGCAGCTCTTGCGGGGAACATCCAAGGAGGAGCCTGTGAAGCACCGCGCCGAGAGAGTAGATGTCAGTGGCGGTGGTTTGAACGCCGCCCGAGATTTGCTCGGGACTGGCGTACTTCGGGGTCAACATGCGCTGGGCGGTTCGGGTCTGATCGAGGGGACGATCGAGAATTTTCGCGATGCCGAAGTCGAGGAGTTTGGGCTGTCCCGAAAGATCCACCAGGATGTTGGAGGGCTTCAGGTCACGGTGGACGACGAGGTGGCGGTGGGCGTAGGAGACGCCTTCGCAGACTCGCAGGAACAGGGCGAGTTTCGCAGCCGTGTCCAGGTTCTGGCAGAAGACATCGATGGCAACACCGTCCACGTACTCCATGACGAAGTAGGGGCTCCCGTCGTCAGTGTGGCCGGCGTCGAGCAGGCGGGCAATGGCAGGATGATTCAAGTTGGCAAGCAGTTGCCGCTCGCGCAGGAAGCGTTCCCGCCATGCGGGCTCATCCGCCCGGAGCAGCTTGACCGCGACCTTCTGCTCGATCTCCCCATCGCTCCTCTCCGCGAGGTAGACGCTGCCCATACCGCCCGAGCCGATCATGCGGACCAGACGATAGGGGCCGCAGTACTTGGTGTGGCCTTCGAGAACCGCTTGGGCGGCTCCAGAGACGCGGCGGGTCAGATCGTCCGTGGAGGAATCGTGATCGAAGAGGGACTCGAGTTCAGCGCGCAGTTCGGGACTGACGCGGCGCTCGGCAAGGATGCGCTCGCGGTCCTCACGGTTCACGCCCGCGAGTTCGTGAAACAAATGGCGCAGTGAACTATCCAAGATCTTGCCCTCTCCGTGGGGGACTTTGTGTCCCACCATGTTACCGCGAAGGTACGTTCCTCGGACTCGCCTCGAGCGAGATGCGCCACCGCCGCGTCATAATCGTCAGAGATGAAAGTTCTGGTGATTGGCGGAGGCGGGCGCGAACATGCGATCGCCTGGCGGCTAGCGAAGAGTCCGAGGGTCGAGGCGCTTTACGTTACGCCGGGTAATCCTGGGATTGCGGACTGCGCCACCTGCGTGGACGGGGCGGGCGGCTGGCTGGAGACGGCGGCGTCGCTCGGAGTGGATCTGACCGTAGTGGGCCCCGAGGCTTCTCTCGTCGCGGGTGTCGTGGACGAATTTCGCGCGTCGGGCCGCAAGATCATCGGACCCACGAAAGCAGCCGCGCAGCTCGAAGGCAGCAAGGCGTTTTCGAAGGCGTTCCTCGAGCGCACCCGGATCCCCACCGCAGCCGCGGTAACGGTGGACGATCTCGAATTGGCGAAGAAGCATCTCGGCGACTTCGGATATCCGGTGGTGCTCAAGGCCGATGGCTTGGCCGCGGGCAAGGGCGTGATCATCGCCGCGAACGAAGCCGAGGCGCTGGACGCGTTGACGAAGCTTCCGCGGGGACGGCTCGTGATCGAGGAGTTTCTGACCGGCGAAGAAGTGAGCTTCATCGTGCTCGCCGATGGCGAACGTGCATGGGCGCTCGAAGCGACACAGGATCACAAGACGCTGCTTGACGGCGATCTAGGTCCGAACACGGGCGGCATGGGCGCCTATTGCGATGGGCGGATCATTTCTCGAACGCAGGCCGCGTCGATCATGGAGACCGTGATCCGGCCCACGCTCGATGGGATGATCGCCGAGGGGATTCCGTACACGGGCTTTCTCTACGCGGGGTTGATGATGACGGCCGCGGGTCCGAAGGTACTCGAGTTCAACTGCCGGCTGGGCGATCCGGAGACGCAGGCATTGATGCATCGGATGGATTCCGATCTGGTGGATACGCTAGTGGATGGAGCGGAGGTCCGCTGGAAGACCGATCCGTCGGTCTGCGTCGTGATGGCGGCACACGGATATCCGGCGCAGGTCCGCACCGGGGACCCGATCGAGGGCCTGCCCTATTGCGAGGGGAGTGTGTTCCACGCGGGCACTCGCGCGGGCGCTCTCGGCGGCGTGGAGACGGCGGGCGGACGTGTGCTGGGCGTCACTGCTTCTGGTCCGGATCTGCCCTCGGCCATCGCCAACGTCTATCGCGATGTGGCCAGGATCCGCTTCGACGGCATGCAGTTCCGCACCGATATCGGAAAAAAGGGCTTGGCGCGCTGGTAGAATAGAGATCGGCGGGGACGTAGCTCAGATGGATAGAGCGGCCGCCTCCTAAGCGGCAGGCCGGCAGTTCGAATCTGCCCGTCCCTACCAGTCCTACTTGTCGCGGACGATGATCCGCTTGGCGATCGCACCGGCGTCCGTTTCGAGGTAGGCCACTGTCACGCGGGCTTCCGCTTGAAGCTTGCCTTCCACCTTGGTATCGCCGTTGATCGAGAACTTGCGGTCTTCCGAGTTGTTGCTCGATCGCCGGACGGTCACGCTCGAATCGGTCACTTCGGTGATCGTGCCCGACCAGAACTGATACTCGGTAGCTTCTTGCTGGCCCTGCTCTTGCGGTTCGGCGGGCACACTGAAGCCCAGGCCCAGGGCCACAAAGACACCAAGAACGTGCGCCGCCAGAGGCATACTTCTTCAGTCTAGTCCGAAGCGCGTGAAGATTGCCTGAATGCCAGATTAAAACCGATTAATCGCCAGTCAAGACGAGCGTGGGATGGTACAAACCGGGCAGCACGATCTCACCAATGGCAAGCAGATCCCCATGTGGCGTGATGGCTTTGACGGTCTTGGTATCCTTCGGGACGCGAAAAGGCGAGACGCGAAAGTCGCGTCCGTTTCGGATGTGCGCGGCAGTCACCTCGTCGACCGTCTCCGCCGGAAACTCGGGTAGCATCTTCGCCGCGGGGATCATCGCTTCGTCGAGCCGCGCGGCGAGCGACAACTCGCTCAGCCGCTCGAGCTTGAACGCCTGTTCAAGCGTGAACGAGCCCGATGCCAGGCGGATCAGTTTGTCGAGATAGGCGCCCACTCCGGCCACCTGACCGAGATCGTGCGCGATGGATCGGAGGTAGGTTCCGGCCGAGCAGTGGACCTTCAGCCGCGCGGTGTTGCCCTCGCATTCGAGGATCTCAGCCGAATGGATGGTCACCTCGACGGGCTCGAGCACCACATCGATTTTCTTGCGAACGAGTTCGTAGGCGGGCCGGCCGTGGATCTTCTTGGCCGACACCGCGGGTGGAGTCTGCTGGATCGTCCCCCGAAAGGCGTCGAGCATCCGGTCGAGCTCTTCGCGAGTGATGGTGAACGGCTTGTCCTCGCTGGTGGCTTCCCCTTCGGCGTCGTAGGTGTTCGTCGAGTGTCCGAACCGGATGGTGGCGTCGTAGACCTTGTCGCTCTTCGCGTAGAACTGCGACAACCGCGTGGCTTTGCCCACGACCAGAGGCAGGACTCCGGTTGCCATCGGATCGAGCGTTCCGAGGTGTCCGACGCGGCGGGTATTGGCAATCCGGCGCATCTTGTTCACGACGTCGTGACTGGTCCAGCCGGCCGGTTTGTCGACGACGAAGGCTCCATCCATCAAATACCAATGTAGCAGGGGCGGTCAGCGAGGCGGCGTGAAGAGGAAGCCAGCGGCTCGCGGCCGAGGTGCCGTCGGGCGGCTGGGCGGCCTTTTTCCAGGCGAGTTGATTCGGCCGGGTAGTTCGTAGCGACGAGGCTATGTCCGAAGCCCGTTCAGATACTCTCGAACTTCACTTTGGCCGAAGTGGTTCGCGGCACTTTCAGCCGTCGATCGATAGAGATCGTCTTTGATGGAACGGTCCGCGCCGCGGCCGGCCAGGAGTCTGACCACCGTCAAGTGCCCATACTGAGCCGCCAGGTGAAGAGCAGTGATTCCTTGGCCGTGGGTCAACCCGCCGAAAGTTGCCTTCTGGTTGATCTCCGCCCCGTGATCCAGCAGCCACGCGACGGTTTCAGGGCGGTTGCAGACGGACGCCCAGATGAGAGGCGTGCCTCGATAGGGATCGGCGTTGAGGCGCGCTCCGGCTTTTACAAGCCGTTCCAGCACCTGCAGGCGGTTGCTCTTACACGCCCACACGAGCGCCTCGTCCAGCACCTCCTGCGGATCCGTCGAGGGCTTCCATTCGGGGAAACCACTGTGCGGACGATAGAAGCCCCGCGCCGCACAGGCTTCTTCAGTCAGCGTGCCATCCGGCCGGAAACACGCATCCACCAACTCCGGGAGGCCGAGCCCGGCAGCAGTGCGAAGGTTGTTCGGAGCGGCTACATAGCGGCCGAGCAAGCCGGCCACTTCGCGATTCCCCCAGAACAGCGCGGCGGCCAGTGGTGTGCCGCCCGCGCCGTGTGCTTCCACGTCCAGGGCCGCGCCTTTTTCGATCAGAAGGGCGGCGATCTCACAACGGTTGGCGTACGCCGCCTGGTGGAGCGGGGTCCAGCCGCGATTGTTGCCCTGGTTGACGTCGGAGCCCGCCGCCAGCAGTGCATCGATGAAAGAAATGCCGCCTTTCGACTCTTGTTTGCTGGCGAAACTGACAGCGAGATTGAGCAGAGTGTTGCCATTGGTGCCTCGCTCGCTGGCCAAGCGGGGATTCATGCGCAGTAACGTATCAAAGCGGCCAACATCGCCTGATCGCAGTGCCGCGAACGCGCTCATGAAAGGCTCCGCGGCCGCGGCGGAGGAATTCGACGCGAGGGCTTTCACGCGGGCCGTCAGTTCGCCCCAGGTGTCGAAACCGTGTTCCCTGGCGTAGACCAATCGGGCATCTTCTTCGGAGAAGGACGCCTGCCGGATTTCCTCATCGCTCCAATCAGAAAAACGCGGATGCCACTCTCGAATTTGCTCGAACGCAGCGGGTCCGGCCGAATGCCGGGTGCGCAGCAGACCATGAACACGGTCCGTAATCCAACCCAGGTCCGCTTCGAACAATCGAGTGTGGCCCAAGCGTGAAGACGGATCGGCGTGGGCCTTCAGTTTGGGCCAACTGGCAAATCCCTGTTCACGAGCGATGGTAAATTGCGCGTCGTGCAGGGACACCTGCAGGCCCACTTCGCGCTCGTCTGACGCCGCCCAGCGTGCATGATGGCGGCGCAGACGAGAGAGCGCATCGGCGTTTCCCGACCGGAGCGCCCGCAATAACTCGCGGGCCTGCTTCTTCTGTTGTTCCAGGTTCAAGACTGTCTCCTTCGTATGCCTGGTCCGCATTTCAGGCGAAAGAGGGTCAACCTACGACAGTGAAACCTCCAAGGAGCAGGTGGGCGCGGCCCTTTCCGCGGACGGGACGCGTCCTGCACGCGGCCAACTGCGATTCTATCAGAGCCGGGGATTTGCGGTAATTCTCGCAAGAACGGCACAGTTCGCAAAACAGCACGTAAAGCAGGGCGGAATCCTGCCACAAGCGGACATGCCGGGCTGTCACCACAACCGCGACGAGGCGTTCCAAACGTCGAGCGAAGCGCTGATGACGCCATAAAAACGCCAAAACGGCAGCCGCTCGCTTTCGTGCACGAGCCTGGCGCCCCGCCGAGAAACCCGGCCGCGCGCTTTCAGGGCAGCTTTTTGCTTTCCTTGCCACCGGTCTCATGAGCAGACTACCTCCGGGATTCCTCGCGCTTTGGCATGATCGATTTCGGAATGTTGGCCGGGTCGACCTCCTCCCACTCGACATCAAATGCCCCGGCAAAGCCAAACAGCGGTCCCCAGGACTCATTTCTGACTTCGCATTCGATTCGATATCTACCGATCACCTCATCGAACCAGACATGGACATAAGCCTTCCCGGAGAAGCACATGGGGAACTTGAAAGCGATGCGGCCCTCATAAAACCGCTGTTCGCCAGATTCGATGCGAAGACCGCCATCGCCGGTAACACTAAGGCGGAGATCGACGGCCAAATGCTGGTGAGTGCCCATGTAGTCGACGACTTGGTTGCGAACAGGATCTCTCACCATGTAGGCGTCGAATCGGCGCTCCCGCCCCAGTTGGAAGGTGCGGAGTTCGGTTACCGTTTCGCGCCCGAGAGTGTCGACGTAAGCCCAGTTTTCGATTGTAAACGGGACGTTCTCACCTCTCTCCGGGAACATGATGTTGCGCCACGTGCCGACCATCAGAAAGGGGATCGTGAAGAACTTACCGTGCCATACATTATCCATAATGCCGCGGCCAATGGCTCGCTTACGAGATTTGCTGTCGAACCCGAAACGCTCTTGGATTTTGGGATGAAGCCGATGGAAATCCTCACCCAAGACTGTCGCGTAGATCGATTTGCTCATTCGCCCGCTTCCTTGGGCAAGAGCTTGGTTCGACCCTCCCACGTCCCAAATTCAGCGACGGGGCGAAAGCGGAGGGTGGTGAATTCGTTGTGAAAATCACGGCGTTCCCGCTCCTTCATGGCTGCGAAATGGCGTTCGGGCCGAGCAACCCCGCTCCGGCCTCTTACCATGTCAATCATCGCCTGCTGAGAGTTCCAGATGGAGAACGTAGCGACGGTCGTTGGGTACCGGATAGCGGCTAGAGAAAAAGATGCTTCGGGGTTGTCTCGCACGAGGGCTTCGACCGGTCTGCCCCACCGGACGAAACGGGGGATTTCTCGGAACCTCATCCGTGCCAGGGTGAAGGCGGCTACGGGGGACCGCGGGTCAGATTCTCCGATGGACTCGGGGAGAGAGGCGAATTCGCGGACGGATCCCCATCGGCGAAGGAAGGTCATTCGAAGGTGCCATCCAGCGGCGATCGATTGGCCAAGCCTGGATTTGGTCATGAACTCGTCGATGGCGTCTTCGCTTTCCCATGCCGCGAACATGACGAGTCGTCGAAGCTGCATGCGTTCCGGCGATAGGATCGCTGACCCGAGCAGCATGGGTGTAAGGCATTCCGCGTGGACGAGGCCGGGGACAGTGGCGCTGGATGGAGGACGGTAGAGCGAGGTGAGAGTCAGAGGTGTGGACGTTTTTGCCAAACCGAGGGTGAAAACTCTCATACCTATCCAAGTCTAACTGGAATGGGGAGTTGAATTTCGCTATCCTGAACGAGCCCAACTGCTTCAAGCGATTGACACTACGTTCTCCCCGAACGGATCGCTCCCGATAAACGCCAGTTGCGACCGCTTCATGGGGCGCATACGGCCCTGGCAGCAGCGAAGTGGACGGGTTGGATTCGTGCTCTCTTTCTATTTCGACGGCTGCCGTGGCCCCGTCCGGAAGAACAAGTACTTCGACGGCGTTCGCCACGGTGACTCCCCTGCGCATTCCCGCCGGATCCGAATTCTCGGCGGGCCGCAAGACCCGGTGACTCTCGCGCTGAGGCCGGAGGCGGGCATGGTCGTGACCGAGGTTCCGCCACTATCGGGAAGTGGAGGAGCATGAGGGAATTGGAGCGAGTCACCACCGGCCGAGCCAGCAATGCAGCACACGACTTGGCTGCAGCGGTGGCTGGGAAGTTGCGGAGTTGACCGCGCGGGAGTGCGCCACCGGACTGCGCGGCGCTCTTTCGTGATCGCGGTTTTGCCGAGGTGAAGCGCGGCCGTTGCTGTGGCTTGAACCTTCGACCGGCCGGAAGTGCAGGACACGGAAGCATCCGATGGCGGATCCGGCCGATCCGGGCCAGTACAAGTCGAAGACAAGGTGGATCATCTTGATTCCACATGGTTCTTGAACCAGACCCAGCGAATCATGGGACAATCAGTGGCGATGAAAGCCGCCATCCTTCTGCTCTGCATCGCTCTGGCGCGGGCGCAAGCGCCGGTCCCATCCATTGCCGGATTCCGACCCGAGTCCGCCAAGCAGCAACTCGATCTGGAATCTCGGTTCGACAAGGCACTCAATCGCCAGAACCTGCAGCAGTGGGTGAAGCACATGTCGGCCAAGCCGCATCACGTGGGCTCACCTGCGAGCAAAGCCACCGCCGAGTTCATAGCTAAACAGTTTGAAAGCTGGGGATACGAAACAAAGATCGAGACATTCTATCCCCTGTTCCCGACCCCCAAGACCCGCCTGCTCGAAATGGTGGCGCCCACCCGCTTCACGGCCCGCATCGAAGAGAGTGCGGTCGAAGGCGACGAGACCAGCGGCATCAAGGACGGGAACCTGCCCGTCTATCACGCCTACTCGACCGGCGGCGACGTAACTGGCGAATTGGTGTACGTCAACTACGGCTTGCCCGAGGACTACCGCAAGCTCAGGGAGATGGGAATCGACGTGCGCGGCAAGATTGTGCTCGCCCGCTACGGAGCCTCCTGGCGCGGCATCAAGCCCAAGGTCGCCGCCGAAAACGGAGCCATCGGTTGCCTCATCTATTCCGACCCGCGCGATGACGGCTACTTTCAGGGCGATGTTTATCCCAAGGGTGCCTACCGGCCGCCGCAGGGCGCCCAACGGGGGAGTGTAATGGACATGCCGGTCTATCCCGGCGATCCGCTGACTCCGTTCAAAGCCGCCACCGATCCAAAACGTACGCCCGATCCGAAGCAGGCGCCCACGGTCACCAAAATTCCGGTCATGCCGATTTCCTATGGTGATGCCGAGCCGATGCTGCGCGCGCTCACCGGACCGGTCGCGCCCACGGACTGGCGCGGCGCACTTCCCTTGACCTACCACGTCGGACCCGGCCCAGCGAAGGTGCATCTGAAGCTCGAATTCGACTGGCGCCTCGCCCCGGCCTACAACGTCGTGGCGCGCATGACCGGCGCCGTGAAACCGGATCAGTGGGTGCTGCGAGGCAATCATCACGACGGGTGGAATTTCGGGGCGGCCGATCCGTTATCGGGCATGGTGGCTCTCATGGAGGAGGCGCGCGGCATCGCCGAACTCGCGAAGTCTGGGTGGCGACCGGCGCGAACGCTCGTTTTCCTGGCATGGGATGGCGAGGAGCCCGCGCTGCTCGGGTCCACCGAATGGGCCGAGCACCACGCCGCGGAACTGCAGCGCCACGCCGTCGCATACATCAACTCCGACGGCACCGGGCGCGGGTTTCTACGGGTCGACGGCAGTTCGTCGCTCGAATTGCTTTCGACGCAGGCAGGCCGCGATCTGACGGATCCGCAAACCCGCGTGCCGGTGCTCGAACGGCTGATGGCTTCCCGCAAAGTGGCCGGACGCGGCGGGGACTTCCACATCGCGCCGCTCGGTTCCGGCTCTGACTATACGGTGTTCCAGCATCATCTGGGTATCCCGAGCCTGAACATCGGATTCAGCGGCGAGGGCGGGGGCGGGTCGTACCATTCCAACTACGATTCCTACGATCACTTCGTGCGCTTCATCGATCCGGATTTCCAGTACGTGATGGCCACTACCCAGCTTGGCGGCCGGCTTACCCTACGCTTAGCGAACGCCGAATGGTTGCCTTTCCAGACTGCTTCAACGGCGCGCTCCATTCGCGCCTGGACCAACGAGGTGATCAAGCTCGCCGATGACATGCGGACCGAAACCGCGCGCCGCAATGAACTGATCCGCGGCGGGGCGTTCAAGCTGGCCGCCGATCCGCGCAAGACTTTCGTCGTCCCGCAAGCCGAGGCTGAAGTGCCGTTTTTGAACTTCGCTCCGTTACAGAACGCGGTGGGGAAGCTCGAACGCGCCACGGCGGAAGTTGCCAAGACCGACCCTGCGACGCTCCCGGTGGAAAAGCGCAATGCGTGGGAAGAGGCGCTCCGCGTGGCCGAGCAGAAGTTTCTACGCGGTGAAGGACTGCCGCGGCGGCCTTGGTTCCGCCATGTGCTGCATGCCCCGGGCTTCTATACCGGTTACGGAGTCAAGACTCTGCCGGGCATCCGCGAAGCCATCGAACAGAGGCTGTGGCCGGAGGCCGAGATGCAGATTGCCTCCACCGCGGAGGCAATCACCACCTACGCCGAGTGGCTGGAGCGCGCAAAGCCGTAGATCAAATCGCCCGTGGACGGGCAATTGCGATGCGTCACTGTTTCTAGCCGGCGAAGAAAAGGCCGACAGGAAGGCGAACCAAGAAGGCGAGCGGAAGCTGCTATTGAGGTCGCTGACGAACCGCTTCGGCCCCCTCCCCGATTCGATCCGGGAGCGCGTCGCGGCGGCCAGCGAGGATCAGCTTTCGATGGGCGATCGGCTTCTGTCCGCGAACCGGCCCGAGGATCTGTTCGACGAATCGACTCGCTGAACAGACATCCGCCGGCAACGTGGCGCGTCTGGCTCTCCCTACTTCGGTGCGGCGGGCGGAGCTTTCCTCTCGATCCAGGCGGCGCCCTGCGCATCGATCACCGCGATATCGGCCGGACCACCGATCACCGATTCGCAATAGCCGCCCTCTCCGGCGCGCGCGAAGAGTTGCTTCAGCGTAGCGGCCGTTTGTTCGCGCGTGTCAACGAGCGGCGGCTCGGTGGGATCGATTCTCGGACAAGTGGTCGCGCCCTGCGCCAGGGGCCGTTGCGGATCGGCGGGACGCACTACCGGCGCCTGCAGTTCATGCAGCCATCCGTCGGGTGTGCGGATCTCGCGGAACGGAAACTGGACCTGAGCAAGCGCGGCTTCGCCTGTTGCCTCGCGTTTGACGAACAGCACGGTGCAGACACTTGGAGCGCCGAGAGAGGCCGACATGGGCTGGCCGAGCGGGCGTCCGGCGATGTGCTCCTTCCAGAAGAGTTCGAGGCCCGCGTGGATCTGCCTGGAGAGCCAAGCGATCTGCTCATCGGCACTTGCCTCTGGCAGCTCCCCAGACAGTTTCTCGACCATCCCGGCGAGTGCGAACGAGCCTTCGCGCACGGTACCTGCCGCGTCCTGAGTCTTCGCGTTCAGGATCAGCGCACCCGAGATCGCGCAAATGGCGCGCTTACCGCAGAGAAAGATCTTGCGGGCCTCGTCTTTGCGGGCGGCATCACCGCCGTCGAAGCGCGAATCGGCCGCGACCCAGAGCCCGTGCGGAGCCGGCAGAAAGAGAATCAGTGTCCAGGCGAGTCCGGGAAGCGAGATCATCCCTTCGCTTTTTTGACGGCTTCGGTGAGCGCGGGCACGACTTCGAACAGGTCGCCCACGATTCCGTAATCGGCTACTTCGAAGATCGGTGCATTGGCGTCCTTGTTGATCGCCACGATGCACTTCGATCCTTTCATGCCGACCTGATGCTGAATGGCGCCCGAGATACCGACCGCGAGATACACCTTCGGCGACACGGTCTGGCCCGAGCTTCCCACCTGCCGCTCCATCGGCAACCAGCCGCTGTCGCAGATCGGCCGGGATGCGGCGAGTTCGGCGCCCATCGCGGCGGCTAGTTCCTCGACGAGGCCGATGTTCTCCTTCTCCTTGATGCCCCGGCCCACCGACACGATCAGCTCGGCGGCGCCGAGATCGACAGCGCGGGCGGACTCACGGAAAGGCGGCTGCGGCCTCGCCCGGATCACGGATGCATCGAGCGTGGGCGTGAAGACCTCGACCGGCGCCGAGCCCGCCTCCACTTGGTCAGCGCGGTAGGCACCCGCCTGGAGCGATACGAAGTTCGGGCCTTCCGCGGAGACGCGATAGTCTGCGTTGAGTTTGCCCTGGAAGAGTTGCCGGGTGACGACAATCTCCGCTCCATCGGCGCGCATGCGCACCACGTCGCTCACCATGACGCGGCCGAGGCGCGTGGCGAGCTTCGGCGCGAAGTCGCGCACCTGATAGGTGTGAGGAAACAGTACGAGGCTCGGGTTTGTCTTCTCCACCAGCGCGGCGATCGCGGAGGTGAAACCATCCGCGGTGTAATCGGCGAGCGCGGCATGATCCACCTGATAGACGGCGTCGAGCTTGTGCGTGGCCAATTCCGCGGCGAGGGCGCCCGTGCCGGATCCGATCACCGCGGCGGACACCGATCCGCCTGTTTGCTGTCCAGCCGCGAGAGTCTCCCAGGACATCTTGTGCCACTGGCCGCGAGTCTGTTCCGTTACGACGAGGACTTTCATAGTGCGCGCACCTCGTGCTTCAGGATCTCCACCAATTGGGCGGCCTGCTCGGCCGCGGAACCCTCGAGCAAGCGAGTCTGCTTGGAGCGTTGCGGCATGTAGACACGCTCGAGTTTGACGCCTCCGCCCGCCGCGACACCGAAGTCCCCCGCAGCCGCCTTGCGCACTTCCTTGGTCTTCGCTTTCTTGATGCCCATTAGCGTGGCGTAGCGGAGCTTGTTGATTCCCGACTGAATGGTGAGCACCGCGGGCAGCGGAAGATCGACATGCTGGAACCAGCCATCCTCGAGTTCACGCTTCACGCGGATTCCGCCATCGGTTTTTTCCACCTGCATGATGATGGTCGCGTGGGGCAGGCCGAGGAGTTCGGCCATGACGACTCCGGTCTGTCCGTAACCGAGATCGTCCGACTGTAACCCGGTGAGGATCAGGTCAGGCTTCTCCTGCGCGGCGGCCCCGGCAAGCACACGAGCAACCGAGAGAACGTCCATCTCGTGGAGGTTGTCCTCTTCGACGTGAATCGCGCGGTCGGCGCCCTTTGCGAGGGCTTCGCGGATCGTTTGCGAAGCCGCCTCCGGCCCCGCGCAGAGGGCGATCACTTCGCCGCCCAGCTTCTCTTTCAACTGCAGTGCTTCCTCGAGCGCGTAGGCGTCGGGTTCGTTGATCTCGGAGGCGTCCGGCTCGTCGATCCACGCCCCCGCGTCATTGACACGCAGGGAGGAATCGCGTGAGGGCACCTGCTTGATCGCCACGAGAATTTTCATGGATCACTCCTGGTATCGGGTGAAAATCAAGCTGCCATTGGTTCCGCCGAAACCGAACGAGTTCGACAGGGCGTAGTCGATTCGCATCGGGCGGGCGGTGTTGGGGATGTAGTCGAGGTTGCAGTCCGGGCCGGGAGTCGAGAAGTTGATCGTGGGCGGCGCGATCTGATCGCGCATCGCCATGAGCGTGATACCGGCTTCGAGTCCGCCGGCGCCACCGAGGAGGTGGCCGGTCATGGACTTGGTGGAACTGACCGCGACTTTGCGGGAGTGATCGCCGAAGCACTTCTCAATCGCCATCGACTCCAGGCGGTCGCCCACTTCAGTCGAGGTCGCATGTGCGTTGATGTAGTCGACTTGATCGGGCCGGATCTTGGCGTCCTTGATCGCGTTGCGCATGACGCGGACGATGCCTTCGCCGTCCTCGGCTCCGGAGGTGATGTGATAGGCGTCTCCGGTCATTCCATAGCCGATGACCTCGGCGATGATGGGAGCTCCGCGGCGCTTCGCGAATTCGAGTTCCTCGAGCACCAGGACACCCGCGCCTTCGCCAACGACGAATCCGTCGCGGACCGCGTCCCACGGGCGGCAGGCGTGATACGGATCGGTGTTGTTGTGCGAAAGGGCACGCATGGCGGCGAATCCTCCGATGCTCATCGGAGTGATGGCCGCCTCGGCGCCGCCGCAGATCATGACGTCGGCGTCGTCGCGCTGGATGATCTTGAACGAGTCTCCGATCGCGTGTGTCGACGTGGTGCAGGCGGTTGCCGTCGCCGAGTTCGGCCCCTTGGCCTTGAACCGGATCGAAACGTGACCCGAGCACAGATTGATGATCGTGCCCGGAATGAAGAAGGGGGAGATGCGGCTCGGTCCCTTTTCAAGGTAGGTGCGGTGTTCACGTTCGATCACCTCGAACCCGCCGATGCCGGATCCAACGTATACGCCCACGCGTTCCTCGATCTCGGGCGTGACCTTCAGGCCGGACCGGAGAACGGCGAAGTCGGCGGCCGCGATCCCTAATTGGATGAACCGCCCCATCTTCTTGACTTCCTTCTTCTCGATCCATTGAAAGGGGTCGAACCCCTTCACCTCGCCGGCGATCTGACAACTGAAGCCGGCGGGATCGAACTGGGTGATCGTATCAATGCCGCAAATGCCGGCCTTACACGCCGCCCAGGTTTCTTCAGTACCGATGCCGACGGGGGACACCAAGCCTATCCCCGTGACAACTACTCTACGTGGCAATCCGATTCTCCGTGTTGGAATCGCGCGGCAAGCTGAAGTGCGCAGGCCGCGCCTGTGTGGTAACGAGGCCGGCGGGGCTACTGCTTGCCGGTCTTGTTCTTGATGTAGTCCACCGCGTCTTTCACGGCGGCGATCTTTTCGGCGTCCTCGTCGGGGATGTCGAGATCGAAGGCTTCCTCGAACGCCATCACCAGCTCGACGATGTCGAGCGAGTCGGCGCCGAGGTCGTCCACGAACGACGCGGTGTCGTCCACCTGCGCTTCGTCCACCCCGAGTTGTTCGACGATGATCTGCTTTACCTTTTGCTCAACGGACATTGGTCCTCCCAAAAAAGCCTCACAAAGTATTTGAGTCTAGCGGTGAAGGGGAGTGTAGCGCAACTGGCAACCGGACGGGGGCCCGGATTTGACTCCGGCAGGGCGGCTCAGCCACCCGCTGGACCGCTGTCAAGGTTGAGTTTCGAGGCGATTTCACGCAGTTGAACCCGGTTCGCGAATTGCCGGCGGCGAGGCCCCGCGGCAAGCATCCAGAACACGAGCCAATCCTTCTCCTCGATGCATTGTTCCAGATCGAACAGCGCCGCGTCCACGTCGCCCAAATCGAGGTGGATCCCGGCCCAGTCGCCAGGCCGCGCTGGAACTGGCTGGCGCAGCAATTGATTGGCGGCCGAGCGGGCCGCGCCCAGACGGCCCTCGGCCGCCAGCGTAGCGATCTCCATGACCGAGGTCCAGGCATGTCCGGGAATCAAGTCGGACATGCGCCGGAACCAATGCCGTGCCTCCACGAACCGCTGCTGAGCGAGCATCACCTGTCCGCCGAGCATCAGCGGCATCCAGAATCCGGGCGCGAGTTCGAGCGCGGCCTCGATGCGCGCCATTGCCTCGGGCCAGCGGCTCTGGCAGTAGAAAGTTTCAGCCAACGCGAAGTGCGGGAGAGGTGAAAGCGGGTCGAGTTGGCTCGAGATTTCGAGATGGTGCGCGGCGCGGTCCCAGCGCTGGCGCGGCCACAAGTGCCAGCGTCCGAACAGGTAATGCAACTCCGCGCTGCCGTCGTCCTGATCGAAGGCCAAGTGGAAGTGACGCTCCGAGCCCGCCCAATCGTAGCGGAACACTCCGGCGAGGACACCCTCGATCGCATGGGCTTCGGCGAGATCCGGATCGATCGAGAGAGCCTTACGGACGAGGTCCGAGGCACGATCGACATGTTCGAGCGGCGCGAGTTCGCCAAGCAGGATTCCATAGAACGTCAGGTATGCTGAACCTGTGTAGGCGAGCGCGTATCCAGGATCGAGATCCATCGCGGCGGCCAGATACTCCTGGGCACGAGCGATTCCGGCTGGCGATAATTGCGCGCCGATGTGCCTTGCGCGCAGGTAGGCCGCGTAAGCTTCCGGATTGGCGCTGTGGCGCCGCGACTGCCCCAGGGTGCCCGCGATCATTCCGCCGCCGCGCAGCTTGGCGGCGATGGCCGCCGCGATCTGGTCCTGAATCGTGAAGGCGTCCGTCAGTTCGGCCTCCCAGCGGTCCGACCAGATCGGGAATTCGCCAGCGGCCGGAATCATCTCGGCACTGACGCGCACCAGTGACCCGCTCCAGCGAACCGAGCCATCGACAACGTAGTCAGCTCCGAGCCGCGTGCCCGCCTCGGTGGCGGTGTCCTCTCCGGGGCGGAGTTGGAACGACGAGGATCGCGCGATGACACGCACGCCCGGTACTCGCTGAAGCGCGAGGATGATCTCCTCGGCCAGACCGTCGCTGAAGTAGTCGTTCTCCGGTTTCGCGCTGGCGTTGGCGAAGGGAAGCACTGCGATCGCGGGTTCCCGTCTCGACTCCGCGAGGGCGGATGCATTCGCGCTTTCGTCGAGCGCCTGGGCGAGCACTGCCGCGGAATTGAAGCGCAGTTCAGGATCCTTGCGGAGGCAGCGCAGAACGGCGCGCTCGAGCGAGCGCGGCACGCCACGCAACGGCTCGGGATCGCGATAGAGGATGCCCGCGGTGAGTTCCGCGTGCGTCTGTCCGGTGAACGGCCGCCGCCCGCCAGCGAGCATCTCGTACAGCACGACGCCGAGCGAGAAGATGTCGGAGCGGCCATCGACTTCCGCCCCGCGAAGTTGTTCGGGCGACATGTAGGCGGCGGTCCCCATAAGCGTGCCGGTATAGGTATCGGAGGAAGTCGTGACGTCGGGCAGGCGTGATCGATCGATCTTGGCAATCCCGAAGTCGAGCAGTTTCGGAATCCCGGCGGCGGTGATCATGATGTTGCCGGGCTTGAGGTCGCGATGCACCACGCCCGCCTCATGGGCGCAGGAAAGCGCCACGGCGATCCGTGAGGCGAAGGCACGGCACTGCTCCGATCCGATTGGGCCCTCGGCGATCATAGCCTGCAGCGGGCGCCCGTCGATCAACTCCATCACGATGAACTCACTGTCGCCCTCGCGGGCGATGTCGAAGACCTTGACGATGTTCGGGTGATCGAGCTTGGAGATGGCGCGGGCTTCGCGGCGTAGACGGCTGGACGATTCTCCGGGCTCCGTGGCAACGATCTTGATGGCCACCTCTCGATTCAGCCGTGTGTCGAGCGCCTTGTACACGGCGCCCATTCCTCCCCGGCCAAGGAGGGAGAGCACCAAGTAGGGTCCGAGGCGCGAACCGGGCTCAACGGCCATCAGGTCATGATAGCGGAGCGGGATCGGGCGCGGGTCCGGAGTACGAGCCGGAATGCCGTGGACTGCGGACTCCTCCTGGGAGACGCTCCGATCGCCCCGAGCAGGGCCTGGCGATCCGGCACGCGGTCCCAGCAGTGACTCGCAGGCACCGTCCCCGTGCGAGTATCATGGAGATCCGCATGAGAAGTGCCGTTCTTGTTCTGTATGCGTTGTCGGCGATCGCCGCCGCGGAACGCGAGGGTCCGGATTGGGTGAAGGCCGGGGAAGCAGCCTGGCGCCAGCGCGATTCGCAGGGCGAAGTGGTATTCGGCGGCCGGATGTGGATCTTCGGCGGATGGTTCAATTCCTATGAAGCGCCGCCGCGGGATGTGTGGAGTTCGGCGGATGGCAAGAAATGGGATCTGGTGAGCGGCTCCGCGCCTTGGCTCCATAGCGACCTCTCGATGTCGATCGCGTTCGGCGGCCGGATGTGGATGATGGGTGGCTGGTACAACGGCAGGTTGCCAGGACACTCGGCGAGCGCGGCGGTGTGGTCGTCGGTGGATGGCAAGGAGTGGAGGCAGGAGGCGGCGAATGCGGGCTGGTCACCGCGGATCGCCTCGGCACTGGTCGAGTTCAAGGGGCGAATGTGGATTCTCGGCGGCACCGAGAACTACTATTTCGGGGATCACAAGAGCGCGAAGAACGATGTGTGGTCGAGCGCGGACGGCCGCACCTGGAAGCTCGAAACCACGAACGCCGGATGGTTCCCGCGAGCTTATCATCAGGCGGCGGTGCTGAACGGACGGATCTACGTTTTTGGTGGGGGAAATTACGTTCCCGACTACGAGGCCCGCAACGATGTGTGGTCCTCAGCCGACGGCGTTCATTGGACCGAAGAGACCTCGTCCGCGGGCTGGTCTTCCCGGCTTTGGTTTTCGTCGGCGGTGTATCGCGACCGGATGTGGGTGCTCGGTGGCTACTCGAAGATTCCGGATACCAATCGGGGCGATGTCTGGTATTCGAGAAATGGGCGCGAGTGGACCCAGCTGAAATCGAAGGTGACGTGGAAGGAGCGGCACGAGCATTCGGTGTTCGTGCATCAGGACCGGCTGTGGGTGGCGGGGGGACACGCGAAGCCACTGAGCAACGAGGTTTGGTCGCTCGAGCTGCCACGGGAGTTCTTCGCCCGGGAGTAGCCGCGGCTATGCGGGCCGGAAATCGTCGGCTGTCCGGCTGATCCAGTTCGACAGCATTTCGCGATGCTCGATCAGGTGTTGGCCGCCCATAGGCGCAAGATTGTGCGTCTCGCCCGGGTCGAGTTCGAGATCGAACAACTGCTCGGGTCTTGCGCCGCTGTTGAAGCGCACGTATTTGTAACGGCGCGACCGCAGCATGCGGCCTTCGCGGGCGGCGTCGCCATAGCGCAATTCGGAAACGACGTACGGGCGCTCGATCGCAGCGCCGGATTCGCAGGCGGGGCGCAGGCTCGCGCCTCGCAGGTCAGCGGGGGACTTCACGCCGGCGTAGTCGCACAGGGTCGGCAGGATGTCGAGGAGCGAAGTCAGCGATTCGCGATGGACCGCGCCGCGGCGGACTCCCGGTCCAGCGACGATCAACGGGACATGGGCGGACTCTTCGTAGAAGGCGGCTTTCTGAACCCAGCGGTGGGCGCCCATGCCTTCGCCATGGTCCGAGGTGAAGGCGACGATGGTGTTGCGATCGAGTCCGCTGGAGCGGAGCGCGTCGAGCACGATTCCAATCTGCTTGTCGACGTCTTCGATCAGGCGATAATAGCCGTGCAGGTAGTTGCGTACGTCGTCGCGGCGCCATTCGGACGCGATGCTGACGGCTTTCGACATGAGATCGTAACCGCCCGTACGATGAAATTGAATCGCCTCGGGCTCGTTCGGGTCGGCGGCCATGTTGCCGGGCGCGGGCGGAAACTCACGGAGGCGCTCATACCGGTGAGTGCCCGGATGCTGGCGGATCCACTCGCAGATGTCGTGCGGATTCATGAACGACGCCACCATGAGGAACGGCTCACTCGCGCGTGCGCTGTCGCGAAGCCACGACGAGCACGCCGCTGCGAGCGGAGCGTCCATCTCGTGTCCGAGATGATGGCCGCCGATCAGCTTCTCGAAACCGGTCATGCCGTCGAAACTTTTCGGCAGGTGCCACTTGCCGCCATAGACCGTCTTGTAACCAGCCGCGCTGAAGAGTTCGCCGATCGTGGGCATGCCCGCGGCGATCGGCTTGCCGTTCACGCGGACGCCGGTCTCGTGCGGCATGCGGCCAGTGAAGATGCTGCCGCGTGATGGAGAGCATACCGGATAGGCACAATAGCTTTCGGTGAACGAGGTTCCGGTGGCGGCGAGAGAATCGATAGCGGGAGTGCGCAGCCACGGATTCCCAGCGCCCGACCATGCATGGTGCGACTGTTGATCGGTCATGATCAGCAGCAGGTTGGGCCGCCGGACGTTTTGCGCCATCGCGGCCGCCGATCCGAAGAATGCGCGGCGAGTCATCTCTCCACCAATGATAATGGAGGGCGATGCTCACACTCGAAGGCTGCCGTGCCCGGCAGCAGCGCATGCTCGCCGCAATGGCGCAACAGGGCTGGGACCTTTTCGTCACCGGAGACCGCCACACCGCCTACTATTTTTCCGGGAGCCTGGCGCCCGCCGAATCGCCCGTCTGGTTCGCGCTGCAGTCGAGCGGCCGATCCGTACTTGTGACGCCCGGGAATCGCGATGGCGTGTGTGCGGACGAGATCCGGCCGCTGGAACTCTACAGCGCGCATCGCACGATCACGCATCCGTATCACGATGCCCTCGGACTGCTGCGCGATTCGCTCGGCGTGAACTACCATCGCGTGGCGTCCGATGGGCTCGGTTCGCCGGCGTTCCTTTCCGCCACCAGCGACGCGACCGGCACGATTCTGCGTTTGCGGAAACGCAAGGACGATGACGAAATCGCCGAAATCCGCGCGGCGCTGCGCTACTGCGCGATCGCCTATGACGCTGCCCGCCTGGCGATCGCGCCCGGACTCACCGAGATCGACGTTTACAACGCCATGAATCTCGCCGTGGTTCGGGCGGCGGGAACGGTGATCCAGTTTCGTGGAGATTTCGCGTGCGGCGAGCGCGGCATCACGCAGGGTGGTCCGCCAACGGCACGGGAGATTCTCGCGGGCGATCTCTACGTTCTCGATATGTTCCCGGCGCCCGCACTCTACTTCGGCGACACCTGCCGCACGTTCGCGGTGAGCGAGCCCACCGAAGCTCAGATGAAGGCGTGGACCTTGGTGCGGCAGGCGATCGCGCTGGCCGAGGGCATGATCCGGCCCGGAGTCTCCGCGGCGAGCGTGCATGTCGAAGTGAAGCGCTTTCTCGATTCGCACGAGATCAGCGAGCGAAGCTTCTGGCATCACACGGGCCACGGGATCGGGCATCGCGGACACGAGGCCCCGAGAATCATCGCGGAGAGCCAAGATGTTTTCGAGGCGGGCGACGTGATCACGATCGAGCCAGGCGTTTACACGAAGGCTTTGCAGGGTGGGATCCGGCTCGAGGACAACTACGTGGTACGCCAATCGGGCCTCGAAAACCTGTTCCAGTACCCGATGGAACTTCGGTACTGAGCCGTCCGGGGGGCTTTAGGCCGTGCGGGGGGCCTTAGTACGAGCGTGTGTGTCAGGGCGCCACACCACGTGTCCCAGTCCAACCCTGGCGGGATCGCGGGCGGATTGCCGCCGTCCCACGGAATCAAAGACTTGCACCCTGTTGCGCGATTGGCCCGCAGGTTGCTACATTGGATAGCGAATTGTGACAGTCAACTCTTGAAACCTGAACCCTCTGCTGCAACGGGTAGTAGACAGGAGTGCGAAATAGGCTTTAGTGCTCGAGGGAATAGAAGTTTTAAAACCCCGCATGTCCTACTCGGTTGCCAGTTGCAACAGAGGGGATTTTTTCGCACCGGATAGAGTTGGCGCACAGTAAAGAATCGATTTCGCCAGGGGAACGCTCTTCTCACCCCAGAGAGCGTTCGTAGTACAGGCGGCGACCAAGCATCGCCTCATGGCCGGACTTTCATGGACGCGGGTCTAGCCGTGGGCTTGTCGGGTTGTTGTGTCTGTGCCCCTACCCCTCGACCGTGAGGGAGGCGACCGCATCGGCTCGGAACGTTAGAACGGAGCGGGCCGGGCCGATGCGGGTTTTCTCGCGCGATTCGCGCACAGCCTCACGTCGATCGTATCAGATCACGCGGGCGTCACTGAAACAGGCTGATGCCCGCCACTCCCGCAGCACCGGCTTCCAGGCACTGGTTCAGGTTCAGTCTCGTCACACCCCCGAGCGCGAGCACTGGGATGTTGACCAATTCCGCGGCGTGCTGGAGAGCTTCGAGCCCATGCGGTTGAGCCCCGGGTTTCGATGCGGTCATGAAGACGGGGCTGAAGACCGCGAAGTCCGCGCCTTCGCGCTCGGCCTGAAGCAATTCGGTTCCGTTGTGAGCGGAGACGCCGATCAGGAATCCGGGTGGAGCGATCTCGCGCACGCGCGCCGGCGGCAGCGAATTCGCGGGAAGGTGGACGCCATCGGCTCCGCACGCGATGGCGACATCGACACGCGAGTTGACCAGGATCTTGGCTCCGTGGGGATTCGGCAGATCCATCACGCGCCGAACGAGTTCGATTAGATCATGCGTGTCCAGATCCTTCTCACGAATCTGGATCATCTCGATACCCTCATCCAAACGCCGGGCGACATTGGAAATCAGGGCATCGGCACCGCCGATGGCCGAGCGGTCCGTGATGTAGTAGCGAATCACGGCTGTTCGACTACATAATAGCGCTCGCCGGCGCAAGAACGGCAAAGCGTCTCACCGCCGCGTTCGACTTCACGCGAGAAGTTGATTCCCTCGCCGCAGCGGGCGCAGGAGACGCGCGGCCCTTTGTAGCCGGGAAGGTCGTGCGGGGCAACGTCCACCTTCACCCACTGATGAGCGAACAGTTCGTGATCCGGCAGTTCCCGATAGGCGGCCATCTGCTGTTTGTTCTTGTTTTCGATGTGCGGATAGAGTTCGCGGGCGCGCTGTTTCGACGATTCGAGCGCGACGACGCGAACCGCGCGTCCTGTTTCGAGATCGCGGAACGTGGCGGCCACTTTGCCGAAGTCGCGAAACTTGAGGGCGCGCTTGCCCATGCGGCAGCCGGTGACGACGGTGATCGCGTCGGTGGCGCAGCGGTCGATCTCGACGAACGTGATCAGGCGTTTGCGATGAGCGCCGAGCGGATCGTCGAGCCCGAGCAGCGTCAAACCGTGAATCGCGAGGCGAAGCCCGAGGATCTGGCCCGCGCACATGTGTCCGTGCAGGATTTCGGCGGCGGCCACGTACTCGTCGAACTCACGGAGCGCCATCAGATCACTCTCACGTATTGTTCTGGGACGCCGATGACCCAATCGCGGCTGTGCTTGTGGCGCTCGTATTCCGAGCGCTGCAGCACCACGGCGATTCCGCCGGCGAACTCGAGGCGTACCGTCTCGGCGCGTTCGGCGGCACGCTCGAGTGTCGCGACGATCTGGTTCGAAGCCAGCTTGCCGTCTCTCGGCATCGCCTGGAGTTGCTCCGGCCGCACATACAGCGAGACGCGATCGCCGAGCAGCCGCCCTGGCAGGTACGGGCCCGCGAGTTCGAACTCGCCGTAAGCGAGACGGCTCGAGTTTCGCGACGGGTCGAGTGCCTTCACTTCGACCGGCAGCAGATTGAACAATCCGAGAAGCCGCGCCACTTCGAGGTTGGCTGGCTGCTGGAGAACGCTCCGCGGGGTTCCGTGCTGGGCGACCACGCCTTCGTGGACGACCACCATCTCGTCGCCGAGTTCGAAACATTCGTCGAGATCGTGGGTGACGAGCACCACGGGCGTACCAAAGGCTTGGCGCACCTGGCGGAGCGTGTTATAGAGTTCCATTCGCAGCGCCTGATCGAGTCCGCGGGCAGGTTCGTCGAGCAGGATCACTCGCGGCTGCGCGATGAGCGCACGGGCGATCGAGCAGCGCTGCTTTTGTCCGCCGGAGAGCTCCGCCGGACGCCGGCCCGCGACATCGGTCAAGCGGAAGCGTTCGAGCATTTCGCTCACGCGGCGATGGCGCTCGAGGCGCGGCAGACGTTCGGCCGCGAATTCGAGATTCTGCCGCAGCGTCATGTGCGGGAACAGCGCGTAGTTCTGGAAGACGTATCCGCAGCGGCGCTCCTGCGGCGGCAGGTTGACACCCTTGGCGCCGTCGAACAGCACGGTGCCATCGAGTTCCACTCGGCCTTCGGCCGGTTTGGCGAATCCGGCGATGCAGTCGAGGGTGACGGTCTTGCCGGAGCCGCTGGGCCCGAACAGAACGCAAACGCCGGGCCCGGCTTCGAAGTTCACGTCCAGCGTGAAGGCGGCCGATTCGCGGCTGGGCGGAAAATGCTTACGAAGTCTGGCCTTGATCATCAGACGGCCTGCCTGGGGCTGATGCGATTGGCGGCCCACAGGATTGCGAGCGCGAGCAGGCTCACCGCGAGAACGAGAGCGCGAGCGAGTTCGCCGTTGCCCGCTTCGACGGCGTCATAGATCGCGACCGCCACCGTTTGCGTGCGTCCGGGAATGTTGCCCGCGAGCATGATCGTGACGCCGAAATCGCCGAGCGAGCGTGCGAAAGCGAGCGCCACCGCGGCGAGTAGCGGCCGCAGGACGAGCGGCAGCGTGATGCGGAAGAAGATGCGGCCTTCGCTTGCGCCGAGCGTGCGTGCGGCGCGTTCGAAGCTGTGATCGACGCTTTCCAGTGCCGCCCGCGCGGACTTGATCAGCAGCGGCGCCGAGTGCACCATCGCCGCCACCACGGCGGCTTGCGCGGTGAACACGAGCGGATGTCCGAAGATCCATTCGTAGGCGCGGCCGGGGAACGAATCGCGGCCGAGCACCACCAGTAGATAGTAGCCGAGCACGGTGGGCGGCAGCACAAGGGGCAGCGTAAGCAGCGCGTCGAGCGCTTCTTTGCCCTTGAAGTCGCGATTCGCCAGTACGTAAGCAAGCGCGATCCCGATCGCCGCGGCGAAGGCGGTGGACACCGCCGCCACGCGCAGACTGAGCCACAGCGGGAACCAGTCGACGCTCATGAACTCCTCATTATAGAGGAGCGTCCGGCGGGCGCGCTCACGCTTTCTTACACGCGACGGTGACACCGTCGCCCACGGCGAGCAAGCAGACATGGATCCGGGTGTCGGCCGCGAGCTTGCGGTTGAACTCGCGCAGGGCAACGGTGTCTTCGTCGTTCACCGCCGGATCGATGACGCGGCCGTACCAGAGGACGTTGTCGATAGCCATGAGTCCGCCGGGACGAAGGAGCTGGAAAACGCGATCGTAGTAGGCGGAATAGTTGACCTTGTCGGCGTCGATGAAGGCGAAGTCGAACGTGCCCGATTCGCCGCTCGTGATTAGCTTGTCGAGTGTCTCGATCGCGGGCGCGAGGCGGAGATCGATCTTGTCGGCGACGCCCGCCTCAGCCCAGTAGCGCCGCGCGATTGCGGTCCACTTTTCGCTGACGTCGCAGGCGATGAGTTTTCCTTCCTGGGGCATCGCGCGAGCGACGCTGATCGAACTATAGCCGGTGAATACGCCCACTTCGATCGCTTTTCGGGCGCCGGTGGAGGCGGCGAGGGTCGCGAGAATCGCGCCCACTTCCGGTGTGATCTGCATCCGAGCCCACTCGTCGAGCGCGGTTTCCTGGCGGAGGCGGAGCAGGTAGTCCGGTTCCGGGTGGGTGCAGGACCGGACGTAGGAGACGATCTCGGGAGTGGCTTGGATGTGGGTCGAGGACACGATGACACGGTAGCATGATATTGTTTTGGGCGGCTCGAGGAGCCTATGTTGCGTGTATGCTACGGGATCGGCCAGCATGGCTGAGAATCTTCCGCAAAGCGCGCAACGTGGGCAAACCGCGCTCGCCGCGACTTGACTCAACCTGAAAGTGCGCGAGATCCTCGCCGCGACTCGATCCGCGCAAGAGGCCGCGAGTGCCATCGGGCGCGCCGTCGCCGAGACGCAGAGGCCATCGTCTTTCGAGGCGCGACATCTGCAAACCGATCCTGGTGGTAGCGAGTGGCGTCGGCCGTGCGGACGTTGGCCTTCTTGCCGCGCTCTGCGGAGAAGGCGTGGCGCAAGCGAACCCGATTCGGCAAGAGCGCGACCGGGGGAGTCCCGCCGGTGGGATTCGAGTCGCCGATCGAGACTCGGCTCCGAATTCCTATGGTGGCGCCGTCAGAAGTCGCGCACGGGCCATTTTCATGGGCTTGGTCGTCGCGCGTGTTAGAATTTCCCCGCTAACCACCTAACTAACATTTTGACGCTCCAGCGTGAGGCGTGATCACCCCTGCCGCTGGGTCTATCGGCATTTGGATCCTCCCGAGCGTCCCGAGATCCCACCTTTCCTCACCCCACGTTGACATTCGCACATTCCCCGATCGCCACCATCGGAGCTCTGAGTCGAGACTTGGATCGATCAGGATCGATGGCGTTCACCTGTTCGCGATCACTCCAACTTCGCTTCCCGCATTGACTTGCAGCGAGGTTGCGGGAGTTCCTTCAGTATGACGGTCCCCGAGGCGCGGTAGGAGACCAGCCGCTACAACAAGCTGCCTGACGGCATCTCCGTCAACATGATCCGCTCATCGCGATCGGGATCGTTCACGGCTCCGCTCCCCTGCCCGTCGAAGATCATCGTGGCACGTTGCGCGGTTGTGTAGGCAGGCCACGCAAGTCCCTTCTGGCTCGGATTGCCCGACTTCGCGAACGCGGCCCACGCTCCGCTCAACTGCTTCGATAGCGCTTCGGATTCTGGATATCGAACGAGACGCATCGTAAGCGGCAGGTCCGCCGTGTGGAAAGCGCGGATCTTGCCATCGACGCAGGGCGTGTTCCATTGATAGTAATAGAGGAAGACGTTCGCCTTGCCGGGATCGAGTTTCAGATCGGCCTGGCGCACCGCGTTGACGCGCGCTCCGCGATCGGTTGAGATGCGGAACCAGAGATCGCTCGGGCTTTCTTTCGGATGATCGCGCCGGTAGAGAGCGAGCAGTGCGTCCACTTTGTCTTCCGGGATGCGTGCTTTGACGAGTTCGGCGCGCAACCCCGCGTGATCGAGTTCGTACAGCGCTGGATTGCGGAGCGAGAAGAGTGACGATTCGTCCTTGCAGTTGCCGATGATCATCGGGATTTCCGCGGACAGCGCGGGCGCTGTGGGATCCCATGTCTGGCTCGGGATCGTGCGTCCATCGACCACGGGCCCGGGGCCGGAGGCTGCTTTGAAGAGGTCCGCAGCGGGCACGCGCAAAAGTTCTTCGGGCTTGCTCAATCCGAGCTTCGACATCATCTCTCGCGCGGACTTCGTGCCGGACTCGGCGTCTCCGATCTTCAGCATCGATCCGCTTTGCACGCATGCCTTGTGGAAGAGGCCTTTCGCCGCGGGCATCGCCATTAACGCGTTGATCTTCGCGCCGCCTCCGGATTCGCCGAAGATCGTTACGTTGCGCGGATCGCCGCCGAATCGGGCGATGTTGTCGCGGACCCATTCGAGCGCGGCCACGAGATCGAGTTGGCCTGGGTTGCCGGCGGCGAACTTCGGGTCGAGTCCGCCGAGGTAGGTGTAGCCGAAAACGTTGAGACGGTGATTGATGCCGACGAGGACGACATCCTGTTCGCGCACATGGCGGTCGGCGAAGACGGTGAGCAGGCTCGACCCGCCGGTGAATCCGCCGCCGTGGATGTAGACCATTACGGCGCGCTTGCCTCGGAGCGAGTTGGTGAGGACGTTCAGTACGAGGCAGTTCTCGCTGTCGGTCTGCTGAGCGAGTTCAACACGATCGGGACGGCCGCCACCGAAGTATTCACCGATCGTGGGACTGAGGAAGATATTGCCGGGACCTTGCACGCAGCGGGGTCCGTTGGCGATGCCGTCGCGAACACCGGTCCACTGGGCGGGCTTGGAGGGCGGGAGCCAGCGGGCGGCGCCTTCGGTGGGTCCGCCGTAAGGGATCCCGCGGAAGATGTGGACTCCGCCTGTCGTGGTGCCACGGACCTTGCCGTACGATGTCTCCGCGACGACGGGAGAGGATGCTGCGCCTGCGAGGTGAATCGCGGGGATACTGGCGCACAGGGCTCGGCGAGTGATGGACGTCATGAGTGATCGCCAGTGTACCAAGACCGGACGATCAGTCTTCGCGAAGCGCGCGGACCGGGTCTAGCCGGATCGCCCGTGCGATGGGTGCGATCGCAGCGGAGACAGCGATGACGGCAACCGTTCCTGCCACGGGAAGCAGTACTGCTGCCTCCGAAATGCTCACACGAAACAGGAGCGCCGACAGATAGCGCTCCAGCGAGAGTCCCACGGCGATTCCGGCGATGACCCCGATGAGCAGAGGAAGCGCCACCGGCGAGGCCACTTCAGCGGCGACGCGGCGCGGCCGGGCGCCGAGCGCGATGCGAATGCCGATGTCACGCCAGCGTCCGCGGACCGTGTAAGTCAGGACGCCGTACAGCCCCACACCAGCGAGTGTCACCGCGACCGCCGCGAAGAACAGCGACAAGGTGGCGAGCATCCGTTCTCGCAGCATCTGCGCATCGATGAACTCCTGCTGCGCGGTGAGATTGACCACGCGGAACCCGGGCGCGGCCGCCGGTATGGCTTTACGAAGATCCGGGGCAAGCGACATCGGTTCCGCCGTCCGCGTGCGCACCATGATCGTCGACCACTCTTTCACCGGCCTCTCGTTCTTGGCGGGAATCGACCGGAACGGCGCGTAAACCGTGGGCCGGATCGGTTCGCGCAGGTTTCGATACTTCGCGTCGCCCACCCAGCCGACGATCGTGACAACCGCCGGTGCGCTGCCTTCGCGGCTTCGCTGAAAGGTCCGCCCAACCGGATTCTCCCCGTTGAAATAGCGCTTGGCGAAGGATTGGTTGACCACCGCCACATCCGGCGCGGTCTCCCCGGCGTTGAAGCCGCGCCCGCCGAGCAGCGGAATTCGCATCGTCTCGAACCAGCCTGGGGAAACTCCGAGCAGATAGGGCGGGCTCTTCTCCCATTCCGAAGATGCATCGGGGCGCATCCCGAAAATCCACGTGGAGCCGCTCAGTAGGGCCCAGGAACAAAGCGCCGCGGATTCGACTCCGGGCAATTGCCGGACGTGCTGTTCCACTGCCTCCCATGCCTGATCCGGGCGTCCTCCTTGCGCGGTGGTCTCGACCGCCAACAATCGCTCTGCCGAGAATCCGGCAGGATCGGAGCGCAGCCTTTCGAGTGTCGAAACGAACAGCGCGGCGAACAGGATCACGATCATGCAAAGCGCGGTTTGCCCGGCAAGCATGGCCCGCATGAGTCCTCCGCGAGCCTGTGTATGGCCGCCGCGCAGTACGGCGGCGGGCCGAAGCGGCGATGCGCGCAACGCCGGCGCGATGCCGAACACGAACACCGCTCCCGCCGTGAGCAGAACCATGAAGCCGAAAACGCGCGCGCCTGAATCGAGCGCGAGCCGCACGGGATCGTCCGGCGGGTTGATCATGCTCGCGACGAACGGGGCGGCCCAAAGCGCGAAGAGCGCGCCCAGCGCCGAAGCGAGCATGGCCAGCAGCGCGCACTCGGCCATGACCATTCGAATGAGACGCCCGCGCCCCGCACCGATCGAGACGCGTAACGCCATTTCGCGGCCTCGCGCGGTGGCCCGTGCGAGCATCAGATTCGCGATGTTCGCGCAGGCGATCAAGAGCAGCAACGCCACCAGCGCGGCGAGGATCGTCATGGCGCCGCGGTAGTCTTTCTGCAGTCCGGAGAAGCCGGCCGTGGCCGGGAGCAGGACGAACCCCGCGTTTACGTAGTTCTCGATCCGGCTTTGCGAGATGTCCGTCCACGCGCGCGTTCGCTCGCGCCGGTCGAGCGAGAATGCAGCCGCGAGTTTCGCGCGAACGCTCTCCGGATTCCCGCCGGGGGACACTTTGACCCATGTGTGGAACCACCCCCAATCGCGTGCTTCGATCGCGGCGGTATTCACCATAGTGGGCACGAAGATATCGGTGAAGGTTCCGGGCGCGGTACCAGTGAAGCCCTCAGGGGCGACGCCAATGATCTCGAGCACCGTTTCCCCGAACCGGAACGTCTTGCCGGTCACCGCCGGATCGCGCGCAAAGCGGCGCGTCCAGTATTCATGCGAAAGAACGGCGTAGGGATGGGCTCCGGGCTTGTTGTCATCGGCGGGCGTCAACAGCCGCCCAAGCGCGGGCCGCAGCCCGAACGCCTCGAACATCGTTCCGGAAACGTATTGGCGTTTGACGCGCTCGGGTTCCGCCATGCCGTGATGTGTGATCCAGCTGATCGAAGCGGGTGAGATCGCCATGACAGTCGCGTCCATTCCCGCGGCCTCGCGCATCTTGCGGAAGGTAGGGTATTCGAAGATCTCGCCCGTTTCCGGCCGGCCGTTCTGATTCTGAAACTCGTATTGGGCGACGAACAGATTCACCGCGCCGGCCACGGGAAGAGGGCGCAGCAAAGCCGCATCGATCAGCCGAAACGCTGCCGTGCATGCGCCGGTGGTTAGCGCGAGCGATAGTACCGCTGCCGCGGTTTGGGTCCGGTGCTTGGCCAGTTGCCGCGCTCCGAACACCAGATCCGCCCAGAGCGACTCGGCCCAGGCGGCGAGCTTGATGTCGCGGCTTTCGTCGAGATGGCGAGTCGCGGGTCCGAAGGCGCGGCGTGCCTCTGCCGGGTCGCGCCCCGCCGCGATCGCTTCTTCGATATGGAAGCGCATCTCCTCCTCGATCTCGCTTGCCGCGCGATCCTTGCGGAAGACGTTCGAGACCCGGCTCCAGAGTGGCATCGCTTACGCCATTCGCAACACGCGATTGACGGCCGCCGTCACGGAGTCCCATCGCGACTCGGCGGCCGCCAACTGTTTGCGGCCCGCGGCGGTGATCTCGTAGATTCGCGCGCGGCGTCCGGAGTCCTGCGTGATCCAGGTGGCCTTCACCCAGCCGGCTTCTTCCATGCGATGAAGAGCCGGGTAGAGCGATCCTTCCTCGACACGAAGCACGTCATCCGACATCGATTGGATGGCGGTCATCAGCGCGTAGCCGTGGAGCTTCGGCCGGCGGGAGAGGATCTTCAACACGAGAAGGTCGAGCGAGCCTTGCAGTGCATCGGTCTTCGGCATACTAAGAAGTCTCAGTATATCGACATCTGGGTATCGATGCAACGGAAATTTCATTCGCCTGCGGTAGACTTGCTTCGTGAAGATTCGTGCCATTCTCGTTCCCGCGTTCGCCTTGCTGGCGATTCTCGCGAGCAAGAGCGTCAAGATTCCGGAAGCAGATTTGCACCGGCCCACGGCGATGCCCGGCCGCGTGATCCTCACGTGGGCGGGAGATCCGGCCACGACACAAGCCGTCACGTGGCGCACCGATACCTCCGTGGACAAAGCAATGGCGGAGATCGCGCTCGATGAAGACGGGCCGGGATTCGTCAAGAAGGCGCGCACGGTGGAAGCCGTGACCGAGCCGTTCGAGAGCGACCTCGGCAGGGCGCACTACCATTCGGTCCGCTTCACCGGCCTCACGCCCGGCGCGCAGTACGTCTATCGCGTGGGCGACGGATTCAACTGGAGCGAGTGGAACCAGTTCCGCACGATGCTCGACAAGCCAGCTCCGCTCACGTTCTTGTATGTCGGTGACGCGCAGAACGACATTTGGGCGCTCTGGTCGCGGCTTGCGCGCAACGCTTGGACCGAAGTTCCGAAAGCGGACTTCATCATCCACGCGGGCGACCTGGTGAACCGATCACTGCGCGACGCCGAGTGGGGCGAATGGCATGAGGCCGCGGGCTGGATCAATCGCTCGCATGTGTCGGTGCCCACGCCCGGCAACCACGAATACAATGCTCCGGCGAAGGACGCCGCGCGAACGCTGACTCCGCACTGGCGGCCGCAGTTCACACTGCCCGAAAACGGACTCGCGGAATTGCCCGAATCGAGCTACTGGTACGACATTCAGGGTGTGCGCGTGGTGGTCCTGAACTCGAACGTCAAGCAGACCGAACAGGCTGCGTGGCTTGATCGAACACTCGCGTCGGATCCGCGGCGGTGGACCGTGGTGACCTTCCACCATCCTGTCTTTTCGGCGGCCGCGAATCGCGACAACAAGCCGTGGCGCGAAGCGATTCAGCCAGTGTTCGACAAGCACGCTGTCGATCTCGTGCTCACCGGTCACGACCACACCTACGCGCGATCCAACCTCACGAGCGGGATCAGCGGAAGGGCGGGGAAGAGCGGGACGGTTTACGTGGTCTCTGTTTCCGGGCCGAAGATGTACAACCTCGACCGGGAACCGTGGATGGTGCGCGCCGCGGAGGACACGCAGTTGTATCAGGTGGTCCGGATCGACGGCGACAAGTTGCGTTACGAGTCGCGAACGGCGCGCGGTGTCCTTTATGATGCGTTCGAATTGCGAAAGCAGAAGGGGAAGCCGAACCGGCTGGTGAATCAGGTTCCGGTGACGCCCGAGAATCGAAGAGCGGCTGGAGCGAAGGCATCCGAGTGATCGCCGATAGAATGTTCTCCATTTGAAAGGGGCGCGTCCTCGATGACGACACGCTTTAGCTTGTTCCAGGGCGCCGCTGTGATCGGTCTCACCGAAGTTCGGTCAGCCGAACAGCACGTTGCTGCGACCCGCGATGGCGACGATCAATAACGCGGATGAGCCGAGGCGGATTCGTTCAGGCTGGTACTTGTTTCAAGGGGCCGCACGCCTGCGGAGGAACATGAGCCGGGGCGCGTCCGCCGGGATCGCGGCGAACGGCTTCTCTATGGGCTTGGAATTGCTCTAAACCGTGCCGGAGGTGCGGCCGTGGCCCCCGGATTTGCGATTCAACAACTCTGGACCGCCGCCGAGCCATCCGCTGGACGTTTCGACCCGGCCAGCTTGGCGCCCCTACCCGGCGCCGCCCGCCGGTACCTGGGGCACGCGATCGCGGCGGGCACTCCTCTCGCCTCGGCCGTGAGACTCGAGATGCACGGCGAAATCAAGCTCGGTTCCTGGCGCAAGTTCACCGCCGAGCAAGTGATCCACTCGCGGCGCGGAATGATCTGGGCCGCGTCGGTGAAGATGTTCGGCCTACCGGTCACCGGATTCGATCGGATCATCGACGGCGAGGGCGAGATGCGTTGGAAGCTACTCGGACTCATCCCGGTCGTGACGGGCAAGGGCCCGCCGGTCACGCGATCCGCATTCGGAAGGGTCGCGGGCGAATCGGTCTGGCTACCCTCGGTCTTGTTGCTGCCGGGCGCCGTCTGGAGCGAACCCGATCCGGCTCATCCCCATGTCCAAGTCACCGAGTACGGGGAGACCACCGACATCGGCCTCGCGATCGATGGAACGGGCCGGGTCGCGTCGGTGAAGCTCCAGCGCTGGGGAAATCCGGACGGCGGGCCGTATCGGTATGTCGATTTCGGCGTCCTGGCCGAGGAAGAGCGTACCTTTGACGGCTATACGATTCCATCGCGCATCCGGGCGGGATGGTACTTCGGGTCTCCGAGGTTCGAGTTGGAGGGCGAGTTCTTCCGGGCCGAGATCGACCGTGCCGAGTACCGGTGAGGAATTTCTCGTCGGTCCCCTCATCTTTCGGCGATTCCCGGCCGATAAGGGTCACGTGGAGATGCATCTCGACTGCAAGGGTCTGCGCTGCCCGATGCCCATCGTCAAGATCGGGATGGCGATTCGGGGAATCGAACCCGGCTCACGGCTGACGGTCGAGGCCACCGATCCGGCGTTTGAGCCCGATCTGGCTGCTTGGTCGCGCAAGACCGGGCACCGGGTGATCGAGTTCGCGCAGGGACAAGTTCAACGGGCGGTGGTCGAGAAATGCTGAGCGTCGAAGCGCCCACGGAATCGGGCCGAGTCGCGCAACTCGAGCGTGAGGTGGCGCAACTGACGTCGCGGCTGGACGCTCTCGACCAGCGGATGCCGCTCAATCAGGCCTGTTTCTGTCTTCTCTCCGGGGACTACGAGAGGGTCATGGCGGCGCTCATGATGGCGCACATGGCGGCGGCTCTCGAAATGGATGTCACGATCTTTTTCACCTTCTGGGGTGTGCAGGCGATCCGGAAGTCGAGGAGCTATCGCGGCAAGAGCGTCATCGAGAAGGCCATGGCCAGGATGCTCAAACGCGACATCGGCCAGCTCTCGAGTGGAAAATTCAACTTCGGTGGAATGGGGCCAGTCATCTTCGAGCACCTCATGCGCCAGAAGAACATAGCCACTCCGGCGGAACTGCTCGAAGGAGCGGGCCTGGCACGCATCCGTCTGTCCGCGTGCATGACGTCGGCGGAGGTCTTCGGCATCTCTCCCGATGAACTGATTCCCGGTGTCACTCAGTGCGGCGCGGCGGAGTTCGTCGAGCAGGCCAGCCGCTCGAGGATCTGTCTCTTCATCTAGTCTCATGAACGATTCTCCCAACAATCCGAAACCTGTTCAGGTAATCGTCGTCACGGGTCTCGATCAGCCCAAGCGTCTGATGACCGGGCTCTCGCTCGCGGTAGCCTCAGCCGCGGCGGGAACGGAGGTCAGGGTCTTCCTCGGAATGGATGCCGTCCAATGCCTCGATCCCGAGGTCTGCGGACGCGTGATTCTCCCCGGTTTTCCCACGATTGCGGAACTCCTCGGAGTGATCCGCGACGCCGGCGGCTCGATCGAGTATTGTCCGCACTGCCTTCCTGAGGGCTGCAGCGATTGGGGCGCGCGTCAGGCGCCGCGCGGCGAATCCGCGTGCGGTTGCGTCGCTCTACCGGCGGGGCTTTCAACCTACGGTGTCCACCTTGGCGACTACCCCACCATCATCGTCTGATCTCACCGCCCAGGTTGCAAGGCTCCACGACACCCTCGAGAGTGTCTCCGACG
>CADECY010000044.1:54709-59499 GCA_902825945.1 uncultured Acidobacteriota bacterium
GGGTGCAGGGGTCGACGCGACCCCTGCAGGTGTCTCCCAAGCGAATGCGGACGCCGCGGAACGGCTGGGTGGCCTGGCATTCCCGCGAAACCGGCTCGAGGAACAAAACAGCGCTCTCGAGCAGGCCCGGCGAGACGCGGAAGAGAGCGCGCGCTGCAAGGGCGTCTTCCTCGCCACGATGAGTCATGAGCTCCGCACCCCGCTCAACGCGATCATCGGTTACTCGGAAATGCTGAGCGAAGACGCGGAGAGGCAGGGCTTGGCGGACATGACCAGGGACCTCGACAAGATTCGCGCCGCCGGCAGGCACCTGCTCAACGTCATCAGCGACATCCTCGACTACTCGAAAATCGAGGCGGGGCGCCTGTCGGTGAGGATGGAGGCCGTGGCCGTACTTCCGGTTCTCCAGGAGGTCTTTGCCGTCACCGTGCCGCTGGCGCGCAACAACGGGAACCACCTCACACTGGAATGTGATGACTCCTCGCTGGAGGTGATCGCTGACCGCCTCCGGCTGTCCCAGTGCCTGCTCAACCTGCTCGGCAACGCTGCGCGCTTCACGTCGCGAGGCGAGATCCGCATGACGGCCGTCCGCGCCGCGGGAGGCCGGGTCGATCTCGCTGTCCGCGACACCGGCATCGGCATGACGCCGGAGTTTCTCACTCAACTCTTCGAGCCCTTCACGCAGGCCGACAACAGCGCGACCCGGGTCCGCGGCGGTACCGGTCTCGGCCTGGCGATCAGCCGCCATTTGGCTCGTCTCATGAATGGAGATCTCACCGTCGAAAGCAGCCCGGGCGCTGGAACGGTATTCACGCTGCAACTCGCGGCTCGTGAGGCAGCCGGACGCGTCTGAACCAGCCGAGCGGGTACGCTGGTAGGAGGTGACGAATCCCTACCTATCGCTGCTCGCCACCGCTTGGCGTTACGCCCGGCACGAACGCGGCCGCTACATTCTGATCTATGCGATGTTTGCCGGCGCGAACATCGTCTTCGCGGCCTATCCGGTGATCTACGGGTGGCTCGTCGACCGCATCCAGCAGGGTGGAGCGGCCGCGAACGTCCTCCGCGACGCGTCGATTTATGCGGGTGTCTACTTCGTCCTGAAGTTCCTCGAGTGGTGCCTTCACGGCCCAGCCCGTTTGATGGAGCGTCAACTGGCCTTCAATCTCAGCCGCAATTTCCTCGAGGAGAAGTTCCACCAGACAGTTCACCTGCCCGTGAAGTGGCATCAGGATCATCACTCGGGAGCGACCATCAACCGCGTCCGCAAGGCCTACGAAGCGTTGCGTGAGTTCTTCGAAGGTGGATTCATGTACATCCACGCGCTCTCGAAGTTCTTCTTCTCCATGGCAGGGATGATCTACTTCTCGCCACTGTTCGGGATGATCGAACTCGTGCTGGGCGCCGTGACGATCTGGGTGATCTTTCGCTTCGACAAACCGCTCATCAAGACGCAGGAGGAGTTGAACGAGCGAGAGCACAAGATCTCGGCGACGCTGTTCGACAGCCTTTCGAACATCGTCACGGTGATCACACTGCGGCTCGAAAAGCGAATGGAAGCGGCGCTGCTCGACCGGGTCGATGACATGTCGGCGCCCTTCCGTGGCTACACGCGCATCAACGAACTGAAGTGGTTCTGCGCCGACATGATCGTGGTCGCGACCTACAGCATCATCACGGCTGGCTATGTCTACCAAACCTGGGAGCCCGGAAAGGTATTCGCGGTCGGCGGACTGGTGACACTGCTCGGCTACATCAATCAGTTCAATAGCGTCTTTCACGATGTGGCTTGGCAGTACAACCAGATCGTCCGTTACAACACCGATGTCGAAGCAGCGCGCGAGATCGGCGATGCCTACCGCGAGCATCACCGCGCGGAAGCCCAGCACGAGTTGCCGGGTGGCTGGTGCGCGCTGACGATCTCGGGGCTTCGATTCTCGCATCGCGACACCTATGACGGTGGACACGCGCCGCAAAGCCTCCACGGCATTTCCCTGCGGCTCGAGCGTGGAAAGCGCGTCGCTCTCGTGGGCGAGAGCGGCTGCGGAAAGACGACGCTGCTCGCTCTGATCCGGGGGCTCTACGCACCCGAGCCGGGTTGCGAACTCCGGGTGGACGGTGAGATTGCCGAATGGGCCGAGTTGAACGAAGCCGCGACTCTGCTGCCGCAGGAACCGGAGATCTTTGAAAACACGATTCGCTACAACATCACGCTCGGGCTGCCCCTGAGCGAAGACGAGTTGAATCACGCGGTGCGCGCGGCCCATTTCGAGGAAGTGGTGGCGCAGTTGCCGAAGGGGCTCGAGTCGAGCATCCAGGAGAAGGGCGTGAACCTTTCGGGCGGGCAGCGGCAGCGGCTGGCGCTGGCGCGAGGACTACTCGCCGCGCGTGGCGCGGGCGTGGTTCTGCTCGATGAACCGACATCGAGTGTCGACCCCAAGACCGAGCTGCGAATCTACGAGAAGCTGTTCCGGTCGTTCGAGGACAAGGCCGTCGTGTCGGCCCTTCACCGGCTGCATTTGCTACGCCACTTCGATTGGGTCTACGTCATGAAGCAAGGGCGGATCGTCGAGGAAGGTACCTTCGCGGATCTCCGCGAGCGGGGCGGCGAGTTCGCCGAATTGTGGCGGCATCACGAAACGGCGGAAGAGGGGAGACCGGTTGAGCGGACCCAGCCGGTGGCAAAGCGCTGACGTGACGCCACCATCAGGCGGAGCCGGTGCAATCGATCAGCAGCTCTGGAGCGCCTGATTCACCGCGCTTGCTCGATTGGTCAGGGCAATTCCGTGTTCCGCACGTTTCCCGCCCAACGCCGCCGGGCTGCTCGACTCAGCCGGCAGTCTCGGAGGCGAAAGCGCGAGCCTATTCCTTCTCGAGCACCTTCGCGCCCACCGCTCCGCCGATCATCGGCAGTGTCGTGAAGAACATGAACAAGACCAGCAAGACGAAGATCAGCACGAAGAAGACACCGGCCGGAGACTCGAGCAGCCGCATCGCTTCCTCGACGTTCATCCCCGGCGCGGCACTCTCGCGGATCTGACGGCGCCAAATCGCGGCGATGCCGCCTTGCCCGCTTACCGACACCACGCTCGTCACCATGAACACCAGCGTGATCACGAAGCAGAACACGCCCGTCAGCCAGCCGAGCCACACGCCAGCACGCACGTTCGGGCTCTCGCCCGTCCGCCGGTGATAAAGCCATACCGCGACGAAGCCCGCCACCAGCAGCCAAAGCACCCAAAAGAACGGCGCGATCGGCCACGGGATCGTCATCAGCAACCACGCAAGCGCCGCCACCAGCATCGTGCTGCGCACCGCCTGCCGGTTGCTGAATCCGATTGCAACGGCCGCCGTGGGTGGCGAAACCTGCGTTGCGGGATCCGGAACATACAGCCGGCCGGCCGCGGGCAGCGGAGGAGGCTCGGCCGGCGCTTCTGGGTCAGAAGCAATCAACTCCCGCGTCGGCTTGCCGCACTTGTGGCAGAATAGTGCGTCTGGATAGAGCTGCGCACCGCAAGTGCAACGTTGGTCCACAAGGCCAGTTTGCCTGATTCGAACGGGACGGCGCAAGCCAAGCCAGGAGCTTTCATGAAACCGCTCACCGTGTTGGTCTACTCCAAACCCACGCATGGCTGCCTGCGCCTGCTCGACAAATTACCAGAGGGCACGGACCTCGTCGTGAGCCAGGATCTCGAAATGCTCCGGCCGAAGGCGCCCGCGGCGGACGTCCTGATGAATGTCATGTCACCGCTTGCGCCGTTTCGCGACCTGTTTCTCATGTGTCCGAACGTGCGCTGGGTCCATTCGTTTTCGGCTGGCATCGAGAACTCGATCTTTCCCGAACTGGTGGCGAGTAGCGTCCCGATGACCAACGGCCGCGGCATCTTCTCGCGCTCGCTCGCCGAATTCGCCGTCTGCGGCATGCTCTATTTCGAAAAGAAGATCCCGCTGATGAACCGTCAGAAAGCGGAAGGCCGCTGGGAGAACATCGAGGAAGTCGGAGAACTTCACGGGAAGACGCTCGGCATCGTGAGTTATGGCACGATCGGCCAGGCTTGCGCGCGTCTTGCCAAGGCCTTCGGAATGCGCGTGCTCGCGCTGCGCCGGCGTCCGGAGATGTCGGCGGGTGACCCTCTCCTCGATCGCGTCTATGGCCCAGAAGGCATCCGCGACATGCTCGCCGAATCGGACTTCGCCGCCGTCTGCTCACCGAACGCGCCGGGTACGCGCGGCCTGATCGGTGCGGCGGAACTGGCGGTGTTGAAGCCCTCCGCCGTGATCCTCAATGTCGGCCGCGGACCCGTGATCGACGAGTCCGCCCTCATCGAAGCCCTACGCGAGAACCGAATTCGCGGAGCCGTGCTCGACGTATTCGACACTGAACCTTTGCCCGAAGGCCATCCGTTCTACACTCTCGACAACGTGCTGCTCTCGCCGCACTCGGCCGACCACAGTCCGGGTTGGACCGACAACGCCATGCTGTTTTTCCTCGAGAACTTCGAGCGCTTCCGCACCGGCCAGCCGCTCGAAAATCTCGTAGACAAGCAGGCCGGCTACTGATCTTCGGTGAGGGCCTCTCATTCGCGTCATCAGATTTTGGTACGATTGATTTGATGGCGGAGCGGATGGAGCGGTCGTCCGAAAGCCGCACGCTTCGGCGTGCTCGATCTGGTCGAGTGGCAAACCCGGATATAGCGCATTCGTGTCCGGTAAGTAGTTGAAGATAGTGCTGAGCGGGAGTAATTCAGTGGTAGAATGCCAGCTTCCCAAGCTGGACGTCGTGGGTTCGA
>CADECY010000045.1 GCA_902825945.1 uncultured Acidobacteriota bacterium
TAGCCGTTCAAGTCGAACCCGGCATCCGGACCAGCGATCCGGTCGAGCGCTTCCGTCTGCTGCTCAGACAGAGCGGTGTTCAGCATCTCGCGCAGATTCGTGTCCCGCTTCACGTAACTCCGAATCGCACGGCCATAGTTCTTGGCGACGATCTGCCAATCGAAATCTTCCGGCAGCTCGTTCACACCGAGCCCGCTCCAAATCCGGCGGACGGGTTCGAGATCGACGTCTTTCGTATCAGGCTGCAACCACCCGGCGATTTCCGGCACGGCGGATTCCACCAAGCGGCTCACGTCCTCCGTATGGCCCTCGATCGAACTCGACAACGGACTCTTGTCCTCGAGTTCCGCGAGAAACTCCCGCACGAACATCTCGACAGCCGCCTTCGCAGCCTTCTCCCGCTCACTGGGCGTGATTCGTCCGAGCAGCCCCTTCAAGCCCTTGGAGGCTCCCTCGTTCGCGAGGCCCTTGAACACCTTGCCCCAGTCAACCAAGCCGAGAACGGTCGAAATCCCGATAGTAGTCAGCGGGTCCATGGCTGAATCATAACGTAGCGCTCGTAGCGTTCGTTGCGCTTTGCGAGGTTCGCTACCGGGCCAAACGGTACGCCAGCAGTAGCCGCGCGGCGATGAAGGAGACTCCGCCGAACCGCACCAGAGTCGAGTCCACCCACGGTGGCAAGGCGTTAGGGCCTTGCGCTCGAGATCAGGAGGCTTGCCGGAGCGCGTCTTCAACCGCCTCGGGATGCTTGTCGATGACTGCCAATAGCACGCGTGCCGGACCCTCAGGCGTGGTCCGCCCTTGCTCCCAATTCTTGACCGACGCCGCGGTGAACCCGAAGCGCGCGGCGAACCCGGACTGACTCAGGCGCAACTTGCGTCGCAATTCCCGAACATCGATCGAAGGTACTTCCACCCGCGTCACCTTCACCGGTACATCACCACCTTTCGCCCAGGCGATCGCTTCGCGCAGGCTGGCGGCGATCTCCTGACCCGGTGTCAGCTTCTTTACCTTTCGATTCGTCGTCATGATTTCCGTCCTCCCATCAGCTCCCGCACTAATTCCGGGACCAGCTTGGCCAACTCGTTTCGCTCGGCCTGGCTGAGATCGATTTCGGTGTTCTTGGCGTAGATGCTCAGCAACACGACCGGCATCCGCTCGCTGTGGAAGTAATAAATGATGCGAGCTCCACCACTCTTGCCCCGTTCTCCAATCGCCCACCGTAGCTTTCGAATGCCACCTGTCCCCGGAATGATCTCACCGGCTTCCGGCATCTTGGCAACGGCTGCTACCAACGCCGCCCGCTCACCTTCATCGAGGATCGACTCCGCTCTGCGTAGGAAGAATGGCGTCTCCACGACAGTCATGGGAACCCGGACGGACGTCACAGGTTTCACTATACGCGCGAAGCGTATGGATGTAAAGGACGCATGGCGCGCTGGCGCGCCAGCAGCACACTGTTCGTGTTCGCGCTACCGGGCCAAACGGTACGCCAACAGTAGCCACGCCGCGATGAAGGAGACTCCGCCGAACGGAGTCACGGCGCCGAGCACCGTAATGCCGCTCAGCGCGAGTACGTAGAGGCTGCCCGAGAACAGCAGGATTCCAGCGAGGAGCAGCCAGCACAACGTGCTCGCCTCGGACTCATTCATCACGTCCGCGCGCGCAAACAACGGGACCACGAGCATTCCGATCGAATGCACGAAGTGGTAGAACACAGCCTTCTCCCAGATGCCCATCGAATAGGCGTCGAAACGCGCTTTCAGTCCGTGGGCGCCGAAGGCGCCGAATCCGACTGCGAGGGCAAGCAGGCCCGCGGCGATCATGCTGAACGTCATGCTCTCATCGTACGCCGCGCTGCTGTCTTATATAATCGGCACAGTACGCAATCGGCCACGTGCGCCCGTAAAGGAGTTGTCACATGATCCGCTTCAGGACTTCATCTATTCTTTTCCTCGGCGCATTTCTCGCGCCAGGTCTCTTCGCGCAGAATCGCGGAACCATCAGCGGTTTCGTACGCGACCCATCCGGCGCGATTGTCGCCAACGCGAAACTCACGCTCACCGATGACCGCACCAGCGCTACGCGCTCCACCACCAGTGACGCGACGGGCGCCTATCAGATTCTCGGACTCGTCTCCGGCGTCTACACGCTCAGCGCGGAATCGCCGGGCTTCAAGCGGGTCCGCAATACCGGACTCGTGCTCGAGGTCGATCAGAACCTCCGCAGCGATGTCACGCTCGAAGTCGGCGCCGTCGCCGAATCGGTCGAGGTGACCGGTGCCGCGGCGCTCGTCGATACGCGCTCTTCGGAAACATCCGCCGTGATCGACGGCAAGCGGCTCATGGACCTGCCCGTGAGCGGCCGCAACGTCTTCCGTCTCGCGGCGACATTGCCGGGCGTGCTCGGCGTCGTAGCGCCGGACAATACCGATCTCGGCGACACGCGCGCGGGTCCACGCATGAATGTCAACGGCGCGCGCGGCAATCAGAACTACAACCGGTTCAACGGTACCTACTTCAACAATCCATCGCGCAACACCGGACTCAACGCTCCGCCGCCCGACGCGGTTCAGGAGTTCAAGATCCAGACCAGCAACTTCTCGGCCGAGAGCGGACGCAATCCGGGCGCCAACATCACGATCGTCAGCCGGCAAGGCACCAACCAGCTCCACGGCGCCGCGTGGGAGTTCCACCGCAACGACAATCTCAATGCACGCAGCTTCTTTCAAACCTTCCGGCCGCAGTTGATCCAGAATCAGTTCGGAGCGGCGGCCGGCGGACCCATCAAACGCAACAAGGCGTTCGTGTTTGGAACATTCGAGCTGCTTCGCGATCGCAGGCAGGCCGCCACCACGAATGCGTTTCCCACCACGCGCGCGGAGGCGGGGGGAGACTTTTCCTTCCTGCTGCCGGGGAAACAGCTCGTCGATCCGGCGAACAACGCACCTTTCGCCGGCAACCGGATTCCCACCTCGCGCATCGATCCGTCCGCGCGCCGGCTGCTCGAGTTCGTACCGCTCGTCGATGGCGGATTCGTACAGGCCGTGGGCCCGAATCCGCGCAACTCCGAGCTGTTCATGATCCGCTCGGATTACATCATCAATTCGCGCCAGACCCTGTTCGCGCACTACTACCTGAACCAGAACTCGGTTTCGAATCCGGTGCTCGGCTACAGTTCGACGCTTGCCGGCTGGACCGGGCAAACGCAGAAGCCCCGCTTCCAGAACGCCGGCCTCAATCATACCTGGACGCTCGGCACCAATCTCCTCAACCAGGTGACGCTCGGCTATACGCGATCGTACTCGCTGAACACGCCGAGTGTATCGCGTTTGCCAGGGGACCTCGGTATCAGCGGGATGCCGCAGTACACCGATGGCGGATCGGCGCAGTTCCAGATCGCGGGCCGCTTCAATCTCAACTCGGGCGGTCCCGTGAAGTTCGTTTCGAACGTCTATCAGTTCCAGGAGAATCTGAGCTACATTCGCAACCGCCACACCTTCAAGTTCGGCTTCGAACATATGGACCTCGGATTCTTCCAGAGCTTTCTCGGACCTCCAGTGTTCGCCTTCAACGGACAACGGACGGGCGGTGGCACCGCGACTCGCGGCGATTCGATGGCGGACTTTCTGCTGGGTGGCTATGCGACGCTCGGCGTCACCAACGGAGTCCGCGTCAACGACGGCGGCAACACGTTCACGGCCGCGTATGCGCAGGATGACTGGAAGCTCCACCCGCGCCTGACGCTGAACATGGGCCTTCGATACGAGTTGCCCACGCCCTGGGTCGACAAGCTCGACCGGCTCAACACGGTAATCCCCGATCCCAATCTCCGGTCGAAGAAGATCCCAGGCGCGCCCGCCGGAATGCTCTTCCCGGGTGACCTGCCGCGTGGGCTGGTCGACACCGACAAGAACAACTTCGCGCCACGATTCGGATTCGCGTGGGATGTGTTCGGGAACGGCAAAACGTCGGTGCGCGGAGCCTACGGATTGTTCTACGACACGTTCAATACCGACACGATCGCGCAGGAGAATCCGCCCTTCGTGGGCGGACGTCAAACGTTCATCGGCGGCCAGCTCTCGAATCCGTTCGGAAGCATCGGGCGGACGGCGCCGCCCGCGTTCATCGATCCGGCCGCGTTCCAATTCACTTTCCCGATCAACGGACTGTGGAGCGCGATCGGACGCAATGGATTGCGGACGACCTATGCGCAGGAATGGAACTTCAGCATCTCGCGCCAACTCGGCCGCGAGTATGCCTTGAACGTTGCCTATATCGCGAAGACCGGGACCAAGCTGCTCGCGTACCGCCCGTTCAACGCGGCGCCGTTCATTCCGGGAAATGACGCGCAGGGCCGTCCGCTCTCGACCGAGGCGAACGCGCCCTCGCGCGTGCCGTTTGTGCCGGGAGTTTACGGACCGGAAGGCTACAACCTCGACAACGCTTTCACGAGCGCGTTCCATTCCTTCCAAACGGAAATGAACAAGCGCTTCTCGAAGGGTTTCCAGTTCAACTCCTCGTACGTGCTGTCGAAGGCACTCGACACCAGCTCCGCCGTTACCCTGGGCGGATGTATCGCGAATCCGTTCGATACTCGCGCCTCGCGCGGCCGTGCCGATTGGGACCGCCGCCACAACTTCGTCTTGTCCGGTGTTTGGGCTCCACCCGTGCCGGGCAATCAGAAGAGCCTCGTGGGACGCCTGTTCGGTGGCTGGAACCTCTCCGGAATCTCGACCATTCAGAGCGGAGCTCCGGTCACGCCCACCAACCTGCAGAATCGCGCGCTCGATGGAACGGGCTGCTCGGGCTCGCACCATCCCGACATCCTTTCGGCCGATTACACCCGCGAACAGACCTCGCGCACGGACATGATCACGCGCTTCTTCAACACGAGCGCCTTCCAGCTTCCGGCGCTCGGGCGTTACGGAACCTCGGCACGCGGACTGTTCTCGGGTCCGGCAAACGTCACCACCGATTTCGCGATCCTCAAGGATTTCACCGTTCGCGAGGAGATGTCGTTCCAGTTGCGGGCCGAGATGTTCAACATCTTCAACCAGGTGAACTTCTCGAATCCGATCGCGCAGCTTGCCAATCCGAGGTTCGGTCAGATCACGGGCGCTGGAGCGGGTCGAACGATGCAGATGGGTTTGAAATTCCGGTTCTGATCGCTCCGGGTTCATTGGGCTCGCCGTAGATGATCGACGGCGAGCCCAGATGTTTGAGCGAGCCGCTCGATATCGTCGTTTTCGTTCCGGCGCGCCCACTTGTCCGAAGTCGGCGCGGAATGTGACGCGGCGCTCCGCGGCACCTAAAGGCGAAGTCGGCCCGAGTCGAAAGTAAGGCTTGGAGCAGCGGGGGTGTTTCGACATGGACTCACCTCATCTGCACCATCAACGCCGCCCTTGATGAGGGTGTTCGGGACCGTGGCTGTAACCAAATTCTAGTTGAATTGTAACGGTTTCGTCATATACTGAAGTGAGGCCGCTTCTTGGGGTGCATTCGTTCAGTTGTGTTCGGCTGCCTGTTGACACTGGGATTCCAGTCGCTGGCTGGGTCTCTGCCCGCAGACCGTCATGCGATCCGGCTGCATGCCGATCAGCGTAATGCCGAGCCCACGGGGATGCTGGTCTTGGTTCGGCTCAACGGTGGGCGGCCACTTCGGCTGTTGGTGGATACGGGCGCGACGCGAATGCTGATCTCGAAAGCCGCGGCTGACAAAGCGGGCTTGGTCCTGGAGGGAACGATCGGTTTCTATGGAGTGGGCGCCGCTGGGCGGACCGGGTGCAGGGCCAGAGTCGAGAGCGCGCTAATCGACAACTTCGAGTTGGGAGCCTCGGAAATCGACGTCATCGACCATGCCTTCCCGGCAGGCATCGATGGACTGCTGGGAACAGCGGTCTTCGGCGCCTATGTGGTACGGCTGGACCCCGTGGGCCGCACCCTCGATCTGCTTCCCCGCGGCAGTCAAACCGGCGGCAGCACCGTCGCATCGGTGAGATTCGGCCACTACCTGCTGATTTCGACCGAGGCCAAGGGCTTCGGCAGGGGGTGGTTTCTGCTCGATACGGGATCGCCCTTCAGCGCGGTGGAGGACGGCCCGGCGCGCGAGGCCGGTGGTCCGGAACGCCAAGTGACCGGGATCGGCGGCAGCGCCCGGGCGCGCGAATTCGGCCTTCTCGAGTTCCAGATCGGGGAGCGCAAGCTCGTCGAGCGCAACGCCTACGCACTCGACCTTTCCGAACTGCGAAAACGCAGTGGCCTTCCGGTATCCGGACTAATCGGTTTCTCCGCCATTCGCCATTCGGTGGTGACCATCGACTATCCGGCCGGCCGGGTCGCGATCGGAACCCGCTGATCGAACTCGATCCAGTCGCGGAAACCGTCCGGACCGGGGTGATCGCCCTCGAGTTGCGCCACTGACCGGCGGCCTTTCGGAAGGCCGCGCCGAAATACTTGTTAAACGCAATCGAAACTGTTCCGCAACACTGAGACCAGTGTCTCAGTACCTGTAGCCCTTCCCGAAGGGCGCGAAAGTCTCGAACAGGAGCGGAGCATGGCGACGCGAGTGATGGTGTATTCGCATGACACCTATGGGCTGGGCAACATCCGGCGCATGCTGGCGGTGTCGGAGCATCTGCTCGACGCGATTCCCGGCGCTACCGTGTTGCTGGTCACCGGATCACCGATGGTCCAGGAGTTTCGCATCCGGCCCGGGCTCGACTACATCAAGCTGCCTTGTCTGTCGCGGACCGGACGCGAAGAGTACTCCGCGAAGTCGCTGAGCACCGATATCGGCGCGCTCATCCGCCTGCGCTCCGGGATCATCGCCGCGGCGGCTCGCGATTTCCAGCCAGATGTCCTGCTGGTGGACAAGAAGCCCGATGGTATCAAACACGAACTGGCGCCCGCCCTCGAGTATCTGAAACGCCGGCAGAAGCGGTGCCGGATCGCATTGGTCCTGCGCGACATCCTCGACGCTCCCGAGGTCACGGCCGCGATGTGGGAAGAGCGCGGATACTCCAGAATTCTGGATGAGTTCTTTCAGGCGCTTCTGGTGTTGGGATCAGCCGATGTATTCGACGCGGCCGCGGAATATCGCTTTCCGCCCGCTATCCGCGACATGACCGAATACTGCGGCTATGTGCGGCGCCCATCGCCCACCGGTGGAGTCGAGGCGCTGCGAAATCGACTGCTCGGCGACGGTGAGCGGCGGCTCGTGCTGGTGACGCCCGGAGGTGGTGAAGACGGCTTCCACCTGCTTCGGAACTACGTGGCCGGTCTACAGTGGCTGCCCGGTACACATACAGTCATCGTCAGCGGGCCCGAGATGCCGGCGGCGCAGCGCGAATCCGTAATGCGCGCTGTCGCTGGGAATCCGAACGTGACGATGACGGAGTTCACCGGCGAATTGCTGCGCTACATGGCCGCGGCGGACGTGATCGTCTCGATGGCGGGCTACAACACGATTTGCGAGATTCTTTCTCTGAACAAGCGCGCGGTCACGGTGCCCCGCGTGCGCCCGGTGATCGAGCAATGGATCCGCGCCGAGCGGCTCGCACGGCTCGGACTGGTGGAGAACCTATCGCCGGATTCGCTCACGCCGCGTTTGCTCGCCGACGCGGTGAACCGGCAGTTGAACGCTCCGCCGCTTCCGTCCGTCGAGACGGTGATCGACATGGATGGATTGCGTGCCGTGGCTCGCTGGGTGCGAACCGGGCCGCCCGTGGCCGAACAAGTGGAGCCGGAAGAATTACTCCCGAGGAGAACAGTGTGGGACCCCGCGTTGCTTACGTTCTGAAGGCCTTCGGCCGCACGTCGGAAACGTTCATCACGAACGAGATTCACTTGCTCGAACAACTCGGGCTGCCGTTGCGGCTGTTCTCGCTCAAGACGCTGGCCGGCCAGAAGAAGCACGGTTCACTCGCCGCGATTCAATCGCCGGTCTCTTATCTGCCGGAAGCCGATGAACTCTCTGACTTCAGCTTCGCCCGCTGGCTGTGGCGCAACTTGCCGAAGTTCGCCGCGGCTCACCGTCGAGTGGCGGCTGCCAAGCCGGCGCTCTATGCCGGCGTGCTCGCCGAAGCGCTGGCGATGTGTGTTCGATATCGAGCGCACTGGTGGTCGCTTCCGCGCAAGGTCTTTTTCAAGGAGTTCCTGCAGGCGGGCTGGATCGCTGACCGGCTCCGGGAAGAGCCGGAAGTGGTCCACCTGCATGCGCACTTTTGCCATGGCGCCACGACAGTAACGATGTTCGCCGCACGGCTGGCCGAATTGCCATTCAGCTTCACCGCGCATGCCAAGGATATCTATCTGGGCGAGTTGAATCCCGGTGATCTGCTGCCTTTGAAGATGAGCCGCGCCGAATTCGCCGTCACGTGCACGGGCGCCAACAAGACACACCTCGATTCGATCCGGCCGGTAGGTGCCGCGCCGGTGCATGCGATCTATCACGGTCTCGACACGGAGCTGTTCGCTCCGGCGCGCGCCGCGGAATCGCACCCGCCGCGGATTCTTTCCGTGGGCCGCTTCGTCGAGAAAAAAGGCTTCACCTATCTGGTGGACGCGTGCGCACAACTGCGCGATCGCGGCCATCAATTCGAATGCGTGATCGTCGGCGGCGCCGATGCCTATCAGGCGAAGGTCGAAAAGGCGATCGCCGATCACCGGCTCGAGGGAATCGTCAAGTTGCGCAATGCGGTGACACAGGAAGAACTGCGTGGAATCTACGCGGGCAGCTCGATCTTCGCGTTGCCATGCCAGGTGCTCGACAACGGCGATCGCGATGGAATTCCGAACGTGCTCGCCGAAGCGATGGCGATGAGACTCGCGGTGGTTTCGACCAACATCTCCGGCATCCCGGAGATCGTCGAATCTGGCCGCAACGGAATCCTGGTTCCTCCGCGGGATGCCGCGGCCCTGGCGAACGCGCTGGCGGGATTGCTCGACGAACCCGCGCGCCGGCGTCAACTGGGAGTGGCGGCTCGCGCCACGATTCTCGACGTGTTCGACTCGCGACGCAACACTCGCACCCTCGCGGAGCTCTTCTTCGAACGGATCGGGCGGCCCGAACCGGCCGGGCGGGAGGCAGTATCGTGCTCGCGGTAGCGCCGGTGTGGTTTCCCATTCTCGACGCGGAACAGAGCTCCCGAGAGATTGTAGAGGCGATTCTCGAAGACCGGTTCGTCTTCAACGGTGAAGAGTTCATCCTGCGCCCCGGCTTCGACTGGACCGCGAATCCGTCACACGATATCGAGTGGCAGATTCTGCTGCACAAGTTCTACTACGCGCCCGGCCTCGGCGCGGCATGGCGCGAAACAGGCGACTCTCGCTATGTGCGCAAGTGGATGGAGTTGACGGGCTCCTGGATCGCGCAGGTCCCGGCCGGCATGTTGCCGAGCGATGTCGCGGGCCGGCGAATCCAGAACTGGATCTCCGCGTGGCACTATTTCGCGGATGCGCCGCAGGTGACGCTCGCGTTCCGGCGCGCGTTTCTCGATTCGTTGCAGTTGCAGGTGAAGTGGCTGCGTTCGAACCTGACGCCGGCGCGAAATCACCGAACGCTCGAACTGTTGGCGCTATTCCTGGCGGCTGTGGCTTTCCCGGATGAGCGGGGTGCCGGGGAGTTGCTCGAATTCGCAAAAGACGCCCTTGCTGACAACCTGGGGTCTGACATTCGCCCCGATGGGGTTCATTGTGAGCAATCCACTGACTACCACCACATCGTTTTGCGCAATGCACTCATCGCGCGGAGGCTCGCGGACCTCAATGGCATTCGAATGCCGGCGGAGTTCGATGCCGCGATTCGCCGCGCGCTCGAGTTCGCGCTTTTCATCCACCGCCCTGACGGCCTGATCCCCTCGTTGAGCGATGGCGACACGGGATCGTACCTGTCGCTGCTCGAACAAGGCTACGAACTCTACCGCGACCCGCGCTATCGCTGGGTCGCAACCGCTGGCCGCGCCGGCTCGCCTCCTCGGCAACTCCGCAAGGCTTTTCCCGATGGCGGCTACTACATCCTGCGCAGTGGCTGGGGCGAAACGGAGCGATTCGAAGATGAGCGATTCCTGGTCTTTGACTGCGGTCCGCTGGGAGATGGCAATCACGGCCATCTCGACCTGTTGAGCTTCGAACTCTACGGCTCTGGCCGGCCACTGATCGTGGACCCGGGCCGCTACACGTATGACGAGTCCGGAGATGTGAACTGGCGGGTGGCGTTCCGTGGGACCGCCTATCACAACACCGTCACTATCGACGGACTCAATCAGACGCGTTACGAATTCCACAAGAGGAAGTTCAAGATCCGCGGACCCGAGCCTGTGTTCCAACTGCTGGGCTTCGGTGAGCGCGACGGCTACTCGTTCGTGCGCGGATCGGCGGCCAGTCACGAATATCCGGCGTTGCATGAGCGCGAGATCCGTATGGTGGGCGGAACGCGGTTCATCGTGATCGACGAGTTGCGCGGCACCGGAGTCCATCGCTACGAACAGATCTTTCATCTGGCGCCCGGCGCGCGCCCGCACGTGCACATCGCCCAGATGCAGCCGTGCGAAGCCTCCGAAGAGCAAGGCTGGGTCTCGCCCACCTACGGTATCCGGCACGCCGCTCCGGTGTTGAAGTTTGCGCGCACCGGTTCGAACGTCCGCTTTGAAACCCATATCGAGGTGATTCCTTGAGATTCGATATCCCCGCGTCATTCCGGCGTTTTCTCGTTACCGGCGGAGCTGGCTTCATCGGCAGCCATGTCGTCGACCGGCTGTTGGTGCATCCTGGTGTGGAACGCGTCACGGTGGTGGACGAGTTCAACGACTACTACGATCCGCGCACCAAGTGGAACAACATCGCGGGCCACCTTATCCATCCCGCCTACCGTCTGGTGACAGCCGACATCCGCGATCGCGATCGCTTGGCTCGTTTGGCTCGCGAAGAGAAGTTCGATTGCGTGATCCATCTCGCGGCGCGGGCTGGCGTGCGGCCGTCGCTTTCCGAAGCTCGCCTCTATCACGAGGTGAACACAGGCGGAACATTGAACCTGCTCGAACTCGCGCGCGACTTTCAATGGAAGCATTTCATCTTCGCGTCGTCGAGTTCGGTCTACGGGCCAGTGGCCATGCCTCCGTTTCGCGAAGACGCGCCGCTGATGCCGGTCTCTCCCTATGCGGCGACGAAGGCGGCCGGCGAGTTGCTGGTCCATTCGTTTTCGCATCTCTATGGAATTCGCGCTGTCTGTCTGCGATTCTTCACGGTATATGGCCCGCGCCAGCGGCCCGATCTCGCGATCCATAAGTTCTCGAGAGCGATTCTCGAAGGCCGGCCCGTCCCGATGTTCGGCGATGGCTCCACGCTGCGCGACTACACCTATATCGACGACATCCTGCAAGGGATCGGCGGCGCGATGCGATACTCGGCCAACGGTGCAACGAGCTTCGAGGTGGTGAACCTCGGCGAATCGCAATGCGTGACGCTGAGCCGGTTGCTCGCGGTGATCGAGGCGGCTGCCGGCAGGAAAGCGATCATCGACCGTCAACCCGAACAGCCCGGCGATCTGCCACTGACACATGCCGATATCTCGAAGGCACGGCGGTTGTTCGGTTACCGGCCCACGACGGCGATCGAGACGGGCGTCGAACGCTTCGTCGAATGGCTGCGCGCGGGCGAGATCCGCGCGATTGCCGCGTGAGGCGCGCGATGAACGACGCACGTCTGCCACAGCTCGAAACGGTGCTCGATCCGGGCGCGATGCTCGGTGTACTCGCCACCGAATGCCTGTCGCCGGGCTTCGAGGCTCGCTCTTGCCGCGTCTCGCATGTCCGCTACAAACCGGGCCGGAATTGTTTGATCCGCTACGATCTCACGATCGCCGGCGCGCGCGGAGCCGAAACGGAGCAAATCCTCTGCGGACGTGCTTATTCGCCGGGTGAGAGCGAACCCCGCTGGCTCAAGGCGTTGGAGGCTCCGATGGTGGATGTCCCCGCCGGGCGTCCGGTGGTGCACATTCCCCGCCTGAGCATGGTGGTGTGGAGCTTTCCGAACGAGCGGAAACTGCGTGGGCTCGAACTGCTGCTCGATCCGCAATGGCTGCGAGAGACCGCCCTGCCGGCCATTCTTGGGGCAAGTGTGGCGGACGTTTCCAGCGAGATGGTCCGCTACATCCCAGAGCACGGCTGTACGGTGCGTGTCCGCGCGGAACTGACCGATGGCTCTTGCATCGTTCTCTTTGGAAAGATCCACGCTGGTTCAGAGGGCGAGCGCACATACGAATGGAGCCGTGCGCTCGGCCGGCGCGTTTGGCATCAGCCTGAGCACCGGATCCTTTGGCAGCAGGCGATTCCCGGGCGAAGCGCGACACTGACCGATCCGCTCGAATCGTGCGCGCGGGCGCTCGCGGCGCTTCACGCGGCTCCGCTCGAACTCTTTCCGGCAGAGCCCGGTCCGGAGGGCGGAGAGACGCCGTTACTCACTGAAATCGCGCGGCGGCTGCCGCCGCCGTCAACAGTCGCCACACTGCATGGCGACCTGCACCTCAAGAACTTTCTCATCGAGGGTGATCGCGCGGAGTTGATCGATCTCGACACGCTTCGCGCCGGAGATCCCCATGAAGATCTGGGCAGCTTCGCGGCCAGCCTCTACCATCGCGCCTTGCTCGGTGAGGCTTCGGTGGAGGCGGTGGAGGCCGCGATCGCCCTATTCGTAAAGGCGTATCGCGAGAATGTATCCTGGACGGTCGATGACGACACGGTCGCATTGCAAACCGCGCGGGCATTGATCGTCGAGCGCGCGCGGCGGGCGGTGACGCGGCGTAAGGGCGATGTCGTCGAGCAGCTACTGGCGATCGCTGAGAGGCTGGTTGCGGGCACACAATCGCCGCTCGGGCTACTTCATGAACATCGCGCCTGGGTGGCCTCGCGGCCTGGCAGCGTGCTCGATGTCCACTACCGGACCTGGAAGCGCGCCTGGCGCGGTTCGTACGCGACTGTCGCTTGGCGAGATGCGAATGGCATCGTGGTCGAGCGGTCGGACCAAGGGTTGCAGTGGCGATTCCCGCACGACGCGGCGGTTCCGTGGATGGCGGAGGCCGCCGATCCCGAAGCCGTGCGAAAGCATCTACCCATCGCGGCTGATCGCGTCGAAGTCGAGGTGCTCAACTATCGCCCCGGCAATCGCGTCACGGCGCGTTATCGGATCGAGACCGGGCAAGGCGAACGCGTCATTTACGGCAAGTGCTATTCCGACGATCGCGGCATACGGGTGCATGAACGCTTTCTCGCACTTGCCGAGCGCGGATTTCCGATGCCCGCGGCGCTCGGCTACTCGGCCGCGATTCGTACGGTGTGGCAAGAGGCCTTTCCCGGCCGTCCGTTCGATTGCGCTTCCGATGGATCGCTGATCGCGGGTGCGGCGGCGCGGCTGCGGTTTCTGCATGAAAGCGGAATCGATTGCCCCGCGCGGATGACAGTTGCGGCCCAGTATGCGGACATGGCGAAAAAGATGGCCAAGCTCGCGAGCGTGTTACCGATGCACGAAATGCGGTTAAGGACGCTGGTCTCGAAGCTTGCTTCGATGATGGCGCGCCTCGAGAGCATTCCGGTTTCCGTGGTGCATGGTGACTTCCACGCGCGCCAACTGATGGTGAGCGGAACCGGCGTGGCATTGTTCGATTTCGACGAGATCGCGGCGGGTGATCCGGTGGAGGATTTCGGCCACTTCATCGCGGATCTCCATGGCGAGTCGAGCAGCGATGCCCGGCGCCTCGGGATGGCGCTCATCGCTGCCTATGAGTCGCAAGCACGGTGGCGAGTTCCTTCTGGAAGGCTCGCTTGGCACACGGCGGTTCAGTTGTTGACCCGCGCGTATCGGTGCCTGTTGCAACTCAAGCCAGATTTCGAGGATCGCGTGGAGCGCCACATCCGGCTCGCGGAGGAATCGCTGTGAAGCCGCGTCTGCTGTTCTACTGCCAGCACGTGCTCGGTATGGGCCACCTGGTGCGAAGCCGCGAGATCGTGAAGGGGCTCGGCGAATTCGATGTCTGGTTCATCAATGGTGGCGAACCGGTGGACGGCTTCGCTTTTCCGCCGGAAGTGCGCGTGGTGCAACTGCCGCCGGTCCGGTCGGATGCGGAGTTTCGCGCGATCGATGCCGGTGAGCTGGTCCAAGAGCAGCGCCGCGGGATGCTGCTGCGATTGCTCGAGGAGGTGGATCCCGACGCGGTGCTGATCGAGATGTTTCCGTTCGGACGCCGCAAATTCGCCTTCGAACTGGTGCCGCTGCTCGAAGAGATCCGGCAGCGCGGGAACCGCACGAAGGTCATCTCGAGCGTGCGCGACATCCTCGTGAGCAAGCGCGATCAGGCGCGGCATGAGGAGCAGGCGTGCCGGTTGCTCAACGAGTACTTCGACCTCGTGCTCGTACACTCCGATCCCCGATTTCAACAACTCGGTGAAACGTTTCTGCGCGCGGCCGATCTTCGTTGCCGCGTGGAGTACACCGGCTTCGTGACTGAACCCGCGGACCTGCCGCCCGCTCGTATCATCGCCAGTGCCGGCGGTGGCCGGATCGGCTTTCCGTTGCTCGATGCGGCGGTTCGCGCTTGCCGCGAGATCGCCACGGCGCCCCGTCACGAACTGCACGTATTCACCGGCCCCTACCTGCCGGAAGACGAGTTTCAAGCGTTGCTCGAGATGGCTGCGGCCTGCCCCTGGATTCGTGTCGAGCGTTACGCTCCGGATTTCGTTCAGCGCCTTGCCTCGGCCGATCTGCTCATCAGCATGGCCGGCTACAACACCTGCATGAATGTGTTGACCACTGGAGTGCGTGCGATCGTGCTGCCGTTCACCGGCAACCAGAACGAGGAGCAGTCGATCCGCGCTCACAAACTCGCTGGACTCGGATGTCTGAGCGTTCTCGAGCCCTGCGACCTCGAGCCCGAGCTGCTAGCGGCGCGCATCCGGCGCGAGCTGGGAGCGTCTCGCCATGGCAACGCAATCGCACTCGATCTCGACGGTGTCGCGAAAACGGCCCGGCTCTTGACGGAGGTGGTGCAACCGGAGATGGCCTATGTTTGATCGTTTGCGCGAGCATCTATCGCGGGAGTTCGCTCCGCACGTCTTCTTCTTCCGCGATGACGATGCCGATCGCGATGTGCCGGAACTGCGCCGCCTGCTCGATCTGTTCGGCACGCGTGAGGCGCCGTTGAGTCTCGCCGTGATTCCGGGAACGCTCACGCCCGAAGGCGCCAGTTTGTTGCGCGCCGCGGCTTCCCGGATGCCACTGGAACTGCATCAGCACGGCTGGATGCATCTGAATCATGAACCCTCCGGCCGCAAGTGCGAGTTCGGACCCAGCCGCGAGTACACCCAGCAGCGAGACGACATCGAACAGGGAGCGGTGCGTTTGAAGGACCTCCTCAATGGCTTCGTCTCGCCCGTCTTTACGCCGCCTTGGAATCGATGCACGGCCTCCACTTGCAGGGCGCTCGCCGATCTCGGCTTCGCTCTACTGTCGCGGGATCGTTCTCCAGCAATCGATCCGGCGGCGATTCCCGAGATCCCCATCGCGGTGGACATCTTCCATTGGAAACAGGGGCCCCGGCTGAAGAGCGCGGCGGAGCTCGAGGACGAGATCATCGCGGCGGCAAACGCCACCGGGCCCACGGGAATTCTCCTCCATCACAAGGTGATGAACGGCGAAGCGTTCGAACTGAGCGAGCAACTGGTTGACGTTCTGCGTGCACACCCGTTCGTGCGCCTCGACACCTGCAAGGGAGCCCATGAAACCCGCTGAGCTTACCCGCTTTCGCGCACTTCTCAGCGCGCACCTACGCGCCAATTCCGGCCCGCTCGCACTGGCAGCCGCCGGAATGGCCGGCTATGCAGCCGCGGAATTGTTCGCGCCTTGGCCGCTCAAGATCATCATCGACCACGTGCTGCTTGCCAAGCCCGTGCCGCCGGCCCTCGGCCCGTTGGCGCCGCTCATTGCCCGCCAGCCCGAACTTGCCATCGGCATCGTCGCATCGGCGATTCTCGTGATCGCGCTGATGAAGGGAATGTTTTCTTACCTGCAGGTCTTCGTGACGTCGCGCGTCGGCTACCAGATGGTACACGAACTGCGGCGCGAGCTCTTCGCGCATCTGCAACGTCTGTCTCTTTCGTTTCACAACCGGTCTCGCGCCGGTGAATTGCTCACGAAGGTCACCAGCGACACGAACGTGCTGAAGGATGTCTTTGCCGGCGGACTGCTCGAATTGCTCGGACACGCGCTCACCCTTGGGAGCATGTGTGTGGTGCTGTTCCTGCTGAACGGGCAATTGGCGCTCGTGGCCCTGGTGACACTTCCGTTGCTCGGGCTCACGATCTTCTCCATCTATCGCCGAGGCAAGTCATCGGCGCGGAGGCAGCGCGAACGGGAAGGGGAAGTCGCCGCGCACATCGGCGAAGTGCTGCACCTGACTCCGCTGGTGCGAGCCTTCGCGCGGGAGAGTGCCGAGAAGGAGCGCTTCGATCGCGAGAGTTCGCGGACCTTGCATGAAAGTGTCCGGACCGCTCGCGTGGAAGCTGCCGCGGGCCGGGCTGTCGAACTGATCAACGCGGCCGGCGTATGGGCCGCTGTCATGATCGGCGGGCTGCTCGCGCTGCGGCGTGAAATCTCCCCTGGCGACCTGCTGGTCTTCTCCGCCTATTTGACCAGCATGTACAAGCCGCTGCGGAATCTCGCCAAGCTCTCCACACAATTCTCGAAGGCAATGGCGAGCGCCGAGCGCATCGAACAGATTCTCTCGACCGAGGCCGATTCCGCGAATCAGTCTGGCGGGGCTGACCCGGGTGAACTGCGCGGTGAGATCGAGTTCGAACGCGTGACGTTCGGATACGACCCGTCAAAGCCTGTGTTGCGCGACTTGGCGCTCCGCATCCGCGAAGGAGAACATGTCGCGATCGTCGGGGCATCCGGCGCTGGCAAGTCCACGATCGCGAGCCTGCTGATGCGCTTTTATCAGCCGCAGTCCGGCACGGTGCGGGTCGACGGGCGCGACATTCGAGAACTCGATGGTGAGGCTTACCGGAGCCGCATCGGCGTCGTGCTGCAGGATTCGCTGCTGTTCGGCGCGAGCGTGGCTGAGAACATCGCCTACGGAAAGCCGGACGCGGCGCCAGGCGAGATCGAACAGGCGGCCCGCCTGGCCGCTGCGCATGAATTCATCACCGCGCTGCCCGATGGCTACGATACGGTGCTATCCGAGCGCGCTTCCACGCTGTCGGGTGGGCAGCGCCAACGCCTTTGTCTGGCCCGCGCTCTGCTGAAGCGACCGGCGCTGTTGATTCTCGATGAGCCGACGGCGGCCATCGACGCTGAGTCCACCGCGTTGATCCATGACGCGATCGCCGAACTGCAGCGCGGCAAGACCACGCTGGTCATCGCGCATCATTTCCGCGAGATGGATCGTTTCGATCGCATCGTCGTCCTCGGCGATGGTGCTGTCGCCGAACAGGGCACACACTCGCAGCTCCTCGCCCGGAAGGGCGTTTATTGGGAGCTGTATCACCTGCAACAACTCGCTGAAGAGGTAACTCCGTGATCCGCTTTTTTCCGATTGTGATGTCCGCGTGCCTGCTGGCGCAGGAGGCGGAAGTCAAGCCGCGCAAGGAAAAGATCACGGTTACCGCCGAGTCGAGCAAGGTAGCCGAGCAAACAGTCACGTCGGACCGCAACGCAGACCGGTTGAACTTCGAGGACGAAGCGCTCGACTCTCTGCCGGCGCCCGGCAACAACGCGCTCTCCGTCGTGACGAACTTCCTTTCGCCTGCCACGCAAGGCGCGGAGGGCGTGAACATCACCGTGGATGGCGTCGAGACGAGCGCTTCCGCATTGCCAGCGAGCTCGATCCGCCGGATTCGCATCAATCGCAATCCCTACGCGCTGCAATTCCGCCGTCCTGGCAAAGCACGCGTCGAGGTGTACAGCGAAGAGGGCTCCGTCAATCGCTATCGCGGCGGGTTCGGCATCGCCATACGAAATTCGATCTTCGATGCGCGGAACACGTTCGCCCCGGTTCGGCCCGATCTGAATCGCGCGCTTTTCGACTTCAATCTCGGCGGCCCGATTGCGCGCAAGCGCTCGGCCTTCTACATCAATGCCGAGCATTACCGGAACAACGAGAACGCCGTGGTGAACGCGCGCACGCTTTCCGGCCCGCTCGTTGCGAACGTCCCAACGCCGGAGCGGAGGTCGCGCTATCTCGGCCGGTACGAGAGCAAGACCGAATTGCACCAGATTGTCGCGCACTACAGCTATCTCGGCCAGAGCGAACGGAATCGCGGCGCCGGTGGATTGAAACTGCCGGAGCAGGGAATTCCGGTGGCGGAGACCGCGCACCGTGCCCAGTTCTCCGACCGCGTGTTGTTGTTCGGGCGCATGCTGAACGACATTCGTGTGGTGATGCAGCGCGAGGAGATCTCGCGCGGTCTGATTACGAGCGATCCCGCGATTCAAGTGCATGGCGCGTTCACCGGTGGCGCACCGCAAACGTTCCGCGCGCGGCAGGAGACTTCGTTCCGTATTCAGGACATTGCCAACGTGAATCACGGCCGTCACAATATCCGCTTGGGCCTGGAAGCACGGCCCGCGTTCTACGATTCGGTGGAGCGGTCGAACTTCGGCGGAACGTTCGAGTTCTCCGGGCTCGAGGCATTCGAACAACGCCGCCCGCTACTGTATCGCGTGAATCGTGGCGACCCGGCCGTCAACGTCTCCCAGCACGAAATGGCGGGCTTCATTCAGGACGAGGTCAACCTGGCAAAGGGTTTGAGTGCAACCTATGGTGTGCGCTACGCCTGGCAATCCGACATTCAGGATCGCAACAATTTCGCGCCTCGTGTGGGTTTCGCGTGGACGCCCGGCGGCGGCAAGACCGTGATTCGAGGTGGCGCGGGAGTTTTCCATGAAAGGATCACCGAGGATGTCGCGCGCCGGACCGCGCTGTGGGACGGTACGCGGGTTCGTGAGTCGATATTCCTGAATCCTCCCTTTCCGTTCGCCCCCGGCATTGGCGATACGCCGCCGCCGAGCATCGTGAGGGCCTCGGGCCTCGAATCGCCGGTCCTGGTCCAGTCGAGCCTCGGTGTCGAGCGCGAAGTTGTCAAAAAGACAACGCTCGCTGTCGAGTATCAGCACCTCGGTGGAAGCCACCTCTTGCGCTCGCGCAATGTGAACGCACCCGGATTCGGCAACATCCGGCCCGATTCGGCATTCCTCGCGATCCATCAGGTGGAGTCGTCCGCCGCGATGAAGAGCGACGCGTTGACTGTGACCTTGCGCGGAAGCTGGAAGAAGTGGCTTTCCGGAATGGCCCAGTACGTGGTGTCGAAGACCGAAGACAATACGAGCGGAACCTTCGAGTTTCCGGCCAACTCTTTCGACGCCCGCACCGAATGGGGCCGCTCGGATTTCGATCAGCGGCACCGCTTCAACACCGCGGCGATGCTCGACCTGAAAGATGGATTCCGCTTCGGAACCTTCATCAGCATCGCTTCGGGTTCGCCGTACAACATCACCACTGGCCGCGACGACAACGGCGATTCGATTGTCAATGACCGTCCCACCGGTCTCGGCCGTAACACGGGCTTCGGCCCGGGATTGGCGCGAGTCGATCTCCGTTTCACCAAGCTCCTGAAGGCTCCACGTCTTCTCGACCGGGGCAGAAAGCACTCATCGCGCAACGCGGAGTTCAGTATCGACGCGTTCAATCTCTTCAATCGCACCAACTTCGCTTCGTTCAACGGCGTACTCACGTCGCCGTTCTTCGGGCGAGCGAACGCGGCCCTCGCGCCTCGTACGATTCAGCTTTCGCTTCGCTACAAGATCTGAACTCGGCTATCATGGCGTGACATGAACCGCCGCGAATTCGGCCTCTCGTTGATGGCCGCGCCCATGGCCGGCGCGGACCCGAAGACCAACATTCTCTTCCTGCTCTCCGACGATCACAGCTATCCGTACGTGGGCTGCTACGGCTATCCGGACATGCGAACGCCCACTCTCGACAAGTTGGCCTCGGAAGGGCTCGCGTTCCATCGCGCGTTTCAAGCCGCTCCCCAATGCGTGCCATCGCGCACCGCGCTCATGACGGGCCGCTCACCGGTGAGCGCACGCATGGGCCGCTTCAATTCGCCGCTGCCGAAAGAGACCGTAACGCTGCCCGACTTGCTTAAGAAGAATGGCTACTTCACTGGCGTCGCGAGGCGGAACTATCACCTCGATGGTCCGGGAATGGGCGCGCGCGGCGGCTACCTCGGCGAAGTGGTGGAGCGCGAGCATCTGAAAACCTTCGCCACGCGGCTCGATTTCGTGGATCAGAGCGGACCGAAGGACACCGTCAAGGTTGTCAACGACTTCTTCGACAAGCTGCCCAAAGGCAAGCCGTTCTTCTTCTGGGTGAACTTCAACGACCCGCATCATCCGTGGGATTCGAACGCGATCTCGCCGCCGCGCGATCCGGCCAAGATCAAGCTGCCCGCGCATCTGCCGGATCTGCCCGGCGTGCGGCATGATCTCGCGCTCTATCTCGACGAGATCTCCCGTGTCGACAGCGAAGTGAAGTCGATCCTCGACATCGTCGAGAAGCGCGGTTTCGCTCAGAACACGCTCGTCGCCTTCATGGGCGACAACGGCATGGCGCTGCCGCACGGAAAGGGATCGCTCTACGACCCGGGAATCAACGTGCCGCTCATCATGCGCTGGCCGGGCAAAATCAAGCCAGGCTCGACGACACGCGAACTCGTCTCCGGCGAGGACATCACGCCGACCTTCCTCGATGTCGCCGGACTCTCGAACGCGCCCGGAATGTCGGGCCGCAGCATCCAGAAGCTCATGCGCGGTGATGCGTCGTACAAAGGGCGAGAGCACATCTTCGCCGCGCGATTGCAGCACGGCAGCGGCACCATGACTCCGGAGACGAAGTCGAGTGTCTGGGATCTGTCGCGTTGCGTCCGGAATCAACGCTACAAGCTCATCTACAACGTGACGCCGTTCATGGAGTACCAGCCGGTCGACAGCGCGCGCGACCCAGGCTGGCAGGAGATGATGCAGGCGCACGCGGCGGGCAAACTGTCGAAAGAGATCGATCGCATCTACTTCACGAATCCGCGGCCGATCTACGAGCTCTACGATCTCGACAGCGATCCGAATGAATTCCACAACCTGTCAGGCAAGCCCGAACTGGCTGAAGTGGAGCGCTCACTGCGGAAAGCAATGATCGAGAAGTGCGTGTTCGACTACGACTTCATTCCGCCGCCGGTTTTGAACTGAGGCGCCGGGCCGTGAACGCGCGCTGGCACTCCGCCGCGTCGGCGCGCGTTTTCTGGAACTCGGGAACTGCTCGCAGGTTGTCGAGGAGCGGGTCCGAGCCGATGACGGGATACGAGCAGTAGCCTCCCCGAATCGCCTTGGCAAGCAAGTCGAGCGCGGTCTCGACCTGCCGTGCGTAGGCAAGATGAGTCGCGGTGAAGTAGTTCACTTCCGGATCGCTGTCTTCCGCGGCCGGTGGCACGGCTTGGTTCGACAAGGCCGCGTGGAGCACTGGAAACCCGCCCCAAACGGGAGGCCGCGCGCCGAGGCTCTCCAACGCCTCACGAGTCTTACCCTGCCGCACGAGGATATTCGCTGTCAGTGCTCGCGCCCATTCGCTGCCGCCGTCGAGCCGAACGAAGTCCATGGCGCGCGGATAGTCGCGCTTCAGGAGAAACACCACCGCGCATGACTTGACGCCGGTGGTTTGCGTTTGCGCATCCAAGGTGAAAGCGGCATCGCACTCGCGCGCGGACTCGTCCAACAGGCCGGCGTAGCGCAACACGTAACTGAGCGCGAAGTGCGCATCGGCGCTGTCGGACCTGCGGCCAACCATTCCGGAAGCGAGCGAATGAGCCTGTGCCAGTTCACCACGTTCAGTCAGGCTGAGCACGAGCGCCGCGCCGGCGCCCATGCTATCGGGAGCAAGATCCAGAGCCCGCCGCGTGGCCGCATCGTAGCGCCGCATCATCTCGGACCCCGCCTTGGCATACCGGCCCTCGACGTAGTAGTGCCGCGCGAGTGTTAGCCAAGCCGGGGCGAATCCGGGGTCGAGGCCCACCGACTTTTCGAGCATGCCGATCGCACGGTGGCCGGGATCGGGATCTAGTGGCAAGGCCGTGCTCCGCAAGTACAAGTCGTAGGCTTCTTCGTTGCGAGGAAGAGTCGCCGGACTCGGAGTCCAGCCGGAGGAACCGAACAACGACGCCAATCCTCCCCGTGCTCGTGCCGCGATCAGCGATTGCATCGCGATTCTGTTGTTCATCGGAGTCGCGAAGGAGTCCCGCCAAGCCAGTTGGTCAGTCGCGGCGTCGAAGGCCTCGATAGTGATGCGCAGTTCGCCGCCTTCGGCGAGATAGTGTCCGGTAACGATCACCGAGGCGTTCAGTTCCGTGGCGGCGGCGCGTATGTCGAGATCGGGAGCCGTGTACCGTCTGGTGAGCGCCATCGGCCGCAAAGCGATCGCGCGGTTGTAGCTGAGCGTCGTTGCTACTTGATCCGCGATCGCGATTTTCAGGAAGTCGAGTCCGGGATCGGAGCCCGCGTGTTGGAAGGGCACCACGGCGACCACCTTCGTGGGAGCGCTGGGGACGGGCGTCGACCGGCGAGCCACTGCCCACAGCGTCAACACTACGATCACGACGGATGCGGCGAGTGCCGCCCGGCGCCACGTCGGCGGCGCGACGCGCGCGAGAATGGGCTCGTTGCTCAGGAACCGCGCTATGTCACTCGCGAGGGCATCGGCGGTCTCATAGCGCTGATCCGGATCGGGGTGTGCCGCCTGACGGAGGATCGCATCGAGACCGCCCGATGCGCGGCCGGTGACGAGCTCATTCAGAATGACGCCGAGCGAGTAGACATCGGATTTCACGGTAGCTGGCTCACCCCGCAACTGCTCGGGAGACGCATACGCCGGCGTCATGATCCGCGTTACGGTTCGGTTCGGGTCCGGCGGCGCCTCGGCATCTTGGACGTGCTTGGCGATTCCGAAATCGAGCAGACACACGGAGCCGCCGGAGCGGACCAGAATGTTCGACGGCTTCAGGTCGCGATGAACGATATTGCGCTCGTGTGCAAACGCCGCGGCGGCACAAACCTGACGGAACAGATCGAGCCGCTGTTCGATCGTGAGTCCCTCGCGCTCGCAGTACTCGGTGATGGGCACACCGTCGGCGTACTCCATAACGAACCAGGGCGTCCCATCCGCAAGCGTACCTGCGTCATAGAGCCGTGCGATGGAGGGATGCTCGAGGCTGGCGAGAGTACGTTGCTCCTCCGCGAAACGTTTGCGCCGGGACGGCGACATCCAAGCGTCGCGAAGAACCTTGATGGCGGCGAGCTTGTTCAGGTCTTCGCGCCGGGCGAGATACACGACGCCCATGCCGCCCTCGCCGAGCACGCGCAGAATCCGGTACGGCCCGAAATCGGGCATCGGCCACGAAATCTCGCCTTCCGGTTCCATGATCGCCGCGGCGGCCGAAGCGACACCCTGATCGAGGATCGAGGATGCATTCGCATCCTCTTCGAGCATCGCCAACACTCTCGACGCGATCTCCGGATCGCCGCTCGATGCCGACAGGAAGCCGGCCCACTCCTGGCGAGGCAGTTCGCACGCTTGATGAAACAGCGTTTGCACTACCCGCCACTGGGCCGCGTCCATCGCCTCCGCTGCCATATTATTTGCGCCGTGTCGCCTGCGCGAGCCACGCCTTGGCTGCGCGCCAATCGCGTAGCACGGTCGCCTCCGAAATTTCGAGCAGTTCCGCGATCTCGCCGGACTCGAGGCCGCCGAAGAAACGGCTCTCGACGATCGCCGCTTGGCGCGGGTCGAACCGGGCGAGGTCGTCGAGCGCCGCGTCCAGCCTGACCATCTCGTCTTCGCGCAACGAGACTGGGCGCCCCTCCGCGCTATCGAGGGTCAGCATGTGTCCCCCGGAATCGCGCTTGTTCGCCAGTCTCCGCCGGGCCGATTCCACCAGGAGTTGCCGCATGGCGCGGGCCGCGACACGTTTGAAATGAACGGTTGAGGAGCAGGCGAACCCAGGTGATTTGGCAAGCTTGATCCACGCCTCATGCACCAGAGCCGTCGGATCCAGGGTCGCGGCCGGATCGCCCGCCCTCACTACCGAGGCCAACCGGCGCAATTCCTCGTACGCCGCACTGAACAGTTGGTCCAGCGCCGCGCGATCCATGCCGGGCGCGAGCGAAAAAAATTCGGGCGGTGTGACGGTTTCCGGCTGATCCTTGCGCATTGCGTATCTGGAAACGGGACGCCGCAATCATAGCATCCACGGCGGAACCCGCGATGGGAGACTGAATGACGATCCGACAATGTGGAGCCCTGCTCCTTTTCGCCTTCGCCGCGCAGGCGCAGCCCGTGATCGACGACGTGGTGAACGCCGCCGGGAGGATTCCGAGCGGGTTCCCCGGACACGGAGTCGCGCAAGGAGCCTTGTTCGCGGTGACTGGCCGCGGGCTCGGTCCCGCAACGCTGCAGCAGGCTTCTTACCCGCTCCCTACCACCAGCGGACTCGCGGGCGTGACGGTCACCATCGCGGCGGGAGGCTCCACCGTCAACGCGATCCTCGTCTACGTTCTCGAGCGTGAGATCGGAGCGATTCTTCCCTCGAACACACCCGTGGGAACAGCGACCGTGACGGTCTCGAACAACGGCGTCACCGCGAGCGCGCCGCTCACCGTCGTGCCCGCGGCGTTCGGAATCTTCAGTCTCGACTACTATTCCGGCACGCAACACGCCGCCGCGTTCAACGAAGCAGGCGATGGCTCCGTAGCGTTGAACTACCTCGAACCCCTCGGCCGGTCGGCGACGCCCGGCCAAACAGTGATTATCAGCGGCACTGGCCTGGGAGCGATTCCGAGCGACGAAACGCAACCCGGCGACGGCAGTTCGCCCAGCGTGACTCCGAAGATCTTCGTAGGCGTCAAGCCCGCGGTGGTATTGTCGGCGGGCCGCGGCTCGCTTCAGGCCTTGCCCGATGGCCTACCCGCGTTTCCGGTGCCGCGAGATTTGGCGGCGCTCGACGTGATCAAGTTCACAGTCCCCGAAGGAATCAGCGGATGCAAAGTCTCGGTCGCGGTGCAGATCGGCTCGTTCGTGAGTAATCTGGCGTGGATTGCGATATCCCCGGATGGGAGCGCTTGCATCGACCCCAACCGCGCGGTGTTCGCCGATACAGTGGACCTTGCCGGATCGGCCAAGATCGCCTCGGTCAATCTGCTGCGAACGACGCTTCGGACCTCGACGAACGGCGCGGTCACCGAAATCGGAACCGAGACCGGGACCGCGAATTTCACCCAGTTCACCGTGCCGGTGCCAGTGACGGTCCGCCTCGCGGACTACGCTTACTCGGCACTCGCCAGCAGCGCCCCGCCCGGAAGTTGTATCGTCCAGACGTTTCGCGTGGTCACCGCCGCTATGCCCCCGCCGATTCCCGTTCAGCCTCCCGATCCTGATCCGCCGAAGCCACTCGACGCGGGTCCAGCCATCAATGTGAGAAACGCCGCCGGTTCCGTGCAGGTGTTGCGCAAAATTCGAGAGGGCGCTTATGGCGGCGGTATCGGATCATCCTTCGCGATACCGGGAGTGCCGCCCGATAACAGCAAACTGTTTCTCACACCCGGCGTTGTGACGGCTAGCAACAACCCCGGTGGTGCCGATATCCCCGCGTTCACGGCTTCACTCACCCTGCCGCGTCCGCCGCTCGTGTTCGAGAACATCGACGCGATTCCCGCCAGCCTCGACCGGACCGCTGGCATAACGGTCCGGTGGAGCGGCGGCGATCCGGAGTCGTTCGTCAACATCACCGGAACGTCGCAGAACTTCGGAGACAAAGAAGTCCTGCTCGGGTCGTTCTTTTGCAGCGAGCGAATCAGCGCGGGCCAATTCACCGTGCCACCGTTCATCACGATGACGCAACCGGTGACCGTGGGACTTCCGCCATTGCCGCCCATTGGCACGATCGCGGTGTGGAACTATGCGGTCAGCCGGATCGACATTTCGGGCGTCGACATTGCGCTCTTCTCCGCCGTGATGGAGACACAGAAGACGGTGACGTACAGGTAGCTCGCCGACCGGTGGCGCCTCAACCGCCCCCGGGGTGGGACGCGCAAAGCGGCGTTATGACCGCCTCGCGGATTTCACTTCACTGGCGCGGGCTATTCCCATCGATGGAGATTGACAGCAGGCGAAAGTCGCGCATTGACTCGGGCAGCAATCGAGGCGACTTACGACTGGGCCGTTGTGCGAATCGATGCAGCGGGCGGGCTCTACGGACTCGGCGAAGCCTACATGGGCCCCGGACTCACGGCGATCCTCGATGAGTTGTGTCCGCTGGTGGTGGGCGCGGAGGTATGGCAGATCGAGGAGATCGCCCGGAAACTGCATGGCTGCACGGTGCAGTACCTTCCGAAGTTGACCGTGTCGCCCAACTTCAGCCGCGTCCCCGGTCCTGTGATAGTGCGTGGTGGCTACCGCTGCCTGTTCGGTTAGTGGAGTTTCACTAACGTTGCCGAAAGGCAACGCGGATGTGCAGAAAGAGACGGCGTAGCCAGGAGGTTGGAGGCTCGTCCGCGCCGGCCAAGGCGACAGCCACTGGCGGTCCACCAGGTGGCGTACGGCGCATGGAGGGGCCAGGAAGCGCGCGGGGTGTCATGAGCTCGATTTTAGCGCGGTTGACACCCTCGATGGTGCGATCGTCAACCTGCCTCGGCGCTATCGCTTCTCCGCCACCTTGAAGGTGATCTTCGCAATGGAAGGGGGCCCGATCCGCTCGACCAAAGCGGTGACGGTGAAGTGCTGGCGGCCCTTTTCGGTCAACAATTCCTCGACCGCCAATGCCGCGCGCGGAAGCTCATCGTCGTCGAGCAGGGTGTCGACCCTGAGGCCGACTTTGCGCTGCTGAAACCGCTCACGGATCTCGAGGAGCGTCACGCTGTTGTCGCCCTGGAATTCGATCGATTCGATCAACGGCCGCTCGACAAGCACGAAGCGGACGACGGCTCCGGCGGGACCCGGCTCGGCTTCCCAAACAACGTGAGAGAAGCGCCGCGTGTTGTACAGGGCGCGCGAGTCTCTTTGCAAAGCTTCGACGTCGTAAGCGTCGCCCGCTCGTGTGAAGATGATCGCCCGCAAGACAGACTGCAGGATCCGGTTCGCTCCCCTGAATTCGATGGCCTTGACGGTTGGGCCAGACGTTGGCAGCGGCCGGGATTGCCGGGGCTCGGGGACCGCCTCAAAAGGACTCTGCTCAAGTGTCACCCCTTGGGCCGGAACATTCTGGGCTCGAAGCAGGCACAGACCGGTCATCTGCGCCAGAACCCATGGAGAGAGCCTCATGAGAAACACTCCTTGCGCGTGCCAGAGTTCGAAGCCCAGAATCCGAAGAGGAGGCGGCACGCTGCCTTCACTTGAGGATTCTAGCACCGCGCGCCGCCCAGTCGGATATCATGAACAGGCATGAGACAGGCTCGCTTCCGCCCTTCGGAAACGGTCGATTTCATCATCGTCGGCTCGGGCGCCGCCGGCGGTGTGATGGCGAAGGAACTCTCGACGGCGGGATTCAAGGTGGTCGCCCTCGAGCAAGGCCCGTACCTCCGCGAGAAGGATTTCGTCCATGACGAGATCAAGGGCATGTTCCAGGGGCAGCTTCTGAATGACTGGAAACGCCAGCCCAACACTTTCCGCAAGACGGAATCCGAAAAGGCAACACAGCAGCCCGCTGTGCTCTACGGGCGCGAGGTGGGTGGCGGGACCGTCCACTTCACCGGAAATTTCTGGCGCTTCAAGGAACTCGACTTCCGCGAGCGCACGCGCTGGGGAGCGGTCGCGGGCGCCGATCTCCAGGACTGGCCGATCAGCTACGCGGACCTGGAGCCTTACTACACGAAGGTGGAACAGGAGTTCGGGGTCTCCGGGCTGAGCGGCGCTCCGTTCGATCCGCCACGGTCGCAGCCATATCCGCTGCCGCCACTTCCGGTGAAATCATCCGGAGTGCTGTTCGAACGCGCCACGAAGAAGCTCGGACTGCATCCCTATCCGGCACCGATGGCGATTCTCTCGAAGCCCTATCGTGGACGCGGCGCCTGTGCCCAATGCAGTTTCTGCAAGAACTTCGGGTGCGAGCATCGGGCCAAGTCCTCTTCCCTCGCGACCGTGATTCCGGTAGCGGAGAGGACGGGGCGCTGCGAAATCAGACCTGACTCGTATGTTCGCAAGATCGACATCGACGCGCGGGGGCGTGTTGCCGGCGCCACCTACTTTGACGCGCGCGGAAAGGAGGTTTTCCAAAAGGCCCGCGCCGTCGTCGTGTGCGCGAACGGAGCCGAGACGCCGCGCCTGTTGCTGATGTCGAAGTCGAGCCGCTTCCCGGACGGCTTGGCGAATTCGAACGGTGTTGTTGGCAAGTACTTCACTGGCGACACCGGCGTGATGATGCACGCGCTTTTTGACCAGCCACTGAATGACTATCGCGGTGTTCACGTCTCGCGCCTCATCCACGACTTCTATGACTCCGATCCAAAGCGTGGGTTCTATGGCGGAGGTGGCATCGACGCCCGCTTCGATCAGTTCCCGATCGGTTTCGCGCTGCACGGGCTCCCGGATGATGTGCCGGGGTGGGGCGAGGGCTACAAGCGCGCACTGGCGCATTACTACACTCGATCGATGTCGCTGCTTACCCATACCACGTGCCTGGCGGTCGAGTCCAACTCCATCAGCCTCGATCCGGACCTAAAGGATGCCTGGGGACTTCCCGCCCTTCGCCTGACCTTCAAGAACCACCCGGATGATCTCGCGGCGATGAGATTCTTCGTGAGCCGCATGCGGGAGATCCTCGAGGCATCCGGCGCGAAGAAGATCTGGAGTGGCGGAGAACCGGAGGAATTGACCTTCACCGGACACCTCATGGGCTCATGCAGAATGGGCAATGATCCGCGAACGTCGGTGGTGGACAAGAACCACCGAACGCACGATGTGCCGAATCTGTTTCTGGTGGATGGCAGCAGCTTCGTCACCAGTGCGCGTCAGCAGCCCACTTGTACGATCGCGGCGCTCGCCTACCGGGCTGCCGACAGTATTGCGCGCTCGGCGCGTAAAGGCGAGATCTGAGGTGCCTGAGTCTCCCCCGTCCGCCCGGATCTCGGATCTGCACAAGAGCGCGTTCTGGATCTGGGGCGTCACCGCGATGATCATGCGCGAACCGCTCGCGGTTGTGATCCGCCATGTCTCCACCGAGGGCATCGGGAGCCAGACAACTCAATTGGTGTGCCTCCGCACCGCACTGATCCTGCTGATCCTGTCGAGACAGTTCCTCGCCGCTGGCATCTACTTCGACCGCGTGTACATGCGGCCGGACTCGGCCGCGCGATTCCCCTCACGGAACTATCCGTTCGACTTCATCACCCGGCTCATGGAGATGCTCGTCGCGGTAGCCGCATCAACGGCGGCCGGGCTCGACTCGCGCGGGCCGGGTGGATTGTCACCCTTCATGATCCTCACCGCCGTCATGCTGCTCCTGGAAGGCGTTTGGCTGCTCATCGCCCATACCGCGAAGTATGCCACGGTTCCCGAGATTTCGCCGGTGGCACGCAACAACTTCCAAGCATTCCTGCTCTTCGCCGTGCTCGACTGCGGGGCCCTCGCGGCGGGCTCGACCGTCCGGCAAGCCGAGCTGTTAGTCTTATCGGCGATTGTGCTCTTCACCGGATATCAACTCGCGGGCCAGATTCGCTCCTACGGGCAATCGTGACCACCCGCCGCAATGGAGGCCGCTACGTTTTGTACCGGTCGTAGTCGAACGGCTCATCCACCATGTGGTAGAGCGGCTCGCCTTCCTTTTGCAGGTAGTAGGTCTTCAACATCGTTCGCGGAAAGTCCGTCAGCTTGCGCCGTACCGGACCCGCATCGGTCCACTCGTACACGTCGACATCCCACGGGTTGAACGTGTCGCTCAGCCCGCGCTCTTTCGCGATGCGATAGAAATGGACGTTGCCCGGTTCGTGTCCGCCGAGCCACAGGCCCACCAGATCCAGCCGGAACGGATCCTTGGCGAACATCACGAAATTGGGCAGGAACTCGCGCACCGGGTCCGCCGGGTCTTCGTTTTTTGCATAGATCGCCTCGATCATGTGCATTCCGAACTCGAGCGTGCTCAAGTGATCGCAAGTCTTGTGCGCCCAGATCTCCTGGTGCATCGGACTCAACTTCGCATCGCTCGCGTAGCGCCCGAAGTTCATCTTCTTGTGGCTTTCGAAATAGCGCGTCACGCGGCTCACGACATCTTTGTGGATGAACGGCTTCATGTGATCGGGCACCCCCGTCACCATCGCCCAGCCAGGACAGAACCGCTGGAAGGGCCACACCGCGAGTCCCTGGGCGTTCTTGCAAGCCTGCGTCAGGCACATTCCATGTGAGCGCCACTTGGCGATGTTGAACAACCACGTGTCCCGCTCGTGGATTGGCGGATAGTGTGGCACGCGCGCGTAGACCACGGCATCATCGGGCTTGGCCCAGTTCATTCCCTGCTCGCGCTGATAGTGAACCGCGCGCCGATGTGGCTCGAGGACATCGACGCCGAGCCGTTCGTGCGTATCGTCGTACTTCTTGCTCCATCGTGACGAACGATAGTTCGCCTCGACGTAGTGGAAACGGCGGAGCCCCGTCTCGTGCAGCGCGGTGATCAGGCCGTCATAGAAATCCGCGTCGGTGCCCCAGTTGACCCGCTCGCCGTTTTCACGCACGGTGAGCACGTTGGGCTTCAACACCACGCGATGCGTCAGCGGAATGCCGCCATCGGCGCGAGCCTCGAAGATGGCGCGCCCGAGATGGAGACCTTCGCGCCGCATGCCGCCGAAATCCAGCCGGCTCGCGACATTCGTCTTCCGGATGAACACCGCCTTCGGATGGGCCTTGATAAACGGATGCAGGTCGAAGAAGCGCGGCGTTCCGGCTTGAAGCAGACCGCTCGCGGCGGCGCCGAATCCGGCACCGAGAAGTCCTCTGCGGGAGAGATCCATGGCTGACTCCTTGCGCCCTCATCATGTCACGGATTCGGGCCAGTGGCAACAACGCAGCCTGGCGCTTTCGCCGGCCGAAACAAGAAGGAGATCGAGACCGAGCGCGCCTACTCGACCGGCAGCAGCACTGCCTGACTCGCCTCCGCACCTGCCGTCACGATCACCTCGACATCGCGATTCCGCGGGACGTTCGTGGGCACCCACGCGTTTACCACATACAGTCCCGCTGGCGTTGTCGGAACCATCCCTGAGTAAGTGACCTCGGCGGCGATCCCCCCGATCGTCACCGTCGGAAGTGCGCTCGTCCGGATCAGTGGCGACGCCGCCACCACGGCTCCCGCGTCGATCGTGGCGTCCAGCGGACCCAGACCCGCGCCGTAGATCGCAACCAGATCGTCCGGCCGGACGCGATTCGCCGGGCCCACGACCACCGGCGCCTCCGAACCGCGATATCGAAGGATGCTGCCCACCCCCTTCCCGGTCGCGCTCTGCGTGAACAGTCCGGGTTGCGTGGGTGTGACATCGACCTCGACGACCTCCGAGGGAGCCGTGCCGCGATACAAGATGAGATTCGCCTTGCCGGACGTCACCGGAAAGTTGAAGGGCACGATGCCCGACAGGATGTCCGGATGGACGAAGTAGAGCGGCAGGCGTAATCCGCCGCTCAGCACGACGAACGTCCCACTCAGGTTCGTGGGCAAACGCCCATCCGGAGCGACCTGTAGTGCCGGGGCGAGGCCCTTGCCGCGAATCGCAATGAAACTGCCCGCCGCGATGCGGCGTTCCGGGATCTGGCTGGCCGCGCTTTGCACTCCATCGAGGTCGATGGAGGGCTTCTCGTTCGGATTCTCGCTGACGGTGCCTCCCAGCGGCCATTCTCCCTCGAGCTGAGATTGCGCGGAGGTCGCGTGGATCGTGATGACGGTGTTCGCGCTGCCCGATCGCGGTGTCCACGATCCCGCCCAATCACCGTTGCCCTCGGTGCTGAGACTCAGCGGCGGATCGCCATTGGTGAAGGCCGCGGTCACGGTGCCATCCACGAGCGGATCGCCGCAACTATCGAGCACCTTCGCGCGGATGGCGATCGGCCATGATGTGGCGCTCGAGAATCCTTGCGACAGCGTGGTGACGACAGGCTCGAGTGACGTGGGCGTGCACCCATCGGCGGAATTGGTTCGCTCGCTCGTCACGAGATTCTCCGCGCCCGGCAACACGATGGCCATCACCGCGACGCGGCGCACGGTTCCGCTCACGCGAATGGCTACCGATCCGCGATGTACACCAGCCGCAAGCCGGACCGTGGAGGATCGCGCGACACTGAACGCCGTCGTTTGTCCGGTCGCGATCGTCAGGCTCGACGGTGACACCGTGAACCAGTTCTGCGCGGGCCCCGTGAACTCGGCCGACATCGCGGCCGTGAGCGGACGCCCGAACACATTCGACAGCGCGACCTGCTGCGCGGGCGCAGGCGCCGAGGGCCGCTGCACGAACGCGAGTCCGGTGGGCTGAATCTCGGGCACCAGCGGCGAATTGGGCGGGAGCACGTTGAGAACGATGGAAACGATTCGCGACGCGCTGGTCCGGCCGGCGCTGATCTCGAGGTGTCCGTAGTGGACCCCGGCTGTGAGCCCTGCCGGATTTGCGCGCACGGCCACGCTGGCGGGGCGTCCGGCGGCGATGGTTCCCGTCGAGGGCGTTACCGAGAGCCAAGAGGCGGCACCAGCGGGACCCGCGACAAAGGTCAAGATCGTGAAGGCTTCGCCGTTGCGCGATGTCGATCGCACCTGCAGCGTCTGTGCGGGCGGAGTCTGTCCCTGTTCCGTGGTGAGCGTCATGCCGCTCTGTGTGACCGAAAGCGTCTGTTCCGTTGCGCCGGTGTTGAGCGACACCGGGATCTCGAACCGCTCGGACGCATCCAGCCCGCTAATGATCACGGTGCCCGTGTAGAGTCCGATGGCGAGACGCGCCGGATTCGCAGTAACGACGATGACGGTCGAACCGAACCCCGGAAGCCGGCCTGCGGTGGGCGCGGCGGAAAGCCAGCTACCCGTCGAACGCACGGCGACGGTGAAGGAACGAATCGCCGAACCGGTATTGGTGATCGGAATGCCCTTGGAAACCGCTGGTCCACCCACCGTGGAGCTCAGAGAGACAGCGGTGGGAGCCACCGAGATCCCGCCGGCTTTGCCTTCGGCGATCAAGCTTACCTGGAGGATGAAGGGCGAGGTGAAGGTAGTGTTGTTCGCGATGACGGAGACTCGTCCGTTCACGGTGAAGTTGAAATTTCCGGCCACGGTGGGCGCGCCGCTCAACCGGCCGGACGTGGCCAGCACGAGTCCGGCGGGAACATTGTTCGGCGGCGTGACGATCAGCGACACCAGGGTGCTCTCCGGTGGAAGCTGCGCGATGACGGGATCGGCCAAGTTGGCTTCGTAGGCCAGCCCCACCGTCGCGTTAGGCAACTTCACCTGGATCGGTACCACCGGTTGCTGAGCCAGCAAGGGAAAGCCAAGGGCAAGTAGCAGAGTCGATCGCAGGATTTCGCGTCTCATGGCTTTGCCTTCACTCTAGCACCGGATCGGGACGCACACAGCCCGGATCGCATTTGGCACATATGGCGCGAACCAAACGAAGTCCGGCGCGATACCGATGCCTCCGCCCGCTGGCGAGAGCTCTATGGCCCAGTGATTCGAATCACGTGCCGATCAGCATCCGCCGCGTGGCCAGCAAGCGCGCCGAGCGCTGCGCCGGCACCCAGGATACCCGCCGCGATCCCGATATTCCGATCGGAGTAAATGCCTCCTTCGTTGCGCTTCATCACGACCGCGAACCAAGTGGTGAAGACGCCCGGCGCCGCGCCGATGGCCGCGCCAGCGATCGACCATTTCGCCTTCTTCCGGGTGCGCCATTCGATCGACTGGATGTCGCCACGCGCCACCGTCCGGGCGGATCCGCGCTTACCGGACAGTGTCAGTCCGTCAGCCGTCACCTGGACAACCGTGCCCGCCTGTCCCCGTCCGGCGGCGGTCTCCACTTTCACCTTCTTCCCGGCCAGATCCGGAGGTAGCGCGCTCCAGGCCAGCCGCTGCTCGATGGTCTTGGCGTGTGTCCGTTCCGGACAAGCCGCGTGGAACAGGACCAAAGGAATGAGCCAGCGTACGATCGTCACGGTCTTAGCTTAGCCGAGTTCCACCGCCATCATTGAATTGAACGCCGGTCCCGCACATAAAGCCGCGTGCCGGCGAGCGACGGTGGCGTCCAGGCGGTGCCAGAAAGGAGTTCCGCTTTGGCCAGCACTTTCCAGCCTTTGGGGGACGGATCGGCCAGCAGGACTTTGCCTGTCTGGTCCAGCACGATCAACTTGCGATCCGCCCACACGAAGGTGGCCTGCGAGACCGCCCGCTCCTGCCCGTGGATGTTCCCCGTGGCGGCATCGACCGCAGTGAGTAGCGCCACCGAACTCTTCCCGCCACTCGAGAAGTAGATCGTGCCGTCGATGTGGATCGCGTTACCGTGGTGGAGGCGAAGCCGGTTCGAAGTCCACGCCTCGGTGGCCTTGACGCCACTGCCGCCGCGCTTCAACCGGATTGCCTTCGCGCCCGCCTCGTACCAGCCGAAACGAACTGGATTTGGCCAGTCCAGACCGGCGTGGCCACGGCGATACCGTATTGCGCCTGGAAGGGCACCCTCCACTGTGAATCGCCGTTGATCGGATTCAGGCCGATGACGTGACCGTCCATGACCGGACCAACTGCTCGAGTCCGTCCACTTCAATCAGCATCGGCGACGAGTATACGTTCGGGTGGTCCAGCCGGGCTCCATGTGACCGAGCCATCGTGGGTGCGGAGCGCGAGCATCGACTTACCGCCGCGGCCGCCGCACGGCACGATCACGGTGTCGCGATACGCCAACGGGCTCGACGAATAGCCGTAGTCGAGGCGCGTGCCACCGTGGCCGCTCCACAGCTCTCGAGCCCAGAGCAACGAGCCGTCCTTGCGCGTTCTGCACTCGATCCGGCCCGTGACCCCCGCCGTGACCATGCGATCGGCGAGCACCAGCGGCGTCGCGAACGGCCGTCGCCTGAGTCTGGGTAGGCGCTCCGAAACGCTGTCGAATTGCCTTGTTCCCAGCGCGTCTGCCCGGTGCTGGCGCTGGCGGCGAGCGTCACCTCGCCGTTGCCCCGCTTGTACATCGTGTACAGCTCGGCGCCATCGATGGAGCTGTAGCCGTCGCCGAGGTCGCGCTTCTAGACCGTCTTCGGTCCACCAGCGGGCCAGGTATCGCGCAACTTGGGCGAGCCGGCCACGCGGAAGTCGCGAGTGGGGCCTCCCCACTGGGTCCAGGAAGCCGGAGCGGCGGCTGCCCGGGAGGCCGCCGTAGCCGCGCTCTCAGCGACATGTGCCGGCGCGTGATTGGGTAGTTCATTGACGTACACCTCCAGCGTTGGGATGCGTTAGCAGGTAGACGGAGACCATGCGTGTAATGTTCCCTCGGCTTCATGCGGCACGAGATCGCTCAGCAGCGTCCGAGCGCAATTGTATCCCGGCAGGCCCGTGATGTTGCCTCCAGGGTGCGAACTTCCCCCGCACAGATAGAGTCCCTGAAAGTACCCGCGATACTCGCCCGCTCCCTCGAACGGGCGCCCGTAGCCGGTCTGTCCGCCCGCGAGCTCGCCGATCAGCAAGTCACCGCCTCGCATGTTCGGCAACATCCGTTCAGTGTCGAGCGGCGACCGCGCGGAGTAGCCGAGCAGGTTGCGCTTCAGATTCGGCGCGTACTGCTCCCACGTTTCGATCATCCGTTGCGCGTGCGCATCCTTTTCGCGATCCCAAGTCGCGGAATCGCCGCCAAGCGCGTACGGCAGCTTCTCCCACAAGAATGCCGTGTGTTGTCCGGGCGGCGCCTGGCTCGGGTCGAACACAGTGGGGCACGATCCCCACATCACCCGCGAAGCGGGAATCCGGCCGGACTCGTGACTGGCGACGATTTCCCGGAACTGGCTCGCTTGATCGAGTCCCACGATTGCCATCAGCGGATTCACTCCCGCGCGATAATCGGGCGCGGCCGAGAGTTCAACGTTGATGGCGAACAGAGGTGCGAGGAGGTTGAAGCGGTAGTTCGCCGCCTTGTCGCGCCAACCGGCTGGGAGCGCTGCGGGATCGATCAGCTCGACGAAGGTCTGCACGGGATTGAGCCCGGAAACCACGAATCGCGCGGGGATGAATTCGCCGCTCACCGTCTCGACTCCGGTTACCGCGCCGTTCTCGACATGGATCCGCTTCGGTTCGGTCCCGAGCCGGATTTCGCCGCCGGATTCACTCACCGCATTCACCAGTGCCCGCGCGAGGTTGGCGGATCCGCCGCGGCACATCTGCGCCTTGCCGCGGCTGGCGATCAAGGCCGGAATGTGGTGGCCGAAGCCCGGCGCCCGGAGGTCCACTTCGCGAAGCCCGTTGAAGAAGAGCAGACCTGCCTGAATTACGGGACTTCGGAACTCGTGCTCGACGAACTCGAGCGGTGACAAGCGGCTCACTTCGAGCAGCCGGCGTCCGCGTGCGTTTTTCTCGAGCTTTGCGATTCGAACTGGCGGCGCAAGGGGCGCCGACTGATTCTCCGGAGTCAGGATCTCTTCCACGATCGGGATGAACTCATCACGCCAGCGGCGCAGCGTGTCCGCGTCTTGGCGATCGATGCGCGCGAACGAGGAATGGGTTTTCTCGAAATCAGTCCACCATTCGAGTGCCGAACCGTCGCGCAACATCATCGCGACGTTCAGATCGGGCTCGAGGTAGGTTGCTCCGCGGCGCGCGAGTTCGAGGTCGCGATACCAGGGCATCGCCGTGATGCCCCGGTGAAAAAACGAGTGAGTGTTGTGCAGGAACCCGGGCCGGGCGGTGGATTCGACGGTTGTCAGTCCGCCGCCTGCGACCCCGTGCCGCTCGAAACATACTGTCCGCAGCCCCGCGAGGCCGAGGTATGCCTGAGCGATGAGCGCGTTGTGACCCGCGCCGAGCAGAATTCCGTCGTAACCGGGCATCCCTTCAAGGTAACGCCGGGCGGATGACTACTTCATGTCCTCTTCCTGAACGAAGGTGGTCCACTCCTCCATCCAGTTGATCGTGCCAACGCCGCCGATCCACTGTGCCCACTGATCGAAAAAGCCGTCGTCGGGAGGCTGGATCCAGCGTGCACCGAAAACCGGAGAACCCGGGGCGGGCCGCAGGTCGGGATCGCTGTACTCGAGCGGACGGCGGAGCTTCGGATCAGCCACGACGACGCTCTTGACCTCCGTCGCCGTGTTGCCGATGAACTGGCGCAGATCGTTCGGGAACTGGCTGTCGAGCGCGTTGGTCTTATTGGCGTGACGCCCGTTGTCCCACGCAAGGATTCCGTCAAAGGTGGCTTCTTTCGACTGAATGTTGCCGGTGATCGTGGCGGCGTTACCAAAGCTGAGCGCACCGGTGCTCCAGTTGAAGGTGAGGATGTTGTTGAAGGTTCCGGCCGCTCCGCGGCGAAGGTGGATCGCGCTCGAGTCGGTTTCGTCGAAGCCTTGGGCGTTGTTGCCGATGAAGCTCAGATTGTACATGAGCGGCTTTGAGAAAGGCTTGGCGGCGAAGTCGCGCTCATAGTTGTCGCCCTCGATGCCGCGGTTCGAGAGATCGCCGTTGGCCAAGGCCACCACGTGTTGAATCCGGCCGCGGTATCCGATCTGGAAGTCGACATAATCGTCGGCTCCATAGGTACCGACGAGGTACTTGGCGTCGTTGGATCCGCCGAACCACTCGAACGAGTCGTCGAGGCCGTAGTGGGCCTGCAGATACTCGCCCTTCGTCAGTTTGCCGCAGGCGCCCCAAGTGAAGGCGTTGGTCTCTTCGTTCGGACGGAGCAGAGCACCCGCGAACTCCACGCGGACATAGCGCAGAACGCCGCAGCCATGGTTGTCGTCCGTGCCGCCATACACCGTTTCAGGACTGTCGGGAAGGCCCTCGATACTGAGGGCGCCGCCCGGATCGTTGACGATGGCTTTCCCCAGCATGACCAGTCCGCCCCAGTCGCCGCGCTGGCGGCTCCCGATCGGCTGCGACGAAGTCATGATGATCGGCCGGGCGCGGGTTCCGTCAGCGAACAGCTTGCCGGTGTTGGTGATCAGCAGCACGCTTGGCGGTTGCGATCCCGGCATGCCGATAAGGAAGGTGCCGGGTTCGACAGTGAGCGAAGCGCCGCCCCGAACTTGCACGATTCCACGAATGCGATAGGCCCGGTCATTGGTGAGATAACGGTCGGCGGTGATGTTGTTCGGCAAGTCCTCGAAACCGCGAACGACGCCGAACTTGAAGTAGGAGGCCTTGACCACGCGGCCGCCCTGGTAGTCGCGGAGTTCGACCACGAAGGTGTGCATCCCGAACTCCTCCGGGATCGCAATCGTCTGGTTCAGGATGGCGCCGCCCTGGCCCACCACAACCTGCTTGCTGAGTGCCGCGAGCCGAACCGCGCGGAAACCTTGCATGGCGGTGTTGCCGAAGATGTCCGTGGCTTCGGACGTTCCCCGGGGAAGATAGGTCTTGACGCCCGTCTGATTGTTTTGACGGTATGCGAAAACCGTGTACGGGTATGGATCGTCGTTCGGCTTCAAAGTCAACCGCGCGGTCAGCGGCTGGCCGGCCTCGTAGACATTCTTGTCCGCCCAAACCCACATCGCGGCTTGGGATTCGTAGTTGACGTCGGCGCCTACGAGGGCGGCCGGATCGCTAGCGTCTGGAAACGCCTGGGCGGATAGCCGGATGGCGGCCGCTAGAACGAGAATCGGGTAGTTGAGTCTTCTGCTCATGATCGGTCGAGCTCCTTTGGGAACGATTGGACGCTTAGAAGATCGAAAAACTGAATCCGGCCGTGAAAGTGCGGCCGATGCGGAAGTTGCGGACGAGGAATTCGGCCTGCGTCCACCGGTAGTTGTTGTCGGTGAGGTTTTCGCCAGTGATCCGGAGAGTCCACTTTCCTTTCTCCCGGATGTCGTACTGGTAAACCACGTCGACGAAGGTGTTGTGCTCCTGGTAGACGTCTGGCAACCGGAAAGTACCGACATCAGTCAGGCGGCGCGAAACCGAGTTGACGAACATGCGGGCGTTGCTGCGCCACTCGGGCCGCACCCACTCGAGCGTCGTGTTGTAGATGAAGCGCGACTGCCCGACGAGAGGGCGTTCGCGCGAGGTCAACTGCGGGAAGCGGTCCACCGGAATCACCACGTCCGACGAAACGAAGGTGAAGTTCGCGCCGAGCGCCAGTTGGCGCATCTTCGGACTCACCACCGCGAGGTTCTTGCGGAACTCGAGCTCCAGCCCCTGGTTGTTGGCTCCGGCTACGTTGAGGAAGCTCTGGCGGAGTTCGGAGGCGGTGGGGCGGTAGATCTGTTCGATCGGATCGGTGAATTTCTTGTAGAAATAGCTCGCCGCCAGGATCTGATTTCCTCCGAGGAACCACTCCCAACGGAGGTCGAAGTTGTCGATCGTGGCTCGCTTCAAGTCCGGATTGCCGACGGTCGAGTAGCCGCCGACCACATTGGTGAATTCGAAGGGTGAAAGCTCCCGGAAGTCCGGCCGGTTCACCGTCTTCGAGTACCCGAACCGCAGATTCTGCTTCGCCGTGAGCTGGTAGATCACGTTGATGGCCGGCAGCGGATCGCGGTTCTTCAACAAGGCCGAAGAAGGCCGTGCGCCGGGAACGAGTGCATCGATCGTGACCACCTCGATGTCAGCATCCTCCACCCGGGCGCCCGTGATCAGGCGCCAGCGCGGGCCGAGCGACAGATCCACCATCGCGAAACCGCCGTGGATGTTCATCGACGCATCGTATGTGTCGGTTGCTCGCGTGATTTCGCGCACCACGAACCCGTCCGGCCGGATGTTGTTGGCGCCGAGGACGGTGTTGGTGGGCTGCGTGAAATCGATGGTCTGCGCGCGCACGGGGAAGTAGCGGAACCGGCGCGCGGAAAAGTCGCGCCGCCGGATCGTGCCGCGATACCCGAACTTGAACAACCCGCTCAACCAGCCGCGATAGAAGGGCTTCGAGAAATCGGCCTGTGGCTCGTAAATCTTGTCGTTGAGGTTGTTGAAAAATCGAAAACCGGATTCGGGCAGGTTCAGGTAGGAATAGCGTCCGTTCGCCTGCAAGCCGCGAATTGTCTCACGCAAGTCCGGCTCATCGCGCTTCGAGCTCGAATGCGTGAACTGCCAGTGTAGAACCGAGTTGCCCAGCTTGGTGAAGGCGTGATCGCCCTCGATGCCGGTCGAGATCAGGCCGCGTTCGACATAGCGCAACCGCGTGGACTCGACGATGTTTCCCGTGCCGCCACTCAGGCCGCTGAAGATGCGCGATTCCTTGTCGGTGTCGCGTGTGAGTGTGTTTCGTAGAACCACCTTGTTGCTCGGGTTGAAGCGATAGGCGATGTTCAACACGCCACCGAGCTTGGCGGCTTCGGTGTTCGACTGGAAGTCCGGATAGTCGGTGAAGATCTGTGGACGGCCGCCGCCCGAGTTCACCAGGAAGCGCTGCAGTTCGTCCACACGCTGTGGATGGTTGGTGAAAGTCAGGGCACCCACGATACCGAGCTTGCCGTTGCGGTAGGTGTTGCCCCCCGCGACCGAATAGGTCTGCGCGGGCCGCATCGATCCGGTGGGCGCGGTCTCCCAATTGGTGGCGAACGCGCGCCCGAAATCCTGGAACTGCTGATCGGTGAAGCGTCCCACGAAGAGCCGGTTGTCGGACGGTATGATCGAAGGCAGCGCGCGGGTGCCGTCCTCGAATCCGAAGAAGTCCCGTCCGCCGCCAGCGTAGCCGTTGAAGCGGTTGAACGTCGTGACGGTGTTGAAGCCGTAGTTGAGCGTGACGCGGAACGTCTTCTGTGTGGGGAAATCCGTCGTGAGCATCTGCACGAGACCGCCAGAGAATTCTCCGGGAAGGTCGGGTGAGTACGTCTTCAGAACCTTGATATTGTCGATCAGGCTCGAAGGAAACAGATCGAGCGGCACCACGCGGCGTTCGGGCTCGGTGGTCGGAACCATTGCGTTGTTGAGCATCGTGGCCGAGTAGCGCTCACCGAGTCCGCGCACGAACACATAGCCGTTGTCGACGATCGAGACGCCGGTCACCTTCTCGAGCGCGCCGGCGGCGTCGGAGGCCACCGTGTTGCGAATCTCCTCCGAGCTCATGGCGTCGCTAACGGTTGCGGAGAGCTTACGTTCGGCCAGGCTGGCTTCCGCGCTGGCAGCCACCGCTCCAACCTTCTCGACGACATCCACGGTCGTCGTCGTGCCTACGAGCGGCATGACTGTCGAGGCGTCCGTCACTTCCCCCGCCTTCACCTCCACCGGTTCGACGGTGGTTTCCAGGTAGTTCGGCGCCGTGTACTTGAACTTGTACGTTCCCGGAGAGAGCTGGATCACGAACGCGCCATTGGTGTCCGTGCCGAGCCCGGTGCCCGACTGGCCGTCGATGAGGATCTTGGCGCCGACGACTGGCCGTCCGGACTGCGCGTCGAAAACCGTGCCAGCAACCGTGCCGGTGTTTTGAGCGGGTGAGGTGAGCGAGAAGAGGACGGCGAGAGAAGGCAGGATGAGGCGGAATCGGGGCCTCGTGCCCGAGGTACTGTGCATGAGTGGAGTTTCGAGTCTAGCGGCCCCGGGAGAATCTACCGTTACAGGTGAATTCCAATTCAGTTACGACATCGAACTGTCACGGAACCGTGACGGAAACGCAACCCCGCCGCTTCGTTTCGCCGGGTGCCGAACGGACCACGCTTGATATACTCGGAGCACGGGGCCCCGCGCACCACTCGAATGACAGCCGAAGCGAAAATCGACATCACCCGGGACGAAGAAGAGTCCACTCGAGCGGGCAACTACTTCGTTTCCAACTATCCGCCCTACTCGTTCTGGAACGCCGAGCACGTGGCCCACGCCCACGAGGTTTTCAACCGCCCTCCAGCACGCCTTTCGCCTCTGGGGATCTACGTCCATATTCCGTTCTGCCGCAAACGCTGCCACTTCTGCTACTACAAGGTCTACACCGACAAGAACGCTTCGGAAGTGCAAGGCTATATCGATTCCGCGATTCGCGAACTCGAGATCTACGCGGCCAAGCCGTTCATCGGCGGACGCAAGCCAACGTTCATCTATTTCGGAGGCGGGACGCCTTCCTATATCTCGACCACGCAGCTCGGACACCTCGTCGAATCGATGCAGCGCATCCTTCCGTGGGATCAGGCCGAGGAAGTCGCCTTCGAATGCGAGCCGGGCACCATCACCGAAGGCAAGATGCGCATCATCCGCGAACTCGGTGTCACGCGCTTGAGCCTCGGTATCGAGAACTTCAATGACGAGATTCTGAAGGCGAACGGACGCGCGCATCTTTCCAAGGAGATCGGCCGCGCCTACGAGGCCGCCCGCGCGATCGGCTTCCCTCAGATCAACATCGACCTCATCTCCGGCATGGTCGGCGAGACGGACGAGAACTGGCGTGACTGCGTTCGCAAGACCATCGAGCTCTCCCCCGACTCGGTGACCATCTATCAGATGGAGATCCCCTACAACACCACGATCTTCAAGGAGATGAAGATCATGGGCCAGGACATCGCGCCCGTGGCGAGTTGGAAGTCCAAGCGTGACTGGGTCAAGTACGCATTCTCCGAGTTCGAAAAGGCAGGCTACACGGTCTGCAGCGCCTATACCGCGGTCAAGGACCCGAAGCGCACCAAGTTCCTCTATCGCGACATGCTGTGGGAGGGCGCCGACATGATCGGGCTCGGCGTCTCGTCGTTCTCGCACGTGCAGGGAACGCACTTCCAGAACGCGCACGAGTTCGAAGAGTATCGCGCGATGATCGATCGAGGTGAACTGCCCATCTATCGGGCCCTCACACCCACCGATGACGAACGCATGGTCCGCGAATTCGTTCTTCAGATGAAGCTCGGACACGTGACACGCCGGTACTTCTCTGACAAGTTCGGTATCGATCCGGCTATCCGCTTCTCGGAACCGCTTGCGAAGCTCGCCGGTGAGGGTTGGCTGCGCCAGGAGTCTGACGAGATTCTGTTGAGCCGCGACGGGCTGTTGCAGGTGGACCGGCTGCTTCCTGAATTTTTCGATCCTAAGCACCGAGTCGCGCGTCGAGTCTAGAGTATGACCCGGAATTGTGATGCGCTCGTGATCGGTGGCGGGCCCGCGGGAAGTTCGGCGGCGGCGGTGCTCGCGGCCAACGGACACGATGTGGTGGTGATCGAACGGGAAGAGTTCCCCCGTTATCACATCGGCGAGTCGCTGCTCCCCTACTGCTACTTTCCACTCGAGAAGATCGGGATGATCGAAAAGATGAAGGCTTCGGCCTTCGTCAAGAAGTACAGCGTGCAGTTCGTCAACACCGAGGGAAAGCTGTCGGTGCCGTTCTACTTCTTCCAGCAGATGGACCACGAAGCGTCCATGACGTGGCAGGTTCAGCGAGCGGACTTCGACCGCATGCTGCTCGACAACGCGCGTGAACGCGGAGCCGAGGTCCGGCTCGGAATCGCGGCCCGCGAGCTGCTGCGCAACGAAGCGGGAGCCGTCACCGGTGTGAGCGCGGCCGATCGCGATGGGCAGCCCCAGGAGTTTCGCGCAAAGATTACGATCGATGCCACCGGGCGCGATGCCTTCGCGGTCTCGCGCAACGGATGGAAGGTCCGCGACCCGTACCTGAACAAGATCGCGATCTGGACCTACTACAAAGGCGCGATGCGCGACCCCGGAATCGACGAAGGCGCGACCACGGTGGCCTTCGTTCCTGAAAAGGGCTGGTTCTGGTACATCCCGCTCGAGAACGATATCGTGAGCGTAGGGGTGGTGGCCGAGAAGAATTACCTGTACTCGGAGAGCCGCGACCTCGCCTCGATCTTCCATCGGGAAGTGGGCCGCAACAGGTGGATTGAAGGCCACCTCGCCGCTGGCATGCAGACGGGCGAATACTTCGTGACGGGTGAGTTCTCTTATCGATCGCGCTATTGCGCCGAAGACGGACTGGTGCTGGCGGGTGATGCGTTCGGATTCCTCGACCCGGTCTTCTCGTCCGGCGTCTTTCTCGCACTGCAGAGCGGAGTGCTCGCCGGCGAAGCCGCGGACGCGGCAATTCGCGCAGGCGATGTGAGCGCGGAACGGTTCGGCGAATACGGGGCCCGCTTCCGCGAGGGCATCGAGGCGATGCGGAAACTCGTCTACGGGTTCTATCAGCCGAACTTCAGCTTCAAGGACTTCCTGATGGAGTATCCGCACATGAAGGGCGACTTGACCGAGTGCCTCATCGGGAACGTCTTCCGTGACTTCGACCCGATGTTCCAGGCAATGTCGAAGTTCGTCAACATTCCTGAACCGGTTCCGCACGGCGCTCCCTTGGTTCGAACTCCAACGTTGACCGGAGCCGGCTCGCCGGCATGATTTCGCGCGGGGAGATCGAGGCCGGGCAGCTCGAGCAGTTGCGGTCGTTGTTTGCCGCGATTCTTCCCTCCAATCGCTTTCATTCGGAGCGGTTGCCTCGATCCGTCGCGAGCCTCGATGAATTTCGCGCCCGTGTTCCGTTCACGCACAAGCGCGAACTGATTGCCGACCAGGCCGCGCATCCGCCGTTCGGCACCAATCTCACCTATCCTGTGGATGCCTATACGCACTTCAGCCAGACAAGCGCCACCACGGGGACGCCGATGCGCTGGCTCGACACTCCCGCCAGTTGGTCATGGATGCTCGACAACTGGATTCGTGTTTTCGAGGCAGCAGGCATCACTGCCGCGGACCGGCTCTTTTTCGCCTTTTCATTCGGGCCGTTCCTCGGCTTCTGGACCGCGTTCGAAAGCGCCAAGCGAATGGGCTCGATGGCGATTCCGGGTGGTGGGATGCGCACCCCAGCGCGCCTCCATCTGATTGTCGAAGCCAGCGCGACCGTGCTCTGCTGCACGCCTACCTATGCGATCCATCTCGGACGCGCGGCCGCCGACGAGGGCATCTCGCTCACGGAATCCAAAGTGCGGCGCGTCGTGGTCGCGGGCGAACCCGGCGGCAGCATTCCCGCGACCCGCGCCGAGATCGAACGCCTCTGGAATGGAGCCCGCGTCATCGATCATCACGGGATGACCGAGATCGGTCCAGTGAGTTACAACTGTCCGGCGCGGCGCGATGTGCTGCACGTGATCGAATCGGGCTTCATCGCCGAAATAGTGGATCCGTCCGGTGCCCCCGTCCCACTTGGCGTTGCCGGTGAACTCGTACTCACCAATCTCGGCCGCGCCGGATCGCCGCTCATCCGCTATCGCACCGGCGATCTGGTCAAGGCATGCGCCACCGCGCCCTGCGAGTGCGGAAGTCACGAAGTGGCGCTCGAGGGCGGAATCCTCGGACGAACCGACGACATGGTCGTCGTGCGCGGCGTCAATGTCTATCCGGCGGCGGTCGAGGAAGTGGTCCGCGCCCGTGGTGGTGTCGCCGAGTATCAGGTGCGCGTCTCCTCCGCCCGTGCGCTCACCGAGCTGAGTCTGCTCGTCGAACCTGAACCGGGGATCGATGATCCAACGCGGCTCTGCCATCGTCTGGAATCGGCACTGCGGGATGCGCTCGGACTCCGGATTCCGGTAGCGGCCGCTGAATTCGGATCGCTACCGCGGTTCGAGATGAAGGCTCGCCGCTGGGTCCGAAGCTGAAGCCCGGCACAGCAAGTGGTGGGCCTTCGCGCCAGAAATGGTAGGAAACGTCAGAATTGCAGGCGCAGCCGCATGTCCATGAACCGCGCTCCACTCCGTTCCGCTCGGAACCGCCCGTGTTGCGCCGTGATGATCCCCAACTGCCCAGGCACCGAAATGTTGGCTCCGGGGAACTCGAAGTTCGGGTGGTTGAAGACGTTCGAGCCCGTCGCCATGTAGTCGAGCCAGATCCGCTCGGTCAACATGAACCGCTTGGTGATGCTGACCGCGTGGCTGTGCAGTCCTGGACCTTCGAGGATATTCACTCCCGAGTTACCGAATCTTCCGGCTTGGGGAACGGCGAAGCACGAGCCATCGAACCAGCGGCTGATCCTGCGCTCTCCCGCCGGCAAGTTGCCGTTGCAGGTCCGATCAGGGAGTCCGCCGACGGTGTTGGTTCGCGAAGGATCGCTGCCCGCGAAACTCGGCGAGAAGAACTGGCCCGTTTGGAAGAACGCGATCCAAGCGATCTTCCAGCCACCGATTGCATAGTCCGCCGGCTTCGGAATGTTCGAAAGGAAAGTCTTGCCGCGTCCCACCGGCAGCTCGAACAAGCTGTTGATCACCACGCGATGCTTCGGAATCGAATCCTCGCGGTTCCAGAAGGTATGGCTGTACGGATTCTCGAGGTTGAGGTTGTCCGACATGCTCTTGGCCCAGGTCCAGACGCCGTCGAAGGTGATCCAGCCGGTGCGCCGTTTCGCTTCGAGCGTGAAGGAATCATACTTGTTTTGGCCGTCGGTTTGTGGATAGGTCAGCGTGACGAACTGCGGGTATGGCCGGCGCGCCGCGGTGAACGCGATCAGGCTCGGCTGCGGCTTGTTGAGCGAGAGGTTGTAGTTCAAGCCCGAACTTCGCGATCCGATATAGGAGAGCCGCATACCGATGTCGCGCCACTGCTGCTCGATCGTTGCGTTGTACTGGTGAATGAGCCCATTCGAGGTTTGCGACGGATAGCCGTTCGCGCTCTGCGAAGGAATCGTCGAGGTGACCGAGCCCGTTGGGAACGGATTCGGGAATTGGAACAGGGCCCGCCCATCGGTGATCGTGTTGAAGTAGGTGTCACCGATCTGGAACGGACCACCGCCCTCGGCGCGCACGAACCGGCCGAAGAACTCGTTATAGATTCCGTAGCCGCCGCGGAAGACGGTCTTGTCGGAGAGCCGGTAGGCGGCCGCTAGGCGTGGCGCGAAGTTCTTCCGGTCGGGCCGGGCCACGGCGTCGCCGGTCACGATTCCGATGTTGGTGGGGTAATTCCGGCTGACCTTATCGCGGACCGCTTGCGGCACGATGACATTGGCCGAAGCCGGATCCCAGTTGAACATCAGCCCGTCCCGGAACGTCGTGGCGGTGAAGTAGTCCCAACGTAGGCCGATGTCGAGATTCAGCTTGCTGTTGACCTTGAACGTATCGGTGACGAACAGGCCGAGCTCCTTCGAAGTCCGGTATCGGTCGACGATCGGATCGAGCCGCTCGCTCTGGAACGGCAGGCCGAGCAGGAAGTCCGCGTAGGCATTGTTGCTCAACGATCCGTTGAACCCGAACCTTCCGTAGGTGCTGTCGGGCACGAGCCCATTGAAATCACGGTAGGTGCGCAACTCGCCGCCGAACTTCAATACGTGCCGGTTGGTGGATCGAGTGACCGCGTCGGCGAAAGTGAAGCTCCACGGATCCTGCCGTCCGCCGTGGCTCGTGGTGAGCGAAGTGTAGCCCGTGATGTTCATGATCGGGAATCCGCTTCCTTTGTCTCCGAAGGACTGGACCTTCGAGCTCAACCCCTGCAAGCCGAGGTCACCCACTACTTTCGCCCCTTGCGGTGGCTGGAATCCGTTGATCTCGATGCCCACGTCGCGGCCGTCGCGATTGCCGCCGAAAGTGAATGTGTTGATCATCGCGGGCGAAAAGATGTGAGTGTCGACGAGCACCCATGAGTGGCTTTGACGGCGGCTACTGGTTGCCGTGGTTGGATAGTTTCCTGGCGTGATGTAGCGTGGCAGGTAGGCCGAGAAACGTCCGTAGAAGGAGTTGTCACTCCGGAGCTGGTGATCGATCCGCGCCGTGATCACGTCGGCCCGAAACTGATCGCTCGGATACGGATGAACCCAGTCGAAGTTGTTGACCAGCGAGTTCGCGGCGCCGACATTGGGCCGAGGCATGAACTGGTCTTGCACCTTCGTCGAGACCGAGTTCAAGTGCGCCGCCGGAATGATGTTGCCGGCGAAGGGCTGTCCGTTCAACGGGTCACGCACCACGACGGGTGACGCCAGGCCGAGCAACTGCGAGAAGTCTCCTCGCCGGAACGCCTCGGTTGGAACCGTCATGTTCCGGAAGGTCTTGCCGGGCACTCGTTCTCCGTTCCAGAAGGCGTAGAAGAACGTCTTGTTCCGGACGATCGGGCCCGATCCCACGAGATTGAAGATGTGGTAGAGGTCCCATGTTTTCTGGCGCTCGAAGAAGCCGCGCGCATAGAGCGCCGAATTCTGCTGATAGTAGGAGGCCTCGCCGTGATACTGGTTGTTGCCGCGCTTGGACACCGTGTCGAAATAGCCGATCCGGCTGTACTCGGCCGTGTTGTTCACCGCCACCAGCCGGACCTCCTCGACGAACTCCATGTTCACGGTCTGTGTGTTCAGCGTCTCTTCCTTCACGCCGTCCATGCCCATGTTGAGTTGCGGCGACTTCTGCCCGGCGAACGTGATCCCGCTACCGCCGCTGCGACCGCCTTGCACTTGCGGCAGAATCACGAGCACAGGAGCCGTGCCGCCGAACCGGTTCCCGGGAATCGGAACATCCTTGTAGCGCGCGCCCGAGAACTCCGCCGCGATCTTGCCTTGCTCGGTTTCGATCGCCGCCGACTTCTCGCTGACCGTGACCTGCGTTTCAACGGCGCCTAGTTCGAGCGTCACATCAATGCGGCGAATCTGACTGCTGAGGAGCCTAATGTCATCGGCGACGAACGACTTGAACCCCGGTTGCGCGGCCCGTAACTGGTAGGCGCCTGCCTTCAATCCGGGCGCTTCGAAATCACCCTGGTCATCGGCTTTCGTCACGCGGGCTCGAATGTTCGTGCCGACCTCGGTGATGGTGATCTCCACTCCAGCCACCGTGGCTCCGGTACTGTCCTTCACCGTGCCGCGAATCGTCGACAGGCTCTGCTGGCCCATCAGCAGCGCGCCCGCCAGAAGCACGCTCGAGATCAACTTCATGAATGCAGGCATGCGAGCCCCCTCTTTTGAACTCTACTTCAGCCGCCGCAGTTCCATCTTGCGGAAGAAGGCTTCCGCCCCCTCCGACTGGAACAGAATGCGTCCCTTGGACGGACGCACCTTGGTCCCCTGATTCACAACCTTGCCATTAGCCTTGAACGTAACACTGTCGCCTTCGCAGATCACTTCGAGCAGATTCCACTCGCCGTGCGCCTTCTCCACTTCGTTTTCGGGCGAACGGAAGCCAACCGCATCCTTCCATGGACCCTGACCAATGCGGGCGAACCGTGTCGTCTTCGTTTCGCCGCGTATCTTGGTTTCGCCGTTGCGGGTCCAGGAACTTCCGTTGCCGACGAGAATCATCTCGCCCGTGCGTCCCTCGATGATCTGGTACTCGATCGACGTGGGCCAGACTTTGTCCTCGCCAATCACATGGACGAGAATGCCGCTGTCACGCGCCCTGTCCTTGCGCGGCTCGAAGGTGCCCTCGCCCCACTTGAACTCGGCGCGGAGATGGTAGTTCTCGTACTCCTGCTTCGTGATGATGTAGCCGTACTCGGTGCCCGATACATGGACCATGCCACGGTGAACGCGGAACACCTTCTCCGGATCGTTGTTGATGCCCTTGGTTCGCAGCACGGTGTCGAATCCGTCGAGATTCTTGCCGTTGAACAGCTTGACGAACTTGCCGGGCTGCTGTCCGATCACAGGCCCAACGGTCAACACGAAAAGAACGGTCAGATCTCGAGTGAGTTTCATCATCCCTGATGCATTACTGGTAGTCGATGCTACATCCGGCGGGTGCGGGTGTCAATGCCGGCTTCATTCTTGCCCGGCTTCACTTCTCTGCAAAGAACGGAAACAGTGTGCGAATCTCCTCCTCCTTCGGCTGCCGTCCATACTCGCAAATCTCGAACGCCTCAGCGTACTTCATCGCCGATCCACGCGCTTGCCCGTATCGCTGGATCAACTGCGCGCGATACTTCTCCGCCACCGCCGCATATCGCGCTCCGTGCATCTTCTCCGCCCAGGCGCGGCGGCCAGCCGGATCCCGCGGAATGCTGTCGAGCTGCCGCTGGCGCGTCTTCGCATCCACGCCGTAGACAGTTTCGTACACCTGCGAGGCAAGCGAGTCCACCGCGTCGATCTTCTTCTGAAAGGCCTCATCGATTCCTACCACGATGTCCGGCCGGAACGGATTCGGCCGCTGAAAATTGTCGGAGAGAAACAGGAACACGGGATTCGGCTCCACCGGATCGGTTTCGAGATCGTAGAAGGGCACCGTCACCATGAAAGCCGCGTCCTGCATCAGGACACCGACGTAACGGTGATCCGGATTGTAGTCGTTGGGCCGGTGGCCCATCACGATGTCGGCGCGCCATTCGCGGATCAAGCGGACCATCGTCTTGCGCGTTTCGAGCGTTGGCAGAAGTTCGCCATCGTGGATGTCGAGAACCTCCGTGGTGACACCGAGCGCCTTCGAGGCCTTCAGCACCTCGCCGCGGCGCCGGCGAGCCAGCGCACCACCGCTCATCGTGTAGTGACCGAGGTCGCCGTTGGTCACCGAAACGAGCTTCACATGGTGCCCGCGCGCGGCCCACATGGCTGCGACTCCGCCCGCTTTGAATTCGGCGTCATCGGGATGCGCGCCGAACACCATGATGCGAAGCTTGCCATCCGCGGCGGCCTGCGCCCACGCACCGCCAGGCGCACACAGCAACACGGCGAGTCCGATGATTCGAAGGTGATGCATCTTTTCTCCTATTCGAGTTCACTCACGAGCATTCGTCCGGATTCGACCCGGCTCCGCTGTGCCTGCAGGAACGCCAGCAGATCCACCAGTTCCTGCCGCTCGAGGCTCTTGTCGAATCCATCCGGCATGAGCGAAACCGGCGACAACTCCATCTTGACCACTTCCTTGCGCGGAATCCGGAGCACTTCCTTCGGGCCCGACACGAGCGTCACAACGCCTTCACCGGAGCTGCTCCGGGAGACGCCGGTGTAGACATCGCGAGCCGTCGTCACGCGATAGACCTCGTGACCCGGCACGAAGCTCGCGCTAGGAAACAGAATCGCCTCGAGGATATCGAGGCCCGTCCGCACCGCTCCGACCGCGGTGAGATCCGGACCCACATTGGCGCCCTCGGAACCAATCGTGTGGCAGCTCGAACATCCAGCCTTGTCGCCGAAGAACACCTTGCGCCCGCGGCCCAGATCGCCCCCGGCGTTCAAGAGCGGTTCCAGCTCCTTCAATCGTTCGAGCTGCGAACTCCGTTCCTTGGCGAACTGCGCGACCAAAGGCTGCGCCGCCGTGCGGACTCCGGCCGGGAATCCCTTCAGCATCTCTTCCAAGCGATCAGCGGCCATTCCGCCCACCGGATGTTTCGATGCGAGCAAAGATTGGATCAGCGCTTTTCCCACCGCCTCGTCTTTCGTGTGCCGGTAGGCCTCGAGCAAGACGGGAAGCACCAGCGGATCGGCGCTGGCAATGTGCTTCGCCGCGAGCGTCATCAACTGTTCCGCCGAAAGGCGGGACCGGCCCAACACCTGTGCGGCCGATAATCGCAAGTTCGCTTCCTCCTTCTCGCCGATCACGCCGAGGAGAAATTGCAGGTCCGCTTGCGTCAACTCGGGATGCCGCACCGCGAGCGCACCCATCGCGGCGGTGCGCAAGGCGGCGGGCTCGGACGAATCGTGTGCCATTCTCTCGAGTTGCGGGTCGAGTTCCGCGAGATCACGCGCGCCCGCCATTTGCACAGCTCTCTCTCTCACTGGCATCGCACCGCCGGCGATCGCCTTCCCCAACTGCTCGATCCACGGCGCGGGCATCTTGTCGAGCGAGCAATGCTCGATCGCGTCCATGAGGAATAGCCTCCGCTCCGTACTCGTCGCGCGGTCGCGCAACAGGTCCGCCACCATCGTGTGCATGCCCGATTCCGGACAGAAGGTCGACAACGCGCGGCGCACCACATGTAGGTCCGCATCCCTCTTGAATCGCTCTCGCACGAATCCGAGCACGTCGCCCGACCATTCGCGATGCCGCGCGGCGACCCAGAGCACGGCCTTGGCCAGATCTTCATCGGTCGAGCGCAAGAGTCCGAGGAGTTGTTCGCGCCGCAACGGCTTCCCTTCCATTTGATCGAGCGCGATCAATGACGCTTTCCGGACCGGCGGGCGCGGATCTCGCAATCCCTCCACCAGAGGCTGCGAGGTCTTCAGCCGGATCAGTGCGTAGATGATCGAGTGCTCGATAAAGCGATCTCCCGGTTTCGCCGACGCCTCGAGCAAAGCACCAATCGATCGCAGGTCGCCGATTCGTCCTAACGCCTCCGCCGCCTGGCGGCGCGCGGCAGGCTCGTCCTTCTCCACCATCTCCATGAGTTTGAACGTGGCGTCGGTGTCCTTGTTCAACCCTGCCATGCGCGCGGCAGCGACGCGGACATCGAGGTTCGGGTCACTCAATCCGGCCCGCATGTTCGCCCACGCGATCGGATCCCGGATCCGGCCCAACGCGAATACCGCCGCCGCGCGAACATCGCTCGACGGACTGGACTCACGGACGTTCTTCAACGCGCCGATTGCCTCTGACCCGCGCTGCGTCAGCAGATCCAAGGCGCGCTCGCGCACGTGTGTTCGAGTGTCCGCGAGCAGGCCGGTGAGTTCCGTCGCGGGCAGCTTTTCCATCCCGAGCATCGCGCCGAACGGATCGTTCACGCGCGGCGCGCCCTTTTTGCGAACACGATAGAGAGCGCCCTTGTACTCGGGCTTCGAAACGCGCGACACCGGACAACCGTGCAGGTACCATCCGCCGGTATCGACCACGAGCAGACTGCCATCCCCATCCTCGAGCACATCGGTCGGATGGAAATCGATATCGTCCGACGTGAGGAACTCCTGGTCCTCTGTCCGGTAGGTGGCTCCCTCGCGGAACACCTGATGGCGCAGAATCCGATGCGGATTGAAGTGCGCGCTGAACAGATTTCCGCGATAGCCGGCGCCGAGGCCCGTGCCCTTGTAGTAGGCGAGCCCCGCGGGCGCCACGCGAGCGAATCGCGTCATGACGGGCATCAGGTCGCCCGTGCGTTGGAACGGCAGTTCCTCGATCCGCTCCGTCCACTTCGGATAGACACCGCCATCGACGTAGTGCAGGATCCCATCACGCTCCCCGTTTCTCGGCGGGCTCGAATAAGTGAGCGTGCCGAACGTTTCACCCGCGGGCGTGAACACCACTTCGACAGGATTGTCGAAGACTCCACCCACGAACCACTCGAGCCCTGTCCCATCGGGACGGAAACGCCACACGCGTCCGCCGCGTCCTTCGATCACGGTGCCTTCTTTCGTCTGGATCCGATACGGACTCGGCGAATACGTCAGGTGCATCCAGCCATCGGGTCCGAGGAACGGACCGTGCAACGTGGTGGCATTCGACTTCAGCGGCCATCCCGTCAGAATCACCGTGCGCCGGTCCGCCACGCCGTCGCCATCCGTGTCATCGAGCTTCAGGACGTCTGGCGGAGCCGCCACATAGAGGCTTCCGCGATACCAGAGCGCGCCCATCGACATCGTAAGCTTATCCGCGAAGACCTTGCTGCGATCGTAGACTCCGTCACCATTGGTGTCTTCGAGCAGACGGATCCGGAACTGCGGATTCGCCGAAAGCTCCTGGTCGGTGCCGTTTCGTCCAGCGGATTCGCAAACGAAGAGGCGTCCCCGGTCGTCGAGACTGGCGAACATCGCGTATTGGACCAAATCCGGTCCAGCCGCCAGTTCGACCTCGAACCCTTCCGGCACATGGATCGCCTGCGCGCCTTTCGGCCCTTCGCCGGTGAGTTGCAGAAGTACTTGACTGACCTTGCCTCTGCCGCCGTAGGGTTTCCACCCGGCGGGCTTGCCATTCCAAACATGGACGGTGGCCCAACCAGCGAGGCCGCACAATCCGAGCAGCGGAGCGATCCACATCCATCGACGGCTAATCCATTGCATGATGCTTGGCAGCGTAGTTCGACGCAGAAGCCGATGTCAAGCTGCCCGGCGCGAGCCGGCCGCCGCTGGATGTTCGCGGGAGCCTACGCGAGGATGCCTTTGACGACGTCGCCTGAGATTCCGGTCAGCCGCAGATCCAAGCCTTGGAACTTCACCGTCAGCCGCTTGTGATCCACACCGAGCAGGTGCAACATCGTCGCATGGAAATCGTGCACGCTCACCGGATTCTCCTGCGCCGCGTAGCCGAGGTCGTCGGTCGAGCCGTAGCCGATGCCGCCTTTGATGCCGCCGCCAGCCATCATGTAGGAGAAGCCTTTGATGTGGTGGTCGCGCCCGTCGCCGCCTTGCGACATCGGCGTGCGCCCGAACTCGCCGCCCCACACGACGAGCGTGTCGTCGAGCATTCCGCGCTCGTCGAGATCGTTGATTAGCGCCGCTGTCGGGCGATCCACCTCGGGGACCTTCAGCGTCACGTTCGACTTGACGCCGCCGTGGTGATCCCAGTCGCGATGATAGAGCTGGATGAAGCGAACGCCGCGTTCGGCGAGGCGCCGCGCGAGCAGGCAATTCGAGGCGAAGGAGCCATCGCCGGGTTTGGCGCCATAGCGGTCGAGCACGCTTTGCGGTTCCTTGCTCATATCGACGAGATCGGGCACCGATGTTTGCATCTTGAACGCCATCTCGTACTGCGAGACGCGCGTGAGGATTTCGGGATCGGGCATCGATCCGTTGCGATGACGGTTGAGCGTGTTGATCGCGTCGATCGAATCGCGTTGCAGCGCGGCATCGAGTCCGGGCGGGTTTTGGATGTGCAAAACCGGATCGCCCACCGAGTTCAGCTTCACTCCCTGAAAGCGGCTTGGCAGCACGCCCGCCGACCACTGCCGTGCCGCGATCGGTTGCATCTGTCCGCCCTTGCCCGACGACATCAGCACGACATATCCGGGCAGGTCATCGGTCTCAGCGCCGAGTCCGTAGAGGATCCACGAACCCATGCTCGGCCGGCCCGTGATGATCGAGCCGGTGTTCATCAGTGTGTGCGCAGGATCGTGGTTGATCTGCTCGGTGAACATCGAACGGACGATGCAGATCTTGTCGGCGACACTGCCGATGTTCGTGAACAGCGAGCAGATCTCCTGCCCAGATTTTCCGAAGCGTACGAAGTCGAGCTGCGGACCATAACAGACGAGCGGCTTACCCTGCAGTTGCGCGATCTGTTGGCCCTTGGTGAATGACTCAGGCATCGGCTTGCCGTGCATCTCGCGCAGCTTGGGCTTCGGATCCCAGACTTCGAGATGCGAGGGTCCGCCGGCCTGATAGAGGAAGATGACGCGCTTGGCCTTCGGCTTGTGGTGCAGCGGACGCACGGCACCCTGCCATTTGCCCGCGCCTCCCGGCTGGACCTCCGCTCCGAAAAGCGAGCCGAGCGCGATCGTGCCGAGTCCGGCGAATCCGCGGCTCAAGAAAGTGCGGCGGTGTAGTTGCGTGGAGAAATCCGGAGTCATCATCGTCAGTTCCTCGTGATCGTCTCGTGCAGGTTCAAGATCGCGCGCGCCACGGTGGTGAGCGCAGCGAGTTCAGAGGGCTTCGCGTTCGGCAACGCCGCTGCGTCGCCCACGGTGGCCAATCGGCGAGCGTCATCCTGATGTTGCTTGTAGCGTTCGAACGCCTTGCCGTAGAGGGCGGTGAGCGCGGCTCGCTCCTCGGAATCGGGCTTGCGGCTCATCGCTTGCGAGAAGGCCCAGTCGATGCGCGAGTTCACCGAGCGTCCGCCGTCTTTCCAAATGTTCTGTGCGAAGACGCGGGCCGCCTCGACGTAGATCGGATCGTTCAGCAGCTCGAGCGCTTGCAGCGGAGTGTTGGAGGTGGTCCGGTTCACCGCGCACTCTTCGCGCGATGGTGCGTCGAACGACGACATCGACGGATGCAGGAAGGTGCGCTGCCAGAAGGCGTAGAGTCCGCGGCGGTATTGATCGGGCCCGCGCGTGGCGGAGTAGTCGCGCTTGGGGAAGTTCAACGCAGCGAGGAATCCTTCGGGCTGATACGGCCGGAAACTCGGACCGCCGAACTTCTCGGTGAGCAGGCCCGCGACCTTCAGGGTCACATCGCGCACGAGCTCCGCGTCGACACGCCAGCGATTCTGGCGCGCGAGCAAGCGGTTGTCAGGATCCTTCTGCTCGAGCGCCGGCGTCATCACCGACGATTGCCGGTAGGCGCGGCTCAGCACGATCGTACGGACCACGTGACGCATATCCCAAGCGTGTGTGCCGGCTGCGTTCCAGGAGGGCTCCATGAACTCGGCGGCGAGCCAGTCGAGCAGTTCCGCGTGGACCGGCGGTTCGCCTTGCGAGCCGACATCGTCGAGCACACGTGAGAGTCCGGCACCGAAGTACTGGCGCCACGTGCGATTCACCTGAACGCGCGAGGTGAGCGGATTCTCCTTCGAGGCGAGCCAGTTCGCGAGATCGAGGCGGCTGGCGCGCCGTCCGCCGGTTTCGAGCTTGCCGAGAAAGGCCGGAATCGCCGGGTCGACGATCGCGCCCGAATCATCCATGAAGTTGCCGCGGGCGAGGATGCGCGTCTCGGCGGGAGTTGTGGCCTCGCTCACGACGACGCGTGGAATCGCTGCATCGAGCATCGCGCGTTCGGCTTCGAACTTCGTCAACTCGATGCCCGCGGGCTGCGTGAATTGGAAATGTTGCGCGATGGCTTCCTTCTGCTCCTTGGTCCGCTTGGCCGGCTCTTCCCGGAGAGCCTTCACGAGGGAATCGGAAAGCCCGCCAGTCTTGGCCGCACCACTCGGATCTCCGGGATGCGGCGCCGAGTCACTCGCGGACAGGGCGAGACGGAAGCGCCCGAGCGTGGCCTTGCGATAGTCCGAGTCGTGCTTCAAGCGGATCGTGAGGATGCTGTTGGCGTTCGTCTCGAGTTTGGACGCAAAGCGCACGCCGAGCGCGAGGTTGCCGTTGTTGCCGTAGATCGTGAGTCCGAAGCCCGTCTTCGGATTGCCGTCGATCGCGGCCGCGGCGGGATGCTCGTCCGCCGTGAAGACGAGATTGCTCACAGCGGTCGAAAGAGGCGCTCGCTTGCCATTCACTTCTACTTCGACTTCCGAGAGCACCAGCCTGTCAGCACCGCGCGCGATGCGGACTCCGGCGAGGCTCTCGTCCTGCACCGCCTCGACGGCGAGGGCGGTCCACGAACCAGCGCCGGGCGTCAAGGTCACCGTATAGGTGTCGTTCTCCGGAGCTTTGCCGCTGACGATCACGAGTCCGTTGCCGTTCTTGCGATCGGAGACGAGCGACGCTCCATCCTGATAGGTGCTGTCGACTGGACGATCGTTGAAGATCTCGAGTGTCGCGCCGCCAGCGGACTTCGCCGAGAGCGGCTTCTGGTAGTTCCACTTCAGTTCCCCCGCTTCGAATTTGCGGAGCAGTTCCTTCTCCCACTCGGGCGTTGGCGCGCCGAGCTTGGCGCGTGCCGCGGTGATCTTTGCATCGAGATCCGCGAGCTTCGACTTTTGTTCCGGAGACGGAAGCGCGAGTTGCGTGCCCCAGGCCACTGCGCCGCGATCGGGAACAAGGCCCGTCTCCTTAATGTCGGCGAAGAATGCCTTCATCGAATAGAAGTCGCGCGAACTGAACGGATCGAACTTGTGGTCATGGCACTCGGCGCAGCCGAGCGTGCTGCCGAGCCAGACGGCCGATGTCGTGCGAACACGATCGGCGCCGTACTTGGCGAGGTATTCCTTCGGCTGCAGTCCGCCCTCGGCCGATGTCCGGTTCATGCGATTGTAGGCCGAGGCGACGCGCGTCTCATCGCTCGAGTTCGGGAGCAGGTCGCCAGCGAGTTGCTCGCGCGTGAAGCGGTCGAACGGCATGTTGTCGCGAAAAGCCTTCAGCACCCAGTCGCGATACGGCCAAGCCGGAAACGGGTTGTCGCCGTGGAAGCCGCAGGTGTCGGCATAACGAACCGCGTCGAGCCAATAGATCGCCTGCTTTTCGGCATAGCGCGGCGATGTCAGCAGGCGATCGACAAGCTTCGCGTAGGCATCGGGCGCCTTGTCGGCAAGGAACGCTTCCACTTCGCCGGGAGTGGGCGGGAGTCCCGTGAGGTCGAGGCTCACGCGGCGGACCAGTGTTCGTGCATCGGCTTCGGGCGAGAACTGCAAACCTTCGCGTTGCAGGCGGGCTTCGATGAAGGCGTCGACCGGATTGCCGTTCGAGGATGGCGGTGTTGGCCGGCGGACCGGTTCGTAGGCCCAGTGGCTCTCGTACTTCGCACCTTCGGCGACCCACTGCCGCAGCGCTTCCTTTTGCGCCACGGTCAAGGTTTTGTGTGCCGCGGCCGGCGGCATGATGCGCGCATCGGTCGCGAAGACTCGCGCGAGGATCGCCGATTTCGCCGGATCACCAGGCACGATCGGCGTGACTCCGGTGGGTGTCTTCTTCAGCGCCTCGTCGCGAATGTCGAGCCGCAGGCCCATCGCGCGCGAGCTCTTGTCGGGGCCGTGACAGCGGAAGCATGTGTCCGCCATGATCGGGCGGATGTCGCGGTTGAAGCGGATCTCGGCGCGGAGCGTCAGGGCCGCGCAGATGAGCAGGAAGGATCGGCTCGCCATCACCCTTATCTTAATTCGGTTGTGCGGGCTGGTCATGGCCGGGCCCTTTCGGAATGAGGTAGGTGGTGAGGACCAAGTGGTCGTGTTCGCCGGGCTGGCCGAAGTTGGTGAGCTCGGCTTGAGCGCCTTCGCGTGCTTCGCGCCGGCGGTTGCTCGCAGCCTGCGCTCAGGATGTGCAGCTGCAGGTTCGCGATGAGATCCTGGCGCGGGACGATCAGGCGGCTGTTCAGCCAATGCGAGTGGCCAAGTGTAATCATGCGGCGAGTGGCGAGCCGGGCTGCCTTGATCGATTCGGCGATTGGATCGTCGGGCTCCGGTGGCGTCGATGGCGAGGATGCAGTTGTTGGCCCACGGTTGTTTTGGCGACGCGCCGGTCAGATCGTTCGTGGTCTGGTGGTACGGCGTGCCGGGCGGCCAGCGAGAGATGTGGTGCAGACGCAGTTCGAAATGTGTGGTGTTCGCAAAGTGGCCAGAAATGAACGCGAATGAACGGAAAGTGCGCCGGGATAAACCGGCATGGAATAGGGAATGAAAGAGT
>CADECY010000046.1 GCA_902825945.1 uncultured Acidobacteriota bacterium
CCGCCAGTATCGACGATCTCTCGCCTCCTCGCCTCGCTCAACCGCCGGATTTAGGATAAATCGATGATCTCCTGCAGGTGTTCGCTGCGAGTGGGCTGGCGCCGGAAGTAGTCTTCGATGCTGGTGGCCCCGATGCCCAACTGTTCGCCCACGTAGCGCAACAACGCGCCGGGCACCGGACTATCCTTGCGCGGAGGCCAGCCGGGGAACCGCAACAGACAGAGCTGAACGGCGAAGCCGAAGCGATTGGAGTCGCGGCGGCGGCGTTGAATCCCGAAGATCTCATCGGCGGATAGAGTCCAGTAGCAGACGATGTCGCGCCGGCCGAGATCGAAGTGCGCGGTTTCGATCGGGTGGCGCTGCGCATCGGAAAGAAGAGCGTGCCGTGACATACCCACCAGATTGCCAGGGCACTCCGGTCAAGCCGTGGCGGCCTGCTTCCCATCACCGGGAGAGCTGGCCCGGCCCGGTGCGCGGCGTGGCAGGTTCGTCAACCCGGCGTCGAGCGCATCGAAAGCGGTGTCGGCGGTGTGAACCAGCAGCACCAGTTGCCGCAGCAAGTCCTCGGCTCCCGCGCATTGAATCGTCACCAGCCCCGGGCCGATCTCGATGGTAGCGGGCAGGCCAGTTGCGCCGAGCGATTCCAACTGCTGTTGGAGCACCGCATCGACGGGCACCTGCGACTTGCGGACGCGTGCCGGTTCCGGCCGCAACGATTCAATGCGATCGCGAACGGACGCGCGCCGTTCGCTCTCCCAGCGCCAATCAGGTTTTCGTGAGCCTCACGCAGGCGAGCCATGAGCAAGGCGCGGCTGATGACGAGAGAACCGCCGCGATACAGGGCACCGAAGCGGCGCAGCAGTTGGACGGCGGCGGTCTTGCGCAACTCGAACAGTTGCTCGGCCATGCGGCGGTCGACCGGGTCGGTCGCGGTCAAGGCGAGCGCCTCGATCATGGCGGGAATTCGGCGAATCCAGGAAGGATAGGGGTTCACGCGGTGGGTCTCCGGTGTTTCGATCTGGGGTCACTTTGCATTTTATTTGGCGAAAGGTTTTGCGGGCTATTTGGCGCAAGCCCGGCCCCGCTTGCCGGGGTGCTTGCCGCCTCAGCTCGAGCATTCAGCCCATGTTCCGCCATTGCGGCACCCCGGTTGATGGGCTTGAGGACTGCAGAAGCGGAACGGGAACCGTTCATGAACGCCAGAGATCCCGTGATCATATAGCAGATAGAAACGACCTTTTCGGCTTCGCTCCGATGCGACGCGGCAGCTCGGCACAGGCGGAACAGCGTTTTCGGCGAGCGGACGATCGATCCGTTCGGACGGCTACGGGTTCACGCGGTGGGTCTCCAGTCTTTCACCACGTCAGCGAACGATCGTTCGCTGTTGACATAAGACCGATTATCGGAGATCGCCCAACGTTAAAAACACTTGGGTTGGACGTTGCCCCTTCCGATGCCCTTGCCCGAGCCCTGGCGGGCACGCAGGCCTTAGCGTATGTTTTTGGCCGTTTTGTTACGGGTGGCCTCGTACAAAGGCCGTTGCGCGAACGGCACCGTGCGTTTTCGGGATTCTTGCGTTGCGAAAAGGTATTGCACTACGGAATCGATTGGCGATACATTTGCGCAAGGTTGATCTTGCTACGCTCGCGTCCCTACCGATGATCAGGACTCCGCCGCGCGCCGGCAGCGCCATTCAGGGCTGCGAAAGACGCGCATCCAGCGGGTAAGGACGTCCTGAAGCATCTTGGATCTTCGCTCGCGAAAATTGACCCGTTATGCTGTGCATGGCACGATGGGTCCATTCTCGTGAGCGCCCTTGGGGCCGAGTGCGTGCGGCCCTCGATAAAAATGCCTGATCCCAACCCGCTGGCGGACCTGCGGATGGTGTTGGACCAATTCGGTTGAGTTTCGAGCACTCGATGTCCGGTTGGCCACGTCGGAAAGAGAAACTTGAGTTCTCGAAGCGATCTGAATCCGGGGGGCTTCGTTCACCTGATTAGCGGCAACCCACGGGGCTTCTTTGACGCTGCCACGACCGCAGTGCCAACAAGTATGCCCGTAGAACTCCCACACAGCCTTGTGCAAGCGTGCCTACCCTGCAGCGTTCTAGCTCTGCAACCTCCAGCCAGGCCATTTCGCGCTGCGAGCCCTCCGAAGAGCCGAATGGATTCACAACAACATCTCACGAATTTCGCGATCATCCGCGCGGTAGCTGGACCAACCGCCCCTGTGCATCACACCACGGCGGCCCCGCTGACCCTGAGCCAATCGCGTGATCAGCATCCACAAAACATTCCGACTCGAAATTGTTCGAATGCGTAAACCCAGCCCGATCAACGGGATTCAGCCAGCACTCTCCCCGCCGTGGAAAACCCCTTACCGCGGTAACAACGAAACGGAAAATAGTTCACTCCCCGCCAAACCCAACAGAACAAACCACTGAACCCCATTTTTCCCACCCCCAGGGTGCGGTTGAATCGGCAAAACCCATTTGACACCGCGAGATCCTAATCGCGGGGCGGTAAGCTACGCCCGAAACTCGAATCTCGAGGTGGTCAGAAAATGTTTCGAACAGAATCGCAGCGGAATGCGAGCCGCGAAAACGGCGCAAAGAGCCACGGGCCGGTCACGCCCGAAGGCAAGGAGCGCTCCTCCCGCAACGCAGCCAGGCACGGACTGTTCTCCGATTCCGTTCTCCTCCAGCCCGAGAACCGCGCCGCCTGGAACCAACTCGCCGAAGACTTGGTCGCACGCTTCAACCCCGCGGACAACGTCGAACTCGCGATCATCCACGACATGGCCGTCACGCAATGGCGCAAGGAGCGCGCTCAGAATATGGAAGCCGCCATCCTCGACATGGAGTACCAGATCATCGACATGACCGAGAGCGAAGCCGAAGTCGCCGGCGACGAAATCCGCCGCATCGCCCTTGCCTGGTCCAACGCCGTCGGCAAACACAAGGCGCTCGACGATCTAAACCGGCAAACCATCCGTCTCGGTAACTACTGGATGCGCCTCCACAGGAAGCTGAAGGAGCTCCAAGCAGACCGGAATGCGGCCGAACCGGCGCGGGCGGCGGGCGATGCACCCCCGCCGGAACCCGTGAAACCGGAATCGAAAAACGAACCCGGTGTCGTCGAAATTTCTTCCTTTCAACGGCCTGCCGCCCCACCGGCACCCGCTACTCCGCGAACTGGCACTGAACCAAACGGAGCCGCGACCGCAAGGGAGTCGGTGGTCAATCCCGAAAACAAGGTCGGCCAACCATGTACTGCAAGTAACGCTCCTCGAACACCGCGAAGGCGGCCCGCAACCGCGATGGCTGCCCGAAAAGTGGACTCCGGCTCGGCAAACATCGCACGCGCAACCGGACGCGCTCGGCACGGACACCGCAAGTGTCGCCGATGACACCGAAACTCCGGAGGCCGCCGCGCTCACCATCTCGATGATCGAAGCCATGCTGCGTCTCATCGCGCGCCATCCGGGCCTGGTCGAAAAGGTCGCACACGCAATTCCCAAGCAGCCGGGTCAGTCGCACCTCGACAACTTCAACTCCATGATGGCCGCCATCTCCGATCAGGCGCGCTACCATCCTGGTCTCGGCGTAGCCATATCGGACACGCTGGAGCCGTTCCAGGAGCAAGGGCAATGAACCGCCAACCCTCCGAAGCAAATCACGTTCATTCACGTGTATTCACGGCGATTCTGGGTTCCTCGAAGCAGTGGACCTACCGGAACCACCCGGTCCGCTTCGCACGCGAGATTCTCGGCTTCGAACCCGACGCCAACCAAGCCCGCGTGCTCAGTGTCGACGCCCAACGTGTCATCCTCGCCTGTCACCGTCAGTTCGGCAAATCGACCACTGCGGCAGTCAAGGCGATCCATCACGCAGTCCAGTCGCCGGACTCCACCACCATCATCGTCGCCCCCACTCTCCGTCAAGGTGGGCTCCTGCTCGACACCATCCATCGCTTCGCCCGCAAACTCGATCTCGAAATCAAACCCGACAAGTACAACCGTCCCGCGCTCGTTCTTCCGAATCACGCGCGTGTGATCGCCGTGCCGTCCGAAGAGCACAACATCCGAGGCTTCTCCGCGGTCTCACTGCTACTGATTGACGAAGCAGCAAGAGTCCCGGACGAAGTCTGGTCCGCCGTCCTCCCGATGGTCTCCACCGTCGACGGTGCCGTCTGGCTCATGTCCACTCCCGCTGGCAAGCGGGGCTTCTTCGCCGGCATGTGGTTCAACGGTGACACCAAATGGAACCGCATTCGCGCCACGGCCGATCAAAGCACGCGTATCTCCGCCGCAGTGCTCGAAGACCAGCGCAACAGTCTCTCCAAACGCCAATTCGCGCAAGACTACCTCTGCGAATTCGGCGATTTCGAAGATCAGGTCTTCCGCACCGCCTCCGTCGAGCAGGCTTTCAGGAAGGATGTCGATCCGCTCACCATCACACGCGGCTGGCGTCGAGACGTTCATCATCCGCGAGCCACGGACTTCGGCTTCTACGTCGGCCTCGACCTCGCGAAGTCGCACGACTACACCGCGATCGTGATTCTCGAACTCCACACCTGGGAGAACGGTTGGGTCAATACCGCAACACTCGAGCGCCTAACCGACACCACGCTCCGGGTCCGTCATCTGGAGCGCATGAAGGACAGGCCCTACACCGAAGTGCTGAACCGCTTGTCGGAGATCGTGAACTTCCTCGGCCAGCGGACCGTCGTCATGGCCGACGCCACCGGACTCGGCGCCCCCTTCATCGACTTCCTTCGCGCCTCGACACTCCGCCTCCGCAACGACGCACCGAATCGAGCACCATGCGAGATCCCGGCGCGCGAGAACCAGTACCGGCAACACGGCTACCTGCTCCCGGTCACGATCATCGCGAGCGGGACCGCGGGTTCCACGGGCAAAGGAGGCTACAACGTCCCGAAGGTCGATCTCATCGAAACGCTCGACCGCATGCTCGAAGCCGGCCGTCTCGAAGTTTCGGCGAATCTCGCCGAAGCGGAAACACTGAAAGGCGAACTGCTCAGTCTCCGTCGCAAGGGCAACACCTATGAGCCGCACTCATCGCTCGTCCACGACGATCTCCTGATGTCGCTCGCGCTAGCCGCATGGCGAGTCAGCCGCTACCGCAAGGACCGCCTTCAACCGCCGCCGGACGTCTACAAGAGGCGCGCATGATCAGCCGGAAACGCTCGTTGCGTCCCCTGGCGGCATTGCGGCTTGGCGAGGAGTTGGAAGCCGCAACGAGCCGCAATCCGAGCTGCAAACTACACTCGGTAGGCATCCCGAGACTGTATCGCGGTTCGGCTGCCGACGGTTCCTCGCCGCCTCGCCCCCTGATAAAGTAGTCTTCCATATGCGAGTCTCGATCCTCCTCCTCCTCGCCCTCGTCCCGGCCAGCGCCGAGCAATCCCATGTCCTCGAGAAGATCCGGGTCGACGGTCATGTCGCGGTCCCCATGCGCGACGGCGTCAAGCTCTTTGCCGACATCTACCGGCCCGCTCGCGAAGGCCGGTTCCCGGTCATCATCACACGCACTCCCTACAGTGTCCAGCGTGACGGCATGCATCAGGCCGTGATCGATTTCGCGCGGCGCGGCTACGTGGTGGTGATCCAGGATACCCGGGGACGCTACGAATCGGAGGGCGCCTGGGACCCGTTCCGCAACGAAGCCAACGACGGGTACGACACCGTCGAGTGGACCGCGCGCCAGCCTTGGTCGAACGGCAAGACCGGCATGCACGGCGGCTCCTACCTCGGACATGTCCAGTGGCAGGCAGCCACGCTCGCACCGCCCCACCTTACCGCGATCTTTCCGTCGCTCGCCTCGACCAGCATCTATCACAACACGATGTACCACGGGGGCGCCTTCAAACTCGCGGTCGCCTACGGATGGGGCGTCGTGCGCATGCCGAACCGCATCATGAATCCGCAATATTGGCACATGGAACCGAACTCACCGCCCGAGCTTCGCTACGAGAATCTGATCTGGAAGCTGCCGTTGCGCGAGATCGACACGATGTCGTCTGGCCAGAAGGTCGGCTTCTTCCGCGACTGGCTCGCGCATCAGACCTACGATGCGTACTGGAAAAAGATCAGCGACGAGGAGCGATTCGACAAGGTAAAGGTCCCGGCGCACGGCTTCGGAGGATGGTATGACCTGCTGCTCGGCGGCACGCTCAACGGATACACCGGCGTTCGCGCGAAAGGCGCCACCGAGGCGGCGCGAAAAGGCGCGCGCATCATCGTTGGACCTTGGGGTCACGGAGCGTCGCAGAAGTTCGGCGACATCGACTTTGGACCACAGGCGATGCGCAACATCTTCGACCTCGAGATGCGCTGGAACGATCACTACCTGAAGGGCATCGACAACGGCATCGACCGCGAACCACCGGTCGAGATCTTCTTCATGGGCGCGAATAAGTGGGCGAAGGCCGCCGATTGGCCCCTGCCGGACGCCAAGCCCACCCCCTTCTATCTCGCGAGCGGAGGGCACGCCAATTCGCTCCGCGGTGACGGACGCATCGAGAGCAAGCTCGCTCGAGGCGCGGCGTCCGATCGATATACGTACGATCCCGACAATCCGGTTCCGAGCCACGGCGGCAATGATTGCTGCGGCGCGCCGTTCCCAACCGGACCACGCGATCAGCGCGTGATCGAATCGCGGAATGACGTGCTCGTTTATACGAGCGAAGTGTTGACGAAGCCGCTCGCCATCGCCGGTCCAGTCCGCATGAAGCTGTGGGCCGCGACCGATGGCCGCGATACGGACTTCATGATCAAGCTCGTTGACGTCCACCCGAACGGCTACGCGATGAACATCGCCGAGGGAATCCTGCGCGCGCGATTTCACAAAGGGCTCGAACGTATGGAACTCCTCGAACCGAATCGCCCCTACGAACTCGACATCGACATGCGCGGTACGGCGAACGTCTTCCTGCCGGGCCATCGCATCCGGGTCGATGTCACGAGCAGCAACTTCCCGCAGTTCGATCGCAACCCCAATACGGGCGAGGATCTCGGCACATCGGAGCGCACGCGTATCGCTCAGCAGACAATTTTCCACGACGGACAGAGGGCGTCGCACATCATCCTGCCGGTCGTCCCGGAGCCGTAGGCCGCCCACCTGCTGTGATCGAGCACTTGTGAGCCTCATCATCGACGGCTATTTCCGGAACCGGCAGGACGGCTTCGAGTTCGTCAGCGGTCCCCGTCTGAAGATCGTGAAGACACGAAATCAGCAGTGAGCACTCGACCGCGAGCCGGGCAGCGCCGATCGTACTTGCGATACTGATCGATATGAAGGTTTCCTACACTGGAGCGCTCTTCGCGCTCGGCGCTCTCACCGTGCTCGCCGCCGAGCCCGAGCAGCTTTTCAACGGACGCGACCTCACCGGTTGGCGCATGACCGGCCCCGGCCGCTTCGAAATCAAGAACGGTTTGCTCGAGACCGTTGGCGGCATGGGCCTGCTCTACTACGAGGGCCGCAAGTTCGGTGACACCACGATCCGTGTCGTCTTCAAGACCACCGGACAGCGCGACAATTCGGGGATCTACATTCGCATGCCCGATCCTCCCACCGATCCCTGGTATGGGGTCCACAATGGATTCGAGGTACAAATCGACGGCGCGGGTGATGAGTGGCATTCGACCGGCGCGATCTATTCGCTAAGCAAGGTCAGCAAGCGCATGCAGAAGCCGGCGGGCGAATGGAACACGATGGAGATCCGTCTGCAGGGCCCGGTCACCACGATCTCGCTCAACGGCGAGGTGGTGAACACGTTCGACCCGGGCGCCTCCGTGCCCGAGCGCAAGCAATGGTTCGAGCCCGTTCGCGGACCTAGGCCCGATTCCGGATACATCGGCATCCAGAACCACGACAATCGCTCGACGGTCTACTTCAAGGAGATCAGCGTCATCGCATCCGAGCCGGGGCCGGGACTCACATCAACCGATCGAAGCAAGCTGATGAGCTACCTCCACGCCACACGCAAGCAGTACCTCGACATCGTCAACGGAGCCAGCGCCGCGCAGTGGAGTTTCAAGCCCGCGCCCGAAAAGTGGTCGCTGGCCGAAGTTGCCGAGCATCTCGCAATGAGCGAGGGCTTCCTCGCGGGCTTCGCGATGTCGGGGCTGAAGAACTCCGTACCCGATCCGGGCGCGAGCAAGATCACCGACGAAGCGATCACGAAGATGATCGCCGATCGCTCGCAAAAAGCCACGGCACCGGAGCCTTTGAAACCGTCGGGAAAACTGTCCCGTGAACAGATCGTCGCCCGCTTCGAGCAGGCACGAGCCCGGAACATTCAATGGGCCGAGCGGACCGGCGACCCCGCGCGCGCCCGCTTCGTCAAGGGTCCGATGGGCACGCTCGACGTCTATCAGATGTTCCTGATGATCGGTGCGCATACCGAACGCCATCTCGCGCAGATGCGAGAGGTGCAGTCCTCGTCCGGCTATCCGGCTAAATAGGTGAACCGCATGCTTCGATTTCTTCTCTTCACTTCGATCGCACTCCAGGCAGCCGATCCGGTGACGATCAACCTGCTGCCGCCCGGTCCCGGGAATCCGCGCAATACCGAGGGCGATTTCGTCCAGCTCAAAGACGGCCGCATCATGCTCGTCTACTCGAAGTTCTCGACGGACGGTAAGGCGGATTCGGGAGCCGCCACTCTCGTCAAGCGATACTCGAGCGACGGCGGGAAGAACTGGACAGACAAAGACGAACTCGTGGTCGAAAACGAAGGCGGCATGAACGTCATGTCGGTGAGCCTCATCCGGCTCGCTTCCGGCGAGCTGCTGCTCTTTTACGGTCGCAAGAATTCGATGCTCGATTGCCGGCCCTACGTCCGGGTGTCGAAGGACGAAGGCAAAACTTGGAGCAAGCCACGGCTCACGATCCAGGAGAAGGGCTACTACGTCCTGAACAACGATCGCGTCCATCAGACAGCGAAGGGACGCCTGCTCATGCCGGTCGCCTGGCACAAGAACGAAACGGAGGATACGTCGAAGTTCAACGGCCGCGGAATCGCGATGTGCTACATCTCCGACAACAAAGGCAAGTCGTGGCGCCGCTCGAAGACGACCCTCGAGAATCCGTCTCCGAATCCGGCCGGATTGCAGGAACCCGGCATCGTCGAGCTGAAGGATGGGCGCCTGCTGATGTACATGCGCACCGGCATGGGCAGCCAATACTACTCGTATTCGAGCGATGGCGGCGACACCTGGACTCCGGTCGAGCCCTCCACGTTGCTGTCGCCTGTTTCGCCCGCGACCATCGAGCGCATTCCGAAAACCGGCGATCTGCTCGCGGTCTGGAACGATCACTCGAACGTGAGCCCCGAGATCAAGAACAGGCTGCGGACTCCGTTCACCGTGGCGATCTCCCAGGACGAAGGCAGGACCTGGATCAAGGCCAAGAACATCCTCGACGATCCGAAAGGCTGGTACTGCTACACGGCGGTGGAGTTCGTGGGCGACCGCGTGCTGCTCGGATACAACGCCGGCGGGGTGGGCCTGGCGCGCCTCAGCCGGACCGTGGTGACGCACTTCGATCTCGACTGGCTGTATGGCCGTTGATCCGCGTTGTATCATCCCTTTATGGCAACGATGAATCGACGCGTGTTCCTGACCGCCGGTGCCGCGGCCGCGAGCTCGCCGGCGCAGACCGAGATCCCGATCACGGATATCCATCAGCACACCAATTACGCGTTCCGGACCGACGAGGAGATGCTGCGCCATCAGGATCTGATGGGGATCTCGCACTCGATCCTGCTGCCTGCGGGCCGCGTCTACGGACTCGAAGCGAATGCCTTCGGCAACGATTCGTGCTTTGCCGTCGTCAAGCAGTTCCCGAAGAAGTATTCCTACTTCGCCAACGAAGTTCCGTACATTCCCGAGGCGCGGGAGACGATCGAGAAGTACTTGAAGCAAGGGGCGATCGGAATCGGCGAGCAGAAGTTCTTCGTCGATGCGTCGGGGTCGGCGCCGATGGCGCTCATCTGCGAAATCGCGCGCGATTACAAGGTCCCGATTCTCCTTCACTTCCAGCATGAGCGCTACAACGTCAACTACGACCAGTTCTGGAAGGTGCTGGCCAAGTATCCAACGGTGAACTTCATCGGGCACGCGCAGACGTTTTGGGCCAATATCGACAAGAAACAAGTACAGGAGATCCTGTATCCGAAGTGGAAGGTGACACCGGGCGGATGGACCGATCGCTATCTGGCCGACTATCCGAACATGTGGGCGGATCTCTCGGCTGGCTCGGGTCTCAACGCGTTGCAGCGCGATGAGGAGCACGCCAAGGCCTTCATCGAGCGCCACAAGGACAAGCTGATCTACGGCTCCGACTGTAACGACAAAGTGGGCCAGGGGATCAAGTGCAGCGGCTCTCAGCAGATCGCGATGGTACGCAAGCTCGCCTCTCCGGAAGCGCAGCGCAAGCTCTTCCATGAGAACGCGCGCAAGGTCATGAAACTTCCCGCGTGATCCATTACGACCCGCACAAGTGGCTCGACCACTTCTTCGACATCAAGGGTTCGCTCGTTCGGGAGATCAGCGTCCGGGTCGCCGTGTGCGTCGCCTGGGCAGGAGCCGTCGCCTACGCACACACGCGGCACATCGACATCTCGATTCCTCCTTCGATCCATGGCCTCGTCGGAACGGCGCTGGGACTCCTGCTGGTCTTCCGCACCAACGCTTCCTATGATCGCTTCTGGGAGGGCCGGAAGCTGTGGGGAGGCATGGTCAACGAGACTCGCAACCTGGTACGTTCGGCGGGCGTTTTCCTCGCCGGGGATCGCGTTCTGCTACACCGTGTCGCGCGCTGGACCGCGATTTTCCCCTATGCCGCAATGAACGCGCTTCGCGGAGCGAAGGGCCTTGGACCTCTCGCGGACGGCGCTCCGGACGAGGTCGTCAACGCCCAGCATCCGGCGCTCGCGGTCGCCGCCAAGGTCACCGAGTGCCTGAACGAAGCCCGCTCCAAGGGGCTCATCTCCGACATCGTCTTCACCTCGATCGACCAGAACGTCCAACTACTCGTCGGCTACCTCGGAGGCTGTGAGCGCATTCGCAAGACGCCGCTTCCGTTCGCCTACGTGGTTCACCTTCGCCGCGCGCTCTTCATCTACTGCCTGACGGTGCCGTTCGCGCTGGTGCAACAGACCGGCTGGGTAACAGTCCTCGAAACATTGCTAATCAGTTACGTGTTCTTCGGAATCGAGGAGATCGGCGTCGAGATCGAGGGTCCCTTCGGACACGACGACAACGACCTGCCGCTCGAGGATATTTGCGAGACCATTCACAAGAACCTGTACGCGCTGGCCGGGATCGATCACCAGGACCAGGAGGCCTTGCCGGAAGGTCTTTGACCGCGCGTGCTACAACGGAAATAGCCGTGAAGCGCGCAGTGATCTTTTTTCTAGCGTTCGCTCTCGAGGCCGCCGCGCCCAAAGAGCAGCCGGTCGGGCTGCTATTGAATCCAGGCGGAGCGCAGTTGGTGAGGTTGGGCAATCAGACTCCGTTCGCCGCGAAAGTGGGCGAGGTGCTGTTCTCCGGAGATCGAGTCAAGACCGCCGCCGGACCCGCTTCGTTTCTGTTCTGCCCGGAGAAATCGTCTATCACGCTCGACGCCAACACCGAGGCTCACCTCAACACCCAGGCTCTCGAAGTGAAGACCGGCAAGGTCGGAACCCGGACCCCGATTCCCTCGTGCCTGTTGCCGCAGATGGCGCGGCTGAATGTCGCGAGCCAACAGCACTACGGAGTGACGATGGTGCGCGGAAAACGGGAAGAGGCCGAAACGAACGAGCCGCTCGAAGCCCGCTTGGGCAAGCTACCCGCCGGCCAAGCCGCGGCCGCGAGAACGGAATTGGCGGAGGCCGCGAAGCTGATCGCCGCGAACCCTTCGGACATCTCCTTGAAAGTCGGCCGCGCGGCGGCGTTCGAAAAGTTTGGGCTCAAGATCGACGCCTTGAAGGAGTACCGGGTGATCGCCGAGCAATGGAAGGACGCGGTCTGGACCAAGGGCCGCATCTTCGAACTCGAGGAAGCGATCGCCCTGGAGCAGACCTCGCAGGCCGTGATCCCGGCCGCCGGCGCTAAGACGCTCGCGCTGCTCATCGGAATATCGAAGTACCAGAAACTGCCCGATTCGCAGTGGCTCCAATTCGCGCACGCCGACGCGGAGCTGTTCCACAAGCACCTCACGAGCCCGCGTGGCGGTGGGCTCTCGCCCGATGATGCCGTGCTCCTGACCAACGAGAAGGCCACCACGGCGGCGATTCGAAACACGGTCCAGACTTTCCTCAAGAACCGTGCCGGCAAGAATGATACGGTCATCGTCTTCTTCGCCGCTCACGGCATCGTCGAGACCGCGTCGCGCCAGGCATTCATCGTGACTCACGACAGCGATCCGCAGGACCTTCCCGGCACCGCGCTCCCGATGGCCGATGTACAGGCGTTGCTGCAAGAGAAACTCACCTCGGTGAAGCGGGTGATTGCTTTCGTCGACGTCTGCCGTTCGGGCACCATCGGAACGATCAAGAGTTCCACCGTCAATTCGAGCGTCGAGCGTCTGGCCGAGGCGGAAGGCGAAATCTTTGGACTCATGGCAAGCCGGCCCAAGGAGTTCTCATTCGAAGGCCCGCAGTTCGGCGGCGGACATGGAGCCTTCAGCCACGCGCTCATCAAGGGCCTCACCGGACCCGCCGACAAGAACGGCGACAAGGTGGTAAACGTCACCGAGATTATCGACTACGTGCGCGAACTCGTGCAGAAGGGCACTGATGACAAGCAGCATCCGCGCGACTTCGGCACCATGGAAAACACGGTTCCGCTCGCCGATGCTTCGAAGACTGGAATCGAAGTCACGCGGTGGCGGTACCTTTACGATTCGGCCGGCGAGCCCTTGCGATTGGCCGCGGCCGCGCAAGCGAGCGCGGGCCCCCCGGAGGTTCCCGCCGAACTCCGCCGCTACCGGGAAGCCGTCGCCGCGGGCCGGCTCCTTCCGGATGAATCCGGAAGCGCCTTCGGGCTGCTTGCGAACCTTCGGACTACGCTTCCGCCCGAGCGCTACCTGATCGAAGAAAACCAGCTCCGCATCGAACTCGAGAATCGGGGCCAGCAGGTAATCCTGCGCTATCTCACGGGCGATCAGGTTCCGCAATCGCGCGACGATTTCGCTCGTGGCGCGCGCTACTTCGAAGCCGCGCGCCAGCTCACACCGGAATCGCTGCTGCTCGATTCGCGCGAGTCGTTCTGCCGCGGCCGCTCGCTGCTTTTCGAAAAGCAGTACTCGCAAGGAGCGGACCTGCTCGAAAGGTCGGCCGGGCTCGACAGCGACGGCGCTCACTCTTACAACGCACTCGGCATCGCCTATCTGGAACAGGCGAAGTTCCCGCTCGCGATCGCCGCTTTCCGCGACTCGATGAAGCGCGCTCCGCGTTGGGCCTACCCGCGCCACAACCTCGCGCTGGCGCTCGCCGAGACAGGTGATTACACCAACGCGATCCGCGCCTACCAAGAGGGCATGAAGCTCGCACCAACGTACTCCTACCTTCCGTACAACCTCGGCCTGCTCTACCAGCGCATCAACAAGAAGAAGGAAGCCGAGGCTGCTTATCGCAAGGCGGTCGTGCTTTCCGCCGATGCCCCGGAGGCCTACAACGCGCTCGGCGCGTTGAAGGCCGATCAGCGCCGCGACAGTGAGGCGGAATCGCTGTACAAGCAGGCGCTTGCGAAGAGGGCGGATTTCCTGCCTGCGAGGCACAATCTCGCGCTCCTGTTGGCGCGCAAGAAAGGCCGCGAGAGCGAGGCGGCCTCGCTGCTCCAAAGAAACCTCGACACGGCACCCGATCATCTGCCGTCGAGGCTCGCACTCGCCGATCTTCTCGCGGGGCAAGGCAAACGCGAGGAGGCCGCGCAACAGTATCAGGCGCTGCTCGCGCGGCGTGCGGATTATCCGGCGGCTCGCGTGCGTTTGGCGGCGCTACTGCTCGAAACCGGCAATACGGACGAAGCCCTTTCGCAGGCGAACGAAGCGTTGCGCGCCCAGCCGAACTTCGCCGAGGCCTATGAAGTGATCGGTGATGCGCAGCGGAAATCGAACCGCGAGCCCGAGGCCCGCACCGCCTATCAGCGCGCTCTGGATCTGACCTCCGATCCAGCCGTGCGCAAACGGATCAAGTCGAAGTCCGGCCGCTAGCCATCGCCGCCGCGAATCGGCGCCAGTTGGACTCGACCTCATCTGTGGACAGGCCACTCGCGCCCGGCGGAAACAGCGGCATCAGTTCGCTGCGAATGGTACGTTCCACTTCTCCAATCTCGAGCCCCGCACAGTGATCCGGAAACGGCGTGCACCTCTGGTTCAGCAGGAGCGGCATCAGTGCCTGCCAGACCGAGAGGCGGCGCGAGCGCGACTCCTCATCGGGCAACAAGCGGATGATTCGGATCAGGGACTCGAGCACACGCCAGTCGCGTTCGACACCCACGAGGTTTGGCAGCAACCGCCGCTTGCCCGCGTGCGGCAAGACCTGCTCGATCACCCACTCGCGCGGGCCCATTCGCCCGCGGCCTGCACGAGATTCGACTGTAAGGCGGGAGTCACCTCGTCTTCGAGAATTCGCCACAACTCGTCGAGCAAATAGCCCGAACCGGCGAGTTCGCGGACGATGCTGACATAGCTCAGCCGCGGATCGGTGTCGAGAAAGAGAGCGCGCGAGGCGATCCAAACAGGTTCGCGCCGCGCCCGTTCTTCGCCCGTCACTTTCGCATGATCGCAAATGGCAGCCCTTGCGGGTCGAGCAGGACCGCCATCTCTTCGCCCTGGGGAAGCTTCTGCACCGGCATCAGCATCTTCGCGCCGAGCGTTACCGCCTTCTCCGCGTATGCCGCGCAATCGTCCACTTGAATGAATAACTGCACGAACGCCTGCGCCTGCGGCGGTGCCGGCCAGATCCCGCCTTGGATGCCTTCGTTCGACCCAGTGGCGATCTCACGGTATCCGAGCGGGTTGTCGCTCGTGATCTTCCAATCGAACAGCTTCGAATAGAACTCGCCGTGCGAGTTCGGCGACTTGGAGATGATCTGGAACTGAATTACGGGATTGGGCATGGATTCCTTTTCATGGTTTGGGATTGTGGGCCGCCGCGAGTTGGCGCACACGATCGAGCGCGATCCTGCGGAACTGGCTCTCACTGGAACAGCGGATGGTCCGCCAGTTGGCGCCGTTCATCTCGAGCATGCCGATCCGCAGCAGGCGCTGGACGACAATGTTGACGCTGTCGGAGGAGGAGCCTGCCACGGCGGCGATCCATCGCACGTCGGCCCGGAACTCGGGACTCGAGGCGATTTCGAAAACGCGATAGTGCAGCGGGTCGCTCACCACCACCAGAGCCTCCGCCGTCCAATGACGCAGGTGGACCTGATGCGCGAGAGCGGCGTCATCAGGCGCGTGCGCGGCTGCGGTATAGGCCGCGATCTCCTCAGCACTCAGCCCGAGCCGCCGGCCGAACCCGCGAATCGAGCCCGGAGGCATGGACCGCTCGCCGCGAAGCATCTGGCTTAACGACGAGTGGTCAACGCCGAGAAGCGCGGAGAAGGCGCGCAACGAGTAGCGGCTGTTCTTGGCTCGCCGCGCCGAGAACTCCGCTTCCAGGCGCGCCGAGAATGGACTGCGTTTCATTCGATGGCGAAAGCCATGTTAGCAGGCAAGCGCGCTCCCGGCGCAGGTTAGGACACGCGAAGTGGGGCAGCGCGCTGCCCCACCAGCCGCTCGAGCTGCGATGGCGGCACCGGCGCTTGCGAGGCCCGGTCAACCACGAACTCTTCGTTGACCCCGCGCCGCTACACCTTACATGCCGCTCTGGCAGCCTCCGCCATTCGCTTCTGGCGCCCTTCCACATAGCTCATGATCGACTTCGCCTTCGCCCGTGCCTTGGCCGGATCCTTGACGATCACTTCGAGCCGCCGCCACAGTTGCGCGCCGCTCGTCTCGCCCACTTCGAAGAACCACTCGCTTGCGCCGATATCGCGATACATTTGCCCCTTGCAGGTATCGGTGGGCTGGCGAACGTAGAAGGCCGGAGTCCCGCTCCGGTAGGAGATCAACGGCGAGTGGCACTCTACGCTCACCACCGTGAGTGCTTTCGAGTAGATCGAAGCGGCCTCGTCCGGCAGCCAGAAGGTATCGCGCCAGACGACGTTCTTCTTCACGTCCGCGGGAAGCGGATCGACGAGGACTTCCTTCGCCAATTCGACTTGGTAGGTCATCTCCGCGCACGCCATCACCTTGTGTCCGGTCGCCTTCACGTAGGCGATGATCATCTCGCGGAGCTTGGCGTGATCGGCCTCAGTGGTGCGATTGTTGATCGCGTCCTTGACATCGTCGGACGCGACGCGCTTGATGTTCCGGATGCGGTAGTACGGCGTGTAGCGAAGGCGCGGAATCACGGCGATGAACTTACCCGGTTCGAGCCCGTGCTGCTCGAGGTAGGCGAAGCCTTTGGCGTCATCGCGGAGATGCATCCCGAGTTGCGCATCGGGCCCGAACTCGAGAATCGGTGTCTTGACCTTCTGCGCCTTCATGTATTCCACCGAAATCGTGTCCCGGCAGAAGAAGAACGCGGCTCCATCCATGATGTATCGCAGGTCTTCGGGAAGGTGCGTTGGTGGGAGCTTCACCACCTTCGCGCGAAGTTCCTTCAACGTGCCACCCTCGGGTTCGCGGCCCTCCCCGAAACCCGAGATGGGATCGGTGCTGACGCCGAAGACTCCGGTGGGCTTGCCCGTCGCTTTGTGAAACGCCGCCGCGAAGGCGCTGTCGGGGAAGCCGGAGCCGGAGCCGCTGATGTAGAGATCGGTTTCGGCCCACGCCTTTTCGAGTTCCGGCGTCGTGGGTTTTCCTCTGCGGTCCACGAGTCCTTCGACGATCTTGACCTTCGGATAGCCTTTGGTCAGCATCGCGCGCGATGCTGGACTCGTTGCGCGCGGCCACAGAGTGATTTCGGCTTCCGGGAAGAACCTCTCGAGCACCGAGAGTGCGCCGGGAGTGTGTCCGATGTCGCCGATGTTCACCGTCTGCCAGGAGCTATGGAGGAGGACACGTGGCGCACGCGCGCCACGTAGGATCGCGGCGGACCCAGTGGTGGTGAGGAAGTTCCGGCGGGTGCTCTTCATCGTTTCAGGTTACCGTGGTCGCTCGGAACCAAACCTGCCAAACCTGTGTGTGACCTCTGGATAGTGATGGCCCGAAAGCCTTCCCTTCAAGCCGCCACACCAATCTCTGATCCGATACTGCCACTCAAAAGCGCACAGGCCGCGTAGGCGCGGCGCCAAATTTTCAGGAAGGTGCCGCTGGTGAGGCGCCGGAGCGAGTCCATTGTGCGCGTGTTCCTCAGAAAGAGCGAGTCACCCCTTCGGAGTCGACCAGTGGCTCCGATACTCACGCCGGACCAAGCGATTGGCCTCCGCATCCCCAATCACGCTTTCCGCCTTCGAGTCGTAGCGAATCGACCGCTGCGTGCGCGCCACGATGTTCGCGAGATGCGCGAGCGACGTGGCCCAGTGGCCTTCCTCTATGTCGACGCGCGGCCGCTGGCGTGAGCGGACACAGTCCAGGAAGTTGCGGGCGTGCGGAGTGTCGATCGAACTGGTATCGTGCTCCTCCTCGTGGATTAGCTTGCCGTTCTCGCCATCGAGCACGCGAAAGCCCCAGTTCTTGCCTCGGAAGTGGCCGAACTGCGCAACGCCCTTGTCCCCGTAGATCGAGATACCGTTGTCGCAGCCTTCGAGTCCGTATGGGTTCCACAGGCGCTGTTCGTAGAACATCACCTTGTCGCCGAACTGGTAGCTGATGTTCATCGTGTCGGGCGTTTGTTGATCGTCGTCGAAATACATCTTGCGGCCCATGCCGGAGATGAAGTCCGGTAGTTCGACACCGAGCGCGCGCCGAGCGATGTCGAGCTCATGGACGCCATCGTTGGCGATGTCGCCCGCGCCGTAGTGCCAGTGCCAGTTGACCGTCGAGTGGAATCGATTACGGTTGAACGGAAGCTTCGGCAGCGGGCCCGTCCAGGTCTCGTAGTCGATACCCCCGGGCACGGGCTCGTCGTTCTTGTGTCCGATGTTGCGCCTCATTTGCACGTTCCAGACCTTGGCGGCGAGCACTTTGCCGAGCTTTCCCGATTGCGCGTACTCATGAAAGCGCTGGGTGACCGGGAGGCTCGGAAGCTGCGACCCCACTTGCACGATGCGCTTGTGCTTCCGTGCCGCTTCCACCATCAGCCGGCCCTCGCGAATGTTGTGTGAGATGGGCTTTTCCACGTAGACATCCTTGCCTGCCGCGCACGCGAGAATCGTGCCTGGTGCATGCCAATGGATCGGCGTGCCCATCACGATCGCGTCGATGCTTTTGTCGTCGAGGCAGCGGCGGATGTCAGCAACGAGGGGCGGCTTCGAGCGGCCCGAGTCCTCGATCAACTTGTACCCGTCGGCAACCACGTTCTGATCGATGTCGCAGACATAGGCGACATTCACATCAGGCATCGCGCAGAAGGCCTTGGTGAGGCTACGCCCGCGCCCCCGGACTCCCATGAGTGCGATGGTGACCTTGTCAGAGGCGGCGACGGCGTGCTTGGCCGACTGCGCGGCGGCCATCATGGCGGGGAAGAAGTAGCGGCGGTTCATGGGTCTCCGAAGATGTTCTATCACACTCCGGGCCTCGTCAGCCGAGCACCGCGCGATAACACTGCTCGTATTGCGGGATGATGCTCTCCGTTGAATACCGGCTGACCGCCGTCTCGCGCGCGGCGGCGGCCATCTGGGCGCGCAAGGCCCCATCGGTCAGCAACTGAGTGGCGCGCGCCGCCTGGGCCCCGACATTGCCGACGCCTTCGAGGAATCCATCGCTTCCGCTCGAAATGAGTTCACTGACACCACCTACATCTGTGGCGACAGCAGGGACGCCGCACGCCATCGCTTCGAGCGCCGCGAGTCCGAACGCCTCATGCTCGCTTGGCAACAGCAGGACATCGCATTGCGGAAGAAGTTGTTCGATTCCGTCTTGCTTGCCCAAAAATCGAACGTTTCCGTGGATGCCGAGTTCTTGCGCCATGCGCTCACAGTGCGTGCGCTCGGGTCCGTCGCCCGCCATCCAGAGCTCGCAATCGGTTTCGCACAATACGCGTTCGAGGACGCGAATACAATCGAGCGGGCGCTTCACCGCCCGGAAGTTCGAGATGTGGATCATTCGTGGGCGCCCCTTGTGCGGCTCACGCGCGGGCTGGTAGAGATCGCAGTTGACGAAGTTCGGAATCGTTTGGATGGGCTTGGTGATGCCGAACACTTCGGTGGTGCGGCGGTTCAGGTAGTCGCTCACCGTCGTTATGCCGTCGGACGCCTCGATCGAGAACTTCGTGATCTCGAAATACGACGGCTCCTGCCCCACGAGCGTGATGTCGGTGCCATGCAGCGTCGTGACGAACGGCAGCCTGCGCTTGGCGGCAAGCATCTGCTTGGCGAGCAACGCCGACGCCGAGTGCGGCACCGCGTAGTGGACGTGCAGCAGGTCGAGATCGTAACACTGCGCGACATCGGCCATGCGCGCTGCGAGTGCTAGCGTGTACGGCGGATAGGTGAAGAGCGGATAGGTCGCGACGTCGACTTCGTGATAGTGGATCCGCTCGTCGAGCGTCAGCCGGATCGGCTGCGCATAGCTAATGAAGTGAATCTCGTGTCCGCGGGAGGCGAGTTCCATGCCGAGTTCGGTTGCGACGATGCCGCTGCCGCCATAGGTGGGATAGCAAGTGACGCCGATCTTCATCGAACCTCCATACGCAGGAATCCGTAGCCGATCTGGCCGTGGATCCGCTCGGCCGGATGGGCGATGTCGCCGCCGCCGTACCAGACGCGCACTCCATTGGATGCCGGGAGAATCGTTGGGTCGCAGACAACCTTGCGATTCCAGTCCTGATCTCCCGCGAAGATCGCTGCATCGGAGTAGCGCTTCCATGCGCGGCCATCGTCCGAGTAGGCGAGCCCGAGCCGACGAGCCTCGGAACGGTCGCGTCCGGTGTAGAGCATCCACCAACGGCCATGAGCTTGCCAGATCGCGGGTTCGCCGAGACCGTTCTCGTCGAACGAGCCCGCTTCACCGAGTTCGAGAATCGGATTCACGCGTGATTTCTCCCACTCGGCTCCAGCTCGCGATCGAGCGAGCCCGAGCCGCTGGCGGCGCGCGCGATCCTGCCCGAGATAGATCATGTAGAGCCACTCGCCTTCCCGGATCACGTATGGGTCAGCCACTCCGCGCTCATCCCAACTGCCGCGCGGACCAACAGGCAGAACCTGCAGGCCATGCTTCAACCAGGCGCGGCCATCCTGCGAACGCGCGAGCGCGATCACTGGCGGATCGGCGGCCTGATACCAGTAGAGAAACTCGCCCTTGTCGAAGCGCGCCGATCCGTTCGCGGCGATGTAGTTTCCCTCCCATGCTTCGGGCGAGATCGCGCGGCCGAGCTTGGTCCAGGCGAGTCCATCCTTCGAGGTCGCCAGGCCGGTGTGCCAGGTGTTGCCGTCGAAGCCCGAGTAGAGGTTCCAGAGTTGACCATCGCGTTCGATGACCGATGGATTCAGGGTATCGACGGAGTCCCAGGTTTCGGGTCCGCGCGCGAGGACGGGTCGAGGCGTGGATTCCCAACGGATGTCGAGGGATGGCTTGGGGCCCGTGGGGGAGGGAAGTCCGAAGTCGGCGTAACGGCCGCAGGAGGAGAGGAGGAGAAGTGAGGCGACTGCTTTCTTCATCGCAGCTTGACTTCGACAATGGTGCGTGATCCCAGTTGCTCCGGCAACTCGTACCGTAAGCAAACCCGTGCCGCAGCCCGCCGCCGCTGAATCTCCGGCTTTGCTTCCGTGACCTCGGACTCCGCATCCGGACCTTTGTAGAGCAACAGCCGCGCGCCGCCTCGAAGCGCGGGAGCGAATAGCTCGATTGCTTTCGCGAGCGGAGCGACGGCGCGCGCGGTGACGATATCGGCCTTGTTGGCCGCCAGCCAGGTCTCTGCCCGGTCCGGTCGTACCCGCACGTTTGTCAGCCCGAGTTCAGCGGCCACCGCTTCGACGAAGCGCGCCTTCTTCTGTGTCGATTCGAGCAACGTGAATCGCGCTTCGGGAAAGACCAAAGCGAGCGGAATGCCTGGGAATCCGGCTCCAGTGCCCGCATCGGCGATCCGCTGCGAGCCGGAGAAAAGCCGCCACGGCGCAACCGAGTCGATCACGTGCTTGATCACCGCTTCGCGCTCCTCGACAATCCGCGTGAGGTTGAACTGCTGGTTGGTTTCGACGATCCGCGCCAGGTGCAGCGCGCAGCCGGAGATCACGCGGGCGCGGTGAGGGAGATCCGGTGGAAGCAGTTCCGCCAACGCGGATTCGAAACGAGGGGCTCGGTTATCCATTCGTTTGGCGCAAGAGCCCTTGATTCTCGCAGTGGGTTTGCATGCTCAAGATCAAATGGCTCACGATCTGGGCCACGTCGTCGATCCTCTTCTCGAGATCCTTTAGACTATAGCGCCTGCCGACATCGTCCGCTGTTCTTCTCCCGTGTGCGATTGCGTTCCTATTTTCCACGAGTTCATTGATTCTTTCGAGGAGCCTGTTGTCGGGTACTACGGGCCCGCTCAGTCCAAAGACTTTCCAGATCGTCTCCAGTTGCCGCGAACGATAGTGTGATCCGTCAGCGGGAAACAGTGAATTGTCCAAAGCAACGAGGGGTTCGACTGCCGAGAGGCTACGAACGAGTTCCAGGCGATGCTCCCAGACTTTGTTCCTGCCGACGGCCGCCGCGGAGTCGAACTTGGAATTGAGCACGAGTGTCAGGGCTTGGCTGTGGAGGTCCAACGGCCGCAGCTCGCTCTCGCGAATGAACGACAATGCACCCTGAACGATCGCGTTGACGGAGTATTCGTAGATCGCGTAGAGGTGGACGAACATGAAGCCCTTGCACAAAGCGGACTCGTCCAATCGTGGTGGTGTTCCCTCTTCAAGCGTTCGGGCCGCTCGAAGCAAGTGCGTCGCACCGAGCACTCGCGCCGCGGCCTCGGCGTTCGCGATATCGAACATCTACTTTTCGAGGAATCGATCCCGGCAATATTCGATCCGGCCGGCCACGGTCTTCTTGCTGTTGGTAGCGCCAGTGGTGAGCGTCTTCAACTCCGCCGATGATATCCACCTTGCAACTCCCTTGCCGTTGATTCGTTGAGCTTTCTTCATTGCGAGTGCGGCTCCAACTGCTACACCCTCATACAGGTTGATGGGTGTGATGCTGCGCCCTTCACTTCTCACGATTCCCCTTGGCAACACACGAGCTAGGTTTGCAAAGGTGTGTTCGAAGAGCTGCTCGTTTTCTTCAAAATCGAAGATGCTCGAAGCCTCTCGCATATAGTTGTTCAAGAACTCGACGACGCTATGATCGAATGCCTTGTACTTGTGGAGGAACGCAAAAAAGCGCAGGACGCACTCTTCACGAGTTCCGTCCAGGATCTGACTCTTGGGAAGCCGCACGACTTTTTGAAAATCAGAGGACTGCGCGAGTCGCTCCAGGAAGTCGTTGAAAGCTCCCCTGAAGATACAGGCCCTGATCTCCTGATTCGAGAGAGCGACTCCTCCAGTATTGAGCCGCTCGAACAGGTCGAATCTCACCACCAGATCACTCTTGTCGCTCAGCGTGATCACCTTGACAGGGCGCAGGGAAAATTGAAGCCGCAAGCTCGCAGGCAGTTGCGCGAACGAGCTGCCGTTCATCTCGGTGAGCTTAGTCAATTCTGAAAGAATGAGGGGGTCGGTCAGTTCAAGCCGGCGCCGCGACTCAGGTGTACCCGCGAACTGCACGAGCGTGCTCAAACGTTGCACACCGTCCACGAGTTCCCACGTGCCATCGCGATTCGTAGCCATGAAGAGGCTCGGCACCGGAATCCCCAGAAAGACCGACTCGATCAATTGCGCGCGCTGCTTTTGCTCCCAACGAAACTGACGCTGATAGGCGGGTGCCACATCAATATGGCCGCTGTCCACCATTGCGATCAACTGCTGAACGGTGATGTCGTAGGTGTCGAAATCCACACGGCGCCGCTGCTGGTCCAACTGCTCCATCACCGCAGCGGCATTTGGGAGCGCGTGCGCGGGCTTGACCACGCGCGGTTGGGGAATGTCCGCAGTTCTTTCCAGAGCTAGTGCCATATTCAAGTCGCTATAGCCATCATACCCGCGCTCCGTGCTCCATGATCGCTCAAAGCGGAAGGCTCACCAACAACCGGGACCCCTGCCCCGGCCGCGACTCGAGCATAAGAGATCCGCCGAGCGCTTTCACTCGCCTCTTGATGCTCTCCGGCCCCAACTGCATTGCGTCGAGCTCGTCGAGTTTGTATGCGCCGCGGAACGGGAACCCGCGCCCGTCATCCTCCACCTGAATGCTCAATTCATCGCCCGAAATCGCGCTAATGGACGCCGATTTCGCTTCAGCGTGCTTGTGGATATTGTGCAGTGCCTCGCGAATGATGTGTAGCGCTTCGATCGCGAGCTTGCCTCCGATCCGGGTGGGATCACCTTCATGCCGGAACGTCACCGGAATCGCGGTATCGCGCTCGAACACGCGCGCCAGTCCCTCGGCCGCCGTGAATAGATCGGTGTCGCGGTCCTCGGCTCCGCCATCACGCGCGCGGCGCATGAACTCGCGCATTTCGGCGATCTGCCCGCCTACCGCGCCCTGGAACTCCGCGAGTTCGGTGGCTGCTGTGGCGGGGTCGCGCTCGAGCAGACGGTGCAGCACTTCGAGCCGCATCTGGAAGCTCGTGAAAAGCTGCATCGGGCCGTCATGGAATTCGTGCGCGAGGCGTTCGCGCTCCACGGTGCGCGCCGCGAGCGTCTCGGCGCGATAAGCGACGGACTTCTGATTGAGCAGGTCCGCCCAGCGGCTGATAGCCCGCTTATGCAGCGTCACGATCACGATGTGCGCCACCAGGATTCCGAAGCACCAGGCGAACAGGAAGAAATTGTCGGAGGCCGATGCGACCAGAGTGAAGCCCGCGTCGGCGGCGAGCACGATAAGTTCCAGGCGATCCCATTCGGTGGTCGCGACCCAGAACGCCCCGGCCGCCAGCACGAGATACATGGCGGCGAGCGCCGAGCCCGCGGCCTGCGAAGCAACCGTCAGGGCGTAAATGGCGGCACCCACCCGGAAGACCGCAAGAGTCTTGCGCCAGGACGCCGGAATCAATAGGTGGCTATTGGCGAGCCCCCCTTCGGTTTCAGCGGCGGTAGAGGTAGAGTGTGTGGGACCGGCCTTCGCCGTCGTCGTCGATGTTTTCAATCTTTTCGGGAGTCCACCCGCCGACTTCGAAATCGTGGGCCACGATCCGGGTGCCCTTCTTCAACTGTTTTTCGAGTATGGGTCTTACCCTCTCGTTCGTGGCCGGCAACAAATAGACGGTGATCACGTTTGCGGGGCTGTAGTCCTGCGTGAGCAGGTCGCCATGGATGATGCGTGCGGTCTTCGAGAGTCCCAGCTTCTCGATCCGCGCCGAGCTTTGCTTGTACAGGTCGTCATCGAGTTCCACGCCGGTCGCGTCGGCCTTGAACTTGTCGGCCGCCATCACCACGATGCGGCCGTCGCCACTGCCCAGGTCGAACATCCTTTCGCCAGGCTTGATCCCGGTGAGTTGCAGCATCTTTTCGACGACGGAATCGGGCGTCGGATAATACGGTGCCAGCTTCTCGCTCTTCTGCGCATTCTGCGGCAGAAGTACGAGGGGCGCAAGAGCGAGAATAGCCAGTCGGCGCGTCATCGGCGGAAAACCCTCCCTACGTCCTTTATTCTAATCTGTGTGGCAGCCGTTGCACTCACCATCGCCGGTTCGGACCCCTCGGGCGGGGCCGGCATCCAAGCGGACCTCAAAACATTCCATCGCTTCGGCGTTTATGGCGAGGCCGCGATCACGCTGCTCACCGTCCAGAATACACGCCGCGTCTCCCGCGTCGAATGCATGGAGCCATCGCTCGTCCGCGAGCAGATCGAAGCCGTGGTCGAGGATATTCCGCCAGCGGCGGCCAAAACCGGCGCGCTCGGAAACTCGGCGATCGTCTCGGTGGTTGCGGCGGTCGCTCGCGGATTCGACTTTCCGCTCGTCGTCGATCCGGTGATGATCTCGAAACACGGTGAGCCGCTGATGGCCGACGAAGCGGCCCGGGCTCTGCGTGTCGAACTGCTGCCGCTGGCCGCGCTCGTGACGCCCAACGGACCCGAGGCCGCAGCGCTCGCCGGATTCGCCGTCGAAACCGCCGAAGATGCGCGCCGCGCCGCACAATCGATCTTCGCGATGGGTGCTCGCGCGGTGCTAGTCAAAAGCGGACATCTCGCGGGTCCAGCCACCGACATCCTGCTCCACGCGAGCGGCTGGCACGAATTTCCGGGGACACGAATCGCCACGCCGCATACTCACGGGACGGGCTGCACCTACTCCGCCGCGATCACTGCTGGGCTCGCTCTCGGGTTCGATCTTCCGGAGTCGGTACGGAGAGCGAAGGCCTTCATCGCGCGCGCGATCGAAACGAATCCGGGCTTGGGCGGAGGCACGGGTCCGGTGAATCACTTCGCCGGCTGAACCGCTGCCCGCGCGCGCTCATCGACCGTCAGTTGAAAGATATCCGGACGTGCGTAGTGCCCCACCACGTCGAGATCGTACTTGGCCTCCGTGATCCGACCGAGGTCGATCTCCGCGGTCAGAATTCCCTCCTCGCCATACAGCGGACCCGCGAGCACCGTACCCAGCGGATCAACGATGACGCTGCCACCGCGAATCGGTGCCGTCGCTCCTTCCGGCACGACCTGACACGCCGACAGCACGAAACACCGGCCCTCCGCCGCGATGTGGCGCATCGTGGGTTGCCACGAGTCGCGATCGTCCACGGTGGGCGCGCAATAGAGTTCGATGCCCTTCGCGTACATCGCGGTTCGCAACAGCGGCATGTAGTTTTCCCAGCAGATCACCGCGCCCACCCGGCCTGCTGGGGTCGCGACCACGGGCAGCGTCGATCCGTCTCCGAAGCCCCACACGAGCCGCTCCACCGCGGTTGGCATCACTTTACGGTGCTTGCCGAGCAGATCTCCGCGATCGTCGAAGAAGAGCACCGTGCAGTAGAGCGTGCCGCCATCGCGCTCGATCACACCGATCACCAAGTGCAATTTCAGCCGCGCGCAGGCTTCGCCGAGCGCCGCCGTCACGGGACCCGGAACCTCGACCGCGGACTCGTAGTAGCGGCGGAACTCGCGCCGTCCCTCCTCCGTGCGCACTCCGACCGCGGCACCGAACCCATGGCCCTTCGGATATCCGCCGAGGAGCGCTTCCGGAAACACGGCGAGCGCGGCTCCCGCGCCGGCGGCGCGCTCCATCCAGGAGATCGCCTTGTTCAGCGTTGCATCGAGGTCGAGCCACACCGAGCCCGCTTGCACCACGGCTACCGTTGCCATATCGTTCGATTGTATTCGACGCCGCGAAGTGATACCTTCGGAAACCATGGCCACTCTTGCCAATCCGGAACTTCGCACTTCGACGATTTCCACGGGCTCGAAACAAACCGCGCCGCAACGATATGTCGCGCTCGACGCGTTTCGCGGCTTCATCATGATCTGCCTCGTCGCCACCGGCTTCGGCTTTTCGAAGCTCGAGGGGCACCCCTTGTGGGGCTTCTTCGCGCAACAGGTGGATCACGTCGCGTGGGAAGGACTCGTCTTCTGGGACCTCATCCAGCCGGCCTTCATGTTCATGGTCGGCGTCGCGATGCCGTTCTCGATGGCGCGGCGCGAAGCGGATGGCGCGGGCTTCGGATCGAATCTCGCGCATGTGTTGAAGCGCTGTCTGATCCTGGTGGCGCTCAGTAATTTGTTCACCGTGGTGCATTCGGGCAAGATCGAATTCGGCTTGATCAACGTGCTGAGCCAGATCGCGTTCACCTATCTGCTCTGCTTCCTGATCATGCAGTTGCCATTCCGCGCGCAGATCGGTGCCTGCGCGGGCATACTCGCGCTGCACTGGGGGTTGTTCGCGATGTTCCCCGGTCCGGACGGCGCCTTCTCGCAGGAAGGCAACATCGGCCAAGTGATCGACAAGGCGGTTCTCGGACGCAACTACACCGGACTCTACGTGACGATCAATTTCATCAGCAGCACCGCGACCACCCTGTTCGGTGTCTGGACCGCGTACCTGCTCCGCCAAGGCAAATCGCATCGCGAAATCATGAAGACGCTGGCGCTCGCCGCCGTCGGCGCGATGGCACTGGGCTTGGCCCTGACCCCCGTCAATCCGATGGTAAAGCGCATCTGGACGGCCTCGTTCGCGTTCTATTCGACCGGCTGGGTCCTGCTCATGCTGCTGGCCTTCTATTGGCTCGTAGAGGTGAAGGGCTACCGCCGCGCTGTGTTCCCCTTGCTCGTGGTCGGCGCGAACTCGATCTTCGCCTATTGCGTCTCGCAGCTCATGCGCGGATCGATCCATCGCACGGTCGGCGTTTTGACGGGAAGCTTCGAGTGGATCGGGACGCTCGCGCCCGTGATCCACGCCACCGCGACCATGGGTGTGATCTGGTACATGTGCTACTGGCTCTATCAGCGCCGGGCCTACGTAAAAATCTGATAGACTGAACCCCAACCGGAGGTTCACTACATGATTCGATTCGTGGGCATGTCCGCGCTTCTGTGCGCGGCCCCAGCTTTCGCGGCGATGCTTGGACCGTCGCCGTATCTCAGCGCAGCCGATAGCCCGTTCGCGGGCGGCTCGTTCACTTATTTCCATCTCGAGAATTTCGAATCGGGATCGCTGACGGTTCCCGGCGTCACTCTCTTCGGCGGTTCGTTTCTCGCACCGGGCGGTGCGACCGATTCCGTCGATGGCGACGATGGTTCGATCGACGGTTCGGGAACGGCGGGCCGGTCTCTCTATTCGAGCGGGTTGTTCTCGTTCTTCTTCACATTCGACCCGCTCGCTCTCGGAGGTCTGCCGACTCACGCCGGAATCGTTTGGACCGACGTCGGTACGGCCACGCCTGCCTTCGGCGTTGGACCGGTTACCTTTCAGGCATTCGATGCCGCGAATGTCTTGATCGGTACGGTAGGTCCAACGCTTCTCGGCGACGGTTCCATCAACGGATTCACGCTCGAAGACCGCTTCTTCGGTGTCACGCACGCGGCCGGCATCGGCAGAATCGAAATCTCGATGTCGAATACCCAAGACTGGGAAGTTGACCATCTCCAGTACGGGCTCGCCTCCGCGGCGATTCCCGAACCCGGCACGATGCTGTTGACGGGCGCGGGATTGCTTGCGGCTTTTACTTTGAAGCTCCGGCCGCGATCGAATTAGAGCGGCAGAATCTCTTCGCGATCGGGATCGAACCGCAGGCGCCGCTTCTGCACATAGGCGATGTTGCCCAGGTGCGAAGCCTGTGCCGAGCGGTGGCCGATCCATACGTCTCCGTTCGGCAGCTTCCGTGACCGCACGCACGAGAGAAAGTTCTCGACGTGTTCGATCGTTTGCTCCTTCGGAGCTTTGACCACCACGGTGGGCGTGTTCGGGCTGTCTTTCGGGAAGTATTCGAATTGCCCGCGCGTGATCCAGAGGCGGCCTTCGGTCCCGCACATCTCGACCGCCGCGCCTTTGATCCCGGGGGCGAGTGTAGCCTCGAACGTCGCAGTCCACTCCTTCGGATATTCAAGCAGAACGTGAATCGTGTCGGGAGCCGTGCGTCCGTCCTTGTAGTGATAGACGCCGCCGGCCGCGACCGCCGATGTCGGATTGTCCTGGTCCATGAACATGTGGACCACGTCGATCCAGTGCGTAAACAGGTCCGTCACCTGGCCGCCGCCGTAGTCGAGATAAGCGCGGAAATTCCAGAACTGCTGCGGATCCCAATCACGCCACTTGATCGGGCCGAGGAAGCGCGACCAGTCGAGATTCGAGGGCCGTGTGGCGAGCGCCGCCGGAGCCTTCTGCAAGTGCGCCCCATTGCCGTGCCACCAAGTCCGTGCGAGCGTGATTTTTCCGAGCTTGCCGGACTTGATGTATTCTTCCTTCGCCTGCAGGTAGTGCGAACCCGAACGCTGCTGCATTCCCACCTGGCAGATGCGGTTGTTCACGCGCGCCGCCTTGACGATCTTCGGACCTTCCTCGATCGTGAGCGTGAGCGGTTTCTCGACATAGACGTCCTTGCCCGCGTTCAACGCGTCGATCGCGGTTCCGCTGTGCCAGTGATCGGGAGTCGCGATGAGCACCGCGTCGAGTTCCTTGGTCTCGAGCAGCTTACGATGATCGTTGAATCCCTTCGCCGTAGGCGCTTGTTGCAGCGCCTGATCGATGCGCGCGGCGTAGACATCGCACACGGCTGTGACGTTCACCTGCGTGGTCTTCTGGAAGACGCCCATCACGTACTTGCCGCGTCCGCCCGCGCCGATGAGTCCGAGATTGACCTTGTCGTTCGCGCCAAAGATGCGGGAATAGGAAGCGGCGGTCATCGAGGCCGCGGTCATGCGGACGAAGTCTCTACGATGCATAGGGACGATGATACCGCACGCCCGCGCGGGCGTCAGAGAATCGCGAATAGTTCGGCGAGAGGGATGGATATAGGTCCGGCCGTGAGGGCGCCGCCGGATGGGACTTCGACGAGTCCGGTGCCCGATTGAAACTCCCATGCGCGGCGCGTTTCCGGATCAACTACCCAGTTGTGAGGCACGCCCCAACCGGCGTATTCTTCGCACTTGGCCCCGGCGTCGGCGAGACGGTCTTCCGGCGATAGGATCTCGATGCACAGATGGATCGGGCGGGTCGGGTACGGGTCCTGGATATGGGCGCGGAGTTGGACGCCCAAATCCGGAACCAAAAACCGGCCTTGACCGGTTCGAACCGTCAGCTCTGTTGCCGGTTCGAACTCGGGATATCGCGAGAGTATGAGGTGAAAGCTCTGTCCCTGGACAACGCTGTGCTTTCGAGTAGGCATCGGCTTCTGCCTGAGAACTCCTTCCCGGTATTCGCAAGCCGGTTTGTAGTTCGTGTGGAGGTACTCCTCGACCGATACCAGCGTTGTGGTCGGCACCATGCTCTGATTCTACTCTCTACTGCGCGGGAGCGTCCGCCATCCGGACCGGCAGCCACAACTCCTGCCGCACGACATCGTCACCCTGGGTGACTTCTACCTTCTGATCGCCACCAACGACATCCGCCGGAACCACCACGCGGAATTCATAGATTCCCACCTCACCCTTGCGCAATCCCGCGAACTCCACATTCGCCTCGATGCCGCCGATCTTGAACTTCACCGGATTGAGCAAGGGCGTCGAATCGCGCGAGGGCCGGCCCGCGATGATCGTGAACGGCGGATCGGCCGGTCCGAATCCGATCCCGGTGAACATCAGGACCTCTCCCGGAATCGCGGGCGCCGCCGGCACATCCTTGAGGAATCCGTTCGTCACCGGGCTACCATCCGAATCGCGGATCGCCGCGACATACTGCTTGTCTTCCACCTTGTGCGATGGCGGCGCGTGCAGGCCGCCCGCCAGTGGCACGATCGGAACCATGACAGGCGGTACCGTCCTGCCCCGATAGTTGAGGACCACGCGGACGGGTTCGCCGGGCAGCACGCTGCCGGGAACCTGCACACGGACCTCGCCAGGACTCACGTAGTTCACATAGCCCGACAAGCTGTCGATCGTCACGTTCACGCCATCGAGCGAAGTGGGCGCGTTGTTGTTCACGAACTCCGAGATCTTCCACTCGCGCGTGCTCTCGGCGAGGAACTCGCCGCGGATCGAAATGTAGGAGCCGGGCGCCACCTGTTTGAAGCCGCCGTAGGCGGGCAGCGTCGTGATCCCGTCCTCGAAGATCTTCGGTTCGCCTCCATCCGGATTCGTCACGGACTTGATGAGCACCAGATTCGACTCATCGACCGCGCCGCCGCGCCAGTTGATGAGTGGGATCGCGTCGAAAGGAGAGGGTAGCGGGCCGGGGTTGGGAACGGGCACGGCGGCGATCTTGTCCATCGTCTCCAGACCCGCCTGGTTGGCGATGCGACCGAAAACCGTGAAGCCGCCATTCTGATTATTCAGGTTCGCCGAGTTGTCGCCGAGATTGAAAAAGAACTGGTTGGTGGCGCTGTTCGGATTGTCGCCGAGCTTGGCCATGGCGATGGTGCCGCGAGTGTTCGAAATGCCCGGTTCGTTTCGCACCGCCGGATCCTGAGGTGTCGTCTGAAAGCCGCCGTTCACGTAGTTGAACCCGCCCGCCTGAATGACGAAACCGGGCACGGAGCGATGAAACACGGAATTGTTGTAGGCGCCTCGGTTCATGTACTTGAGGAAATTCTGAACCGTCTGCGGCGCTGATTCCGGCGCGAGAATCACATCGATATCGCCCAAGTTGGTCTGAAAGCGGACCGTTTGCGCGGAAAGGCAGCCAACAAGGGACAGCGCGGCCACATAGCCAAAGCGAACGCTCATACCCCGAGTCTAGCGCACGCCGCGCCCGCTATGCGCCCTTCAGCAACTCTTCCGCGTACAGGGCGCCCTCGGGCGATTCCTCGTGCTTGAAGAACACGTAGCAGTCCTTGCCCTGGTCCCGCAGCGCCTTCACTTTCGCGGCGATCTCGACCCGCTCCTCTGGCGTGTAGCTCTCCTTGCGCAGCCGGAAGTAGACGAAATCGGCGGTGATCCGATCGGGCACGGTGAGCTTCTCGGACTCGGCCAGACACAACGCGATCTTCCGGCTTTCGAGCAGGTCGTAGACCGCATCGGTGAACCAGCTCTTGTTGCGGAACTCGAACGCGCAGCGCACATCATCGGGGAAGTCCTCGAGGAAGCCGCGCAGCCGGTCGATGTCGAGCGCAAGATTCGGCGGAGCTTGAAACAGGACCGGCCCCAACCGGCCTTGCACACGAAGCGAGTCGATCGCCTTGAAGAAGACCTGCGTGAACTCCGACTTTTGCAGCCGCCCGATGTGGGTCAGCTTCTGGTGCGCCTTCAGCACGAAGACGAACCCGGGCGGAGTCTCCTCGAGCCAGCCCTCGATGGTCGAAGCCGAGGGCAATCGGTGGTAGGTGTAGTTGATCTCGACGCCGTTGAGCCGTGTCGCGTAGTAGTTCAGGAACTTCTTCGCGGACAGATCCGCCGGATAGAAAGCTGGTTTCCACGTGGGGTAAGCGAATCCGGAAGTACCGCAGACGAGTGGCGCCACTGCGACATTCTAGCGCTTCTGAATCGCCCATCGCGGATCGAATTGATAGACCGCGAATTGGATCGAGGCACCGAGCGCGCGCTCCACGCGCAGGCGCAGGTTGTCATGCGCGGCGTCGCGTGTGCAGCCGGCGAGCGATCCGTCGAGACACCCGGTGGAGGAGGGCAGAGAACCGAGCGCTCCCAGAAACATGATCGCGTAGCCATCGGGCTCGGAGTAGTGACTCGTCAGGGCGAACTGATCGGGCAGGAACAGGTAGGAAGCCTTCAACTGTTGCCACGAAGAAAACCCCACGCGCGCCGCGCTCGCGTGGGTGTCGCTCGCGCCCGAGAAGCACAGCGCGCCCACGCCGCCATCGAAGGAATGACACGGCTCGGACGGAATACGATACCAGGTTCCCGCGTAGACCGTCTGATCGTCGCTTGCGTAGGTGACGAAGAGCTTGCCCATCTCCTGTCGCGCGAAATCGGCCTGTGGGTACCCGAGGCGGGCGATCCAGCCAAGCGCGCCGAACAGGTAACTCGTCATCCAGGGCGACTCGATGCTGGCCGCGCGGGTCCGGTCGGTGAAATCCGGCACGTCGTTGAATTGGCGCGAGCCTACCCAGAACATGCGCGTCGGGTTGGCGGCGTTGAAGCCGCGATGCCATCGCCCGAAGCACTCCGCTTCCAGCACGGTAACCGGATCGGAGAGCGGATCGCTCGACGGTGGCGCGCAATTGATCGATCCGAACATGCCGTTCAAGGCGGCGGCGTTATTGAGCAACCTGCTCTCGAAGTAGGCTTGCCCGGCGGTTCCCGCGCGTGATGCCCATGCGGCGTGGCCCAGGTCGCGGTAACCCCACGCGAAGGTTCGCGTACCATCGGTCACCGGAAGCAGTCCCAGCCGCTTGCCACGGCTGCGCCGCCGCTCGGCGAGATTGAGCGATGCCGCCGAAACAGGATAGACGCTTCCGTCGGCCAGGAGGGCGAATCCCGCGGCTGTCTGGATCAAGTCGAGGAAGTAGTCGTCGCCCGTCAGCACATAGGGAAGGAACGCGAGCGGCGGAAAGTGCGAGAGAGTTCCCGAGTTGATCACCCAGCCGTTAGTGGTCTGCAACCCGATCGCGGGAATGCTGTCTGCAGGATCGGCCGCCGCGTGTGGAAGCACGGAATTGAACGACGGTCTTCCGTCGAGTGTAACCGGCTGGCCGCGCCCGAGCCCGCGAGGTTCCGGCTCGCGGAGGTGCACCGGAATGTAACCGAGACAGTGCGCCATCGACAGCACGGCATCCGCCAACTCATCGGCGAAGCTCGCGTTGCTCGACTGTGCTTGCAGCCAGATCGCCTGCGCCTTTGTCAGCACGCCGATCTCCGGCCGTCCTCCGCCGCCATTGAGGAGCCGGATCACCGGACCCGCGTTGTCGCGCGCGATGTGTTTCGGCCCCGCGAAGATTGCCGACTGGTCCCACGACGCGAGCGTGGGTGCCGCGCACCGGTCGTTCACGACGCCGTGCTGCAAGACCGCTGGCGCACTGCCGGTATTGAAGGTCGAGCTGTTGACCGCCGCGGAATCGGTAACGGCGTATCCCAGGTGCCAGCCGCTGTCGTGACGGAAGATCTTGCTGAACTCGGCGTCTACCGCCGAGTCCGCCACACCCGCGTTCGGATCGAGCGGGTTCACACCCACGTCCGACAGATATGCCGTCGAGTGATCGGTGCGCAGGGCTGGTGGCGTTCCCGCGGCATCGGCATCCCAGGCGACCCGGCGCCAGCGCGTGCTGGCGATATGCCGGATCGCGCCGCTGCTCCACACCGCCCGTTCGAGGTTCGGACCGGTTCGCAGGTCCACTCGATAGAGCTGATCCTGCCGCGTGCGCTCGTTCTCGACGCGAAACTCGACCTTGACGAACGCGCTTCCACCCGAGCGGTAGATGTCGGCGACGATGACAGGGTGCAGGCTCTTGTAGACCGCCGCCGGAGCGTCGGACCAAACCTGCCCGTGCAACGCGGCCTTCACCACGGTCCCAACCGGAAACGCGATTCCCGGATTCGCCGAGCCATACCATCCGCGGCCGATCGGGCTCGCGGTACAGACTCCGTACCCAATCGTCGCCCGCAACGAGGCCGCTCCGGTGAACTGCTTCGCGCAGGTCCGCAGGTACATCGCACCGATCTGAAGGATCGATGCCTCCTCCGGCGCAATCGTGTTCAGCACGTTCGCGGGTCCGGTGAGGTAGATCCGGGAATCGGTTCGGTTCAACGGCCGTTCGAGCTGGAGAGTGAACTCGCCGGGCATTTCGAACTCGATCAGAGTTCCGCTGGAGAAATTGGCGGAGGGAACGAAACCCTGATCCGATGGCGTTGCGGCGCAGTTCGACTGGCTTGCGCCGAGCAGAATAGTGGGCGAGCCGCCGCTGTTTGCGACGCCACAAACGCGGATTCGGTCAGAGTTCCCCGCGCCGTCGAGAAAGAATCCTTCGATGAACTGGGCGGTTTGAAGCGCCTGTGCGAGATTGCTCGTGTCTTCCACCGCGAGCGACACCGAACCCATGATCACTGTCGCCGTCGCGCGAACGACAGCCCGCCGCTTCCAACCGAAATCGCGCGCTGCACCGACGTCCTCGCGGTGGATCTTGATCCGCGAATGAAAAGGCCCGGAGATCAGCGTTTCGTACCGGCCAGCCCCGATCTCGGCCTTCGCGTCGAACACGAATGCGCTGGTGCCGTTCGCCGGAACGGCTTCCGCGCGGAGTTGCGCGCCCCAGCCAAGCGACAGCATCTCGGACTGCGACACGGGCGTGCAAGGGTTCGAGCACGCGGCCGCGTTATCGGCGAACGTGATGCGCGTATCGCCGAGGCTCGCCGTGACTCCGGTGAGCGGCAGCGAGACCACAGCGTGACGGACGCGCCCGTTGGACCAGCGCGAGCGCACATCCGCCTGCCAAACGGAAGGCACGGCGCCGTTCACAAGCGGTTGCGGAAAATTCTGGATCGAGTTCGCGCCAGTTTCCGGAAAAGCCCGCCCGAAGGTGTGCGGAATCCACGGCGGGTTGTTGGCCGCCAGCGGTCCGTACTTTTTGACGCGTACCTCGTTCGCCGGCTGGGCGAACAAGACGCCGCACGCGATCGCGAGCAGTGCCGCTAATTGACCCATACGGGACTGGACCATGCCTTGTTGGTATCGAGTTGCTCGGCCCGGAGGTAGAAGTAGTCCCCAGGCTTCGGTGCCTCGTTGTGTTGGAACTGAAAAGACGCGTCCATCGGGGCGCTGGGATTCATCATCTCGCAGTCGATGTAGAACGCCGGCTCCACGCCCATGCGCTCCATGTACGGATGCCGCTCGCGCGCTTTCTGACGCCAGGAGAACATACCGTCCCGCTTCAACTGTTCGACGGGCAAGCGCATCTCCACGGGTCCGAGAGTCTGCTCGTCGAACTGGCGGAACACGATCTCGCCCGAGGCTTCGGAGAGATCGACGAGAACGCCGTCGCGGTCACCCGAAACCGCGGCTGTCTCCCACGTGATGCGAACACCCGCCGCTTCGACGTGCTCGAACCCCTGATCGAGATTCACGGGCTTCAACAGCCGCAACCGGCCTTGCGTCACACGAATCTCGCCTTTTCGCAGACCCACGGCGGCGCGCCGTTGATACAGGTTGTCGCCCCACACGATCCTTGCCGTCGATCCAGCCGCGCGTGCCGGCCGTACCGTATGGATGACGCGGCCGTTCTTCACGAGTTCGATCGCGGCGAGCGGCGCGGTGCCCGAGACCGCCGCTTCGATGCGAATGTCCTTGTCCATGGCCGAAGAGATCTCTCCGCCCATCGCTTCGCGATTCACGCGGAACTCCACGATCATGCGCTGGTTGCCCGTGGTAGCGAAACTGTGGCGCTGATACAGGCCATCCCAGATGTCGCGCCGGTTTTTCCCATGGGACCACACGCCCGCAAGCCCGTTCGAATTGACGTAGATGAGGCCCGGATACGCGGTTCCCATCGAAGTGGTGTGCGTATCGCCGGCCGCGATCGCACCCAAGCGAATTCCGTTGTCCAGATGCTTCCTCCACGACTCTTCGAAGACTCCGTGAACGGAGGCGATCTCGAACAGCCGCTCGATGCGCGGATCGGTTGGGTGCGACCAATCCGGAGGCGCTCCGCCGATATGCGGGATCACGAGCGCCGGAACCTTCGCCATCTTGATCGTCTCGAGCATCTTGCCGATTGGCGCCATCGGATCGGAGGGATCGAGCTGCATCGTGCTTTTGGCCGAATCGGCGTTGAAGAAGACGTTGTGATGCCCGCCCGCGGGCGTGCCGACGCTATATTCGTATCCAAGCAACGAGACGAAGCCTTGCCAGCCGTTCATCTCCTTGGTGACGCGCTGGAGTTCGGGCCAGTTCTCGCGCGGAAACTGCTGCTTGATCGCGAGCTGAGGTCCGGTGACACTCAGTGGCATGTGATGCGGCGTCACCGCGCCGAAATCGAGAAGACCCACTCGGCGTCCGTAGAGATAGAGCTCTTCGAACACTCCGCGTCCGTCGGCGAGATAGGTGTGCTGATGCAGTTCACCGTAGTAGGCGCGCCACACGGGATCCCTGCGGACCCACACTGGATTGCTCCGCGCCGAATAGCGGCCATCGGCGGTGCGCGCCTCGATCCGCACCGTGCCTTCGCGTGACACCATTACGTCTCGCGCGATGTAGTGCAGCAACGCGGGATCGTAGGTGACGGTTCCTCCCGTGAGTCCATCGCCGGACAGACGCAGGTCGAGTCCGGAGGGATTCTTCGCGAGCGACACCCATTCGTCTTCGGGCACCACCTCGACGGTGAACGCTTCGCCCACAGCCACGACGGATGGCGCTTGTACCCGAAGCTTGCGTAGCGGACCGCCGGTGACGCGCAGCATCGCATCCCCGCCATAACCAACCGGCGCTCCCTTGCGAGTGATCGCGACGCGGAAGTTGAATAGGTTCTCCTCGTAATACTGCATGCGAACACCAGCGGTGCCACCGAGATCGAACGTGACCTTGTCGCCCCGCTTCAGCGTGCCGTGTTCGATGTCGAAACCCGCGGCCTTTCGATACGGGAACACAGGCGGTGTGTTGCGCTGGACCCAGTTCGTGTAGACCACGGGCTTCGCGGTTACGTTCGCTGCCGTGGTCTGCGCGGAGAAGTGGGCGGGCGCGTTGGAGTCCGCGATCTGGAACTCCTCCGAATCGCTGGTGAAGTGCTTCCAGATTTCGACCGCCATTCCGGGCCCCACCGCGAGATCGCCGAGCGTGTATTCGATTCGCACGCGGGTTCGGGCGCCCGCTTCGGCGACCGGTGCCGACAGCAGGCGCACGGTTCCATGCAGCTTGTATTCCGGCGGAAAGTAGGCTCCGGGCTGATACTTGACCGCGCGCTCGCCAATCGCGGTTCGAGCCGGTCGTGGCTGCGAGAAGAGCGTCCACGCGACGGTGCCCGCTGCCACGATGAAGGTCGCGATTCGACGGGCGCCGTGCATCAGAATCTGTAGTGTAGTCCGAGTTGGTTGATTCGCGCTTGGTTGCCTGCGATGAGTCCGGTGATCAGTCCGAAACTCGGATTTCCGCGACCGCCCACCGGGCTGCCGAAGTTGGCACGATTGATGAAGTTCAGGCTCTCCCACCGGAACTGTAGCTTGTGGTTCTCCCAGGGCATGCGGAAATCCTTGAGCACCGACAAATCGCCGATGATCGCGCCGGGTCCGCTGGCGATCGCGCGTCCCGCGTTGCCGAACGTCAGGGCCGCGGGCGCGCTGAAGATGCCCGTCTGGAAGAACGTCTGGCGAAGCACGTTTGCGCGCCAATCCGGGTTGCGCTGGTAGGGCCCGTTGACATTCGATCTCACCGCCGCCGCCGTGGTATAGATGGCGCCGGGATTGTTCTCGACCACACCGAACGGAGCGCCCGTGCGAAGCTCGAGGATCAGACCGGTCGACCATCCGCCCGCCACCGCGTCGAGCACGCGATTCTCGATGTTCATGCGCCGGCCCTTGCCGAACGGCAGCTCCCAGACGGAGTTTCCGATCCAGCGGTGCGCGATGTTGTTTCCGGCAAGTCCACGATCGGCGCGGCGATCATGGAAGTTAGCAATCGCGGCGGTGCTCCCGAGCTCGTTGCGTGAATTCACGTCATCGATCAGTTTGGACCACGTGTAGTTCATGCCGAACTGCAACCCGCGCGAGTAGCGCTTCTCGAGCCGCAGATTCATGCCGTGATAGTTCGAATTGCCGATCGTCGGAGAGTGGACGCTCACGTTCGAGAACTGCGGGAACGGGCGCAGGGCTTGGACGTTTCCGGCGCGCATCCGCGCGGGATCGACCTGATTGATCGTGCGCGTACCCGTAACCGTCAGCTTGTGTCCAAGCGTGCCCAGATATCCGATCTCGGCCACCATGTTTCCGGGAAGCTGGCGCTGGACGTTGAGGTTAAACGTCTCGAGGTAGGGGATCGGCCGCTTGCCGGGCTCGAAGAACTCCACCGCGAATACCGGATTCTGCCCGATCGGAACCGCGCCGAATCCGGGTGTGAGGTCGTTCGCTACCGTGGGCGGAAGCCCGTTGCGCAACTGGATCGCGGCGGTGTTGCCGCCGTCCGGCGAGGTAACATTCACCGCGGTGCTGAATCCCGCGCGAACCGCGAGCGGAGTCGCCTGATCGTACTGGCCGATATAGAGGAGGGCGCCGCCGCCGCGCACCACCCACTTCTCCCGGACCTTCCAGGCGAAGCCCACGCGCGGCCCGAAGTTGTTGTAGTCGAAGCCGGATGCATACTTCGAAAGTCCGTCGCGGCCGCTGAACGTGATCACGCCCGGGCAGTTGCACACGGGATTGATCTTGGCGCGATCGAACGAGTTCTGCTGGTTGATGCTTTCGTATCGCGGCGTATCGACATCCCAGCGCAGGCCGAGATTGAGCGTGAAGTTCGAAGTCACCTTCCAGTCGGTTTGCGCGAACAGGCCCATCGTCGCGCCATTGGAGATGATCGATTTCGATTCGTCCCGCGATCCCGCCGAGACGTGACCCAGCAGCAGTGACGCGAGCGCATCGGCGGTGCCGGTGGGCGCGAAGGTGAAACTCCCGCCCGCGGTTCCGAGAGGCGTGTCGTTGTTGGTGGACTTGCGGTACTCTCCGCCGAACTTCATCGTGTGCTTGCCGCGGATCTTGGTGACCGACGCCGTATAATGATCGCCGCGAATCGGCTCCTGAATCCGTTCCTGCTCGCCGCGGCCGAACGATTCGAGTCCGGTAATGTTCACGCGTGGGAAGTAAAGGGGGTTCGTCCCGCGCAAACCGATCTTCTCCGGAATGCCTAGGCCTTTGCTCGCCGTGATCGGGCGGAACTTCCGCCGGTCCCAGGAGTAGCGCGCTTCGAGGATCGTGGTGGGCGAGAAGGTGTGGATCCAGGTGGGCGACCAACTGAAGAAGCTGTTGGCGATCGTCTCGCCGTACTGATCGGTGTTGTCGCGGAAAACCGGTTTCTGGAACGACTCGTTGATGTTCTGCAGGTGCCGGAAATAGAAGCGGTCCTTCGTGGAGAACGTGTGATCGAAGCGGACCACGATCACGTGTGCGTCGCTTCCGGTCGGGTTGTTGACGCGGTAGTTCGAGGTGCGTGTCGGCTGCCCGGCGACGTTGGGCTCAGGATAGTATTGCGCAATGGAACGCCCCACCGGATCCATCCGCGCGGCGGGAATCGTGTTGTTCGGAAACGGAGCGAACGCAGCGGCCGGATCGTTGACGCGGCCCGCGAAGACACCGCCGATTTCCGCGGCTGTAGGTACGTTGAGCAGACGTGTCTGCTGGCTGCGCGTCTTGATCCACTCCGTGTTGGCGAAGAAGAAGGTGCGATTCCTGGCAATCGGGCCGGAGAAGCTTCCGCCGTATTGGTTGTAACGCAAGACGGGTTTGCGCGCGGCGAAGAAGTTGCGAGCGTCGAGCGCGTCGTTCCGCAGGAATTCGTAGGCGGATCCGTGCCACTGATTGGTGCCCGATCGGGTGGTCATTTGGACCGCGCCGCCACCCGAGCGTCCGAGCTCGGCCTTGAAGTTCGAAATCTCGACGTTGAACTCCTCCAGCGAATCGATCGGCGGGTCGAAGGTGAGCGTCGCCACACCGAGCAGGATGTTCTGCGCATTCCCGCCGTCGATTGTGAAGTTGGTGTTGTCGCCACGGCCGCCGGCCATGGTGAAGTTCGAGCCCGTGCCGTTCTGCACGACGAATCCGCTCAGCCGGGCGAGCGACGCCGCACGCCGGCCGACGAGTGGCATATTGGCGATGGTCTCGCGGCGGATCACGTTGCCGACCGACGACGACTCGCTCTTGAGCAGCGGAGCTTCGGCCTCGACCGTCACTGCTTCGGTGACGCCGCCCACTTCGAGGCGGACATCGGCGCGTGACGCGGCGCCCGTTTCGATCACGATACCGGTTTCCCGATACTGCTTGAAACCCGCGTGCTCCACCTTCAACTCATAGGTTCCGGGCTTGAGCAGCGGAATCGTGTAAGCCCCGGCCGAACTCGAGACGGCGGTGAACTGTTCGCCGGTGAGCGTGTTGACGATTTGAACGTTCACTTCGGGAACGACTGCTCCCGAGTTGTCGGAAACGGTTCCGGTAAGCGAACTGGTTTGCGCGATGCAGGGCGCCAGCCACATCGCGAGCAAGACAAGGCAGCGAGGTTTGAAAAGACCCATGAGGAAAAGGATAAGGTATTCCGCGAAGCCGCGCTCTCTAGGCAGCGCGCGCCGGCTGTTCCGGCGTCACCCTTGCGAGCCGCTACGGCAGCGAACAGACGTTCGCCGTCTTCCAATCCCGGTTCGGCGGAACTCCCAGCTTGGCCTCGAACCGGTTCTCTCCCCGCAACCACTCCGAGAGCGGACGTGTGCCGATGCGAATCTGAGCCCGCCGGAGCATCGCGCTCAAGAAGCGGACCTCGGCCAACAGGTTCCGCTCGGGATGCCCGCGCGCCTCCCGCTTCACGCTCACTTGCCCCTTTTCCACCCACAGCAAACCCCACTTGGGCGGTAGGTCCTTCACCTGAATCACACCACCGGGGCAGAGATAGTAGCGCCTGTGCCCCATTCCCTCCCATGGGCTCTTGCGGACCGCCTTGCCCGCGTCACGCAGGAAATCCGCGCGAGTCACCTTGCATTCGACCAGCACGGAACCCGCTTCGGGAGCCCATCCGATCACATCCGGGTTCTCGAGCGCCGCGGTCGCGTATTCCGACAGCACGACCGAGCAATTCCGGCCGAGCCACTTCATGCCGATCGAGACCAACGTCGAGTGCCGCAAACCTAGACCTAAAACATTATATCGCTCGAATGTTTCTGCACGCTGGCGCGCCAGCAAACCGAACACCCTACACTGAATCGATGAGCGTCACCGGAATCCGCGCTGAACAGCCCGGTGACCCGGGCTCCATCCGGTCGCTCGTCACCGCGGCGTTCGGAAGGCCGGACGAAGCGGATCTGATCGAAGCCCTCCACGCCGAACAGGCTGTGCTCGCTTCCTTTGTCGCAAGCCAGGCCGGCACGCTGACCGGTCACGTCCTGTTCAGCCGAATGTTCATCGAAGATGGCGCGATCCGGATACCGGCGGTGGCGCTCGCACCGATGGCTGTCCACCCTGCCCACCAGCGCAAGGGGGTTGGCGGCCAGTTGGTCCGTCATGGGCTGGACTGGCTTCGCGAACACGGCGAGTCCATCGTGATCGTGCTGGGCCATCCGTCTTACTATCCCCGCTTCGGATTCAGTTCACTGGCTGCGGAGGCGATCGAGAGCCCTTTCCGGAAGGAAGCGTTCATGGCGCTCGAACTCGTTCCCGGCGCACTGCGGGGAGTCTCTGGCAGGGTCCGTTACGCCCGTGCCTTTCGGCTATGAACGCACCCGGGAGTCAGAGTCCGTACAACTCTGCGGCATTCCCAAAGAACACCGCCTCGACTTCCGCGTCCGTCAACCGCAGACTCCGGCAAGCGACCTTCAACGCCCGCAGCGATTCGATCGCGACCAGCGTCAGCCGGATCTCGGCGTACGAAGCCTCGAGCTTGGTGTTCTCCGCCGACAGCCAGAGAAACGAATCGCCGATCGCGACGCAGCGCGAGCGCAAATGGGTCACCGGGAAATCGGCGCCGTAGAGCAGGCGCGAAACGCCGAGCGTCTGCACGATCGCTTCGAAAGCGCCCGAGTCGGTGACCGCGCTCGTGTCGCACCAGACGTTCCGCAGTCCGCCCAACGCCCCGATACCTTCGATCGTATGGTGCGGGTTGAAGCCGCGCGCGGCATGGGCGAGGATCATCCGCATGTTCGGATACGTCTCGCAGTAGCGGCGGATCGTTGCCTGATTCGCCGCGTCAGCCATCGCACGCGCCTTCACCATGTGCAGCGTGATCGATAGTCCTTCCTCATGCGCGATCCGCACATGCGGTTCGGCGAGATAGTGCTCGACGTTTGCCTCCCACGTCGGACCGGTGTGGCCCTGCGCGTAGATGTGGTAGCACTTGAGTCCGGCGAACTTCTCGCGGCGCACGGTCTCGCGCACGAACTCGGGATCCATGTCCGGCGTGATCAGCATCTGAGCGCGCGACTTCGGGTGCGGCCGGACCTCGCTCGCCAGAAAACGGTTGGCCTCGTTCGTGTCGAGACTCAGATGTGGATAGGGAAACAGCAGTCCATCGCACTCGCGGCCCGGATGGATCATGTCCATCCACTCGCGGAAGGCGGTGAAGTCGGCCACCGAGGGCCCGCTCCGTAACCAGTCCGGAGCTTTGTCATCTCGGAACTGCGCGAGCGTATAGAGATGACCGTGCGCGTCGAAGATCCGGTCAGGCACGAACGAATCGAGCTCGCGCTGGAAGATCTCGCGATCGTAGTCGGTGACGGACCAGTTCGCCATCCCCATTACGCGAACCTCAATGCGAACAGGTCCGCGTCCTTCATCGCGAATCGCAGGCGAACCGTGGTGCCCGCGAGGCGGCTGACATCGGTGCCGCTCTTCCATGTGGCCGCGCGTTCGATTTGGTCGCCGATCATTTCGACCGAGTCAGCCAGGCCGAAGCCCGCGACCGGCGCTCCGGAAGCGTCCTGAATCTCAGTGCGGATTCCGCCCGGCGCCGAGGTGGCGAAGTTGAGCAGCAGCTTCGAGCCCGAAAACTGGAAGGGCTTGGTCACCATCTCGCCGCCCGCGTAGGGCGCGTGGACGCTCGCGAATCCATCGGGCCGCAGCGTGTAGCGGCGGATGTAGATGCTCGGCTGTCCGTAGTTGCGCACGACGTAGAACGAGATCTCGTCTTTACCCGTGGGCACCACGTTGAGTACCGGATAGTTCGAACGCGAAACCCAGTTCTCGATGCCGAGTCCGGGCCGCAGGAACGCCTCGAGGAAGTTGCGCTCGTAGTGCAGTCCCCCGCGGCTGGTGAGCAGCACCGCATCCGAGCAGTCCTTGAAATAGCCGGGGTCGACGTTGATCGCCTTCGCCTCGGCATCGGAGAGCACTTGGCGGTTCGGCATGAAACGCGCGCAGATCGCCAGATAGATGTGCGGCGCGCGGAAGTACGGGCTCGTCTGGTTCGTGTAGAGATGCTCGGGCGGAGCGTCGCCAAACGACATCTCTTCGCCCTTCGACCAGTTAGTGAAATCGCCGCTCGTCGCGCGCGAGATCCAGCGATATCCGGTGTTGCCGATCTTCTTGAACGTCCGGTAGTAGCAGATGTACTTGCCTTCGCTCTCCGACCAAAAAGCGAGATTCTGCGAGTCGAAAGCGCCGTCGGTCAGCACGGGCTCTTCGCGGATCTTCTTCCAGTTGATTCCATCGGCGGAATGATAGGCGACAAGTCCGCTCTTGCGTGTGCCGGCGAGTCCCTTGAACCGGTGCGATGCCGGAACACCGGGCTTCCTGTCGAGCACCGGACTGAAGTTGTGCTGCAATGGCGGAGTGTTCGCGAGGATGACGTTGTTACGGCGGATTCCGCGCACCTCGTGCAGCGTCAACTCCGGCCGCTCGAAGTGGATGCCGTCTTTTGACTCGGCGTAACAGTAGACCTCCGCGTTTCGGCCATCGCTGCCAGCGTCGGGCACGCCACGATAGTAGAGGCGGTAGACATCTTCGTCCTTGATGATGGTTCCGTAGCCGCAGAAGCGGCCCTCCCACGGCCTGTCGAGGTGGATCACAGGACCCTGGTCCACGGGCTGGCCGAGCTTCAGCGCGGTTCCGCTCATGCGGTCGATCAGGAAGCGATCGACGAAGAGTTCGCGGCGCGAACCGATATTCACGGGTCCACTCTGGGATTGCGCGGAAGCAGCGGCGGCCAGCGCGGGCGGCGCGGCCATGAAGGTGCGGCGAGTCATCGAATAGAGTTCCTTCTGTTGGTGGAAAGTCCGGCGGCGGTGTAGCAGGGACAACTACCCGCGAACGCCGAAATCAGGGAGAGAATTCCGAGCCATCCCCAATTGGTTCGGGGCCCGACCCAGACGAGGCTGAGCAGCACGAGTCCGAGGACGATGCGGCCCGCGCGATCCCATCGGGCAAGGTTCTTGTTGTCGAATACGCGGAGCAGCATCGGCTACCGGACCTCGATCCTGGCCAGGCGAATGTCGCCGTATTGAGCTTCGTCCGAGATCACGATGTCGGAGTAGACGACCACGACCGTGCCATCGCGCAACTGCGCGACCGACGGATAGCTCACCTGCTTGCGCGGTTCGTCGCTCCCAGGTTTCCAGACAGGCACTTCGGCGATCGTGAGCGGCGCGCCCCAGGTCCGGGCGTCATCATTTGAAACCCGCATCGCGAGCGGAGTCCGTGCGCTCGGCGACGCGTCGTGCGTGAGCAGGATCCGGCCATCGGCGAGGCGGAACAGGCTGTGCGACGAACGCGCGGCGGCGATGCCCGTGTTCTCGGGCTCTGACCACGTCTCGCCCTTGTCCTTCGAGACGGTCTTCCAAAGCGTTCCACCGCCGGTGCGCAGATACATCAGCACGGCGCCGGACTTCAACTCGACGATCGTGGGCTCATCTTCTCCTTGGGGCGAAACGATCTTGCCGAAACGTTTCCACGTTCGTCCATTGTCGCCGGACTTCAGCACACCGGACTCGTGCCCGCGCCCCAGCTTGGCCACTGGAAGCAGCAGTTCGCCCGTGCCGAGCCGGATTCCGTTGTTGCGGCAGTTGAACGAGCGTTCGATCGCGGCCTCGGAAGTCTTCGACCACGTCTTTCCGCCATCATCGGTGAAGCGATGGTAGATCTGAAACGACTTCTCGCCGACGTTGTTCGCCTCGCCGTTCACGAACGGATACCGGTTCCATCGGCCCGCCGAGAAGAAGACCCACGTGCGATCGCCGGCGGAGAGAAACGCCGGGTCGAAGTCGGACCGCCGGGGAAAGTCACTGAACACCTCGGGCTTGGTCCAGTGCGCGCCTTGATCGGTCGAGTAGTTGCACAGGACCGCCTGGCTCACAGAGGCTTCGAAGGGTCCGGAAAACCAGCACGACATCAAGCGCCCGTCACTGAGCACGGCAATGTTCGCGGCGTGATTGAAGCCGAAGCGATTGGCCGGATCGTAGGGGTCCGAGTGCGGATGTTCGAACACCATCGCGCGCGAAACCAATTGCGGCGCCGGCTGGCAGAAGGCCGCCAGGCAAGAGACCGCTATCGATAGTGCGAGCGTCCGGGTCATCGCGACCATTGTACTCACGGCCGGGTACGATTGCGCCACGCCAGTGTGTGAACTACCATCAGTTGCTATGGGTCCAATTGCACGTTATTGCCTCGCCGGCGTCCTGATTGCTTCGGGCGCATTTGCTCAGGATTTCCGATCCAGCCTCACCGGCATCGTCACCGATCCCGCCGGCGCCGCGGTCGTCAACGCGAAGGTCCGCACCACCAATACCGGAACCAACGCCTCGACCGAGGTGGTGACGAACGAATCGGGGCGCTACTCGATCTCGTTCCTGATTCCCGGCAAGTACATGGTGGAAGTGGAAGCGCCGGGCTTCAAGAAGTTCCTGCGCGAGAACGTCGAATTGCAGATCAGCGTGCGTGCCGCTCTCGATGTAGCGCTCGAACTCGGCGCGCAGACCGAACGGGTCACCGTCACCGATCGCATCTCGTTGCTCGAAACCGAGACGGCTTCGCGCGGCGGCATCGTCGATGGCGACCTGCTGCTGAACGTGCCGAATTCCGGACGCAACGTCTATCAGCTCGCATTCGCGATGCCGGGCGTCTACAAGCCCTCCACTTCGCAGGGCACGTCGTTCAGCCTCGATGGCCTCGCCAATTCGCGCGCCGCGATCAACGGCGCCGCCTCCGGCACCGGCGGGACGGAGGCGAACACAGACATCCTGATCGACGGCACCAGCGACGCCAAAGGTGACCGCCAAGTGGTGATGATCCCCGCGCTCGACACCGTGCAGGAGTTCCGCGTGCTCACCAACATCTACGACGCACAGTACGGACGCACGGGCGGCGGCATCATCACGACGACGACAAAATCCGGAACCAACGATTTCCACGGCTCGGTGTTCGACCGCTACTACGACGACCGGCTCAACGCGAACTCATGGTCGAACAACGCGCAGCGCGTTCCGCGTCCCGATCGCGTTCAGCACAACTACGGATTCACGGCCACCGGCCCGATCCGCATCCCGAAACTGGTGGACTTGCGGAATCGCCTCTTCTTCATGGTGGCCAACGACAGCAGCCCGACGTCCGGCCTCTACACCAGTCAATTCACGACGCCGTTGAAGGAGATGAAGACCGGCGACTTCTCGAAGCTGCTCGCCGCCGATGGCCGCGCAATCACGATCTACGATCCCGCGACGACGCGGCTTGGCCCAGACGGCCGCACCTACATCCGCACGCCCTTCGCCGGTAATATCATCCCCGGCGCACGCATCAACCCAGTGGGCGCCAAGATCGTCAACAACTATCCCGATCCCACGCAGGAAGGTTCGACGCCCGCGCGCGTGAACAACTTCTTTCAGACGACGAACAACACCGGCGAGCTGTGGCAATGGACCGGACGCATCGACGTGCGCCCCTCCAACCGCCACGCGATGTTCGGCCGTTACGGGGAAACCAACATGACCCGCTGCTGCGATCAACGCTATCCGGCCAACAGCCCCGCGGAAACGAGCACGATCCTTCCGCGTGGCCGCCGCGGACGCACGCTGACGCTCGACTGGACCACGACGCTCAACGCGACCACCACGTTCAATCTGCGCGCGGGCATGTCGCGCCTCGAGAATCTGGCCGGAAATCCGGCGACGGAAGCATTCAATCCAGTCGACCTCGGATTCCCGGCCGCCACCGTCGCGCAGTTCGGCCGTCCGCAATACCCGATCATCAACATGGGTGCCTACATGTCGCAGGGGTCGGGTCCGTTCACGCAGGCCGACGACACCTATTCGGCGGGCGCATCGGGAGGCAAGGTGATCGGTACGCACGTGATGAAGTTCGGACTCGAACTTCGCGAATTCCGGGCGAACAACCTGAGTTGGGGCGCGGCAAGCGGCACCTACGCGTTCTCGCGCCTGTGGACACAAGCTGACCCGAATCGCGCCGACGCCTATTCGGGGAACGAGATCGCGACCGCGCTGCTGGGCAATCCCACCGGAGGCTCGGTGGAGATCCCGATCACGCCCGCGCACAAAGGCAAGTACTATGCGCTCTTCCTCCAGGACGATTGGAAGCTGACGCGCAAGCTCACGCTGAATCTCGGGCTTCGCTGGGACTACGAGACCCCGGTCGCCGAGCGTTACAATCGCCAGACTCGCGGATTCGCATTCGGGCAAGCGAGCCCGATCGCCGATCAGGTGCGCAGCAGGCCGGGCGTCGAGAACTGCCCGGCCTGCCGCGCTCTGCAAGGCGGCCTGCTCTACGCGGGTACGAGCGGAGACGATCGCTTCGCCTTCGCGCCGGATCGCAACAACTTTCAACCGCGCATTGGCGCTGCCTACGCGCTCGACAGCAAGACCGTGCTGCGCGGCGGCTTTGGTCTCTACACGCTCGGCCAGTGGGCGCTCGGACCCTCGACGGGATTCAGCCGCTCGACTCCCGTGGTCACGACCGTCGATGGACTCACACCCACGGCGAGCATGAGCAACCCGTTCCCGAATGGCTTGCTGCGGCCCGTCGGGTCGAGCCTCGGCTTGGCCACGGACCTCGGACTCGGGCTCGGCGTCCAGTACATTCAGCGTCCGATGCCGTTTTCCAAGCAGGTGTCGTTCGGCATCCAGCGGATGTTCTGGGGCGGAGTGATGGTGGATGCTTCCTACGTCGGCAACTACACGACGCAGCTTCCCGTTGCGGCAAACTTGAATTTCCTGCCCACCGATCAGCTCGGCCGGCCTGCCGCCTACTACGCCGAGCGCGTCGCGAATCCGCTCGCCGGGTTGCTTCCGAACAACGCCGCGCTGAACGGAACCACGATTCCGCGGCAATCGCTGCTCACTGCGTATCCGCAGTACACGGGGGTCGGTGTCTCGAATCTGCCCGTGGGCAAGAACCGCTACGACGCGATGCAGCTCTCGATTCAGAAGCGCTTCACGAATGGCTTCAACTTCCAGATGAACTACATGGTGACGAAGACGCTCGAGCAGTTGACGCTACTGAACGCCCAGGATCTCTATGTGAACAACCTGCTAAGCCCGAAACTCGAGAAGCGCCTCACCATCTTCGACGTTCCGCAGAAGGCGTCCTTCCTCGGGACCTACGAGATGCCCTTCGGCCGCGGCCGGTCCTTCCTGAAGGACATGCACCCCGTGCTCAACGGACTGTTCGGTAACTGGAAGCTCGGCTGGAACTGGACCTTCCAAAGCGGCTTCCCGATGGACTTTCCCAACGCCGCGCCGCTCGAAGCGCGCAGTGCGAAGCTCCCCGAGAGCGAGCGAACACTTGGCCGCTGGTTCGACACGTCGCTGTTTCCGCGCGTGGCCGCCGCGCCGTTCACGCTGCGCAACTTCCCGACGCGCTTTCCCGATGTCCGCTTCATGGGCTTCCGCAACTACGACTTCTCGCTTATCAAGGACATTCCCATCTTCACCGAGCGCGTCAAGACCCAGATCCGCGCCGACTTTACCAACACGTTCAACAGCCCCTACTTCACGCAAAACGTCGGCAATCCGCCGAACGTGACCAACGCGAATTTCGGGCAGATCACGCCGCAGCAGAACAACTCGCCACGCATCGTCTATCTCGAGTTCCGGATGAAGTTCTGAGCTCGCGGACTATCGCTTCGCCCGGCCCAACCACCGAATCCGGAAGTTGGTGGACCGTCCCGTGCCTCCGAAGAATTGCCGGAACTCGGAAGATTCCAGGTTGTTGTTCACGGAATCCGGGTTGATCCGGCCGGTGAGGTTGTTCGCCCCGAATCGAAGCGCCCACAGGTGCTTTCTGAACTCGAAGCGCCGCTCGAAATGGAGGTTGGCCTCGAAGAATACCGGGAATCGTTCGGCGTTCACATCTCCGGACACCCGCCCCAAATTGTCACGCGCGCTGAAGGGGAATCCCGTGCGGCTCTCCACCAGGAAAGCCACGGCCCAGTTCTCGCGCGGAAGCGGCAGGTACCCCCAACCCACGAGGCGGTGGGGCGTGTCCCAAGGCATGGGTCCGGCGTTCCGAACGGCTGTGACAGGGTCATCGGCATTCACGTCCACCACGGCATTGGAGAGAGCACGAGAGAACGTGTAGCTCGTCATCCATTGATACTGCCGCCGCACGGTCTGACGGACGGTGACCGAATAGGAATGGAACCTATCCCGCCGCGCGTTGGTCAGGTCCATCACGGCGTCGATCGCTCGGGCTCCGCTTTCCGCGGCCCACTCGGGCACCGGGGCGCCGGCGTCGCCGATCATGTTGACGTAGGTGAATCCGTGAGCGCCGCGACGATGGAGCCAGTCTCCTCGCACCGAGACGCTGTTCCAATGATGCTCCACACCCAGGCTGGCGGCCTCGTATCGCGGGCGCGCCAAGTCCCGATTGGTGATTCGGAATATCGAAAGCGCGGGACCCCGGCTGAGCCTCCCGTCCGGGTCAAAGTAGCTCGTGAGCCAAAACTGATCATTCGGCCTCGTGAACAGGCGCAACGCGCTCGCGTCGAACACGCGGGACACTCCCGCGTACACCTTCGTGTTTCGGTTGCCGGGCGACCAGACAGCTCCCAGCCGCGGCGAGCCACTCCAGCGCCTGACGAGGGCATCCCAATCGAGCCGATAGCCACTCTCGATCGACAGTCCAGGCCGGACGCGCCACGAGTCCTGAAGGTAGGAAGCAGCCTCGAAGTTGTGGCGGCCGAGTTGTCCCATTCCGCGATACACCGTTCGGAAGAGCCTGACGCCGAACTCGTTGAACTGTTCAAACCCGGTGCGCCGGACGTCCTGCCAATAGCTGGTTCGGTTCAGATCGGCACCGGTCTTGATCTGGTGCGAGCCCGCGAGTTGGAATGAAGGCAGAAACACGTTCGTGAGAATCTGATCGCGCGAGGCCGAACGCTGGGAATCCGTGAAATGGTTGCCACGCTTGCCGAAGGCCGTGTACCGGAGCATCTCCTCGCCTTGCGGAATGTCACGGCCGAAGGTGCGGTTTGCGGCGTATCCATACTCGAGCAGAAGGCCCCGCGAGAAGTAGATCTGGTCCTTGACGTGAGCAAACCACTGCCGGGTACGCTTGTCGATGGTGGTCTCGCGGGGGTCGAGCGCCGACAAGCCCGTGCGCGCGGCGTTCCACTGGCTGGCCAACAGGCCCACATGCAGGATGTGCGATGGTGTCAGGTTCACCTGCCCGGAGAGCATGTTGCTCCAGCGCAAGCTAGCGGTGCGATCGTCACCCTTCGGCAATTCGCGCACCACGGTCTTGAGGTACTGAACGTCGCTGCTGTTGGAGTACCAGGCGCGGCCACGCCGGATCGGCCCGGTGACTCCGAAACGGGGAGTCCATCCACCGATCAGCCAGCCCTTCTGGTTCTCGAAACCGGGAAAGAAGTTGGTCGCCGAATAGCGGGTGCGGTCGTCACCGGGCAGCGTTCGAATGGCGAGCATACCCGCCGATCCTTTGCCGAATTCGGCCGGCAACGCGCCGCTGCTCACCTCGGCGCTTTGGATGGCTTCGACGCTCATGCGGGCGTCAAAGCGGCCGGAGAGCGGATCGTTCAGGTTGAATCCGTTCAACGTATACAGGGTTTGTTCCTCGGAGCCGCCCTGGATGTGCAGACCTCCGCGATTGTCGCGCACTGCTCCCGGAATCACGCGCAAAGCTGACTTCAGATCGTTGGTGTTCGGATAGGGAACGCTGATGATCTCCAGGTTCCCGAGCGCTCGTTTGTTGGTTGGAGAATCGAGGTCGAGCGCGTCCGGAGTTGCCGCCACCTCGAGCGACTCGGCATGCTCGCGAGCCGGTTCGAAAGTGAACACGGCTTCGGCGCCTGCCGCCTCCACGATCACGGTTGCTTTGATCGGAAAATGGCCGGGGCATTCGCCCTCGACTTCGTATCGGCCGGGTCCGGGAAGCGCCACGGAGAACGAGCCGCGGATGTCGGTAACGGCGGTCCATGAGGTGCCTCCCGGCAACGGACCGGATAGCCGCACTCCCGCCAGGGGCCCGCGCGTGGTATCCCGCGCGATTCCAGTCAGCCGGACTTCCTGCGCCGCCGCTGCTGCCGTTACGAGCACGATGGCGGCGCGCCTCACCCAAGGACGCACTTCGTTCTCTCGACCGTTACTTCACTGTGGAGAATGATACACCACTTTCGCCGCCGTGTTCGACGCCGGTTCGATCGACTCGTTGTTTCGGGCACCATCACCCCGCCGGCGGAGAGAAGCGATCAGCTGAGTGGTGCCCGGTGATTCGCCTCCCTCGCGGAACGGCGGCAGCTTTGATTGACAGCGGTCGTGGAGAAGGGTAGACCCTTGGCGAATTCCACGCCTGGGCTCGCAGGCTGCTTCCTCTCGACCCGATTCACCTGGTCGGCCAGCGAGTACGCGCTGGCACCCCGGGCACGCGGCCATCCAGTCGAAGGAGGCGCCTATAATGACAGGTGGCTGGGGCGTAAGTCTCCGGCCCGAATGATCTCGAAGGAGCAACCCAAATGTTGGACAAGTTGAAGCAGGCCGTGGGCGCGATTGGGGATGTTGTGGGCGATGCCGTGGAGAAGGTGGGCGACGTCGCGGAAGACGTAAAGGACAAAGCCGTGGATGCCGCCAAGGCCGTGGGCGACAAGGCGGAGGATCTCGCAGGCGATGTCGCGGAAGGCGCGAAATCGGCCTATAACAAGGCGGCCGACCTCGCCGGAGACGCAGCGGACAAGGTCAAGGACAAGCTGTAGCCCGTTTCGAAGCAGTTCTCCGCGCCGCAACCGGAATAACGCCAATGCGGCGCGTGGAACCATCTCTGGATGCTTGTCTGCTTGCGGCGCAAGGCCCACGTCCGCGACCCTGAGTGGCGCTTGGCGAGCGTAGAGTTTCAATAGCGCAACGGGCCTCCCTCATTCATCGCCGTGGTTTGGCACTTCGCGTGCCCCTAGACGCTATCGGTATGTTGTTTCGTGGGAGAGGTCAGAGTAATTCTCCCCGATGAAGAAGAGATTACCCGAAACCGTTGTCAGGCGCGCGTCCAAACGAATGCTCACGGAAGGAACGATGCGCAAAAAGGTAACGTAGTCAGCCCCGGCGAGGACCTCGCCTCCGAGATCGGAAAGTTCCCGAAACACGCCATTTGCACCGGCTGCATGTTGCGCTGCTGGTGAATCGCCCCGGACCGTTGCGGAGTGGATTCACCGCTTCCGTGCGGGCGGCCTCGAAGGCTCCGCGATCATGGATCCGGTAGGCGGCCTTCGAGGTTGTCGAAGGAGCAGCCGGCCGAGATCGCGGCGTTGATCTCGAACTCACTCCGATACGGGCGCGGGGTGATCGATCTCGACCGCGACTTCGCTCTCGAGAACCTCTCCGGAGACGCGCGGAAGGATGCTTTCTGGAGTAACGGAGAGGACTTCCTATTCGGCCTGGTCTCCATGCTCGTGCTCGACGAAGTGGCGGTCGAGAACGAACCGCTTCGGCGGCTGATGTCCTCGACGCGAGAAGGCCCGGCCTTCAGCGTCAAGGAGCCGAACATCGAGCGTGCTCTCGCCGACCGGATTCAGGCGGGATGGCGCCTTCGTGGAGACATCCGCCAGCGGCAGCGCGAAGCTGCTGACCTCCGGCTGAAAACCTTCCGTGGCGAATAAGGCATCTTCAATGCCCTGGGCGGCAACCTCTACACCGTGCTCTATGCGGGTAACACGAATTCTCCAGGTCCGGGCCCGGGAACAAGCCGTGTCTGGACCGGAACGTTCGCCAACCAGGGAGCCAGTTCCTATCTGCCAGATCTCACCTCGGGTATCCGGAGTTCCGGCGGCAGGATCGACGCGGCTATGACGGGTCCGGCCAATGCGGACTTCCGCTTCCTCCTGATCTCCGTCGACTCAGGGAACAGTAAGAGGCTCGTCTTCAACGGCCCAGCGGGGCGCTATGCGTTGTATGTGGAGGCACAACGGGGTTCGGGAGCCTACCAGATCGAGGCCAGGATTCCGTAAGAACGGCGGAAACAGCCGCAGGGACTCGGCTTCGCGCATCCCCCGCGGCCGGACCAAAATGGGTGCTCGCAATGAGGTGGAGGAGCGTAGGCAGCGCTGAGCAATCGACGCGCCGAGCCGCTATCATCGAATCGATGCCTCTCGCCATTTCGCGTCAGGAACAAATCGGTGCGCCGCCATCTCTCTTGCGACGCCGTCCCTGGAGTCGCAAGGACCGGGACGTCCTGGAAAGCACCGGTGCGTTCGAGAGCCAGCACTACGAGTTGATCAAGGGAGAACTGATCGACAGGATGGGAATGAACCCGCAGCACCGCGCGATCGTTTCGCTGATCGCGGGCTGGCTTGTTCCGTGTTTTCGGAAGCCTAGTACATGTCACGGGCCAGATCGATGTGAGCCCGGAGGACACCCCCACTTCCGCGCCAGAGCCCGATGTCTACGTGACGTCGGCGCCCGCGGAGCAGTTCTGGAGGCGTGAGATCGGGCCTGGCGACCTTCTTCTGGTCATTGAAGCGGCCGATAGCACTCTCGCCTTCGACACCGTGGTCAAGGCTGGGCTCTACGCGCGCGCCGGAATCGCTGACTACTGGGTATTCGACATCGTGAGCCGACGGATCATCGTTCACCGCGATCCTTCCGGCGGTACCTACGGGTCCGTGATCGCCTACGAGTATGGCGAATCGGTAGCCCCATTGGCCGCGCCGCGCGCCACCATCCGGTGGACCGATCTGATCCCCGAGCATCTCGCGGGAGACGGTCAGGAAGAAGTCGAAGTCCGTCCCGTGAAGTAGTTCTCCGCGCCACAACCAGCGCATCGCCATCGCGGCGCGGGAAACCATCCGCGCAATTGATCTGGGCGTGGGTCGTGCGCGGACCCACAACGAACGCACACATTGGCCAGAGCCTCGGTGAGCGCGGCTTCGACCGGCCCGAAGTAGAAGGCTCAACCGTACACCGAGAAACGCGTGCCGAACTGCTGGTCGAGGGACCGGAGCGCGAGCGTGAAGAGCCGCAGGAAACCCTCGCGCCCGCCGAAGAACAGCGCCATGCGGAGCGCTGGACGCGAACGGAAGTTCACCCGGTTGAGAAACGAGAGTCCTGTATAGAGGGTTCGTTGGGCGGCGAACGCGGCGCCTGTCGCCGCGGCGATGTCGCGAGACAGGGCCGCCGGATCCAAGAACGGATTGACATGTCCGCCCCCCCGCGCGAGCCAGCGATAGATCTTGTCTGTGAGGGTCGACGCGTCGGGGACCGCCACGAACACGCATCCACCGGGTGTGAGCACGCGCCCCATCTCGCGCAAAACCTCCGGAAGCCGATCCACGTGTTCGAGGCTGTGGTTGGCGATGATGGCGGCGAACGTATGATCGGCGAACGGCAGGCTCGCCGCATCCGCCACGACGGCTCCATCACAACGCGGCGCGAGGTCCACGCGCACGACTCGCGCCGGTGTTGCCGAAGCTGGAAAGCTCCCTCCCGCCGCGCCGAGATCGAGCACCCGATCGCTGGGCTTCAGGCGCGGCAGGATTTCATGCACTGGACTATTTCGCCGGGTACCAGCCTCGATCCCAGGGGAACGCGAAAGTCGGCCGGTTCGCGTAGCGGGTCATCTTGAACTCGAAGCGCGAACCCGTGCCCGCTTCGAGCCGAACCGTGACCACCGGACCCGAGAACGCGACCGTTTTTCCGCCAAACGTCACCGCGTCGAATCGATGCTCGCCATAGCCGCCGCCTTGGATGACGACTTCGCGTGCTTCGAGCGGATTCGTGTTGACCAGCGTGACCGTCGCCGAATCGGCGCCGAGCTTCCCGACCAGCGCTGCGACATCTTCGGGCAAGCCCGCGCGGCGCTTCACCGGATCGAAATAGCGGAAGCGGCTGTGCAGGACCCAGATTCGCCCGCCCGCGAAGTATCCGCCGAGCGTGAGATTGGTGAGGCCGTTGGTAGTGGCGGGATTGTAGTCGAGCAGGAAGTCGGCGAGGCGCGAATCCGCCGTGGTCTTATCGGTTCGGATATTGTCGACGATGTGGCGCACGCGGGCCAAGTCGGCTTGCAGCGCCTTCTCGGGGAACTCTGGCAGTTTGCCCTCGAGGAATCCGAGCCACTCGGCGGTTCGATCGGCTTCACTGTAGCCACGCGGGGGTTGCGGGCGGAACGCTGTCGCGACCGGCACGCGTTCGAGATCCCTGCGGTCCATCGACCAGAGGTAGATCTCGGTCAGCCGGTCCGTGTGGAGCTGCGGCGTGTAGTGATACCACTGCGGCGTACCATTGTGCTTGTACCCGCGCGGATCGCCATACATGCGTGGCAACAGCGTGCGCCCGTTCTCCACTTTCTTCTGCGCGTAAATCAAATCCATCTGCTTGCGTAGCGTCCCGGTGAACGACTGATCGCCGCTCAACAACAGGGCGTTGCCGAAGCCGGGCCATGTGCCGTCGGTGAAGTAATTGCGATGGGCGATCTGTTCGAGTTCGCCGTCGAAAATCGTGAAGTTCCAGCCGTAGGTCCCCTTCCACCACTGGCCGTTATGCGCCCCGCCGATCTTGCCGTCGAGGCCCACGTTGCTCGGGATGATGCCGCCGGTCTCGGTGGCGCGCTTCTGCCAGGCGCGAACGTAGTCGAGCGCCCAGTCGCGATACTTGTCCTCGCCGGTGAGCGCATAGGCGTTGAGCCCGAGGATCGTGGCCGCGAGGTTGAGGAAGTTGTCGCCTTCGCTATCGAGATACTCGTCGCAGTGCGCTAGCATCTTCTTGTAGTGAGCGTTGAGGTCGAGCATCTTGCCGCGGCCGGCCGGATTATGAAGCAGGTGAAAGGTGCCCGGCACCGGATCGCCGACCCAATCGTAGGTGGTCGCCTTGCGCAACATCGGACCCTTGCTTCCAGTCCACATGCTGCGGATCACCTTGTGGGCGGGATCGTAGTTCGGCGCTTCCGGATCCTCGCCCGTGAACATCTCGGCGAAGCGCTTCGAGCGCTGGCGATAGAGCTCGTCATTCGGCGCCGAGAGGCCCATCAGCAGGAACGCGCGCATTCCCTCCGCGGTATGGAACCAGTCGGACTGGGTGATGAACTCCTTGCTGTAGGCGCCGTTCTCGGCGAGCTTCGTTAGCGTGGTCCGCAGTTCGTTGTACTGCTTCCAGTGGCCCTCTTGGCCCTTCTTGTAGAGTTCGAGCACGGAATCGGAACCGCCGAGCGCATGGAGCAGAGTCCAGTTCCAATAGGTCTCGATCGCGTCGTCCGGACCGTCGAGCGTGCCCCAGCGCGGCGTGTGCGCCAGGTATCCGCGCGAGTCGACGTACTTTTCCGCGAACATCTCGACCGCCTTCGAGTTGAACTTCAGGAGATCGCGTTCGAGGATCGCCCAAGCCGGTGGCGGCATCGGCGTCTTGACGTGGAGTGTCAGTTCCTGGCGGGGAGCCTGCGCGAACAAGGCGGCGGCCGCGAGCGAGGTGAGCACGGTGATGCGGTTCATCATTTTGCTCCCGTTATGATCTCATGCCGCTTGTTACGATGGAGGGCGGAATGAAGCTCAACCGCCGCCAGCTTTCGCAGATGGCTCTGCTCTCCCCGCAGGCCCTTTCGGCCCAGTCCGCCATCACCGTGACTCATGGACCCTTTCTCGGACACGTGACGTCGACGTCGGTTTCGATCTGGGGACGCACGGCGCGTCCGGGGACGCTTCGCGTTCGTTACGGAACCTCGAAGGACAACCTCGATCAAGTGTCGCCGGCCGTATCGACATCTCTCGATCACGATAACGCGGCGTGGATCGAGATCACAGGATTGCAGCCGGGAGTCCGTTACCACTACGCCCTCGAGGGCGGACGCGAGACGGGCACGTTCCGGACGATTCCTTCCGAAGCCGCCTACCGCGACGCCGAGACCAATCCGCGCGGGCTCTTCAATTTCGGATTCGCGTTCGGATCGTGCGCCAATCAGAAGCCCGGCGGTGGCATGGGTCCGGACCTGCCGGCCTACAAGCACATGCGGCGCCAGCACGCTTCGAAAGTGCTGTTCAGCGTGATGAACGGCGACTGGCTGTATGAAGAGAAGCGCGAGTATCCGGCGGACGAATGGTGCAAGCAGGTGGGCATCACGCCCGATGCGAAGCCGCGGATCGTGCAACTCGCTCCCTCGATCACCGGCGTTTGGGAAAACTACAAGCTCTACCTCGAGCGCGGCGTGCCGCTTTCGGCGTGGCATCGCGATGTTCCCGGATACTTCACTCCCGACGATCACGAGATCCTGAACGATGTTTACGGAACGGGAACCGCCGGCATCAAGTCACGCGAAGCGGTGTTCCGCGACATCTCGCTGCGCGCTTGGTACGACTACATTGCGGGCAGCAATCCTCTCGCCACGTCGCGGAATTCGCACTTCGGCGAAGCGGAACTACGCGGCGACACCCTGTACGATCCATCGGTCGACTTCTCCAAGATGGATCTCGGCGAGTTGTCGAACCTCCACGTGCTGTGGGGCGGCCAGTTGGCCGGCGTCCTTCCGAACCAGAAGATCCCAGGCGATCCGAACGCGGGAGTCTACAAGATCGAGGGCGTGCAGGACCGGCACCGGCTGCGGATCTCGCCGAAGCCGGTTCAGAACGGCAAATGTACGTACTCGATCGGCCGCCACAACTACGGCAAGTTCC
>CADECY010000047.1 GCA_902825945.1 uncultured Acidobacteriota bacterium
CTGTGTTCATCTAGCCTGAGGCCGAGTTCACTCCAAAGCAGATTCAGAATACGGAAGAACGGATCAAGCTCGTCTATCGCATCAAGATCGAGGTGAGCAACCCGGCGCAGGAGTTGAAGGCCAACATGCCTGTCGACGCTGAGATCGTGCTGGAGAACTGATGGATGCCATGATCCGCACCCGGGGCCTGACCCGCCGGTTCGAGGCGTCCCCGGAGCCGGCCGTGGAAGACCTGAACCTGGACATCGCACGCCGGGAGATCTTCGGGCTGGTGGGTCCGGACGGTGCGGGCAAGTCCACCGCGCTGCGGTTGATCTGCGGCCTGCTCACGCCCACGTCTGGCGAGGCATTCATCGATGGACATCCGGCCGCCCGCCTCGGCCCCCTGCGGGAGTCCATCGGCTATCTCGCTCAGCGTTTCGGCTTCTACCAGGACCTGTCGGTCGAAGAGAACATGGAGTTCTACGCCGACCTCTACGGCTTGCCTTCGAGCGAGCGGCCCCGCTTCTTCGAGCACCTGCTCGAGATGACGCGCCTGATCCGCTTCCGCACTCGCCCGGCCGGTCAACTCTCGGGCGGCATGAAGCAGAAGCTGGCGCTCATCTGTACACTGCTGCACCAGCCGCGCGTCCTCGTTCTCGACGAGCCCACCAACGGCCTCGACCCGGTGTCGCGGCGTGACCTGTGGTTCCTGCTTTACCAATTGGTGAAAGATGGCATGACCGTCCTGATCAGCACGGCCTATCTCGATGAAGCCGAGCACTGTCATCGGGTGGCGCTGATGAACCGCGGCCGCGTTCTCGCCTGCGGCGAGCCCGGAGTATTGCGCCGCTCGGTGCCGAGCCAGTGCTACGAGATTCGCGTGATAGACCGCCAGCGCGGCCGCGCCGTCCTGTCACGCTGCGTGGGAGTGAAGGGCGTGGAACTTTGCGGGGCCGCGCTCCATCTGTTCCTCGACCCGGCGCTCACCTCGCCGGCCGTGTTGACGGGTGCGCTGCGGGAGGCCGGTGAGCCGGAACCGGCCTTCTCTCCGATCCTGCCCACACTCGAAGACGTGCTCATCGTGAGAATCCGCGCGGCGGAAAAGCCGGCGCCCGATGCCGTATGAACGTGCCGCCCCCATTCCCGGCGGATATCGGCTTGGTCATCGCCGCTGACAATCTCGTCAAGCGCTTCGGCGGCTTCACGGCCGTCGATGGAGTCTCCCTGCGCGTTCGCCGGGGCGAAATCTTCGGATTCCTGGGGCCGAACGGCGCTGGCAAGTCCACCATGATCCGCATGCTCTGCGGGCTGCTGGCACCCACCGAAGGCCGCGCGGCCGTTTGCGGCTTTGATATCGAGCGCCAAACCGATCAGGTGCGGCGGCACATCGGATACATGTCGCAGCGATTCTCTCTCTATGACGACCTGCGCGTCGAGGAGAACCTCGAGTTTTTTGCCGGGGTATATGGTGTGCCCCGCCGCCAGCGTCCGGAACGTAAGCGGTTCGCGTCGGGCCTGGCTGGTCTGAGTGGGCGGCTGGGTGACTACACACGCGATCTGGCAGGCGGTTGGAAGCAGCGCCTGGCGCTCGCCTGTGCCGTGATTCACGACCCGCCGCTGCTCTTCCTGGACGAGCCGACCTCCGGCGTGGACCCCATCGCGCGCCGCGTCTTCTGGGACCTGATCCACAGTTTGGCCGAAGCCGGCCGCGCCGTCTTCGTCACCACCCACTACATGGATGAAGCCGAGTATTGCCACCGGCTGGGCCTCATGCATCGCGGCCGGCTGATTGCCGCGGGTGCGCCCGCGGAGTTGAAGGCGAGTGTGACACGGCACGCCGTCCTGCGGGTATCTTGCGACGACGCCATCGGCGCCCTGGCGGTGTCCGGCCAGTTGGAGTTCGTGCTGGACTGCTCGCTGTTCGGCACAGGCATCGAAGTTACCGTCCGCGACCCAGCGCACGCGGAAGGCCGGCTCCACGCGGAACTGGTGGCCCATGGCATCGCGGTAACGTCGATCGAACGCGGCGAACCGTCGATGGGCGATGTCTTCGAGATTCTGATGGACGAGGCGGATCAGAAGGCGGGACAATGACGGCGCGGCGCGTGTGGGCTGTCTGCCGGAAGGAGTTCCGGCACATCTTGCGAGACCCGCGCAGCTTGGTCATGGCGCTTGTCCTGCCGCTCGTGATGATGCTGTTGTTCGGCGTGGCTCTCAACCTCGACCTCGACCGTATCCCTACCGTCGTGTACGACGCCGACCGCTCGGCCCAGAGCCGCGATCTCGTGCAGGCTTTTCGCGGCTCCCGTTTCTTCGACATCCGCGAGTCCGCGCTCGACTACCCGATGTTGGAGCGTGCCATCGACTCCAATCGCGCGCTCATCGGCATCGCCATCCCGGTCGGCTACGCCGAGCGCGTCGCTTCGTCCGGCGCGGCCGACGTGCAGGTGATCGTCGATGGCAGTGACTCCAACACCGCGTCGATCGCCTTGGGCTATGCCGAATCCGTCATTCAGGCTTACGCGCTGCGCTTGGGCGCGCAGAGCCTCAACCAAGGCGCCGGGCTCGAACTGGAAATACCGGTGGAGACGCGGGTGCGGATCTGGTACAACAACACCCTGGAGTCGAAAAACTATGTGGTGCCGGGCCTGATCGCCGTGATTCTCATGATCGTCGCCTCGCTGCTGACTTCGCTCACGGTGGCACGCGAGTGGGAGACCGGAACAATGGAGCAGTTACTGGCCACGCCGCTCCTCCCGGGGGAATTAGTACTGGGTAAGATGCTCGCGTTTTTCGCCGTCGGCGTGGCGGACACGATCATGGCAGTGCTCACCGGAATCTATTTATTCGAGGTGCCGTTTCAGGGAGACGTGCTGCTGCTGGCGGTCAGCAGCGGCGTGTTCCTGTGCGGCACGCTGTTTTGGGGGATCTATTTGTCTTCGCTTGCGCAGAACCAGTTGATGGCGTTCCAAATGGGCATGGCCAGTTCCTTCCTGCCCGCGTTCTTGCTGTCAGGATTCATTTACGTGATCGACAGCATGCCGCCCGCGATTCAGTGGATCACGCGCCTGTTCCCGGCGCGCTACTTCGTCACCATCATCCGGGCGATCTTCCAGAAAGGGGTCGGCCTGGAAGTGCTCTGGCTCGAGCTGCTGCTGCTCACGGTCTACTCGGTCACGGTTTTCCTGTTAGCCGCGCGAGCCCTGCGAAGGAGAACGGTCTAGCCCATGTGGGAGCGGATTCTGGTCATTGTCCGCAAGGAATTCACGCAGATGCTGCGCCATCCGCGCATGCGCTTGACGTTGTTTCTGCCGCCGCTGCTGCAGTTGATCGTCTTCGGCTACGCGGTGAACATGGACATCGACAACATCCGGCTGGGATGGATGGATGGCGACCGCACACCCGCCAGCCGGGATCTGCTGGACCGCTTCACTGGCTCGGACCGTTTCCAGGTCCGCGCGCTGCCGGAAAGCGAGGACGATGTGCGGCGGCTGCTCGACAGCGGCGAGGTGCAGGCCGTCGTGCGCGTTCTGCCGGGCTTCGCGGCGGATCTGGCGCGCGGCCGCCGCACGCAGGTGCAACTGCTGCTGGACGGAGCCAACTCCAATAGCGCCACACTGATTTCCTCGTACGCTTCCCAGATCGTCGGAGGCTACGCCGCGCGCGCGGCGATTGATCAGAACCGCCTGCGCGTGATGGCCCGGGTCGCCACGAGTATCAACAACACTCAAAGCCCCCGCCTGCAGGCCCGCACCCGCATCTGGTTCAACCCGGACCTGAAGAGCAGCAACTATTTCGTGCCTGGCGTAATGAGCAACATCCTGCTGGTTGTCACCGTCATGCTGACCGCCATGGCCATCGTGAGAGAGAAGGAGCTAGGCACGATGGAACAGCTTCTGGTGACGCCCATCCGGCCCATTGAGTTGATCCTCGGCAAGATCGTGCCGGCGGCTTTCGTGGGAATCGTGGATGTGCTCATCATCACCGCGGCGGCGATTCTCATTTTCCACATTCCGTTCCGTGGCAGTCCTCTGCTGCTCGGCTTCTGCGCGGTGTTGTTCCTGCTGACCAGTCTGGGTATCGGCCTGTTCATCTCCACGATCTCATCTACCCAGCAGCAGGCCGTGATGTCGTCGTTCCTGTTTGCCGCGCCTACGTTCATGCTCAGCGGATTCATGTTCCCGATCCGGAACATGCCGGTGGCCGTGCAGTATTTTACCTACCTGAACCCGCTGCGCTACTTTCTCGAAATCGTTCGAGGCATCGTACTGAAGGGCACGGGCGCGGATGTGTTGTGGCCCCAGATGCTCGCGCTGCTGATCTACGGCGTCTGCATCATGACCCTGGCCGCGGTACGCTTCCGCCGGCGGCTGGAGTGAGCGCGGCGGTTTCCTCGATCCAGTGGCACACCGCGGGCAGCGGGTCACCGGCCTCGGCGATTCGATGCGCCATTTCCGCGCAGGCCGCCCTCACGGCCGGCGAACCGAGGAGCCGCGCCAAAGCTGCCTCGACGGCGTCTTCACGATAGGCCTTTTCGCGAATCGACTCGGCCACGCCCAAGCGTCGCAGCCGGGCGGCGTTGTCGGGCTGGTCGAAGTTCGACGGCACCACCAGTTGCGGGATTCCCGACGCCAACGCCTGCGACGCCGTGCCGATCCCTCCGTGGTGCACCAGCGCCGCCGCTTTCGGCAACAGCAGGCTGAATGGTGCGTACGGCGCGTGCATCACGGAAGCGGGCAGCGTCCGCGGGATCTGTTCGGCGAAACGCGTCAACAACACGGCGCGCCGTCCAGACCGCCGGCAAGTCTCGGCCGACACGGCAAAGAAGTGCTTGGCGAAGAGTTGTGCGGTACCCGCGGTGAAGACAACGGGTGCAGGTCCGTCATCGAGAAAGCTCTCCAGCTCCGGGCTCATTCCCTCGTCACCCACCTGATCGAACAAAGGGAAGCCGGTCAACCTCGTCTGTGGCGGCCAATCCGGTTGCTGGCGGCCGAACCAGCCGGGGAACAGGCAGACGACTCGTTGCGGTGAGTGGATCCAATCCTTGAAGATCCGGCGAACGGGTGGCAAGTTCAATGTGGCGCGAAAGTCGTTCAGCCGGGGCGTGATGGCCGGGTCGAACACCCAACGGTCCAGTGCCGCGGTGAGCAGGGCCCGAAGCGGCTTCACCACGGGCCGCCACGCCTCGGGTGTCACCACGCCGGGTTGTTCATAGAGGCTGCGGATGACGATCGGCTGCAGATGAAGGGTCACCAACGGTATGCCCAGTTTGTCGTGAGCGACGCGGGCTCCGATCGACAGAATGTTGGCTGTCACGACCTCGCCGCCGCTCCCTCGCCGCCAGTTCCGGACGATCTCATAGGTCTCTGGCATGGCGCGCAGCACGCCGTCAAAAAGCACGCGGATGCCCTTGCCTCGCTGCCACAGTTCCGGGTTGTCGATCGCCGCGCGCCCCTCGGCCTCGGTCCCGGACGCGATGAAGTCGAGTCCAGCACTCCGTACCGCACCAGCGAAGTAGGGGTTGGTCACGAAGCTTACCTCGTGGCCGCGCCGTGCCAGCGCCCGCCCCACGGCGATCTGCGGATAGACGTCGCCGCCGCTGCCATGTACCAACATCAGGACCCGCATGCCGCCTCCTCGATCACGTCGCAGGTGCGCGACAGCGTGTCAGCATCACTCGCCATTCGCTCCGCAGTCTCGCGGCAGCGGGCGGCCACCTCGGGTGAGGCGAGCAACTCACGCAGCACGGCAGTCGCCGTCTCCGGCGTGAATTGCTCTGGAGCAAGCGAGCGCCCGGCGCCGAGCCGGCGCAGCCGCACCGCATTGTACGGTTGGTCGAACACCATCGGCGTAACCAGTTGCGGAATGCCGGCCCGAAGCCCCTGTGCGGTGGTGCCCACTCCGCCGTGATGAACCAGCGCCGCGGCCCGAGGCAAGAGCTGACTGAGCGGAGCGTAGGAAACGTGGCGCACCGAGTCCGGCAGGCTCGCCGGCGTCTGGCCGGCAAACTCTGTGAGCAGCACGCCGCGCCGGTTCAGACGGCGGCAAATCTCGACCGCCGTGGCGAATTGACCTGCCGCCGCTCGCCTCGCCGAACCAAACGTAAACACGACGGGTGGCGGCCCGTTGGCGAGGAAGGACTCATCTTCGGCGGAGAGAGGCCGCGCCGTGCCGTCATCGTATAGAGGGAAACCGGTGAGATGCAGATTCGCCGGCCAGTCCGGAAAGCGGCCTGAGAACCACTCGGGAAAGAGCCCGATCACGCAGTGCGGCGAATGGATCCACTCGCGCATGATGCGCCGCACCGGCTGTCTCAGCCCGAGTTGCGCCCGAAACTCGTTCAGCCTCGGGCCGAGTTGCGGGTCGAAGAACCATTTGTCCATTGCGTACATGATGGCGCGCCTCATCGGCACGATGGCCCGTTGCCACTTCGGAGGCACGTCGCGGCCCGGCCACTCCTGAACGCTGCGGAAAATGTTCACCTCCACGTTCATGCTGACGAGCGGCAGTCCCAGACTCTCCTCCGCCACCCGCGCTCCCAGATTGGCCGAAGGCGACACCAGCGGCAACTTGCGGCCATCCGCCAGCTTCTCCACCAGGCGATAGCTGACGGCCATGGCCTCCAGCATTTTCTCGAACATCAAGGTGTAGCTCTTGGCCGGGTTCCAAAGGTCCGGATCGGCGATGGTGCGAAGGTACTCCTCGGCCGGGCCTGACTCCACGAAATCCAGGTCCGCGCGTTGCGCTACCGGTGCGAAATAGGCGTTGGCGATCAGCCGGACGTGGTGGCCGCGGCGCGCCAGTTCACGGCCCACTCCGGCGTAGGGGTGGACGTCACCGGCGCTGCCGATCGGCACCAACAGGAATTCGGCCGGTCTCATGCGCCGTTAGGGTGTGCCGAGCCCACGCTTTCGATGAGGCGGCAAGTCTGCTCCAGCGGATCGGGTCCCGTCGCGGCGAATCGCGCGGCCACCTCGCGGCAACGCTCGCGCACCGCCGGCGAATCGAGCAGATGCGCGATGGTCTTCGCCACCCGGTCCGCCTCATACCGGTGCGGCCGGATGAGATCACCCACACCGAGCCGTTTCAAACGGGCGGCGTTGTCGGGCTGGTCAAAGTTGAATGGCGTGATGAGCTGCGGCACGCCCGCCCGCAAGGCTTGCGCCATCGTGCCGATTCCACCATGATGCGTGAACAGGGCCGTGCGGGCCAATAGCAGGCTGAAGGGCACATACCCGAACCGGACCACTCCCGGCGGCAACTCGTCCGGCACTTGCCCATCGGTCTGCGTCAGCAGGATCCCGCGGCGGCCCAGACGCCGGCACACCTCCGCCGACGTGGCAAAGTACTCGCGAGCGTTGCGCATGCCCGTACCCAGCGCGAACACCAGCGGCGGGCTGCCGGCATCGAGAAACTCCCGCAGACCCGCGGGCACGGCCCGTACCTCGCCCTCGTCGTACAACATGAAGCCGGTAAGCCGCACCTGAGGCGGCCAGTCCGGCTGCGGCGGGGCGAACCAGCCAGGGAACAGTCCGATCACCATTTCGGGCGCGTGGATCCAGCCGTCGAACGGGCGTCGCAGCGAAGCCAGACCGAGTTCGGCGCGGAACGCGTTGAATTCTGGCAGCAGCGCCGGATCGAGAATCCAGCGGTCGAGCGCGGCCAACCATGCTTGACGCAGCGGACGCAGCGCGGGTTTGAACCAAGCGGGCACCGTCACACCGGGCTGCTCGTACCGGCTCCGCAGCACGATCGGCTGCAGGTGAAGATGCACCAGCGGTACACCGAGCTTTTCGGCCGCCAGACGCGCTCCAAACGCAGATGCCGGCGCCACCACGATCGTCTCCCCAGGGCGGTGCTCACGCCGGATCAACTCGTAGTTGGGCCGGATTTGCGACAGGATCTGCTCGAAGAGAACCCGGAAGCCCTTGCCGAACTTCCAGAGTTCCGGATTGTCCACCGTGCGAAGGTACTCTTCGACCGTGCCGCTACTCTCGAATTCCAGACCCGCGCGGCGCGCGGCGTCCTCGAAATACGAGTTGGTGATGAACGTGACATGGTGGCCGCGCTCGCGCAGGCCGCGACCGATCGCGATTCCCGGATGAACATCGCCTGCGGTGCCGATCGCAAACAGCAGGATACGGCGGGCGGAGGATCGCGAGAGCACTGAGGAGCAATATACCGCAGTGAACCAAACCGCTGCCAACGCTGGTTCCGTCGCCACGGGCTCGCGTCCGCGCCCGGTTCGGTGAAATCCAGACAGGCTGCCGCGGAAAGGCCCTGTGATGTGGTTCCGTGACCCAATGCGCGGTACACTATTTCTACACAGGAGCTTTTCACCGATCGAATCGGAGGTTCGAACATGTCTCATGCGCATCTTGCGCGGATTGCCCTGCTTTCCGCTTCGGCCTCGGTGGTCTGGGCGCAAGCAGTGCCCGCCGACTTCCAGGATCTTTATGCGGAGCTGGACACGCAGTTGACCGCCTTCGACCGGCGCATCACTAGCGCCTGGAATGGGTCGACCTACCCGACGGACATGGGCGCCGAGTTGTTGACCGCGAATGGCAACCGCGGGAGCCAACTACTGCAGCCCAATACGCGCCTCGGCGTGGTGGCCGAACTGGATGCGCTACGGGCGCTCGGAGCCCGCTCGATCGTCGTGGCGGTGCAGTACCCGCTGTTGAATCGGACGTTTCTCGAGAGTGTCAACCGCGGATCGGATTACGACGGCTACCTGTCCTTCTTCAAGTTCGTGGCCGAAGAAGCGCGGCGGCGAAACATGCGCCTGGTGGTGGAAAGCGGGCCGGTCTTTCCTGGTGTATTTTCGGCCGGTTCGGGCCTTGACGTGGTACGTCACTACGCCTCGGTCACGGATGCGCAGTATATACAAGCCCGCGCAGCCATGGCGGGCGTGATTGCGGCGGAAATCCAGCCAGACTACTTGCAGGTGGGGGCCGAACCGGACACCGAGGCTGAAATCACCGGCCGGTCCGGGTTGCGCACCAGCAGCGTCTACGCCAGCTTCGTGGCCGCCGCCAAGGCCCAGGTGCAGGCCGCCAGTGTGCCGCATGTGAAGTTCGGCGCGGGGGTGGGCACCTGGATTCAAAACGGTCGCGAGTTTATCGACGCCTACGTGCGTGCCGGCGTCGATTTCATCGACTTGCATGTGTATCCGGCCAACCGGAACTACCTTGACAATACGATCGCCTACGCCGACCAGGCCTTGGCGGCGGGCAAGGAAGTGATTGTGGCCGAAGCGTGGCTCCTCAAGCTGCGAGACCGGGAACTTGGCACGACCAGCCCAGCGGCCGATCCCGGCACATTCGCGCGGGACGCTTGGTCTTTCTGGGCGCCTCTGGATCAGAAGTTCATTGCCGTGTTCACGCGCTTCTGCCACTGGAAACAGGTGCAGGTTTTCTCCGCCTACTGGAGCCGTTATCTGCACGCCTATCTCGATTATCAAACCAACCGCGACAAGCCGCCGGCCCAGATCATCAACGACGCTTCGGCGGCGGCCGCCGCGGCCATCATCGCCGGCCAGTCCAGTTCCACAGGCCAAGCGTTTCGGACCGAGATCAGCGCGGGGACCTTTGCTCTGTCCAACGGGAGTTACCGGCCGAACCCGGTGGCTCCAGAGTCAGTGGTGATCGTCTTTGGCCGCGATCTGGCCACCTCGACCGAGACCAACTCGTCAAGTCCGCTGCCCACCAGTCTGGCCGGGACGACGGCGGCGGTTGTCGACCGTGACAGCCGGGAATCATCCGCCTCGTTCTACTTCGCGGGGCCGGAGCAGATCAACATCGTGCTTCCCGCGAATATTCCGGCCGGGCCGGCGCAGCTAAAGGTGCGCAGCGCGTCCGGCACCGTCTCGAACGCTTCGCTGAAGATCGGGCTCGTGGGTCCGGCACTTTATTCGGCGACGGCGGATGGGCGTGGCACGCCGCTGGCAACCCTCGGGCGCCTCCAGGACGGCGAGGCGACGTTCGAGGAAACATTCGAGTGCGACGGTTCCACGTGCTCGCCGAAGCCGCTGGATCTCACCCGCCCTGGCGAATACTTTCTCGCCATGTTCGGCACGGGCTTCCGCGGCCGGTCCAGCCTCGACCGCGTGGTCGTCAACATTGGAGGCACCAGCATCACACCGGTCCTCGCGGGCGCCCTGGCCGACAATCCCGGGGTGGACCAGATCACGCTGCCGCTACCACGGTCGCTGGCCGGTCGAGGCACGGTTCCGGTCTCGATAGTGGTCGATGGCTCACCGTCCAATGCGCTCACGCTGCGGTTTCGTTAGGCCGGTGGAGGGATCGCCCGTTTGAGCCGGTTTCTCTTCACCGTCTGGCCGTTCACCGGCCACATACATCCCAATCTGGCCATCGCAGGCCCGCTGCGCGAAGCTGGGCATGAAGTGGCTTTCTATACAGGCGAGTCGGCCCGAAACGCGATTGAGGCTGAAGGTTTCGGATTCTTTCCGTTGCAGCGCGTCGATGAGCGGACAGTCAACCGGATTGCCTTGTCGCCCGAGGGGATCATGTCGGCGCAAAGGGACCCGCGGCGGCTGCGTAGCCTCTATCGCCAGTGGCTGCTCGACACCGTTCCAGACCAGCTTGCGGACATCGAAGCAATTCTCGAGGAGTGGCAGCCGGACGCCATCGTTTGCGACCCGACCCTATGGGCGCCGTTCCTGATCCTCAATGAGAAGCGAGGAATCCCGGTAGCCGTGTTCTCGCTCATTCCAGCCTGCCACCTGTCCGGCCCCGGCGCACCCGTGCTGGGCTTCCCCTCGCCGCGCCCGCGTAACGCGTGGCAGCGCGCGCGCGCCTCGGTTCTCACGGCGGCCGGCCGATGGTTCCTCCGTTCCACGCGGGAAGCCGCCAGCCGCCTGCGCCTGGCTCACGGCCTGCCGCCGCTGCGTCACAGCGTGACCGATCACGCCGCTACCATGCCGCTGTACCTGGTGCCCAGCAGCCCCGAGTTCGACTACGGGCGCACGGACCTGCCACCATCGGTGCACTATGTCGGACCGTGCCTCAGGCCCGCCGCACCCTCGGCCACCGGGCCGATCGACGGTGTGCCGGCGGGCCGTCCATGGGTGTTCGTTACCGAAGGAACGGTGCACCTGGATCCGAAGCTGCTGCGCTGCGCGGCCCAGGGACTGGCGAAACTGCCCGTCGAAGCGATTCTGGCGGTGGGCCGCCATAGGGGCCTGGATGAGCTCGACTTGGGGCCCCGCCCGTTCGCTCCCAATATTCATGTGCGATCATGGGTGGATCTGAACGCCCTGTTGCCGTGCTTGTCGGGTTTGGTCAATGTCGGGGGACCCAGCACAATCATGGCGGCGTTGAACACGGGAATTCCGGTCGTGATCGTTCCTTTTGCATGGGACCACCCGGAGACCGGGTTCCGGATTCAGGAGTCGGGCGCGGGCATACACTTGGCCCCGGACGAACTGACCCCGGAACGTTTGGCGGCGGCAGTAGCGAGGATACTGGAGTATCCTGACTATCGGAGGAATGCAATGCGATTGGCGAAAAGCTTCGAACGGGCCGGAGGCGCCACGCGCGCGGCCCAGTTGATCGAAGCGATGATTCCGGCTCGAGCAGAGCGGAGCGGAGGGAACTTGGCCGATGGCGGCTTCCAAGCTCGAGTTTGATGGCGAACGGGTCGTGCCCGGCCAGACCCCGATTTACCTCGTCTGGGCCCACGCTTCGCGCTACCGGTTCGCGCGTGAGGTCATGGGGCAAGCCAAGTGCGTCCTGGACGCCGGATGCGGCGAGGGATATGGCACCTACTATCTGTCCCAGCAGGGCAAGCAGTCTTTCGGCGTGGACATCGATCCACGGGCGGCCGCCCATGCCGAGCGGCGCTATGCCAGCGCCGGGCTCCACTACACAGCCATGGATTGCTGCCGTTTGGCTTTTGCCAGCGGCACCTTCCAATTCGTCAGTTCGTTCGAAGTCATCGAGCACTTCACGGCCGTGGACAATTACCTGTCCGAGATCAAACGCGTGATGGCGCCCGGGGCCCGGTTCATCGTGTCCACGCCCAATGCCGAGCGCACTCCGGCCGGGGTGAACCAGTTCCACGAACACGAATACACGCCCGCCGAGTTCCGAAACGTATTGGAGCGGCACTTTCCGCGCGTGGACTACTATGGCCAGCACTGTCTTCGCCCCCTGCGGGAAAAGCTGTTCATGGAATCCACGCGGCTCTACCTAACGGTGGGCTGGTACCGCCGTCTGCTGAACCACTTTGCGTCGCTGTACTTCCGCGGCGAGCGGGCCAATGACGAGTCCACGAGCAAGGATTGGGTGGATCGGGTGGATGCGAACACCTTCGAGTTCCGGCCCGGCGCCATGGAGCGAGCCACCTACCTGGTGGCGGTCTGTCACAAGAGCGGGTAACCAGTTGACGAACGTCAGGTTCCTCTTTACCGTCTGGCCCTACGCCGGCCATCTCCACCCGTGTCTCGCACTAGCCGCGCGCCTCGCCGGCCGGGGGCACTCGGTGGCATTTTGCTCGGCAGCCAGCGCGGGAGCGACAGTCCGGCAGGCTGGCCACGACTTCTTCCCGTTCCAGCAGACAGCGGCCTATCTGGGCGGCTTGGTTGGACGGCAACCGGACGACCCGGGGATCTTCCACGCGCTCAACGAGCGCTACACCACGATCGGTGAATCCAGTCTGGCGGGCAAGCTCTCGCGCGTCCGGGCCCTACTCAGCGAGATGACCGCGGGCAGCGTGGCGGCGCAGTACGCGGACCTGCGTACCGTGGCCGCCTCCTGGAGGCCAGATTTGGTCTTGACCGATCCGATGGTATGGGCTCCCCTCGTATTGTGGGGGGAATCGACCGGCACTCCCGTGGTGCCTTTTTCTTTCTACGCGGGTTGCCTGACACCCGGCCGCCGCTTGCCCCTCGCCGGCCTCGGCGTGGCGCCGGCACGCGGAGCCGTGGGCGTCTTACGCAACCGGGCCATCAACACCGCCATCTCATGGGTGAATGCACCAGTTCGGGCTCAGGTCAATCGTCTCAGAGCCGTGCACGGGCTGGCGCCGATCGCCGATTCGGTGCCGGCTCACTCTGGCCGATTCCCGCTGTATCTGTCGGCTGGTTCGGCGGAATACGACTTTGCGCGTGACGATCTGCCGCCCGGCGCTCGCTACGTTGGGCCCTGCCTGTGGGAGTCATCCGCCCCGCCTGCCGCCGCGCTCGGGCTGCGTGACGGCGCACCGCTGGTCTACGTGAGCGAAGGCACGGCCCAAGTGGGCGAGCCGTTTCTCATCCGCGCCGCCGTTGCGGCATTGGCCGGACGGCCGGATCTCGATATTGTCATCACCACCGGAAAGCAGCGTACGGTCGCGAGTCTCGGCTTGGGGCACCTGCCGCCTCACATCCGCGCCGTCGAATGGGTGTCGCATCGTGATGTGTTTGCACGAGCCTCCGTGGTGGTCACTACCGGCGGAAGCGGTACCACGCGACAGGCGTTGGCGTGCGGCGTGCCAGTGCTGGCCGTACCGCTTGAATGGGACCAACTGGAGAACGCCGCGCGCCTGGAGGCGTGCGGCGCGGGCACTCGACTGGCGCGGCGGCACTGCACCCCTTCGGCGGTGGGGCGCGCCGTGGCCACGCTCATGGACGAACCTGGGTACCGCCGCCAAGCCAGCCGCATCGCCACCGGTTTTGCGAAAGCGGAAAGCGACCCGGAGCCGCTCGACCGGTTGGAGGAAGCGGCAGCCGCCGCGCGCTCTGGGAGGCGATCCGCATGACAACGGCCGCCTCTGGTTTCTGGACTGGCCGAAACGTGGTGGTAACGGGAGCGGGTGGGCTGATTGGCTCCTGGACCGCGGAACTGCTGGCCGCTCGTGGCGCCCGCGTGACGGCCACGGTGCGCCCAGGCACGGCCGCCCGTCTTCCGGCCGGTCCGAATTTGACCATCGTGCCCTGCGATCTGGAATGCCGCGCTTCCTGCGGTGCGCTAGTCGAGGGGCAGTACGCCATTTTCAGTCTGGCCCATGCCGACGGCAGCGCCGAGTACAAGCGGCGTCACCCGGCATCGCTATTTCGCCGGAATCTATCCATCAGCATGAATCTCATGGAGGCCGCCGCCGAACACCGGGTCGAGCGTGTGTTGATTGCCAGTTCCGCGGAAGTCTACTCGGCGGCCGTGGCCGAACCCGCCTCCGAAGGCGACGCGTTCCGGCACTTGGACGGCACGCTCAGCGACGGCTACGCGTGGTCGAAGCGGATGACGGAAATGGCAGCCGCCCTCTACGCCCGTGAATACGGCATCGGCATCGGGATCGCCCGTCCGAGCAATATCTACGGCCCGCGAGACAACTTCGACCCGGCGCGCGGACGCGTCATCCCGATGTTCATCCGCCGCATCCTGGCGGGCGAGCCGCTCACGCTGTGGGGAGATGGCCGGCAGGTACGCACTTTTCTCTTCGTCGAGGACTTCGCGCGGGGCGCTATCGATCTGCTCGAGCAGGCCGCGACCGGCGAGCCGGTCAACTTCGCCGGCGCAGAGGAAATCTCGATTCTCGAACTGGCCCGTCTCATCGCCCGGCTGGCCGGGCGCGACACCGTGATCGAATGCGACCCCTCAAAGCCAGCGGGAGTCGCCCGCCGCGTGCTCGACGCCCGTAAGGCCCGCGAGTTGCTGCAATTCGAGCCCCGCGTCAGCTTGGAAGAGGGACTGCGCCGCACCATCGATTCTTATCTCCCGACTTTGTAATCGCCGAATGCCACACACTAACGTCGTCGTCCTCGTCAACGATGCCCTCGGAGCCGGTCACCTCGGCTGCTACGGCTACGACCGCCCCACGAGCCCTCACATCGACCGGCTGGCCGCGGAAGGCACGCTTTACGAGCAATACTTCTGCGCCGGCCTTCCCACGCAGCCGAGCTTTACCACGCTGCTTACGGGTCAACACCCGATCGAACATGGCGTGGTGAGCCATGGTGGTTCGCACCAGTTGCCCGCCAACATCCCGCTCTTGCCCATGGCGTTCCTGAAGACTGGCTACGCCACCTGTTCGGTGGACAACCTCATGCGGGAGCGCCTGTGGTTCGGCCGCGGCTTCGAGTACGTGATCGATCCGAGCCAGCGCCGCATTCTCAGTCTGGGCGTAACCTGCGAAGAGCTCAACCGCCGCGCCATACCCTGGATCCTTCAGCATCGCGACGAACCCTTCTTCCTGTTCATCCACTATTGGGACACCCACACACCGTACGCCCCGCCGGAAAAGTACCGCCATCTTTTCTATGAAGGCAATCCCGTGGATCCGGCCAACCGCTCGCTCGATGAATTCTGGAAACATCCGTTCGGCCGCTTGGCGCGCGACACATGGCTCCGCACGCCCGCAGGAGTGGTCACCGACGCGGAATTCGTCACTGCGCTCTACGACCAGGAAATCCGCCACGTCGATGACGGCATCGGCGAACTGGTGCAGGCCATCGACGACGCGGGGCTCAGGGAGAACACCCTGATCGCCATCACGGGCGACCACGGCGAGAGCATGACCGAACACGGCATTTTCTACGAGCACCATGGCCTGTACGATCCCGTGCTCCGGATCCCGCTGATCCTGCGGCAGCCTGGCCGAGTGGCGGCCGGGGCGCGCCGCGGCGAAATGCTCCAGCATCACGACCTGGCGCCCACGCTGCTGGCAGCCGCCGGAATCCGGGCACCGCGCTCCATGTCCGGCCTCAACTTCTGGAATACCGCCACTGGCCCCGAGCCCGGCCCGGAACGCGAGGAGATCCTCGCCTGTGAATCGACGCTTCAGGCCAAGTGGTGCCTGCGCACGCGCGAACACAAGTTCATCCTGGCTCGCGAGGCCGATTTCTACGGCACCCCGTTGCGCGAGCTCTACGACTTAGGTCATGATCCCGGGGAGAAGCACAACCTCGCCGAAGTGAACCCTGAACTGGCCCGCCAGATGGAAGACCGGCTGGAAGCGTGGATCGCACGCCACTTGGAGTTGACGGGCCGGAAAACCGATCCACTGATCGAACAGGGCATCAGCCTGCGCGGCGTGCTGGAAGGCGCCTATTAGCGAGACGGTTTCCCCGCCTCAGTCTACGAAGAGGAGAATTTCATGCAGACGATCCAAAACGAAGCCGGCCATTTGGAAGAGCTGGTGAAGGCGTATCTGGATGCCTTCCACTCGCGGGACCTGGACCGTTGCCTGGCCAGTTTCGCTGACGAAGCAACGATCCAATTCCACACGAGTACCTTCCAAGGCCGGTCAGCAATCGTCGATTGGCACCGGGAGCGATTCGACGCCGACCTCCGCATGGAACGTCTGGAAGACCTTTCCATCGACGGGGACACCGTGACGCTGGAAGGCTCGGCGACTTCCAAGCGCTTACGCGCTTGGAAGTTGAACAGCATTAATGGCGTGATGGAGATCCAATTCGGGAACGGGCTCATCCGGGAACTCCGTTTCAAGATGAAGATGGATCTTTGGTAGGGTTGCGCGGCAGGGCTCGTCACCGCGTTGGATCAGGAATCAGATCTGGTAGTCGAGCACGTAGACCGCGGGCTGTACGTCGGTGGGTGCCGCCGGAGTCAAGCTCCCAAAGGAGCCCCTCCAGGAGCATTCCCCACACGCGAACGGATCCGAGAGCCGGGGCAACGAGAGCTCTCCTTCCAGGAACGATTCATCGAATAGCAATGTTCCGCACCGGGGACAACACGCTTTCACAGTTTTCATACGACACCTCCGTTTTGTCGTTCTTCTCCGAACACCTTTGCATTAACGAATGATGAAAATCGACGTTCGCGCAAAGGCGATGTAATCCTCCGTGACAGACTGGTAGCCAGCCTGCTCGAACAGGTTTTTCCAGGTTTGGCGGCCCACCGGGTTTTGGCCGCTAAGGTCGTGAAACAGAAAATACTCCACAGCGGGACCCGGACGCTCTCGCATCTCCTCGGCCGAGGGCCGGATCGTTTCGATCACCACGAACGGCACGCCCGGCAGGGTTTCCCGGAACGTCCGCAGAAATTCGAGGGCTCGCTGGTTGCGGCCGCCGTCGCACAGCTCGTGCAGCACGAAGAAGGTAGTGGCGGCGTCCACATCGCGCAACTTGTCGCGGTAGTCAGCCATGCGTAAGGCATTGCCCGTGTGGAGCGCGATACGCGCTCCGAGGCCAGCCGCCTCTACCTGCCGCCGGCCGGCCTCGACGGCTTCCGGTGACAAGTCCAGACCAACGCCCTTCGCCTCCGGAAACCGGCCGCAAACCAGCCGGAGAAACTCGCCGTCCCCGGAGCCGATGTCCATCACGCACTTCACGTTCAGCGCGGAAAGCTTGTCCAGCACCAGAGGGAAATAGAAGTCGTGAGAGGCGAGGCCCGACCCGACGCCCACCAGTTTGCCGTCGCGGACTACATCCACCCCATATTTCATTCTGCCGGTGAGCAGGTCTTCCAGGTGGAAGAGCACGCTTTCGTATCCATGGGCGAGTTGAAACCAACCGCGCGCCATCGAATTCGTGAGCAGAAAGCGCGCGGTCTCTTCCAGCACGAAACGCCCGGAGGCATCGCGATTCAGCAGCCGCCGCGCATAAAGCGCCTCGCAAACCGCCTTCAGGAGTTGGCCGTCGAGCCCTTCTTTCTCCGCGTGAGCCGCCGGGTCGATTCCGCCCTTGGCCATCATCTCGTCCAGCACGCCGAGGTTGAGCAGGGTTTGGAAACACCGCGTCACGAAGTGGACCGCGATAATCTCTTCCCAGGCATCGCTGCGGGCTCGTCGCGATGCCATCATCGTACCGAACCCGAGCTTGCGGGTGACGCTGATGAGCGTACTCACGAGCCGCTCCCGACAGACGGGCAAAAATGACAATGCAGCGGCCGAAAGGTGGGCACGAGACCTCCGAAATGATTCTCCAACAGCGGCCCGAAGCTGCTCCTCGCTCGACCGCGATCTTTTGATCCTACCACTTTGACTACTCCCTTGGATGACGTTGGGGTGAGTACATCGACTCGATCAGTTCCCGGTACTTCTCCTCCACCCGCCGGCGGCGAAGTTTTTGCGTCGGTGTCAGGAGTTCCGGGTCGTCCAGCGCACTGTCGGCGAGAAGGCGGATCTGACGGACTCGCTCCCACGCGGCAAAGCCGGACTGCAGCCCTTCGACTTCCGCCCAGACCGCGGCCTCTACCCGGGCGTCGCTGTCCGGATCGCCGCCGGTCCGGGCGATCCCCATCTGCCGGCACACCCGCGCATAGTCGGGGACCACCAAGGCCGAGATAAACTTGCGCCCGTCGCCCACCAGCAAGATATGACGAATCAATGGACTCTTGCACAGTTCGTGTTCCAGCGGAGCAGGACACACGTTCTTGCCACCGGAAGTAACCAAAATCTCTTTCTTGCGCCCGGTGATGGCCAGATAGCCATCCGGGTCAAGCACCGCCAGATCCCCGGTGCGGAGCCATCCGCCGGGGTCGAGCGCTTCGGCCGTCTGCGCAGCGTCTTTGTAGTAACCCATCATCACATTGGGCCCGCGGACCCACAGTTCCCCTTCTTCGTCAAACCGGACATCCAGGCCGTCGAGCGGCCGGCCGACGCTGCCGATCTTGATGGCTCCCGGTGGCGATAGTGTGACCACTGGGGCCGCCTCGGTCAACCCGTAGCCCTGCAGCAACCGGAAACCGGCCGCGTGAAAGAAGGACTCCACGGCCGGATCGAGCTTGGCGCCGCCGCACACCAGGAACCGGAGGCGCCCACCGAGTTTTTGGTGGAGCTTGGAAAACAGCAGAGCTTGCACCAACGGGTAGGCCAGCCGGGCACCTGCCGCCGGGCGCGTGCCGTGGAGCCATGGGGCGCCGTAATCGAGTCCCTGCCGGAGCAGCCAACGTCCGATGGCGCGCCGCCGGGGATTCATCCCTTCCATCTGTTCGAGAACTTTCTCGCGCACGCGCTCGAGAATACGCGGCACCACGCCCATCACCTCGGGCCGGTAGCGTGGCGCCAGTTCCGCCACCTTGTTTGGATCTCCATAGGCAACGGGGACACCCTCGACAAAGTAGCCGTAGCAAAGCAGGCGCTCGAGCACGTGTGCCAGCGGCAGAATGGAAAGCGCCTGCGCCGGGGCTGCCAGATGCAGCCGCCCGAGACAGGCACTGAGATTGCTCAATAGGTTCGAGTGCGAGAGCATCACTCCCTTCGGGAGGCCGGTGGTGCCGGAGGTATAGACGATCGTCGCGAGCCCGCGTTCGTCCGCCTCGGCCGCGCGCCGCCGCAGGGCGGCCTCGAAGCCCGAACCAGGCGGCCCGCCCGCCTCGATGGCGGAGAGTGAAGCCGCCCCTGGGACCTCTCCCTCGAACAGCACGATCAAACGCAGTTCCGGCAGATCGCGCAGAGCCGGAGCCACGGCCGCCCACAACGCGGGCGTTGAGACGGCAAGGGCCACGGCGCCGCTGTGCTCCAGCACGTAGCGGACCTGGCTCGGCGAAAACGCGGTGTACAACGGCACCGAAATCAGGCCCGACACGTGCAGAGCGAAGTCCGCCACGTGCCACTCAGGCCGGTTTTCCGACAGAACCGCCACGCGATCTCCCGGCTTCAGGCCATGGCTTTGGAAGAATCCGGCCAGCGCGAAAACGGCTCCCTTGAACCGGTCCGTCGAGTAGGACACTCCCTCGCCCTGCAGGAGCGGGTCGAAGCGGAACTGGTCGACATGGTGGAAGAACAGCGCCCCCAGACTCCTCACATCCGCCGCCTCCATGATAGTCTCCCGTCTTGGCCTAGGAGCCGCTCGGCGTTCGCAGCCAGATTGCCGCTGATTGTCCCATGAAGGAGTGACTGAGACATAAAGCTCCCGCACTGGCCGTGCCGTTCAGTACCCGGGGTTGCAGGGCCACCAAGTCGAGGTGCACACCCTCGGCGGGATGCTCGAGCCCCGCCACGGGCGGCACCAGTCCGGCGCGGAGCGCACAGACGGCTAGCACCGTCTCGAGGATCGCCGTCGAGCCGCCTGCATATCCCGTCGCTCCCTTGAAGGCGGTGCAGGGCACGCCAGGCCCAAGCGCCTCAGTCACGGCCTTGGCTTCCCGGAGATCGAATCGCGGCACACCCAGGCCGCTCAGCACGGCGAAGGCGGGCTGTTCGCCGCCGAGCGCGCGGCGGCAAACAGCTTCGACGGCGCGTCCCGTACCGATCGGCTCGGCTCCGCCGGCCGCGTCATCAAGGGCTGTAGCCACGGCACCGATCTCAGCGAGAATCGGCGCCCCACGTGCCTCGGCCGACGATCGCCTCTCCAACACGATGGCCGCGCCAGCCGCGGCCAGCAGCATGCCTGCGGCCGCACGGTCGAACGGGCGCGGCGCCGACGGAGACAACAGCCCAGCCTGCTGGTAGTTGAGGTAGTTGGCCGCGCCCAGCAGGTTTTCGAAGGCGCCGCAAATCGCCATGTCGCACTCGCCAGCCTGGAGCGAATCGACGGCGCTCTCGAGCGCCAGCGCGCCAGCCGTATCCGACTGCGAGAAGTTGTTGGAAGGACCGCGCGCGCTGATTTCCATCGCCAGCAACGCGAGCCCCGCATTGGAGAGGCAGCGGAGCGGGAAGTAGAAATCCAACGAGCGGGCCGCTGGGCCGCCCAGCCCCTCCCAATCCGGATCGGCGGCTTGGGCCGCCAACGCGTCGAATCCGGGAAAGAACGAACTGGGCTCCATGCCGGCTTGGCCGGCGGCGGAGAAGACGCCCACACGTTCCGGCGCCAAGGCCGCTCCGCTCCATCCCGCGGCGTCAAGCGCCTGGAGCCCGGCCCACATCAGGTGGCGCGAACTCGCGCTCAGGAATTTTTGGTTCTTCGGGAGGCGAAGCTTTTGCAACTCGTACGGAGGAACCCGCGCGCCGGCCAACCCGTCTTTATCCTGCTCCGGGCGCACTGTCACGCCGCCGAGGACCGCCTTCCAGACGGCCTCCGGGTCCAGCCCCGCGGCCGAAGCGAGCCCCATGCCGGTGATCACCACCGGTTCCAACCCGGCGTCCATCCGGCTCAACGCGTGTGCCGGCCCGCTACCGCGAGCAGGCTCTGTCCCTGCATCGAATCCGGTACCGGCAGCCCGGCCAACTCGAGCACCGTGGGCGCAACGTCGAGCAGATGCGCGCCCCGCGTCTCGCCCAACGCCGGCACACCAGCGCCAGAGAGCAGAAACGCGCCGAACTGCGCGTGATTGCAGTCGTCTGGCCCCGTGTCGTTCTCCTGAATGTGGAGACTCGGATACCCGAGCCCGCCGATGGATCGCCAAAACAGACCGCCGAAGTGCACGATCAGATCCGGAGCCACGTTGCGCACGTGACGATAAATCTCCTCTGGCTTGAACACCAGGCTGTTCATCGGCCGGCCCAAGTCGTCGGGTAGCGCCTCAAAACGCTCCTTCATTTCGTTACGGAACTGCTCGTACTCGTTCACCGGAATCACGCCTTCCGGCTCGCGGCCGGCGACGTTGAAGAACACTCGCGCGTAGTAGCCGCCCTCGCTCCACACTTTCGTGCGGCTCCAATCCACGAGCTTGGGTGAGAACGGCGTCTGCCCGGTTACCGGCTCTTTCAGCACCAGCAGGCCTTCGCGCACCAGCCATTCGTTTACGCAGAAGCCGCCGTCCAGGCGTTGCGCGCCATGGTCCGATACCACCAGCACCGTGCAATCGTCACCGGCCTGTTGCAGCACCTCGCCAATTTCTCCGTCGAGATACTTGTAGTAGTCCATCACCGCGCTGTTGAACGGGCTGCCGGCTTGGTATAGGCGGTGTTGCGGGTCGTGATATTTCCAGAACCCGTGGTGAATTCGATCGAGCCCGATCTCGACGAAGTGGAAGAAATCCCAGTCTCGGATCGCCATCAGGTAGCGCACTACCTCGAAGTGCTTGCGCGACATCGCATAGATTTCGTCGAGCAGCCACTGCTTGTTCTCCGTGCGAAAGCCACGCACGTCCACAGGGTAGTCGCCGACCAGCGCCTCTATCTCGCTGGCGATCTCGGGCGGATACGTGTACTCGGACGTTTTCGTGTCAGGCGTCAGAAAACAGCCGACACTGGCGCCATTCACCCTACGGGGTGGAAAGTTTGGCGGCACGCCCACGATAATCGCCTGACGCCCATGGTCGTTGAAAACGTCCCACGTCGCCTTGGCCGTAATCGACTTCGCATTCACGATCCCAAGGCCACCGTAGGTGTGGTCCGTGCGATTGCGGAATCCGTACACGCCCAGCGACCCGGGGTCTTGGCTAGTCGACATGCACATCCACGCCGGAACCGTGATCGGCGGGATGACACTCTCCAGGGGGCCGTAACACCCCCGCTCCATCAGGCGCCGGATGTTGGGTACATCCGGATGATTGAACAAAATCTCCGGGGCCGCGCAATCCAGCCCCACCACCAATACTCGTGACATTGACCACCATCCTCCTGCTGTTCCTCTATTTCGCTTTGCAGCTCTCCGGGAACTCGTCTGTTTGCCAGTATACACTGTCCCTGGGCACCCGCCCTATACCCGTCTCCATTCAACAGTTCAGGTACCCCCAGTCACAGCTTCGGGAGCCACGCTGCGCCCGGCCGGCCGGGCGGCCGCCGCTAAACCATTGATTGTTCTAGGGTTGGTTGATCGAGCGTCGCGTGCCCCCCCAAAGCCTCCCGGCCTTCGGGGAACCGTTACGTCTACACGGCCTAGGCGCTAGGCTAGGGCTCCCAGGCGTGGTGGGAGAACACGCGCACAACGGACTGAGGCGCCCCAACCGCTGCGAGTTCCGCCCATTCGGGAGTCCGAGCTACGCGGACTGTGCGCTTCTAGGTGGATCGATTGAGAGGCCTCGGTTCAGTTGGAGACGTGAAATTCGCGGTCACGACAACCCGTTCCCGCGCAGGCTATCAGTTGGCTCATCCATGCGCTGAGTGCCAGCCGCTGCTGCTGTCGAAGGGGAGATGCGTCCAAGTGGAGGCTGCCGATCTGCCATGGGTCGATGGCCAGATCGTAGTGCTCGCGTGAACCGTCGCTGTACTGGATGAACGTAGCGGAAGGCGCTTCCGCCGCCTCCGGCGCGGTGCGGATCGCGAAATAGGACGGCAGTTCGAAGAGGCTCGCCGCGCCCGGCCAGCGCTCCACTAGGAAACGTTTACGCCACCCTGTGCGTCCGGGGTTGGCCAGGAGCGAGGTGAACGAGGTGCCGTCCATGGCCGCCCCCGGGGCGGCCTGCGCCATCTCCAGGATGGTAGGCGCCAGATCGGTGTTGAGCACGAACTGCTGCGCCTGGGCCGGGGCCAGCCACGGTGCGGCCACGATGAGTGGCAACCGGATGGATTCTTCGTGAGCCACCAGTTTCTGTGGGAGACGATGCTCGGCGTGCAGAAAGCCGTTATCGGAAGTGAAAATCAACACCGTGCGGGACATCTCGCCGAGTTCAGTGAGCCTGGCCACGAGCCTGCCCAGCAGATCGTCCACCGCGCGCATTGACGCGGCGCGGTCGCGATATTGCCCCGTCAGGTTCGCTGTGTCGGTGGACGTCAGTAGGGGGCGAAGCCGCATCCACGCTGGCTTGTCCGACATGTCCATTTCGTTGAATGATGGCGGCATCGGCAACGGCAACAGCACAGATCCGAGGTGACGCGGAGCGGGCCGGATCGTCCAGTTCCACGCGTCCGAATATTGAGATACGGGCAGGCCCGGGTACACTTCCTGGTGCGGCGCGCCTGGCATCACCGTGAGGAAAAACGGCGCGGCGTCATTGGAGGTCTCGAAGGAATCGAGAAACGCAACGGCCTTCCGCGCCAGCAAGTCCGTCTGATAGTCTTCCGGAGCGGTCCCAACGCCCGAAACCACGCCGTTCTCGTTGGCGGCGTATTGATACATCCGGGAGGCATAGGGGTCAAGCAATCCGAACCACTGATTCCAGCCCGGCGGTATGTACTGTGTGTCGGCCGAGTCGAAGACTCCGTCCCGGTTGATGTCCGACCGCCCGTACCCGTTGAGATATTTCCCGATGAAACCGGTCTGGTAGCCTGCTCCCCGCAGCCAAGTGGCCAGCGTCGAGGCGTCATTGAACGACGTCACGCCGCCGAACGGACTTTCATTGCGCGCCGCCCCGTGGTTATGCGCGTAGCGGCCCGATAGAAGCGTGGCGCGCGAAGGCGTACAGACTGGTGTCGTGCAGAAGGCGTTGCGGAAGTTCACGCCGCGATTCACGAAGTGCGTCTGGAGGTTCGGCGTGAGACCAGATTGCAGGAGCGTATCGGCCAACCCCCGATCGAGGTCGTCCACCATGACCAACACGATGTTCGGTCTCGGCGCGGGCTGAGCCTGCGCTCCGGCCGGCGCCAGGGCGGCGCCCAGACCCGCCGCAGCCGTCACCCAGGGCCGCGACGCTGCCAGTAAGCGGCGCCTCAACGCGCTCGCGCCAGCCGACCATCGCTTCAGCAAGCGCCGGAAAACCGGCCGCCGGTTCTTTCGATTGAAAACACCCATTGCGTTCAGATGATAACCCGGCGGCCTTGACAAAAGCCATCGCCATGGGTCATTCTTCGCAAGAGCCCTTGTGCGCCCACCGCCAACGGGCATGAACCGGAGGAACAAATTGACAAATCCATGGCCTGCAGGCCATATCGGCGCCGATGTGGTCCGCGTTTTGGAGGATGAATTCGGCGCTGTCAAACCGACGCGACGCCAGGCATTGAAACAGGCTGGAGCGGCCGCCGCGCTCTCCTTCGCGGTCGCGCGACCGGTCTTTGGAGCGCAGTATTCGGTGGGAGTCGGCCGAGGCTCGGACGCCTACTCCGTTACCAACCGCGCCATTGACGCCTGCGGCGAATGGGGTGCGCTGGTTTTGTCGGGCAAGGTCGTGGTCATCAAACCGAATCTGGTCGGCAAAGCCTTGCCGTCCACGGGCATCACCACCGATTTCGAAGCCGTGCGCGCGGTGGTGGACCGCGTTCTCGCCGCCGGTGCGATTTTCGTTGTAATCATCGAGTCCGGTGCCAACGGAGCGAACTTCGCGGAATGCGGGTATTCGTTCTTTAATACTTACGATCCGCAAGGCCGAGTGCGCCTGCTCGATCTCGGCGCCATCCCCACCTCGCCGGTATCGCTGAACGGTTGGATCTATCGCCAGATTTACTCCAAACCGCACGTACTGAACCGGACCTTCGTCTACATCAACATGGCCAAACTCAAGACGCACGCCGAGGTGTTGGCCACCCTGGCGGTGAAGAATAATTTTGCGCTGCCCGCGATCGACCGCTACATCTCTTCTCCAGCGGGCGGGCGCTTCGGCATGCACGATCGTGGAGTGCAGCAGGCCGTGGTCGACAACTACATGCTCCGGGTGCCGGACTTCCACATTGTCGACGGAATTTACGCCATGGAAGGCGAGGGGCCCTGGGCCGGAACACGGGTGACGTTCAACACGATCTTGGCTGGCCGGAATGGCTTGGCGGTCGATCGGGTCTGCCTGGCGGCGATGGGGTTTCCCCAGAACTCGGTCCGCTATCTCAACTACCTGTCGGCGCTGGGCCTTGGCCCGGCCTCTCTTTCTGACATTGGCGTTCTTGGCGATACCCTGGTTCCGCGCAACTTCGTGCGGCCGGCCAAATTGCCCACCGACCTGGAGCCGCCCCGCGTGGTGAACCCGTCGTTCTCGCCGGGGTCGGGGCAAAGCGCCTCGATTCAGGCGCGCTTCAACGAGACGTGCGACCGGACCATTACCATCCAGCGTCTCTCCGACGATCCGCACACCAAGGAAACGATCCGCACTCTGATTGCCCGCTCGCGGCGCGACGCCGGCGTGGATCTCGTCTCATGGGACGGTCGCGACGATGGGGGCGTGCTGGTGAGTCCGGGCCGGTACGCCGTGCACTCCAAGGGGGAGCGCCCGGACAGCGCCACGCGCGCCACGGACGCCACCAGTTGGGTCACAGTGGCGTAAACTATCAGGACATCAGGATGAGCAACCCACCCAACCAGGCTGACGCGATCAATCCGAATCCCGAAGAACCCTCCGCCAAGGCGACACCGCCGGAACCGGTCTTGACCGAGACCGATGAGGAAGTGATTCGCAAGCGGCTTCAAGAGCTCGGTTACATCGAATGACGGCGGCTGCGCCTCGCGGCGCCGTCTTGGCCTATGCCGTCGGAGAAGTCCCCATTACCGTCACTATGGTGCTAATGGGGCTGTTAGCCTTGTTTTTTTACAATTCGGTCATGGGATTGGCGGGAGCGCTGGCCGGCGCGGGCCTCTCCGCCGGCCTCGTGGTGGACGCCGTGGCGGACCCCTACATCGGCTTCCGTTCGGATGCCAGCCGCCATCCGTTCGGCCATCGTCATGTGTTCATGCTCGCCGGGGCCTTGGCGATGGGCCCCTGCTTCTTCCTTCTGTTCAACCCGCCGCGAGGACTGCCGCCAGCCGCCTTGTTTACATGGCTCCTGTGTTTCTCTATCTTGTTCCGCTTCGTCAGCGCCGTCTACCGAATTCCCTACCTGAGCCTGGGCGCGGAGATGTCCGATGACTACCACGAGCGCACGCGCATCATCGCCATCCGCGCGCTGGCTGGGTTGCTCGGCACGCTCGCCGCCGCAAGCCTCACGTTCCTATGGTTCTTCCCTCCGCTGCCCGGTGGCGGCGATGCCAAGCTCGGCTACGAGGCGTATCCGAAGCTGGGTGCGTTTTTCGGAGCACTGATGACGGCCTGCGGGTTGGTGGCTGTGTGGGGAACGCTCGGGTTCCGGCGGCCAACGGCGGAGCGGCACGAATTTGCAACTCACACCTCGCCGGCCAGCTTTTTTCGTGGCTTCAAAGTAGCCTTCGCCAATGGCTCGTTCCGCCGGCTCTGGTTGTCGGCCACGTTGTTCTTTTTCGCGGTGGTGATCAATGCCTCGCTCGCCGTGCACTACTTCACATGGTATGTACGAATCACCGAACCCCGGGCCGTCAGCGGCATCCAAACGGCGTTTTATCTCGGCGCCGTAGCCGGCGTTTTCGTCTGGATGCGGCTCTCTCGCCGTTTCGAAAAATCGAGCCTCTACTTCATGGGGATGGCCGGGACAGCCGTGGCGTTGGCGGCGGCGAGTCTGCTCATGGGTGAAGGCCGGCTGTTCGGCACCGGCCGCACCGGCCTGTTGATGGCCGGCCACGGGCTCGCCGGCATCTTTGCCAGTTGCTTGTGGGTGATCCCCGCCTCGATGATGGCGGACGTGGCCGACCAGGACGACCTGCTGACGGGTCAGCGCCGTGAAGGGATGTTCTTCGGGATTCTGAACTTCGGAGAGAAGGTGGCGGCCGGACTGGCATTGCTGGTTTCCGGAGTATTGCTACACTACTTCGTACAGTTTCGCCCCGGCGACGCCGTGCAGACGACCCAGTCGATCGAGAGAGTGGGGATGGTGTACGGGCTGCTGCCGGGCGCGGCCTCGCTCGTTGCCGCGGCACTGATCGCCGGGTTTCCGCTGCACCGGAGAGCAGTGGAAGACATCCAAGGCCGTCTCGCCCTGCGCAACCCGGGGGCGGATGCGCCAGACGGCGCGGAAAGCCATCGGGTAAACCAGGAGGATCGGGTATGAGTCTGAATGTGAGACTGACGCGTGGAGGGTTGGCTGCCGCGGCCGCCTTGCTGATGTCTTGGACGGCACCCTCACTGCTCGGCCAGTCGCGGACGTGGAGCGGCAACTTCGTCTGGGACCGTCCCACCGCGCCCGAGCGAAACGCCTACACCTATTTCCGCAAGAGCTTCTCCTTGACGGCGCCTCCTTCGGCCGCAACCGTGCATCTGACCGCTGATAGCCGGTACCAACTGTTCGTCAACGGCGCATGGGTGGGCCGAGGTCCGGTGCGTGCGCCCGCCGGCCGGCTCTACTACGACACCTATGACGTGCGCTCCCACCTTCGGGCGGGTGAAAACGTGATCGCCGTGGTGGTCCACTTCTTCGGCGAACCGAACGAGACCTACCTGCTTGGTAAGGGAGCTCTGCTGTTGGAGGCCGAGATTCTGCCCGTCGTGGGCCAGCCGCTCATCCTGCTGACCACGGACTCGTCGTGGCGGGCTCTGCGTTCGCCCGCCTGGAACCCGGCCGCGCCCCGCGAAAACGATAGCAACGGGTTCATGGAGATCTTCGACTTCCGGCAGGAGCCGCCGGGGTGGAAGACATTCGGTTTCAACGATTCCTCATGGACCGCGCCCGTGCTCCTCGGAGTGCCGCCACAGCAGCCGTGGCCGCAGCTCGTGCCGCGCGACATCCCGCCGTTGCTCGAGACGGACACCCGCCCGGCCGCCGTGGTGTCGTCATCCCAGGTCACCCGGCGCAGCATTCCGAACCCGCTGCTGGTAGCTGAACAAGTGCATGCCGAAACCCTTGAAAGTCCCACCTCGGCGGAGTTCGCCAATCTCCAGGCGCTCGTCACACGCACCGGGCCCGCGGCCACGGTGCGCACTCCAACCGAGGGCAAGGACGCGCTGGTCGTCGTGGATTTCGGCCGGGTCATCGCCGGCTTCCCGTATGTCGATCTCGAAGGCCCTCCAGGAGCGGTAGTGGATGTCACGTTCGCCGAATGGTTGGCTCCCGATGGCCGTGTTCCCGCTTATCGTGCTCCAGTGCGCTTCTTTACCTATGTCGGTCCACCGATGTACACAACCGACAGGATTGTCCTCGGCACCGGTCGCCAGCGCTGGCAGCGCTTCTTTCACTCAGGGCTCCGCTACATACAACTCACCGTCCGCGGAGCTACGCAGCCGGTGACTATCCATCAGACGGGCGCCGTGTTCCACACCTATCCCTACGTATCGCGTGGCAGCTTCCGCGCCTCCGACCCCGTTCTCGGGTCTGTATGGAACACCGGAGCCTACACCGTCCAGCTCTCCACGGCGGACGTCATCATGGACTGCCCGTGGCGCGAAAAAGGCCAGTGGATCGACATGGTGGCGGCGACGGCCAACTACTACGCGTTTGGAGACCGCGGCATCGTCACCCGCTTTCTCAGGACCACGTCTTTTACACAGGACGCCGAGGGCCGGATGTACTTCCCATATCCGAGCTCGGTGGCCTTCGAGATGCCTGACCAGACGATGTGGTGGGGCATGAACTTGTGGAATTACTACCTGCACACCGGCGACTCGGCGCTCTTGAACGAGTTGTACCCGGTGCTCGCGCGAGCGGAGGCCTGGTTCCGCTCTCACAAAAGCTCCCGGGGGCTGCTGGGCGTGAATTGGCCGTTCACGGGCAACCGGCTCCTGTGGCCGTGGATCGACCATGGGCATCGCTGGCCCGCCAACCTGCCCGGCTTCAAGCTGGGAGAAATGGCCGCGCTGGACGCTTTTCACTACAAATTCTTGAAGGACGCCTCCTCCATCGCGCTCGTCGCCAATCGCCCGGCTGATGCGGCCCAATACGATGCCGATGCCGCGCAACTGAAGACCGACTTCAACGCCACGTACTTCGACGCCGCCACGGACCGGTATTGGGACGACCCCAACCGCACTGTCCCTGGTCCGTACGCGGCCACGCTCGCGGTTTTGTATGGCTTGGCGCCCCCGGAGCGGGCGGCGGCCATCATGAACCAAGTATTGGACAGTGACTACATCCTGGATGGCGCCAGCCCCCACTTCTATTCGTTCGTGCTCGACGCCTTTGCGCGAGCGGGTCAGTACACGAAGGCGCTGGACGTCATCCGCGCCCGCTGGGCTTCGATGCTGGGGCGCGGAGCCACGACGTTTTGGGAGAGGTGGTGGTTGGGCCGCGACCTGTTCGGCCGGCCCTGGGAGCCGGGAGAAAATCACAACATCAGTCTCGTACATGGTTACTCCGCTGGACCGACGACGTATTTGTCCACCATCGTGCTCGGCGTGCGGCCCATGGCCCAGGGCTTCCTGCGCTTTGCCATCTCGCCCGAGCCCTCCGGGTTGGAATGGGCCGAAGGATCGGTACCCACGCCCTTTGGCCGCGTTCAGGTTTCGTGGCGGCTCACTTCGGCGCCGGCAGCCAGGTTCAATCTGACAGCGGTGATTCCCTCCGGGACCCTCGCTCTCGTTTCCCTGCCCCGCCAGCCGGCCGACCGCATCTCGGTGAACGGCGTGGTGGTCTGGGAAGGCGGCCGGGCGACGGGAACGGTGCCCGGATTCCGGGTACTCGGAGCAGTGGGCAGCCGGGTCGTCATCGAGTCGCCTTCGGGCGTTCAGGATTTCGTGGCGCAATGAACGGGAAAGGGAGAACTACATCATGAAGCAAGCGTTGACGGGCCTGATCCTCGCCGTAGCGGCTTTCGGGGCCGGCATTCAGCCGCGCTTCACCTACGCGCCACCCGTGGTGGAGCCGGGCCAGAACATCACGCTCAATGCCACGCTGTTCCCCCCGTCCAGCACCTCCATCGTGGTGGCCCTGACGAACGATGTGGCCCAGGCCCGCGTCATCGCCACCCTTCCGGTGGTGAACAACGCGGTGAACGCCACCATTCCGATTCCCGCCAATCTGCCGCCAGGCCGGTATCTGGTGGGCGTCGCCGATCAGGCACTGAACGGCGCGGCCAACCTCACGGGACCCATTGTGGTTGCGCCCACTTCCGGACCCTGGTTCGTTTTTTCGCCGAACCGCGTCGCGCCGGGCGGGAATGTCACATTCACCGGCAAGGGCTACCCGGCAGGCACGACGGCCGTCGGCGTCGGCATAGTGGACAACGCCAACCAGGTCACCGTGCTCGGCTTCGCCGGTGTCACCGGCGCGGGTGCCTTTCAGCGCACCTTCGCGGTGCCGCCCACGCAGCCGCACGCCACCACGTATCGGCCCTTTATCATCGGGTCCAACGGCCAGTACGCCGTACCAACGATGGGGCCGTTCTCGGTGGCGGTTCCCAGCCTGCTCGGCACGGTTCCGGTCGGTGACTATCCGGTGGGAGTGGAAGCCAATCCCATCACCAACCGCATCTACGCGGGCAACAGCGGCGATAGCACTGTATCGGTGATAGACGGAGCCACCAACACGGTGATCGCCACCGTTCCGGTTGGCGAATTGCCCTGCGCCATGGGCATGAACCTGGCCAACAACCGTTTGTACGTGGCCAATCTCAACTCGGATGATGTCACCGTCATCGACGGTGCGGCCAACGCGGTGGTCGCCACGATTCCCGTTGGCGGCGCGCCGTGCGGCGTGCGGGCGCTCCCAGCGCTGAATCGCGTCTACGTCGGCAACTACCGCACCAACGATATTTCAGTCATCAGCACCGCCACCAATACCGTCGTGGCGACGATCCCGCTGCCGGGCCCGCCGTACGGACTGGGCGTCAACACGCAAACCAACCGCGTCTACGCGGCCACCGGAGTGGTCAACGCGCTGATCACCATCGACGGGACAACCAATACCATTCTCTCCTCAACACCGGTGGGCAAGGGTCCGGATGCAGTGGCTGTCAACCCGCTGAATAACCGCATCTACGTGGGCAACTATTTCAGCGACACATTGTCGGTGATCGACGGCGGTACCAACACGGTCGTTGCCACGGTCCGCGTTGGCCGTGAACCGAGCGGGGTGGCGGTGAATCCGGTCACTGGGCGCGTGTTCGTCGGCAACTACGGCAGCGACACGGTGACCGTCATCGAAGGCCTCACGAACGCGGTCTCATCCACGATCGCGGCCGGCGATATCCCGGACGGCATTACACTCAACCCCGCCACTGGGCGCGTCTACTCGGTGAACTCCGGCACCCGGGACATCACCGTGATCCTCGATCCGCCATAATGGTGGCATGCTACTCCCCCGATATCTAGTACTGGCGTTTACGGTGACGGCGGCTGCCGTCCGGGCTCAGCAGGGCGATGCGGCTTGTCAAGTGGAGAACATGGCGAAGATCGGCACCGTGGGCGCCGGCCTCGAGTGGCATCCCACCGACCCCAACCTGATCGCCATCGCGCGGCCCGACGCAAAAGGCAAACACCAGATTCACATCATCCGGCCAGACGGCTCCGATGTCCGGTGTCTCACCTGCGCCCAGACGCCCGGAGGCCCCAAAGTGAACCTCCACAAGGGCGTACCCCACTGGCATCCCGAAGGGCGCTACATCTTCCTTCAGGTGGAGCAGGAGGACCACAAGGCGGGCGCCATGGCGCAACCGGGAAGCGGTCGCAACAATGATATCTGGGTCACTACCCCAGCGGGCGACCGCTGGTGGCAGCTCACCAATAAAGACAACGGCGGACAGGGTGGCACGTTGTTCCCCGTCCCGTCGCACCGGGGCGACCGGCTGGCCTGGGCCGAACGTTATGCAGGTCCGCGCCGGCCTCTCAAGGCCCTCGCCGGCATGATGGTCAAGAACCCGCCATCCGATGTCTGGGGCATCTGGCGCCTCGCGTTGGCTGACATTGTGTATGGCTCCGATGGTTCGGTCAAACTCGCCAACAAGCGCACCATGTCTCCCGGCAAGGCGGACTTCTACGAAATGCAAGTCTGGAGCCCGGACGACGGCGCGCTGTACTTCGCCGCAAGCATCGACCGCAAGTCCCCCTATGTTCTCGATCTGTGGCGCTACGATCTCCAATCCACGAAGCTCACGGCTCTCAGCAACACGGACAATCATTGGGAGGAGCACATCGCTTTCTCTCGTAGCGGGCGAAAAGCCGTCTATATGTCGAGCGAGTGTTGCGAGTGGAACTCTGGCGACCTGCGCACCCTGAAGGCCGAACTATACCTGATGAACGGCGACGGATCCGGCCGGCAGAAGATCACCAGCTTCAATCAACCGGGCGGACGCGACTTCGATTCATCGGCCAAGAGCGTGGTCGCCAAGGGCGTCTGGAGCCCGGACGGCCGCCGCGTGGCGCTGGCCCGCATTCTGATCAACGAGTCCAACGTCGAGAAACGTCCCACCGACTTGTGGCTGATGACCTTTGCAGGCTCCTGCGGCCGATAGTAGCTCCAGGCTATCCATCGCTGTTCCGATCTCCAGCGCTGTCAGCAGGAACCAATCCATGGCCTCACGAGCTTTCACCGCACGACGGAGGCCGGGCCGAATTGGTTGCGGCATGGTCGGGTGCCAGTCGCAGGCACTGGCGCTCATGGACGGCGACGAGCGCTCGGTGATGATTTGCCGGTGGCTCTGGGCGGGATGAATTCACCAGGCGCGGCCCGCCTCCTCGCCCTGCCGTCTAACTCGACTGGGCGAGATGGCGGCCTCCATCAGGCCAGCCCGGAGCGGTCTGCGGTGCTGGCATACTGATACAATCGGTGAATTCAACCGAGGGACGCGGTGGATTTCGGAGGCCCCCAGTTCCGGTGGCGTGGGCGTTCCGCTTCTTTCGCCAGAAGCCTCCGATGAGTTGAGGATCTTTGGGATGAACAAACGAGGAAAGGGCGCCGTTCTGATCACGGGCGCTTCGCGAGGACTGGGCCGTGCGATGGCAATGGAGATCGCTGCACGCGGCTATTCCGTATGGGCGGGAGTGCGGACTTCGGAGGCCGGTTCGGAGATCGAGGCCGAGGCCCAGCGGCGCAGTCTGGTGGTGCGAACCGTGACTCTGGACGTGACCGACGATGGCTCAGTGAAGGCGGCTTGCCAAGCCATCCAGGCGTCGGAGGGTTCGTTGTATGGCTTGGTGAACAATGCCGGTATGACTGGCCGCGCTTTTTTCGAAGACTACCCCGAGGATGTGATCCGCAGGATTTTCGAGGTGAATTTGTTTGGCGTCATGCGCGTGACGCGGCACGCGCTGCCGCTCATTCGCGCCAACCAAGGGGGCCGCATCGTCAACATCAGTTCCATCGGCGGACGGATCGGCTCCAACAGCGTTACCCCCTATGTTGCCAGCAAGTTTGGCCTGGAGGGCTTCAGCGAATCGCTGGCACTCGAACTGCACCCCTTTGGGATTCGTGTTTCGGTGGTCTCGCCCGGCATTATCCGAACCGATATCTGGAAGGAATCCAGCCGTATCCTTCCGCAAGCGCGCAACCCCGATAGCCCGTACCATCAGTACTTTTGGCGGATGGAGCCATATGCGGAGAAACTGCTGGATTCGAGCCGTCTGACACCCGAGGATGTGGCCCGCAAGGTGGCCGAAGTCTTGGGGCACCGCCGGCCGGCACTGCGCTACGTCGTGGGGAGGCGTGCGGCTCTAGTAGCCTTTCTTCGCAAGCACTTGCCGGACCGGCTGTTCGACGCGGTCTACTTCGGTCAGATTCGCAGGCTCATGATGGAGACAGGAAAGGGCCGCTAGGTTTCCGGGTCGAATCAACGGAGCCGCGTGGATCCAGTACCGGGCTCGCCGGTTTACAAGGGGCTCCGGAAGGGGTAGCATGAAACGAGGAAAGGGTGCGTCCACGCGCATCTGAATCGGATTCGGAGCTCATGCAACCGGCGGGTACGAGTGGGAGGAGTGTTATGACATTTCGGCAGGGAATTTTTGTGTCCTCCATTCCGGGCTGTCCCGCGGCGGCCCCAGTATTGGCTGCGTTCGAATGCGGCCAGGCCGGCGTGCTGTCTCTGGAGTGGACCGCCGGCACGCAGCGCGCGGATGACGCGTTGCGCGCCCTGATCGCCTCCGACACGCGGTTCTCGATATCGATACCCACACTTTCGGGCGCCTATGCGGAGGCCGTCGAGCGGTCGGCCGGACATGGATTAGAGCGCGTGGTCCTCACCGAAGCGGCGGACGGCGGGTTGACCAGCGCCATCGCGACGCTCGAGGCCCGCGGGTTGGGAGTATGGGTCCAAGTAACCAGTCTGGCCGAAGCCGTGCGCGCCTTGGAGGCGGGCGCCGGCGGGCTGATCGTGAAGGGGAACGAGGCCGGTGGACGCACGGGCGAGGAGACCACGCTCGTGCTGCTCCAGCGCATCGTGCCACAAACGCCCGTGCCGGTGTTTGCCCGAGGCGGCGTCGGGCTGCGCTCGGCTGCGGCCTGTCTGGCAGGGGGTGCGGCCGGCGTGGTGCTGGACTGGCAGTTGGCATTGTGCGGTGAGTCCGGACTCTCCGAGCCGATGCGGGCCGCCGTCGAGCGGCTAGACGGTAGTGAAACGGCCATCGTGGGCCAGGATCTCGGGCGGAGGTATCGCATCTGGATGCGGCCGGGCGACTCGGCGGCAAGCGAGTTGCGAGCGCTGGAAGAGCGGTTGCTCGCCACCTCGGGCGACCTCGCCGAATGGGATGCCGAGCTTGGCCGGCGCATCGCCGCCGGGACCGTCGTGCCGATGGGACAGGACGCGAGTTTTGCCGCCGAACTGGCCGCCAGCCATGGTACCGTGGGGGCGGCTTGCCGGGGCCTGATGAAGTCGGCCGAACGGCAGTGCCGCGTAGCGGCGCGGCTGAACTCGCTCGGTGAGCGCGGACCGTTGGCCGAGTCGCATGGGACGCGGTACCCCATCGCACAGGGGCCGATGACGCGCGTCAGCGATCGCGCGGATTTCGCGGTGGCGGTGGCCGAGGGAGGCGCACTGCCCTTTCTGGCCCTGGCACTCATGCGAGGTCCGGAAGTGAGCGCTCTGCTTGCCGAAACCAAACAGAAGATGGCCGAGAACCCCTGGGGAGTCGGCATCCTGGGTTTCGTGCCGCGTGAGCTGCGCGATGAGCAGATGAAGGAGGTGCGGAAATACGCCCCTCCGTTCGCGATCATTGCCGGAGGCCGCCCGGACCAAGCCAAGGCTCTCGAGGCCGAAGGCACACGCACCTACCTGCACGTGCCCTCCCCGGAGCTGTTGCGCGGCTTTCTCGAGAACGGAGCGCGGCGGGTCATCTTCGAAGGCCGCGAGTGCGGCGGACATGTGGGGCCGCGCTCGAGCTTCGTGCTGTGGGACCAAATGATCCGCGTCATCCTGCGGCACCTGTCCGGAGCGGGTGCCGGTACACGGCCCGAGGATTATCACGTTTTTTTCGCGGGCGGCATCCACGATGCACTGTCGGCGGCGATGGTGTCGGCGATGGCTGCCCCGCTTTCCGAGCGCGGAGTGCGCGTGGGCGTGCTGCTCGGCACCGGTTACCTGTTCACCGAAGAGGCCGTGGCGAGCGGCGCCATCACCCCCGGTTTCCAGCGCGAAGCGATCGAGTGCGGGGAAACCATCCTGCTCGAGACCGGCGTCGGACACTCGACGCGCTGCGCGGACACCGCGTTCGGCGAACACTTCGCCGGGGAGAAACGGCGGCTGTTGCGCGAGGGCAAGTCCAAGGAAGAGATTCGCGAAGCGCTCGAAAGACTGAACCTCGGCCGGCTCCGGATCGCGGCGAAGGGAATCGCGCGCGACGGCGGGGCCGAAGCGCGGCATATGACCGTCGATGAAACCACGCAGCGGCGCGAAGGCATGTACATGATCGGCCAGGTGGCCGCTCTACGTTCGGATGTCACCACCATCGCCGGCCTGCACGCGGACGTGGCTGCTTCCGGATCACTGCTGCGCGCTCGGTTCACCCGCCCGGCTTCGGCGGCGGGCCGCAATGGAATGCCCGCAATCGCAGTCGTCGGCATGTCGTGCGTTTTCCCCAAGGCACCGGATCTGCCCCGTTACTGGCGCAACATTCTCGACAAGGTGAATGCCATCGGTGAGGTACCGAAAGAGCGCTGGGACACCAGCATCTATTTCGACGCGGACCGCCGCGCCAAGGACAAGGTCTATTCGAAGTGGGGCGGCTTCATCGGCGACGTGCCGTTCGACCCGACGCGCTACGGCATGCCGCCGAATACGGTGCCATCGATCGAGCCGATGCAACTGCTGACGCTCGAGATGGTGCGGCGCGCGTTGGAAGACGCGGGCTACCATTCGCGGCGCTTTGCGCGTGAGCGCACGTCCGTGGTGGTCGGCACGGGAGGCGGAGTGGGCGAGTTGGGCCTCGGCTACGGCTTCCGGTCGTTGCTGCCGCAGTATGTAGACAGCGCGGGCGGCACGGCTAGGGACGCTGAAATGCTCATCGAAAAGCTCGAGGGGCACCTTCCCGATTGGACCGAGGATTCTTTCGCGGGACTGCTGCTCAACGTGGTCGCCGGCCGCGTGGCCAACCGGTTCGATCTCGGCGGCACCAACTTCATCGTCGATGCGGCGTGCGCCACATCGCTGGCCGCTTTGCGGTTAGGCGTCAACGAACTCCAGTCGGGATCGAGTGATGTGGTAATCGCCGCCTCGTCGGACATGATGCAGACGCCGTTTGGCTATCTCTGCTTCAGTAAGACCCAGGCGCTTTCTCCCACGGGCCAGTGCCGGACGTTTGACGAAGCCGCCGACGGTATCGTGATCAGCGAGGGCATCGCGGTGGCCGTGCTCAAGCGGCTCGAGGATGCGGAAAACGACGGCGATGAGATCTATGCGGTCATCCGCGCCGTGGGCGCTTCGAGCGATGGGCGCGACAAGGGACTGACGGCTCCGCGTCCGATCGGCCAGATTCGCGCTCTCGAGCGCGCCTACGAAGCGGGCGCGGTGGACCCCTCCACCGTGGGGCTGATCGAGGCCCACGGCACGGGCACCGTGGTCGGCGACCGAACGGAAGTGGAGAGCCTGACCACGTTCTTCCGGCGCGAGGGAGCGGCCACTGGCGGTTGTGCCCTAGGTTCGGTGAAGAGCATGGTGGGTCATACCAAGTGCTCGGCGGGCATGGCGGGACTGATCAAGGCGGCCATGGCGGTTCGCAACGGCACGCTCCCGCCAACAGGCGGCGTGACCAAGCCGAATGCCAAAGCCGGCTTCCAGTCGACGCCGTTCTATCTCAACACCGAACGTCGGCCCTGGTTTGCGCGGATCGACGGCGCGCCGAGGCGGGCGGGGGTCAGCGCGTTCGGATTTGGAGGCACAAACTTCCACGCCGTGATCGAGGAACACCGGTCTTCCATGGACTTCCCGGAGTCCGGGTTACGGGACTGGCCGGCGGAGTTGTTCGTGTGGCGAGCCGAGTCCAGCGCCGCCCTAGCCAAAGAGATCGGGGAGCTGGCGCACGCCTTGGGTGACTTGGGTAACGCGGAACCGCGGCTGGCCGAACTCGCGGCGGCCGTGGCGTGGCAGCAGCGCCCAGTTCGGGGTTCCTGGTGCCTCGCGGTGGTGGCTGCTACACCGGCTGAACTGCGAGAGCGCCTCGAAACGGCGTCGGCCATGGTAGCCGCCGGCCAACCGATGCAAGACCCGCGCGGGATCTACTTCTCACCGGCGGCGGCATTGCCGGGACAAATTGCGCTTCTGTTCCCCGGACAGGGATCGCAACGCGTGGACATGCTGGCGGACTTGGCGTTGGCTTTTCCCAACGTTCGTCAAACGTTCGAGGCGGCCGACCGCGCCTTGGCGGATCGCCTGCCGCTGCCGCTCACATCCACCATCTTTCCGGTACCCGTCTTCACGGCGGTGGAGAAGGAGGCACAGCAAGCTGCGCTGCGACAGACGCGGATCGCTCAGGCCGCGCTGGGCGCCGCGGACATGGCCGTCTACGGGTTGCTGAAGCAATTGGGGATTCGCCCGGCGATGGCCGCCGGTCACAGCTATGGCGAGTTTGCGGCTTTGTGCGCCGCCGGCGCAATCGGCTTTGACGACTTGGCTCTGGTATCAGAAGCGCGCGGGCGCTACATCGAGGAAGGCGCGCGGGGCGAGGCCGGTGAGATGGCGGCGGTGGACGCCTCCGCGGCGGACACACGCGCGGCGCTCGAAGGGCTAGGCGAAGTGTGGGTGGCGAATCTGAATTCACCGCGACAAACCGTCATCGCCGGCACGAGCGCCGGTCTCGAGGCGGCATTGGCCCGGCTGAGCCAGACCAAGCTCAACGCCCGCAAGATTCCGGTGGCATGCGCGTTCCACTCGCCGCTGGTCGCACCGGCCGCCGAGTCGCTGGCGCGCGAGTTGGACAGGACGGCGTTCGCGGCCCCTCGGTTCCCGGTGTATTCGAATACAACCGCGGCTCCGCATGAGTCCACTGCCGGCGCGGTGCGCCAGCAGTTGAGCCGGCACCTGACGGAGCCGGTGCGCTTCGCCGACGAGCTCGAAGCCATGTACGAGGCCGGGGCGCGGGTGTTCATCGAGGCGGGGCCCGGGAAAGTGCTCTCCGGACTGGCGTCACAGGTTTTGGGCGGCAGGCCCGGCGTGTGCATCGTGCCGGTGGATCAGCCGGGACGGCCCGGGCTGGTGCAGTTGATGCATGCGCTGGCGCAACTCGCCGCCGCCGGCGTGCGGTTCGATGCCGCGGCGCTGTGGACAGGCCGAGTAGCCAATCTGGCGCAGCCTCTGGCGCGCGTACTGGAATCCTCCCGCCCTGAGCCGCATCCGCCGACGACGTGGATGATCACGGCGGGACGGTCGGTTCCCATTCAGAAGTTCCTGCAGCCAGCGCAGCCCGCCGCGCCGAAGACAAGCCTGTTCACGGCGGCGCCCCAGGCGCCGCGACTCGCCGGCGTGCCAGTCCCGATGCCGCCGCCAACGCCGGCCGCTTCGCGCACCAGCGCTCCACCAGCCGCTGATCCGGCTGTGGCTGGCGAGTCACCGCTTCTCCGTACGCATCGCACGGTGATGTCGCAGATGCTCGAGACGCACCGGGCCGTGATGATGGCGGCTTTGGGGAGCACAAGTGTGGTTCAGGCGGGAGGGGCGGCGGCCATTCCAACGCCGGTCCGCTTGCCACTCCCAGTTGCAGCCCCGCCATTCGCAGCGCCGCCGGTTCGCGTGCAGCTCGAGGCCGTCGCGCCGCCTCTCGCGGCGCCGCTGGTCCCAACTCCCACTCCGGCCGTGCCGCGGACCGCCCCGGTGGCGCCGCCGCTGGCCGTGGCCTTCAGCCGGGAGTCGATCACCGCGCGCCTGCTCGACATCGTGAGCCAGCGCACGGGATATCCGCCCGAGATGTTGAATCTCGATCTCGATATGGAAGCCGACCTCGGCATCGATTCCATCAAGCGCGTGGAGATCCTGGGCGAGTTGCAGAGCGCATCGCTTCTCGGCGATGCGTCGCTGGAGAGCGAGATCGAATCGCTCACGCGGCTCAAGACGCTGCGTGCCATCATCGATTGGATCGTCGCGCGGGTCCCGGTCTCAGCCGCCGAAGTGAGTGCCTCCACGGAGCCGGTTTTGACGGCCGAAACCGTTACGCAACGTTTGTTGGAAGTGGTGAGCCAGCGCACTGGATATCCGCCCGAGATGTTGAATCTCGATCTCGATATGGAAGCCGACCTCGGCATCGATTCCATCAAGCGCGTGGAGATTCTCGGCGAGTTGCAGAGTGCATCGCTTCTCGGCGATGCATCGCTGGAGAGCGAGATCGAATCGCTTACGCGCCTCAAGACACTGCGGGCCATCATCGATTGGATCGTGGCGCGCGCCTCCGCCGGCAAACAGCCGATTGCCAAGCCGGCGGCAGCGGTGGCGCCTGCGGCGGCGCCTGCTGTTGTTGCGTCTGGTCCGGCTCCGCTGGTGCGCATGGAAGCACGGGCGGTGCCCGCTCCGGTCCGCCATGCCAATGTGGAGCTCGACAATCGGGGCGTGGTCGTGATCGTGGAGGAGCCGGGCGAAGGAGCGGCCGCGCGGGCACTGGCGGCGCGTCTCACCCAGGCCAGTGTGCAGGCGGAAATCGTGCGGACACCGGAAGAGGCGGCCGCACTGAGCGCGCCGGTCATGGCGCTGGTCTATCTGCCGTCACTGTTACCCGCCGGAGAATTGGACGGGCGGATGGCGGGCTTCGAGGCCCGGTTCGGGCCGGAACTCGGGACGTTGTACCGTCTGGCCCGGCAGATGGAGGCGCCTCTCCGCGCAAGCGGCCTCGGGTCGCTCATCGCTGCCACGCGCATGGGCGGCACCTTCGGTCTCGGCGAGGGCGCCGAGCAGGTATGGCCGGGAAGTGGCGCGGTGTGCGGGTTCGTCAAGGCGGTGAGCCGGGAGTGGACCGGCGTGAACTGCAAGGCCGTCGACTTCGGCGCCGAGGCGGGGCCTAGCGATATCGCCGAGGCGCTGTACTCCGAACTGGCCACGCGCGACGGACTGATCGAGTGCGGCTATCGAGGCCGCGAGAGGTACACCATTGCCAGCGTGCCCGCCGAGGTGCTGCCGGACGCGACTCAGACGCCACTCGATGCGGAATCGGTGGTGGTCATCACCGGCGGCGCACGCGGCATCACGGCCGAGATCGCCAATGCGTTAGCCGAGCGCTACCAGCCAAGAATCGTTCTGATGGGCCGTTCGGCGCTCCCGGGCGCCGAGGATCCGGAACTGGCGCCGATCCGCGATGATCGCGCGTTGAAAACGGCCCTCATCAAACGGCACAGCTCACCGGCGGCGGTGGAAGCCGCTTTTCGCCAGACGCTGCGCGAACGCGAGACGCGGACACAACTGGCCGCGATGGAGGCGGCTGGTGCGCGCGTCGAGTACGTGCAGGTGGATGCAGGCGAGGAGGCGGCCTTCACCGCGGCGCTCGAAGCCGTATACGCACGACATGGCCGTATCGACGGTGTGATTCACGGCGCGGGTGTGATTGAAGACAAACTGCTCGCCGACAAGACGCCGGAATCGTTCGAGCGCGTACTGCGGCCGAAGGTGAACGGCGCCCTCGCACTGGCGCGCACGCTGCGGCCGGACGGACTCCGGTTCCTGGCGCTGTTCTCGTCGGTGTCGGCACGTTACGGCAACCGCGGCCAGTGCGACTACGCGGCGGCCAACGAAACGCTCAATAAGCTGGCGGGCTGGCTGGCCCGCCGGTGGCCTTCGACCCGCGTCGTGTCGCTGAACTGGGGACCGTGGCAGGCCTCGGCCCGGGGTGGCATGGTGTCGGCCGAGTTGGCCGCCCGATTTGCCGAAGCAGGTGTCCAGATGGTGACGCCCGAAGAGGGCAGAGAGGCCTTTCTGCTCGAGGTTTCGCAGCAGGGCCAAGGCCCGGCCGAGGTGCTGTTCGGCGGACCGCTGCCGCTCGAAGACCCAACCGCCCCGGGCGGAGGCGAGCAGCCCGCCCTGCCTCTCATCGAAGAGTGCGAATGGTCGCAAGCGGACGCCTCGCTCCGGGTGGTCCTGCCGGTGGACCCGAGGCGGCACGCCTACCTGCTGGACCATTGCCTCGACGGGCGGCCGGTAATGCCAATCGCCATGGTGATGGAACTGGCGGCCGAAATGGGAGTTCGTTCGTCCGGCCGCCTTGTCACCTGCGTGCGTGACGTCCGGCTTCTGCAAGGTATCGGCTTCGACGAAGGCGGCGCGCGCGCGCTACGTTTGCAGGCCACGGTCTCGCAGCCGTCGCTGGACGGGTCGGGCCGGCTCGATCTCGAAGTGTTCTCGGACGCGCGGTCCGGACCAGGGAAGCTTCACTATCGCGCTCGTGCCGAGATGGGCCGGCGCCTGCCGAAGGCCCCAGCCGCCGGGCGGTTGGTGCTCGCCAACGCCCGCCCGCTCCCGATGTCAGTGAGCGAAGCCTACAGCGCGTGGCTGTTCCATGGTCCGCGTTTTGCCGGTATCAGTGAGGTGGAGGCGGTGGGTGAGAACGGCATTATCGGCACGATCGAGACCTCGCGGGCAGGCAGCCTGTTCGAGCCTGATCGCGACGGCAACTGGCAAATCGACCCGGTATTGGTGGATAGCGGGCTGCAACTGATCATTCTATGGGCGCGTGCCACCCTCGACATGACGCCGCTTCCATCGGTGCTCGGGTGCTATCACCGCTACGCCGAAGTGAGTCCCGGGGTGCGCCTGCGCTGCGAGGCCGCCATCGAACGGCAGCCGGGCAACCCCAATATTCTCGTTGACCTGAAGTTCTTCGACGGAGCCCAACTGGTGGGCTGGCTCGAACAGATTCGCGCCACGGTGAGCCGCGACCTCAACCGCCTGGCGAAAGGCCGCGCGTTGGCGGCCAGAGCGTAAATGAGAGCAGCGAAACACCAATCCTGCGATGTAGCGGTCATCGGCGTGGCATGCACCTATCCGGGGGCGCGCAATGCCTCGCGTTTCTGGAACAACATCGCGGCCAAGGTGGACGCGATCGCCGAGGTCAACCCGGAGCGCTGGGATCCAGCCCATTTCTACGATCCCGATCCGGCGCGCGAAGACAAACTGTATTGCAAAAAGGGCGGCTACATGGAAGGCACCTACGCCTTCAATCCGCGCCTGTTCGGCATCATGCCCTCTTCGCTCGAAGGAACCGAAGTAGACCACTTCCTGGTGCTGCGAACGGCGCAGGAGGCGCTGGAAGACGCCGGCTACTGGGAAGGAAAGCCCATGGACCGCCAGCGGGCCGGGATCATTCTCGGCAAAGGCAACTACACCGGGCCCGGAGTCACGACCCTGATCTATCGCAGCGTGGTGACGCAGCAGATCCTCGCCATCTTGAAAGGCCTGCATCCGGAACTGACCGCGGCCGACCTAGACAAGCTGCGCTCCGCCGTGCGCGACACGATGCCCCGGCTCACGCCGGAGGGCGCCGCGGGCCTGATTCCGAACATATGCACGGGCCGCGTGGCGAACCGGCTGGACCTGATGGGTCCGAACTTCACCATCGATGCGGCTTGCGCTTCCTCGCTCCTTGCCACCGAACTGGCGATCAAGGATTTGGCGTCCGGCGCCGCTGGCATCATGCTGGCCGGCGGCGTGCATGTGTTTGCGCACATCCCATTCCTGCAGGTGTTCGACACCATGCGGGCGATGTCGCTCACCTCCACGATCCGTCCGTTTGACGAACACTGCGACGGCACGATGTCGGGCGAGGGCATCGGCGTGCTGGTGCTTCGCCGCCTGGAAGACGCTGAGCGCGACGGGGATCGCATCTACGCGGTCATCAAGGGCGTGGGATCGGCCAGCGACGGCCGCGCCAAGGGAATCGTTGCGCCGCGGGTGGAGGGCGAAGAACTCGCAATGCGCCGGGCCTACGAGTCTGCTGGCGTCGATCCGCGAACCGTGGAGTTGATCGAGGCGCACGGCACGGGCACGCCGGCGGGCGATGCGGCCGAATCGATCGCGATGCGGCGTGTGTTTTCGCCGGCTCCGAAGCCTTGGCCGACGATTGCCGTGGGCTCGGTGAAAAGCATGATTGGTCATGCCATGCCCGCCTCGGGCGCCGCCAGCCTCATCAAGACCGCGCTGGCCCTGCATCATCGCATCCTTCCGCCGACGCTGAACTGCCGGCAGCCGCGGCAGGATCTGGTGGGCCAATCCAGCCCGTTCTACGTCAACAGCGAAACACGGCCGTGGATACGGGCCCGCGGAGCGACCCCGAGGCGCGCCGGCGTCAGCGCGTTCGGGTTCGGCGGGATCAATGCGCACGTGGTGATGGAGGAGTACACCGGCTCCACGGCGGCTACGGCTCCAACCATGCTGCGCGATTGGGCCTGCGAGTTCGTGGTGCTCGAGGGCGAAACGCGGGCGGACGTGATCGCCGCCGCCACGCGGCTCGCCGCCTATGCGGCCGCCGCCCCGGCGGGTGTGACGATGCGCGACATCGCCTATTCGGTGAACACCTGTCTGAAGGGCCTGCCTGAACGCGCCGCCGTGGTGGCGGCGGACCCGGCAGAGCTCTCTTCGCGGCTGGCTCAACTGGCCACCCGGCTCGCCGAGCCCGGCACGATCCGCGACCGGCAGGGCATCTACAGCTTCAGCGTGCAGGAGATCGCGCGCGGCAAGGTAGCGGTGCTGTTTCCCGGTGAAGGCGCGCAGTACTTGAACATGCTCGGCGATTTGTGTCTGCATTTCCCGGAAGTGCGAGAGGCCTTCGACCTGGCCGACGCGGGCACCAAGGACCCGCTGCGGAGCCCGGCGAGCCAGGCGATCTTTCCGCCGCCGCCGTTCAGTGAAGCCGAAGCCACCGCCGCCGAAGCGCACCTGTTCTCCATCGACCGGGCCACTGAAGCCGTGCTCACGGCTGACGCGGCCGTGTTCCGGCTGCTGGACCGGCTGGGCCTGCAGCCCGACATGATGGCCGGACACAGCGCGGGTGAGTGGGTGGGCCTGGTGGCCAGCGGCGTCCTGGACACGGGAGAGTTCTTCGAAAGCATGGAGCGGCTCGCGCGCATGTACGAGCGCTTGACCACTGACACCGAGATTCCCCGGAAGGCGATGATCGCGGTGGCGGCAGGCAGAGAGCGCGTCGAGCAGGCCGCGGCCGAAGTGGGTGTCGAGGTCCATTTCGCCAACGACAATTGCCCGCGACAGGTGGTGGTGGTGGTCGAGCCGCCGGCCGCGGACCCGCTGATGGAGCGGCTGCGGAAGGGCGGCGTGTTCGTGGAGAAGCTTCCCTACGACCGTGGTTATCACACGCCTGCCTTTACTTACATCTGCAAGCCTCTGCGCCAATTCTTCTCTTCCTTGAAGATAGGCCCGCCCTGCCTGCCTCTCTACTCATGCTCGACATCGGCCGAGTATCCGGCTGACGCCGCCGGTATCCTGGACTTGGTGAGTAACACCTTTGCTCGCCCACTGCTGTTCCGGCAAACGATCGAGAAAATGTACGACGCAGGCGCGCGCATCTTCGTGGAGTCGGGTCCCCGGGGCAACCTCACCGCCTTCGTCGACGATATTCTGCGCGGCAGGCCGCATCTGGCCGTGAGCCTGGACCAGTTCCGCCGGCCCGGCCTGACAACTTTGAATCACGCACTGGCCATGCTGGCGGCAGCCGGCGTGCCACTGAACCTCGCACCGCTGTATGAGCGCCGCTCGCCCCGGACGCTCGCCTTCGACCCCCAAGCGGACCGGCGGATCGATGCCGACGGCGCTCCGGGCGCGATGCGCATTTCGCTCACTTACCCGCGATTCGGCATTCCGGACGCGATGCAGCGTCCGGCAAACGAGCCGGTGGCTCCGCCCGATGTACTCCCGGCGGCGCCGGAATGGGACGAGCACGGGTTCAGCCAAGTGATGCTGCCGGCCGATACCGGCGCTGTTCTTGCCGAGCATGCCTTGGTGATGCAAGAGATCATGCGTACGCACGAGGCGGTAATGCGTGGCGCGCTTGGCTGCGCTTCCATGGCCGTGCCAGCCGCGGTAGCACTGGCCGAACCCGAGCCCGAGCCTGAGCCCGAACCGGCCGCCGCGCTCGGATCGGCCGCCTATCCGCTGCTGAAGACCAGCTCGATTCTCACTCATGAGCCCGGCCGCGCCCTGACGCTTCGCACCGTGCTCGATGTGGATGAGCATCTGTTTCTTGACGACCACTGCCTGTACTTCCCAGCGTCGGAATTCGGCAATCAGGGTGAACCGGTGCTGTCGATGCCGATGACCGGGAGCCTGGAACTGATGGCCGAGGCCGCTTCTCTGCTATGTCCAGGATTGCGAGTGACCGGCGCCGAGCGCATCCAGGCCACGCGCTGGATTAACGTGAATCGTGAAGAAAAGCGGACCGCGCTCGTGGTGACGGCGTCGCGCAAGAGCGATGACGCGGTGCAGGTCATGATCCGGCCCGAAGGCAAGCCGGTCGAGTTGCTGGCGGAAGCCGTCGTGCTGTTCGGCCGCCAGTTAGAGTCTCCGCCAGCCGCCGAGCCCCTCGAACTGAGGGATCCGCGCCCGCCGCGGCTTGGCGGCAAGACCGTGTACACCGAACATCTGATGTTTCATGGGCCGAGCTTTCAGGGCATCGTTGGCATTGACGCCGTGGGCGACAACGGTGTGCGCGGCCGGTTGGAAATGCCCGCCAACGATCGCGTGCTGGCCTCGAGCCCGCAACCGCGTTTCGCCATTGATCCGTTCCTGCTCGACGCCGCCGGCCAAGTGCTCGGCTACTGGCCCACCGAGTATCTGAACGAAGGTTACGTGGCTCTGCCGATCCGCATCCGCCGCATCCGGCTGTTTCAGGACAATCCCGCTCCGGGCACGCTGCTGGAGTGCCGGGTCCACATTCGTGAGGTTTCCCGCAGGCAGGTGCGTGGCGACTATGAAGTGCTCTCGCCGTCCGGGCGCCCCTGGCTTCGCGTCGAGGGCTGGGAGGACTGGCGTTTCTACTGGGAGCGGCACATTCACGCGTTTTGGCGCTTCCCCGGTTTGGCCTTCAATGGACGCGCCGTGGAGCATCCAGCGCTGGGCCGGCTGGGCGTGGTCTGCCAGCGGATCGACCGCGTGGCCGAAGTGGATAAGACGGACCTGTGGGAACTGCTGTGGATGCAAATGATCCTCGACCGGGCGGAGCTGTCCGCCTACAAATCGTTAGCCGGCACGCCGGAGCGCGTGCCATGGATCTTTGACCGGGCCTTGGCGAAGGATGCTGCGCGCGCCTGGGTGAAGCAGCGGAGCGGGCGCGACCTGTTCCCGGCCGACATCCACGTGGAGGCGCTCGGCACGGGTCCGGTGACCGTGCGCGCTCCGCACGCCATCTTGCCGCCCTATGTGGCCGCGGCGTTCAATGGGACCGTGGGACTGGGTGCCGCGTCAGACCGGCCGCTTGCGATCTCGGTCGATGATGGCACCGCACCCTGGCTCGAGATGGTGCGGCTGACTGCGGCGAAATTGAGTCCGGAGGCCGCGCATGCCGAGATCATCGATGGCGGCGAGGCGTCTGGCTTGGCCGCGCTGCAAGTGGCCGGCCGTGCGGCAGGCCGGATGGAGGTGCATACTTTGACTGTGGGGGAGATCCGGGCCGCCGTCGCGGTCTGGAGTGAGAGTGAATGACGAGTTATACGAGAGAACAGATCCGTGCCAGCTTGATCAAAATCCTCGAGGGGATCCGCGATGACTGGAACCGGTCTATTACCGTGACCGACGAAACCGGCATCTTTCGCGACCTAGGCTTTGAGTCGATCGACGCGGTGGCGCTGGGTTCGACGCTCGAAGAGCACTACGATCGATCGCTGCCATTCGCCGAATTTCTGACGGCCGTAAGGGAGCAGAACGCCAGCGACATCACCGTGGGAATGCTGGTGGCGTTTCTGGCCGAGAACCTCAACGGCGCGCCATTATCCGGGGAGGCCGTTTGACCCCGGTTCTGCTATTTGGGCTCGACGGCGCGACCTTCGACGTGCTCGACGCATTGATTGATCGTGGGCTGATGCCGAACCTGGGCCGCTTCTTCGCGGAAGGGACACGGGCGGCCCTGGAATCGACCGTGCCGCCGCTGACCCCTATCGCCTGGACATCCATGGTCACCGGCCGCCGGCCTGGCCACCACGGCGTGCTCGGCTTCTTCCAGTACGACTCGGCCCGTTCGTCGGCCCTTCGCATCGTCTCCTCGCGCGAGGTGCGCGTCGAAACCGTGTGGGCGATGGCTAACCGGCGCGGCGCGCGGGCGGCCTGCCTCAATTTCCCGGTGCACTGTCCGCCGCCGAAGTTGGACGGCGTTGTCATTCCCGGCTGGGTGCCCTGGAAGTGGCTCAAGCCCTTCAGCCATCCCCGCGGGCTGATGGAGAGGCTCCAGATGGAAATTCCCGATCTGGACCTCAAGGAACTCGCCATGGACTTCGAGCAGGAAAAGAAGTCCATCGCGGGAGCGCCGGTGGACGACTACGAAGAGTGGATCCGGTTACACCTCCGGCGGGACCGGCAGTGGTTCAACGTTCTGCGATCTCTGCTCGCCGGGCGCGACCACCAGTTGACCGGGATCGTGTTCGATGGAGTGGATAAGCTCCAGCACCTGCTGTGGCCCTTCCTCGATCCGCGGCTTGCGCCCGCTCGTCCCGACGAGCGGTTCAGCCGCATTCGCGGCATTTGCTGGGACTACTTCCGCCAGTTGGATGCCTTCCTGGGCGAGGCCTGCGAGTTGGCCGGCCCGGAGGCAACCGTGGTAGTAGCCTCGGATCATGGATTTACGGGGACCGATCAGGTCCTCTTTATCAACACGTGGCTCGAGCGCGAGGGCTATCTGGTGTGGAAGCCGAGCATGCCGGTGGTTGCCGACAACGACTTCGAACTGGAGCCGGACTTCTACCAGCTTTCTGCTTTCGATCTGACCCGGACGCGGGCGTATGCGCTGACAGCGGCCAGCAACGGCATCCACATCGTGGCGAGCGGCCAGCGATCCGCCGAGGGCGTGCCGGCCAGCGAGTATGTGGAGTTTCGCGAGAAGTTGCGCGAAGCGTTGTTGACCCGATGCGTTCACCCCGAAACCGGCGAGCCCCTCATCGCACGTGTATGGACGCGCGAGGAGATCTTCGAGGGCCCGGCCATGGAACAGGCACCGGACTTGACTCTGACGTTGCGCGATCACGGCTTTTTCTCGGTGCGGCGCGGCGCCGGCTTGGTGGCCAAGCGGCGGGAGACGATGGGTACGCATCATCCGCTCGGCGTGCTGGCCGCCCGAGGTCCTGGCATTTTGCCGGGTACGCGTCTCGAAAACGCGCGTTTGGAAGACGTGGCGCCAACGCTCCTCTACGCGATGGGGCTCCCGGTGCCGGCCGGGCTCGATGGCACCGTGCTGATGAACTGGTTCACCGCGGCGTATCGGGCCGAACGGCCGCTCCAGATGTCCAGCCCGGAGCGGCGGCAGCCAGAAGTGAGCCGGTCCCGGGAACCCGCCCTGCCCCCGGGCGGGGAGGCGGAAGTGATGGAGCATCTGCGTGCGTTGGGCTACATCGAGTAACACGAAACGAAGGGCAAGGGAGGAGCAGGGGCCATGGCCAAAGCACTGGTGAACGGGATTCAGATGCACTATCAGCAGAAGGGTGCAGGACCCGACGTGGTGCTGGTCCATGGCATTACGTCGTGCTTGGCCCAGTGGTACGTCGAGATCCTGCCGGAGCTGTCACGCGACTATCGCGTCACGATGTACGACCTGCGCGGACATGGGTTGACGGAAATGACCGAGCACGGCTACACGTCGCTCGATATGTCCAACGATTTGCTGGCGCTGCTCGATCATCTCGGCATCGAGCGGCCGATCCTGGTGGGGCACAGCTTCGGCGGCGCGATTTCGCTACATCTGGCACTGCGGCACCCGGAGCGGGTGCGGGCGGTTGCCGTGCTCGATACCGGCCTGGCTTGCCTGCGCCACATGCGTATCATTCGCGACTGGGAGGGATGGGAGACCCACGGATCGCAACTGGCCCAGTTCGGCATCACTCTGGAGCGGTTCCTGGAAGCCGACAGTAAGCAGGATGTCACGGAATTCATCAAGCTGAGCCTTTCCGTGCCGTTACAAGCCGGATTCCGGCGCGGCCAGAGTCCGCTCACCCCGCGCCTTCAGCGCTTGCTGGAAGAGACGCGGATCGGACACGAATTCCGGGAGATTTGCGGGTTAACCGAGGATACAATCCCCTCCATTCGGGTACCGGTACTGGCGCTCTACGGAGGAGCCTCACCGTATGAGAGAATAGCAAAGCGGCTAGATGAATTGTTGCCACGCTGCCGTTACGAAGTGCAGCAAGGTTCGGGGCATTTTTATGCCATCGAAGAGCCGAGTCTGGTGCTCGGTCAACTGCGGGAGTTTCTGGCGGACTCGGAACGGCACGTGCCGCTCCGCGCGGGATTGAAAATTTGAAATAAGAGTTGAGAACGAAGACGCAAAAGCTTCGCCGATAGAATGGGGGAATAGATCATGATCCGAGGAATAGCGCTGGCTATACCTGTCGTCCTAGTTTTGGCCACCGTCGCTGAGGCGCAAACACCGCTCAATACGACCAACGCCTACTTGCGAGGAAAGGCACAACCCGACGAGTGCTGGGTGGGCATCGGCCAGAACACCCCGTTTTCGCGGCCGCCCTGCATCTTCAACAACGGCCGGCCGAAGGTCAACCAAGCCTACGTATGGGCAATGGCCGAAGCGGGGCAGAACATCTGGTTCGGTACGATCGCCAATCCTCAGTGCATCACGCAGAGCGGCTTGTTCCCGCCGAACAGCCTCGTGCCATACGCGACCGAGTCGTGGGCCTGCGAGTTCGACAAGAGCCCTTACGTGCCGGCGCTACTCCCGGGAATCATCGGAGACTTCCGGCCGCCGCAGATGTTCGTGTACAACAAGACCACCCGGCAGGTGACCGAGATCACGCCGCGAGTGCCGGTGTCGCTCACCAACCCGCTCGGTATCGACCCCTTGATGTACATCACACGCGGCATTCGCGCGGCGGCCGTGATCAACAACATGGTCCTGTTCGCGGGCCCCAGCTTGGTCAGCGGCCTCAATCTGTTTGCATACCGGGCCGACACCGGGCAATACCTCGGCTCGAGCGTACTGCCGGTATTCACCAATATCAGACAGATGTTGGTGCACAACGGCGTGCTCTACATCCCGGTGGGGGCCAACAATATCGGCGGACAGGTGCTGCGGTGGACCGGGTCGGTCTCGCCGCCACCCTGTACATCCTGCTTCCAATTTCAAAACGTGGGCAATTTGGACGGGATAGGGGCCTACATCGCGCTCCACCAAGGCCGGCTGTATTCGACCACGTGGCCGAATGGGCTGCCGACGTCGCTCTCGTCGCTCTACCAGAGTCCAGTGGTACCGCCCGGAGGCTTGACGGCAGCCGACGTCAACGGCTGGCGGAAGGTCTGGGCCGCTAATAACTACGAACCGGATCCGGCCATTGCGGCTTCCTACGCTGGAGGGGCCATCGCCTCCTTCGGCGGTTACCTGTACTGGGGCAGCATGCATGTCCCCTGGTTTTCAACGGTTCTCGCTATCGGTGCCTACGGCACTCCGGTGACCAATCAGGAGTGGATCGACATGACGGTGAACACGTTCCGCACCGCCACGATCTTCCGCGCGAACAATCTGGAGACGACACCGGACATACAACTCCTCTATGGATTGCCGTATCTCCCCGCATTTCGACCCGGCCTCCCCCGCGGCCGCTTCGAGATCGTGCCGAATCGTCTACCCGCTAACCGCCGCACCCCCCTTTACGGCGCGCCGGGCTTCAACAACCCCTACAACAACTACACCTGGAGTATGACGGTTTGGGACAACCGTCTCTGGGTGGGAAGCATGGACTGGAGCCACTCGGCCGAGCAGGGCAGCAAAACGATCTTCTCCGCCCTAGGCCAGACGGTACCCATCGAGGTCCAGACGTTCTTCGCATTCCAACGTTTCGGCGCCGACCTGGCGGTTTTCCAGAGTCCCAATTCTCCGGCCGTGTTGGAAACCGACAACGCGTTCGGCAACTACACCAGCTATGGCGTGCGCAACCTGCTGCCCAGCGGAAACCTCTACGCCGGCATCGCCAACGCCTCGAATCTGCTTGGGTCGGGTGCGGGTCCGCTTGGCGGATGGGAGTTGATCGAACTGGAACGAAAGAGCGGGCAGCAACCGCTGAACCTGTTGACGGGCTTGACCTGCACGCCGGGCACGTTGACCGGTCCCGGTACCACTCAGTGCACCGCGACTCTCTCGCAGCCAGCCAGCAGCGGCGTGATTACGCTGGGTGCCTTGGGCGTGCTGTTCGCCGCCAATATCACGGTCCAGTCCCCTGTGCCCGTGCCGTTCGGCGCCACGTCCGTAACGTTCCCGGTCCAGGTGACCGAGGTGGCACAGCCGGCTACGGCGTACGTACTAGCGGGCTTCAACGGTGGCACGATGGTGGCGCCGGTCGAGGTGAACCCAGGCGTGCCCCGGCTCACTGGGGCCGTCGTCGGTAGTGGATCAGGCGGCGGCACCATCCGCTGGTTCGACATCCGGATTGCCAATAGCGGCACCGGGTCGGCTCGTCAGGTCACCCTGCAAACACTGACTCCGCGAACCCTCACGGGAACCGGAACCGTCACCGTGTTGTCCGGGCCCGGCCAGAGTCCGGTTCTGCCGCACACTGTCGGCCCAATGGCAATCGGGGATGCGCGCGTGATCCGCCTCTATTTCAATGTCCCGTCTACCGTCCTGCGCTTTTCGGTCGCCGAAGGGGGGACCGTTCAAAGCCTGGCCAACCAAAACTACAGCTTCTCGATCAGTCAAACGATGATCCCTTGAGGGACGCACGCGAGGTTTACGCCCGGAGGAGAAGATGAAAAGCACTTTGAAGTTGGCCAAACGAGCTGGTTTAGCCGGCACAGTTCTATTTCTCATGGGAGGAGCCCTGAGCGCGGGGCCGCTGGAGTGGAGATTCGAATTGACCCCAGGGCCAGACATTGTCGGCCCGCCGGGTTCGACCATCTCTTGGGGCTACTCGATTACCAACGAAGACCCGGATTTCTGGCTGGTTCCGCTCAGCCTCGATGCCGACCTGTTCCAGCACGGCACGCCCAACGCCATCTTCGACTATCCGATCCTGGGGCCCGGTCAAACAGTCACTGGGCCTCTATACGAACTGGCTTGGGATCCGGCAGCGCCACTCGGCTTCGTCAACAGTGGACGGTTCACAATCACCTCTGATTACTACAGCGATGATCCGTTCAACGGTGGGTTCAGCCTGTTTCTGGAGTCGCAGCGCGACGCCAACTACACGGCCACGGTCGGCGATGCGCCAATCATACCGGAACCGGCCACAGGTGGTTTGCTCGTCGTGCCAGGGATGGTTGCCCTAGTGTGGTGGCGGTGCTTCAGGCGCTCCTGAGCCTCCTCGGGTTGACGAAGCGGCCGTGGACCCCGGGTCAGCGAATCGAGACCGTGACCGGGTTGGCGCGGCGTCCGTCCACCGTGACCACCACTTCCACGTCCGCCTTTCCGGCGAGTTGGCGTGGCACGGGCCCAACATTCACTTGGTCGAGCCCGGCTTGGCTTGGGTGCGCGACCGGCCCGAAGACCGTCACCGGCAATCCGCCAATGGTGGCGGTGGCCGTCTCCCGCCATGCCCGTAAGCCGGTGCCGAACAGCGCGAGGTAGATTGCGTCCGAAGGAGGGCCGAGGTCGATCGGCACTGCCTGCAGCGTATTCGGGTCAAACACCAGATCGAGAGTCCGTTCTCCCTCGGCCGGTACCCGTAGAGACTGGGCGGCTGCCACGCCGCGCCCCGAAGCGTCGGCCGTGTAGAGAGATGGGGCAATCCGGTTGACCTGTACTTTCCCCGAGGCTACCGGCTCCAGTCCGGCGTTGATCGTCACCGTGGCTTCGCCGGGGGCCACGCCCGATGGAAGGAAAAAGTTGACCTGGTTGGGCGAGGAGAGGAACATCAACCCGCGGTGCGTGGTGCCCTGACGGTCCTTCACCGTGACGCTCAGGTTGCCGAGTTGGGCCGGCAAGGTGCTTTGCGTGTTGGCAACCACCGACGTGGTCATCGCTTCGCTGAAGCCGGTCACGATCGACTCCGGCGACACGCCAGCTTCGGCGTCAAAGCTCGCCGACGGTACGCTGTTCAGGAGCAGAGTGCGTTTGTAGGTTGCTGTGCCCGCCGGATTCAAGCGGGCCAGTGCCGCGGTGTCTCCGCGCAGATAACGATTGAGAAATTCCTGGGCGTATGAGACGATCAGGCGCGCGTTCGGCTTGAGGGCCAGACACTGTTCAACAGTGCTCGTTCCGCCGCAAAGGGCCACGGTCCACTCAAAGTGGCTCCCTCCGCGCAATTCCATGAAAAAGCGCGGCGGCTGCGCCTGGTAGTATGCGCCCGTTGGCGCCGCCACGAACGGAGTGACCCCGAGATCGAACTGCGCGCCCTGGTACATGAGGGGAATATCGACATCACCGAGGCGGTTCTTGGCCAGATACGGCAACACGTACGGGGAGAGCAGCACCATCGCCTTGAAGCGGTTGTCTTTCCAGCTTGGCCATGCACCGGCCAGTCCGAGTGCAGTGTAGCCACCCAGCGAATGGCCCACCATCGCCAGGCGGGACAGGTCGATGCGCGATGAGAAGCCGGAGTTGCGTTGCAGCCAGTCGAGCACGACTTGCACGTCGGCGCGGCGATCCAGGTACGTGTTCTCGGTCCATTGTTCCGGCTGGAAGAAGGACTCCTCGGGTGGTACCAGTTTCAGCGTACCCGTCCCGTCGACACTACAGCCGGCGTCGCGGTGATCGGGTGCGGCAACCACGTACCCACTTCGCGCCAATTGTTCGGTGAGGAAGACCGACTGGGTGCCGCACCCGGTTAGCCCATGGGAAAAGACCACAACGGGAAACCGCTCACACCCCGAGATCTGACCGTTCACCGCCACCGAGCCCGACAGCTCGGCCGAGTAGCGCACGCTCTCCTCTCGGTCCGTCGCCGGGTACCACACAGCCATCTTCGGGCCATCGGGCACCTGGACGACCCTGTATCCCACGTTGTGCGTGGCTGGGCAGCCGGAAACTGGCTGCGCCAAGGCCGGCAACGCCAGGGTGGTCACAAACAGCACAGCCAGGAAACTGGTGGCAGAAATCATTTCGCGTACCTCCCCGGATCCTCGGAAACTACTTGGACGGGTCCGCGCGCTGATAGGTTGCGAGTCCGGAGCCTTTCAATCGATCCATGGCCTTCCTGTCCCGATCCAGGAACCGCTCCAGGAACGTGGCCCCATACGTGACGATCAGTCTGGCGTTGTTTCGTTTGCGGAGGCAGTCGCCCACCGACTTCTCTCCGATGCAAACGAGGTTGGTCCATTCAAAGTGACTGCCGCCCTTGAGCTCGAGCAGGTACCGGTTGGACTTGCTCATCGCATAGGCTCCCTGTTTGCCTTTCAGAAAGGGCGTAATGGCGATATCGAGCTGCGCGCCTTGGTACATCACTGGAATGCGGACCCGCGCCAGCCGCTCTTCGCTCAAGAAGGGCATGGCGTAAGGCGAGAACAGCAGCAGCGCCTTCAAGCGCGGTTCGCGCCAAGCGGGCCACCCGCCAGCCATGCCGAGCAAGGTGTAGCCGCCGAGCGAGTGACCGGCGCCACCGATCTTGGAGGGATCGATTCGGCCACGCCACGGAGATTGACTTGTCGCATGGTCGATGACGGCGGCGATGTCCCGGCGGCGGTCGGCATGGGTCGAGTCGGTCCACTTCTGGGGCTCCAGCAGCGACTTCTCCGAGGCCTTCAGACTGAGCGTGCCTGTACCATCGACGGAACAGGAGGCGTCGTGATGGTCCGGAGCCATCACGACGTAGCCCAAGCGCGTTATCTGCTCGGTAAAGAAAATGGACTGAGTTCCGCACCCCCCGAGTCCGTGCGAGAAAACCAGCAAAGGCAGGTTGTCACAGTCCACCAGCGGACCATCCTTGGCCACGCGCCCGGACAGGTCTTTCGAATAGGCGAAGTCCTTTTCCGCCGCCGAGGTGGGATACCAGACGGCCATTTTGGGCCCGCCAGGTACCTGCTCGATCCGGAAGCCGACGGAGAACGGAGCGCGGCACCCGGCGGCCGATAGGGGCGCGGCCGCCGCCAGGGCGGCGAGGACCAGGAACGCGGGTGCCAAGTGGTGGCGTGTCATGGCTGCAACGCGCAGTTCACCGGCGCAAGGCCCGGGTGGCTAAAGTAGGACAAGGGTAGAAGAGGAACCCCGTCGCTCCAGGCGCCCATGTCCGTCTGCTGGAGAGATCCATTGCCGAGGGCAATGTTGCAGTCCGTTCCCTTGAAGGTGCAGTTCAGCATGGCCACCGACAGCTTCCATGTGATGTAGTAATCGCGGGCGTCCACGGCTGCGGTGTCCTCCTGGCCGCTGGTATTCGGGAAGAAGTGATTGGCGATCTGTTGTGGCGTGCCCCGGCGGTCCGACCGGACCAGCAGGAAATCCCTGTTAGCGTCCGGCACTTGCGTCATCCGGGTCCAGATCTGGTTGGCCTGGTCGATGCAGTTGATCGTATCGTCCTCGCCCGATACCATCAGCACCTTGGTGGAGGCCGGGATCCGGGAATAATCCTCGCCAGGCACCAGGCGTTTGGCGCCGGGCTCGATGGCGACGATCGCCTCTGGCGCGGGCAACTGGGTCCACCAAGAGCGGGTGGCCTTGGCCGCCAGCACGAACCCGAAGAACCCCCCAAGTGAGTGGCCGACGATGGCCGTGCGGTATTTGCCCTGCGCGTTCTTGAGAGGACGCACGCGATTGGGCTGATCCAACCGAGCCAAGGCATCGACGAAGGCGTCGGCAGCATTGTTGGCCCAGTTCCAGCTATCGAGAGCAATGGCGTCGGTCTGATACTGCGCCCACACCACCGTGTAGCCTTTCAATACCATCTGCCCATACCAGAACTGATACGACGCCGGGTCGAGGGCGGCAAAGCCGTGCAAGAAGAGCACGACGGGCGCCGACGCGGGCGTGGGGCTGCTCGGCTCGAACATGTAGTACTTCAGGGCTCCGTTGCCAGTTTGGTTCTTGGCGTAGAACGGGCCGCTCACACTCACGCCGGCATGCAGGTAGTCACGGCCTCCCGGGCCAATGGCGGGCTGGCTCGGCGGCGTCTGCGCCAGAGCAGCCGTCCCCCAGGTAGACAACAACAGAAACAACAATAGAATCGTTCGGCAATAGCAAGTCACAAGTTTCCTCCGGTCTCCGATCCCGTGCATTTCCACATTTGCGCCGCATCTGTCACGGTGATCACGGCCAGTCTACCAAACCTTCGGGGTGTCCGGGCGAGCCGTGATCTCGTCTCCGTCACCACCACTCCTCTAGCACCGCGGAATTGCTCGCGGAGGGGCGCATTGCGTGCAGGCAGAGCGGAGTTCGGGCGCGCTACGACGCGGTCACCGAGGCTCTCGATGCGGCGGGGCTCTCGAAGACTCTCGCCCGCGTCACGCTGCGCAAGCAACGCGTGATGAGGTGAGGCTCGTTCATGCCGGTGCGCATGCGGCCACTGTGAAGGAGTGGGCGGGGATTGGCCGCATAAAGTCGCGAAGCGTCGAGCGGGATGCTGGTCATATCGTGGACCTCTCCTCATTCAACGGGATGGCCCAATGCTTTGGCGTTATCGCGAACACGCACGTCGCTCGTGACGATTGTCACGAGCGCGGGCGGATCGTCCAACTCTCGAACGGTCGCCAGGTGAATGGCGTCCAAGGTGCGTACCCGTTCGACGGAAGGGACGTGCCGCGTGGGTGAGGATTGCTTCGGTGACGCTCACAACATGACAGCGCCGGGCAAAGACTGGCAGGGTGAGCAATGCCACCCGTTGCTGCTGAGAACCGATTCTGCCCGTGAGAGGCGCGCCCCGAAGGACCGCGCGGCTGGCTTCCGCGATGCCTCAATGCGGAAGTAATCCGCTGGCCGTCGGCGCGAATCGAGGCTCTTGCCGAGGCATCGCCCCCGAGCACCGCCGCGACCAAGGCGCCGGACTCTACATCGTCTGGCTGATGTGCCCTTAGCTGCGGCAGAGGGACGGCGGGCCGCCGCGCAAGGCCGAGCCGGAACGGTCCTACGCTTCGCCACGATCACTGTCGATCAGGGCGGATGCGGTACCGGCCTGCAGGCGGATCTCAGGCAGTCTTCCAGAGGATCGCCGCTCTCGAGCGTTCGTCGCGGTTTACCCGCCGCTAGCCGAGAAGGTGTCACTCATTGGCGAGTGCGCCGGTTTGAGTTGCCGGTGGAATTGATCGACGAATACCCCGCTGAAGATGATCTGGCCAACTCGCTGTTCTGGAGACTGGAGACCTTGGGCGAGGTAGACTTGTACTCGCCGATTCGGTCATCGATCCAACGGCTTCAGATGCGCCATGGAAGTGCGGCTATCCGTTATGATCCCCCGATGGGCCCTGGGCGCCAGAAACTCCTTTTTCGGATCCAACCGCAATGAACAAGTCGCCTCCTCAGCGAAATCTATGGGTGAACTCCGGCTCTGGTAGTCGGCCAAGGTTG
>CADECY010000048.1 GCA_902825945.1 uncultured Acidobacteriota bacterium
GAGTTTCGCCGGCCCGGCGACGGTCCTGGTGGTGATGGCCCTGGTGGCCGCGCTCGTGCCGGCGGTGCGTGCTTCGCGGGTCAATCCTGTCGAGGCGCTGCGGGCGGAGTAGTCTGGCTGGCGACGCTGGCGCGGACACGGTCGAGCATGCCGCGCCGCGCCGCCGAATCGATCAGACGGCCTCTGCGGAAGACCATGTGAATGCGCGACGTATTCGTGATCGCCGCCAGCGGATCGGCGTCGAGAAGGACGAGGTCGGCGATTTTGCCTGGCTCGATGGAACCGAAGTCGCGCGTCAACCCGAGGAATTCGGCCGGATTCGAAGTCGAGGCTCGCAACGCCGCGATGGGCGGAAGTCCGGACTCGACCAGGAGCGCCAGCTCTTCGTGCAGCGCGAAGCCGGGGATGCAGTACGGATTGGGTGTGTCGGTGCCCGCCAGTATCCGCACGCCGCCTTTCTCCATGCGGCGCACGATGTCGCGATGGAGCGCGAACACGCTTCGCGCAGTCTCTGCGTCCAGTCCCGGCAGGAAGAACTCGAGCGCTTCGCGGGGCCACGCATTCGCGTAGTCGCGCCGCGCGTATTCGGTCCGGAACCCGGCGGGTAACTTACCTTCGCGGGCCAATGTGGCCACCTGGTGAATGGCGAGCGTCGGGGTCTGCCAGACGCCATTCTCGCGGAGTTCGCCGATCAGTTTGCCGGTCTTGTCCAGGTCGAAGTTGTCGGCCAGCATCTTCCACGGATAGCGGTTCGCCCGCAGTCTCCACCGCGCCTCGTCTTCGTTTCGCGAACAGGCGAGCATCACGCCGTCGAGATGCTCCACCGAATCCTGGCCGGCGGCGGCTGCTTCCCTCACGCTGATCGAATCGGGTACGTGGCCCGTCAATTGTAGTCCGCGCCGGCGGCATTCGTCCGCGATGGCGAAGTAGGCGGCGCGGGAGAGTTCACTGGAGACCTTGATGTACTTCAGCCCCATCGCGGCTCGCCGTGCCACCTCTTCACGAGCATCGCGAACGCTGGCGATGGGCGGAGTGTCCATCGGAAAGAGCGTGGAGAAGAGCTCAGGCCCCGATCTCCTCCCTGCCGCGACGTCGTCCTGATACCGCCGCTGCCGTGGAAAATTCTTCGCGGACGCAGCCATCTCGCGCAGCCCCGTGACTCCGTTGGCGAGATACAGCGGAAACCAGTCCTCCTCGATCTCACCCACGTGAACGTGCATGTCCCACAAGCCGGGAATGACGAACTTCCCGGAACAAGGGACGATTCGCGCGTTTCGGGGTATGTGCGTCGAGGCCGCGGGTCCCCGGGCCGTGATTCGCTCGCCGCTGATCACGATATTGCTGCGCGGAACCGATGATCCCTTGGAGGGATCGATCACCGTACAGCCGGTCAGCACGATCGCCTGACTCCATGCGGGTGAGGTCAAGAGCGCCAACGCAGCCCAACGCATGCTCGACTCTACCATCCTCGGACCGGCTCGATGAGGTGAACCACCGCTTGCGCTCCTATCGGGACAAGAACCGGCTCCCCACCTCGACGAATCGCAGCGGCCAATCCACGCAGACGTTGATCCCGATCCGCGGTGTTACTTCGACCACCGGCGAAGGTGCCTTCCCTCGACGCACCGACAGCCGGCCGGAGCCGGTCACATCGAGCCCGTAGTCGCGAGACGTGGTGATCCCGAGAGCTTGGGTCAGACGGCCCGGTCCTGAGCACAGATCTTCGATCCTCCGCGCTTTGGTCCGGCGGCGCTGCATCAGTTGGAGGCCGGCGAGAGGTTCGAGGGCGCGGATCAGCACGCATCCCGCCGAGCCTTCCGGCTCGGTTACGAAATTGAGGCAATCGTAGATTCCATAGATGAGATAAACGTACGAATATCCGGGAGGCCCGAACAGAACGCGCGTACGTTCCGTGACGCCGCGATAGGCGTGCGCGGCTTCGTCACGGGCCCCGAGGTAGGCTTCACACTCGACAATCCGCCCGGCTGCGAGCCCGGTGCGGGAGCGGTAGGAAATGATGGCGCCGATCAGTTCCGGTGCGACGATCTCCGGCGGGCGGCGATAAAAGTCGCGGGGAAGGGGATCGAGCGCCTCCACTTCGTCGGCGGATAGCGGCTCATGGGATCGCAAGTTCGCACATTAGCATGACCGGCAACCCGTGATCCAGCGCGAAGATTTCGAGACGGGTGACCCGATTCGCCCTCTGATTACGCATATAGAGACAGGAGGAATGAAAATGAGCCGGGAAAGAGGAGACGCCCGGACGCCATCCGCCCACCGGATCTTCGCTTCCGCGTCCGGCTATCTATCGTCGATGAACCTGGGCCGGGCATTGCGCGCCGGCGTGTTTCGGGTGTTGGCGGAGAGTCCGCGCACTGCCGCCGATTTGGCGGCGCGGGTGGGAATGGCCGTACGAGATGCGATGGACCTGCTCGATACGTTGGTGGCGCTGGGATTGCTCCAACGCGAGGGCTCTGTCTATTCGAACACTCCAGAGACTGCATACTATTTGGACCCGAACAGCCCGGCCTATGCCGGAAAATTGCTCGGGACCGCGCGGGTCGTGGCGTAGTTCAGTCGAGGAACTTAGCCGCGATCTTCCGGATCGTGGTGAGAGCGCGGATGGTCGACTGAACACCCGAGATGCGCTCCAGCACGGCATTGGTGAACTTGGATTCGCTCTGCTTGACCTGGCAGAGCCAATAGACCTCGGCGCCGTTCACGTGGAACCGGTCCACGCCGGTCTCGAACTTTGTCAGCGCCTCGCGTGCCCGGCCGGAGAGCGCGGGTCGCGTGAGGGCGACATTGTAGGCTGCGGCCGCGGCAACTTCGTGGGCGGGAAACGCTTGGTGCGCGGCAATCGCGGCCACCGAATCGATGGTCCGCACGAAGGTAGCGGCGTCGAAACCGAGAGCTTGGGTAAGCCCATCCTCGATCTTCCGCTCGATCGCCGGAATCGCGGTGGACTTCGTCTCGAAGATGACATTGCCGCTCGCGATGAATGTTTCCACGTTCGCGAATCCGAGTCCGGTGAAGATGTCGCGCAACGCGGTCATCGGGGCGCTTCGTCCGCCGACGTTGATCGCGCGCAGGAAGGCCACGTAACGGAGCATGTCCGGTCATTGTAGCGGCACCGGTTCTTGCCTGGTGGATTCACGTGGCAACATGAATGAGTGGATCTCTCGCCGGAATCGGTTGGCCAGCAACTCACTCGAATCAGGGCGAGCCGCGTCTTCCGGCAATCGGAGAGGATGCAGCGTTTCCTGACCTACTGCGTGGAGGCGGCGCTACGGGGCGAGGCGCCCAAGGAATACACCGTCGGGACCGAAGTCTTCGATCGTGGTGCTGGCTACGATCCACGCGTGGATCCGATCGTGCGCGTGGAGGCGCGGAGGCTGCGGGAAAAACTCGAGGCCTACTACGCGGAACCGGGTGCCGGAGACGAAGTGGTGATCCGCTTGCCGAAGGGCAGCTACGTGCCGGTGTTGGAGCGCCGCTCCAACCCGTTGGCCGCTGCGGCGCGGGCCCAGGCGGCGTCCATCGCGGTGCTTCCTTTCACCAACTCGAGCGGTGACGCCGGAGACGACTACTTCAGTGACGGCTTGACGGAAGAATTGATCCACCGGTTGACACGCGTGGAAGGACTCCGCGTGCTGGCCTGGCCGTCCGCGTCCAAACTGCGCGGGCGAGATGATGACGATGCAATCCGGAGGCAGTTGGACATCGACTACGTGATCCGCGGAAGCGTGCGGCGTGGATCGGGCGGTATCCGCATCACGGCGCAACTGGTGGACGCTGGAACGGGCGAATTCAAATGGTCGGAGGCCTATAGCCGTCCGCTCCGCGACTTGCTGGACCTGCAGGAAGAGATCGCAGCGTCGATCGTCTCGACGCTGCGGCTCACTCTCGCTGGACCAGCCCGCTCGGGACCCGCCAACGTGGATGCGCACAACCTGTGTCTCAAAGGTAGATATCTGGCGGGCCGGCGGACCGTTGAGTCGATTCGCAAGAGCATCGCGTGCTACGAGGAGGCCGTGGCCCTCGATCCGGCCAGCCCGGTCGCCTTCGCGGGCTTGGCCGATGGCTTGTCTCTTCTGGCTGAGTACGCGGATGTTCCGCCCGCGCCCACGATGGAGCGCTCTCGCGAGAACGCTTTGCGCGCGTTGGACCTCGATCTACTTCTGGCCGAGGCGCACGTGTCGCTCGCGATGATCCGGGTGCAGTACGAGTGGGATTGGGACACGGCCGAGCGGCTATTTCGCAGGGCGATCGAACTGAATCCGGGATACGCCCGGGCGCGGCACTGGTACGGGCTCGATCATCTGGCGATGCTCGGGCGTTGGGACGAGGCGTCCCGCGAACTCGCCGAGGCATACCGGCTCGATCCGCTGTCGCCGATCATTCTCGAGGGTCGCGCGCATCTGGCGATGTTACGGCGCGACTACGGCGCCGCGCTCGAGCAGTTGCGCGCCGTCCTTGAACTCGAGCCGTCATTCCAGAAAGCGCACGGTGGGCTCGGCCGCATCCATTCACTCCAGGGACGCTACCAGGAAGCGCTCGAGGCGTTTCAAAAGGCGCGCGGCGATGGCGAGGCTTCACCCAGCCTGCTCGGGGCTCAGTGCCAGGTCTACGGCTTGCTGGGACGCCGCGACGAGGCGCAGGCTCACCTCGCCAAGCTGCGCGATCTTTCCACGGAGAAGCATGTCCCTCTCGCGATCGCCCATCTGGGGCTCGGCGAATACGATCGCGCCCTGGATTGGCTCGAGTTCGCGGCTGAGCGCCGCGAACCCAGCATCGTAGCTCTCGGGGTTCACCCCGTGTACGATCCGTTGCGCGGTCATCCACGCTTCCAGGCCCTCCTGGGACGGGCCGGTTTCTTACGGTAAGAAGTCCGCAGCTTTACCGCCCCTTACTTCCGGATGTGGGCCCAAGGCCCCAACATAGACACATGATCCGGAACATACTATTCGCGATTCTATTGACGCGGCCTGCGTGCACGCATGCGTACGATGAAGCCGAGGAGTTGGCCGGTTTCGCCACCAGAGAGATGCAGGCAGGCCACTACGGCGTAGCGCAAGTCCTCTACGAACGAGCGCTCGATCACTGGAAGCAGCGCGGCCGATCCGAAATCGCGTGGGCCGTCACATTGAGCAACCTGGGAACCCTCCATTCCCTTCGGGGCGAATACGTGCGTGCGGAGGATACGTTTCGAGCCGCGCTGAAGATGGCGGACGCGCTTCTTCCCCCCGGCGATGTCCGGCGAGCCCGGATGCTGATCGGGATAGGGCAGGTCTTCATTGCAGCCGGCCGGTTGCGTGAGGCCCGGACGGTGACTATGGAAGGCGCGGCGAGCATTCGACAAACCCGAAAAGGATCAGTCCGCTGTCGCCGATGCAATGGGCCGGCTGGCGCAGGCCGAGGGATCCCTTCGCGAGGCGGAGGAGTGGTTCCGGCGATCGGTGTCGCAGCGCAAGCGCCTGCTCGGGGACGATCACGCCGACACGGCGGTGGCCCGGAACAATCTGGCAGCGGTGCTACGCAGCCAGGGCGAGCTGAGGGCCGCGGAGGAACTGCTTCGCGACGCACTCGCCGCGCACGGGGCGGCACGGGGCCCACTTCATCCGGTGGCGGGCGCGATCCGCAACGGGCTCGGGCAGATTCAGCAGGCTCGGGGAGACTGGCGGGGCGCTCGCGTGTCGTATGAGCATGCGCTCCGAATCTGGCGAGAGTCGTTGGGGCCGAGCCACCCCTTCGTGGCCGGTGGATTGGTGAATCTGGCGGCTCTCCATCAATCGCGCAAGCAATACGATCAGGCGGAGCGCCTGTTGAACGAATCCCTGGCGATTGCGCGAAGACACTATCCCGCGAACCATTCTCGAATCGCGATGACGCTCAACAACCTCGCGTCATTGGCCGTTGCGAGGAGCCGATTGCCTCGCGCCGAAATGCTTCTGCTCGAATCGGCCGGGATGTTGGAGAAATCTTCTCCTTCTCATCATCCGGACCTGGGCTTGGTTCTGGTCAACCTGGGCGAAGTGTACAGGGCGATGAAAGAACCTGAGCGCGCGGCGCAGTTCTACTCTCGCGGGCTGTCGATTCTCGAGAAGTCCTGGAGCCAGGACGACCAGCGGTTCCTCCCCATGCTCGAACGCTACGCGGCGGTGGCGCGAGCCAGGAAACAGCACGCCGACGCGGAACTCGCGAGTGCGAAAGCCATGCGGATTCGCGTGCGTCACGCCTTGCGAAAGGGAGCGTAGAAGCACTGGTTCGCGCCAGTCCCGCCATGGTTGGCACATCGGCGATAAACTGAGTCCTGTGGATCAACTCCGCAAGCTCCTGATCATTGCCGCGCTCCCGGTGTTCGCGCAAAAGGGTGTCGACTTCAATCGCGACGTCCGCCCGATTCTTTCCGACAACTGCTTTTCGTGTCACGGCCCGGACGCAAAAGGACGGATGGCGAACCTGCGTTTGGACACCAGGGAGGGTGCGCTCGCCAGGGTTGTCGCCGGCAAATCGAAAGAGAGCGCGCTCTTTCTGCGGGTCAGTCACGCGAACAAGGCGATGCGAATGCCACCGGCCGCGACCGGACGCGTGCTGACTGAAAAGCAGATCGACGCGGTACGGACGTGGATCGATCAGGGTGCGAAGTGGGAGACGCATTGGTCGTATGCCGCGCCGGTGCGGCCCGAGGTCCCGAAACCCAAGTCGGCCAAGTGGGCCCGCAACGAGATTGACCGCTTTGTCCTCGCGCGGCTCGAACGCGAGGGCTTGAAGCCATCTCCGGAGGCCGACAAGGCAACGCTGCTGCGCCGTCTCACCTTCGATCTGACAGGACTGCCGCCAACACCCGCTGAGGTTCAGGCGTTCCTCGCGGAGAAGTCGCCGAAGGCATACGAAAGGGTGGTGGAGCGGCTGCTGACGAGCGAGCGATACGGCGAGAAGATGGCGCTGCACTGGATGGATCTGGCTCGATACGCCGATTCGCACGGCTATCATATCGATCCTCATCGCGACATGTGGCCCTGGCGCGACTGGGTGATTCGGACGTTCAATGCGAACAAGCCGTTCGACCAATTCACGATCGAACAACTGGCGGGTGATCTGCTGCCTGGCGCCACGCGCGAGCAGAAGCTCGCGACCGGTTTCAACCGGAATCACATGATCAACTTCGAAGGCGGGGCGATTCCGGAAGAGTATCAGACCGAGTACGTGATCGACCGGCTCGAGACGACGGCGAACGTCTTCATGGGCATGACGATTGGCTGCGCGCGTTGCCACGATCACAAGTACGATCCGATCTCGCAGCGCGACTTCTATCGCTTCTTCGCCTTCTTCAATACGATTCCGGAGAAGGGGCTCGACGGCACCACCGGCAACGCAGCTCCGTTCCTCTTCCTCGGCAAACCAGATGAACTCACCGAGATGGAGAGGCTTCGCGAAGAGATCAAGGCCGCGAAGAAGGCGATGGACGAGAAGACGATCGCCACCGCGCAGGCCGAATGGGAAAAATCGTACCGGGCGCCGGCTCTCGTCACCAGCGGTATTGTCGCGCATTACGAATTCGACGGTTCTCTCGCCGATGTCTCCGGGCGCTATCAATATGGCCGGTCGGCGGAGCCGAATTTCGGTGGCGGCATCATCGGCAAATCGATCAGCTTCGGTCCGGATGACGCGGTGACACTCGGATCGCAAGTGAAGCTCGCGCCGGGCTCGACGATCGCGTTCTGGATGCGGCCGAATCACGACAAGCCGGTTCCGGTCTTGCAAGGTGGCGGCATTCGGATCTACACGAGCGATGTCGAGTATGTTCCCGACCGAAAGCTCGGTTCCCGCGTCGATGTCGTTCACGCAGGCAAGCATTATCGTACGCACCAAAAGGTGATTCTGAGCCGCTGGAGCCACCTTGCCTATGGTCAAGGGAAGCTCTTGTTGGACGGCGTTCCAGTTTCGATCGAGGAGATCGCGGATAGCGAGTCAGCCCCCGAGACCACCCTCGAGATCAAGGGATTCCGCGGGTCGATCGATGACCTTCGTGTCTACGGCCGCGCCTTGAAGCCGGAGGAGATCGCATCCCTAGCGATCGAAGGGCCAGTCGCCAGCGCCCTCGAGATTCCGGCTTCCAAGCGTGGCAAGGAAGAAAAGGACAGGCTGCGCGAGCATTTCCTCGCGAGGGCCGCACCCGATGAGCTTCGCCAACAGGCCGCGCGCCTGAAGAAGCTCGAGGCGAGGTTGTTCGACCTCGAGCACGCGGTTCCCTCGTCGATGGTGATGGAAGAGATGGAAAAGCCGCGGGAGACCTTCCTGCTCGGACGCGGCGACTATCGGAACAAGACCGGGAAGGTGACGCCGGAGGTTCCGGCGGCACTGCCGCCGATGCCGAAAGACACGCCGCGGAACCGCCTCGGACTGGCGCGCTGGCTGACCTCGGCCGATCATCCGCTGCTCGCGCGCGTGACCGTGAACCGATTCTGGCAGAACTACTTCGGCATCGGCCTCGTGAAGACTTCCGAGGACTTCGGCTCGCAGGGGGAACAACCCACTCACCGCGAACTGCTCGACTGGCTCGCGACCGAGTTCATCCGCACCGGGTGGGATGTCAAGGCGATGCAGCGGTTGATCGTCATGAGCGCGACCTACCGGCAAAGCTCGCGCGTACCGGCCGGGTTGCGCGAGCGGGATCCCGAAAACCGGCTGCTCGCGCGGATGTCGCGGTTCCGGCTGCCGGCGGAACTGGTCCGCGATAACGCACTCGCGGTGAGCGGGCTGTTGAATGCGAAGATCGGAGGTCCGAGCGTGCTTCCGTACCAGCCCGGCGGATTGTGGGAAGAGATGGCGTTCGGCCGGGAGTTCTCGATGCAGACATACCGGCAGGATCACGGCCCGGCGCTGTATCGCCGCAGCATGTACACCTTCTGGAAGCGCACCGTTCCTCCCGCGCAGATGTCGACGTTCGACGCGCCGGATCGCGAAAAGTGCACTTCGCGCCGCCCGATCACGAACACGCCGCTGCAGGCCCTGATCCTGATGAACGATCCGACTTATGTCGAGGCGGCGCGCAAGCTCGCCGAGCGGATCATCCGCGAGGGCGGGCCAGATCCGGCCAAACGAATCGCCTGGGCCTATCAAAAGGCGCTGGCGCGCAAGCCCGAGCCGCGGGAAGCCGCGGTGCTCACGGAAGCGGTCACGCGCCAACTCGCCACCTATCGCGGCAGCCGGGAGAAGGCGCTGCGGCTTCTGGCGAACGGCGAGGCACCGCGCGACCCGTCGCTCGATCCGGGCGAACTCGCCGCCTGGACCAATGTCGCGACGATGATTCTGAATCTCGACGAGACGATCACGAAGGAATAACGATGAGCCTGCTCCGCGAACTCGAACTGTCGCTCACGCGCCGTCACCTGTTTTCGCGCGTCTCCACCGGGATCGGCGTGGCCGCGCTCAGTTCGCTGCTCGAAGCCGCCGGTGAAGAGCGCGATCCGAAGACCAGCGGATTGAAGTCGCTGCCTCATCATCAGCCGAAGGCGAAGCGTGTCATCTTTCTGCACCAATCGGGCGGACCGTCGCAACTGGATCTGTTCGATCCGAAGCCGAAGTTGAAGCCGCTATTCGGCAGTGAGCTTCCGGATTCGATCCGGCGTGGCCAGCGCATCACCGGCATGACGTCGGGTCAGAAGTCGCTGCCCGTCGCGCCGTCGATCTTCGATTTCAAGCAGTACGGCAAAGCCGGAACCTGGATGAGCGAACTGATTCCGCACACGGCGAAGGTGGCGGACGACATCGCGGTGGTACGGTCGATCCACACCGATGCCATCAATCACGATCCGGCGATCACGTTCATTCACAGCGGATCGCAGCAGCCGGGGCGGCCGAGCTTCGGCTCGTGGGTCAGCTATGGACTCGGGTCGGAGAATCAGAATCTGCCGGCCTTCGTCGTGTTGCTCTCGCTCGCCAATACGCCGGGCGCCGATCAGCCCTTGTTCTCGCGCCTGTGGGGCTCAGGCTTTCTGCCGAGCAACTATCAAGGGGTGCGATTCCGTTCCGGCTCCGATCCGGTGCTCTATCTACGCAATCCCGACGGCATCGACCGCGACACACGGCGCGCGATGCTCGACGGAATCGAGAAGCTGAACCGGATGCGCTACGAAGCTTACGGAGATCCGGAGATCGAGACGCGCATTTCACAGTTCGAAATGGCCTACCGGATGCAGGCGAGCGTACCCGAACTCACCGACCTGTCGAAGGAGCCCGAGAGCACGTTCGAATTGTATGGACCCGATGCGCGCAAACCGGGCACTTACGCGGCGAACTGCCTGCTCGCGCGGCGGCTGGCGGAGCGCGGAGTCCGATTCATCCAGCTCTATCATCGTGGCTGGGACCAGCACGGCGAACTGCCCTCGAATATCAAGCTCCAGTGCCGTGGCACCGATCAATCATCGGCGGCGCTGGTGACGGATCTGAAACGCCGCGGACTCCTTGACGACACCCTGATCATCTGGGGTGGTGAGTTCGGCCGTACCGTCTACTGCCAGGGCAAGCTGACCGAGACCAACTATGGACGGGACCATCACCCGCGCAATTTCGCTTGGTGGCTGGCTGGCGGCGGTATCCGGCCGGGCCTCTCGATCGGTCAGACCGACGACTTCTCGTACAACATCACCGAAGATCCGATCCATGTTCACGACATGCAGGCAACCTTCCTGCACTGCCTCGGCGTCGATCACACGAAGCTCACTTACAAGTTCCAGGGCCGGTATTTCCGGCTGACGGATGTCCACGGGACGGTGGTGAAGAAGCTGTTGGGGTGAGAGCCGCTTCTTTCCTCGCCAACAGGTGCCCGTGAGGCCAGCCGCTCGACACCGGCGGCTTCACTGTCTCGGCGATCCAGCGCCCATCCCCACCGCTCACTTTCGATCGTGAGGTCACTGCCCCGTCATATCGCGCTGGAGCTATCCCGCAAAGGTCGGCGGAGCCGCAGTCCCGTGCGGACTCGCGGCTCCGCGGTGGCTACTTCGCGATCAGTTGGCGGCGAAGCAGTAGAAAAGGCCGGCGCCTCCGGTTCCGATCAAGTTCTCCTGGCTGCAGCCGCGTGACGGGTGGGCGGAGTTCCAAGAGATGCCGCCGCCATTGCGGTCATGATGTCCGCATTGCGCGGTGCCTTCGCCGTTGCTCGTCCAGTTCTTACAGGTATGATCCTTGCCGTCAGCGTAGGCGCGGCCATCGGGCTGGGAACCGGTAATGATGTCGTGCATGTTGGGCTTGTCGCCCACGCCGTTCACCAAGTCACCCTTTTCGGTGACCGCATTGTTCTTGGTGATGACGTTGCCGAGGCGGGCGAGTTCCAAGGTGTCTCCGTGGAGGTGTTCGAGGTCGCGAGCGACGAGCGTTCCCTTGGCGTTGTGCCAGGGGCCCTTGCCGATCCTGTCGCGCGCATTGACGGCTGGCTTTCCACCGGCGGCATCCTGGCTCAGGTAGGCGCGCCACGTCTTGTCTCCCGCGCCCGCGGCGGCGGCGAGCTTCTGGCAGTGCGCGTCAGCGCCCGCGAGTCCGCCGAGGTTGGCTCCATTACCCGGACCAACGCTCGTCACGAAGAATGTCATCGGCGCCTTGGCGCCCTTCTGTGCCTGCGCGAACATCGCGGCGGCGCTCAATGTGAACAGTAGGAACTTCATGGTGGTCTCCTTCGGTTGAGGCTACTACATCCGGCCCGCTCGCCGCCACATCGGGCCCGTTTGCCGGCCGGTGTGCTCGCGCGAGAATTTTCTGTTCCGGAGCTCCCATGGCGCTGTCACAACAGGCAAGATGAGATTCCGAAACCTGATCTTCTCCCTTGCGACGGCTGGCGCGATGCTCGGCCAGACCGGCGAACAGCGGCTGCGAAGCCCGCTTGCGGGTGGTGCCATCTCCGGACTTCAGCCTTCCGGGCACATCGACGTTCGCGTGCGCGGCGCCGATCGTACCCTCAACGTCGAGGTCGAAGATGTGAACCTGCCGGCCGGGACGCAGTTGGAAGTGCTCGTGAATGGGACCGTGGTGGGCAAAATCACGGTTTCAGGGCCTCCCGCCCGCGGTGGAGAACTGGAGTTGAACACGCGTGACGGCCAATCCGCGCCCGTGGTGAACGCCGGTGACGTCGTCAGTGTCCGTGGCGCCGCGACGGGCGTGCTTCTTTCCGGTGTCGCGCAGGTGCGGCGGATCGATACTCCCGCGGCGCCGCCAGCCGCGCAGCCGCCGGCCGCAGGCGGCGTGAGTCTGCCTCAGGTGGACGATGTGAACCGGCTTCGGACTGGGCTGGCTGGAGGCTCTCTCGGAGGAGTCGTTCCATCCGGCCACGTCGATTTCCGGCAGCGTTCCGATCGGAACGAGACGCGCTTGAGCGTCGAAGTCGAGGACGTGAACCTGCCTCCGGGCACCAAATTGAACGTCGAGGTGGACGGAAAGGTAGTGGGCCAAATCACCGTTGGCGCTGGCCCGGTTCGGGGCGGCGAGCTGGAGCTCGACTCCCGCAACGGCGACTTCATTCAATCTCTGCGGAATGGCGCGGTCGTCCGCGTGCTCGGACCGGCTGGGCCCATCCTTTCGGGGGCCGTGCAGACGCGGTCATTCGCATCGGGGGCCTCCTCCTCTCCTTCCGCGGATGACCGCTCCGGCGCGGCTTCGGGCAGTACTGCTTCGAGCGGCGGATCGGGGAGCGCGAACGATAGCCGTGTTCAGACACCGCTCACCGGCGGTTCCATCAGCGGACTGCGCCCGAAGGGCGTGGCCGAGGTCCGGACCCGGCCCGGCGATACGCGATTCAAGGTGGAAGTCGAGGACCTGAACGTGCCGCAGGGCACTGTGCTCGATGTGGTGGTGGGCGGGGCCGTGGTTGGCAAGATCACCGTTGGTCCGCCGCCCATGCGAGGCGGAGAGCTCGAGTTGAGCTCCCGCGATGGCGCGACGGTGCCGGTGATTCCCGCGGGCGCGGTGGTCACGGTCCGATCGGCGACGCTTGGAACCCTGGTGACGGGCGTGGTCCAAACGCGGTCTCTGACGGCGGTCCCCCCGGTGCCAACGGCTGGAACGGTCGCGGGTGGATCTTGTGGGAATCCAGGCGGGTCGTGCAATGGCGGATCGTCGAGCAGTTCTAGCGGCGGTTCGAGCTCCAGTGCCGGCGGGGACGATCATGGTGGCCGGAATGGGAACTCAGGTTCCGGCAACTCCGGCTCGGGTTCGGGGAACTCCGGCTCGGGTTCAGGTAGCTCCGGCTCGGGTTCGGGCAGCTCCGGATCGGGCTCGGGCAGCTCCGGCTCGGGTTCAGGTAGCTCCGGCTCGGGTTCTGGCAACTCCGGATCAGGCTCCGGCAACTCCGGATCAGGTTCTGGCAACTCCGGATCAGGTTCTGGCAACTCCGGATCAGGTTCTGGCAGCTCCGGATCGGGCTCGGGCAATTCCGGATCGGGCTCGGGCAGCTCCGGATCAGGCTCGGGTAGCTCCGGATCAGGCTCGGGCAACTCCGGATCGGGCGGCGGACGCTAACCCAACCATTTTGCGCGGCGGGCCTCAGCGGTTCGCCGCGCTTGTCTTGTTAGCCCTCGCGCTGGACCAGTTCGAGAAACGCCTTCGCCGCATGACTCAGCGCCCGTCGCGCGGGGTAGACCAGCCGGATCCGCCGTTCCACCGTCAACTCTTCCACGCGCACTTCGCGCAAAGTTCCCTGTTCGACCTCCTGCTCGACGCACATCCTCGGCAGGAACGCGACGCCCTCGTCGCGCTGCACCATGCGCCGGATCATCTCGATCGTCGGCATCTCGACATCCATGTTGAGCGGGACTTTGTTCCGTTGGAATTCGCGCAAAACAGCGTCACGATAGGGCGAACTCACGTTGTGCGCGATGAAGGTCTCCATTCCGAGCTCGGCGATCGATACCGATTCTCGCGAGGCGAAACGATGCTTGGGTGAGAGGACGAAGGCGAGATGGTCGGTGTAGATCACCGTGGCGACGAGGCGGTCATCTCCGGGATCGAAGCTGAGCATCCCGAGTTCGAGGTCGCCATCGACGAGTTCCGAGGGGATCCGGGATGAGAGGCTGCGGCGCAACTGTACCTTGACCTTCGGATAAATCCGCCGGTAATTCTGAATGTGTTTGAGTAAGTAGAGCGATGTCGACTCGTTCGCGCCGATCGTCAGCCGCCCGGCCGAGTTGTCGCGTAACTCACGGAGCGATGTCTCGAGTTCGCGTTCGAGGTTCTCGAAACGGCGGGCGTATTCGAGCACGATACGGCCCGAGTCGGTCAGCAGGAGTTCCTTCGCCGAACGGTCGATCAGCTTCTCGCCAAATTCACTCTCGAGACGCTGGACGGCCAGCGAAATTGCGGGCTGCGTCCGCAGCATCTTCTCGGCAGCGCGGGAGAAACTCTTCTCGTTGGCCACCGCGAGGAAGACTTTGAGGGGGTGCAGCTCCATAGGCGTCTTTTATTGTACTATGGGTTGAAATAAATTGAGCAAATCGATCCTCTGGAGCCTGTTCGCACTGTTGCTCGCCGGATGTGGCGGTCCGAAAGCTGAACCGGTCCGCTTCGGCATCGCCGCGCAACAGTCGCCATCGCAGATTCTTGCCTATTTGGCACGCGATCTTGGCCTCTTCGGAAAGGCCGGCCTTAACGTGCAGGTCGAGGAGTTCTCCGGTTCGAGCAAGGCAATGCAATCGCTCATCGGCGGCAGCCTCGACGTGGTGTCGGGCTACCATGAGCAGGTGGCGGGTCTCGACGCCTCGGCTCCCCCGATTCGGACCTTCTACGCTCTCACGAATTCGCAGATGGTAGCGCTGGCGGTCTCGCCACGGGCCGGGTCGGGAATCGAGTCGATCGCCGATCTTCGCGGAAGGGCGGTGGGAGTGACGGCGCTCGGCTCGGCGACCCACATCCTACTCAACTATCTCCTCGCACGGAGCGGACTCGGTGCCACCGACGTGACACCGGTCGCGATCGGCACGGCCTCGCGCTCGCTGGCCGCCATGGAACGAGGCGCGGTGGAGGCCGGCGTGGTGAGCGACTTCACGGTGCGTACGCTCGAGCGTGGAGGCACGGTCCGGATCCTCGCAGATACCCGCACGCCGGAGGGTGTCCGAGCGACGTACGGCGTCGAGAGATACCCGGGAGCGGCGGTTTTCGCCAAGCAGGAGTGGTTACGTGCCCACCCGGACACTGCCCGGAAGCTGTGCCGTGCGCTCGACGAGGCTCGTGCCTGGGCGCTGACGAACGGCCCGGATGCCGTGCTGGCGAAGTTGCCAGCGGGCCAAAGCGGCGATGATGAGAAGCTCTATCGGGAGGTGGTGCGGACGGCGGTCGCTATGCTGTTGCCGAGTGGCCGCATCGATCCGGATGGGGCGAGGGCGGCGTCGAAAACCGTGGGCGGCGGCAGACCGCCGGGAGAAACGTACACGAATGACTTCGTTCAATAGGTGGATTGCCGCGGCGGCCATCGTGATCCTGGCCGGTTGCGCCACGCCGGTTCAACAAGGTCCGAAGGTGCGAATCGCGATCGGCGGCCAGACACAATTGGTCTATCTGGCCACCACGCTCGCGGCTCAGCTCGGTTACTACCGCGACGAAGGGCTCGACGCCGAACTCGTGGACTTCCAGGGCGGTGCGAAGGCGTTGGAAGCCCTGATGGGTGGCAGCGCCGACGTCGTTTCGGGCTACTTCGACCACACGATCCAGTTGGCGGCCGAGGGCAAGCGTCTGAAGTCGTTCGTGACGATGCTGCGATATCCGGGCCTGGCGCTGGTGTCGGCAGGCGGCGCCGATTCGGTGGCGGCGTTGGGCGGGAAGAATATCGGTGTCTCGGCGCCAGGATCCTCATCGCATCTGATGCTGAATCACCTGTTGCGGCAAGCAGGTGTAGCGCCGGATGCGGTGAGCGCGGTGGGGATCGGGATGGCGGGCGGAGCCGTGGCCGCGATGGAAACCGGCAGGGTGGACGCGGCGATCATGGCTGAACCGGCGATGTCGCAGTTGGCGGCGCGCAAGGGCCCATTGAAGATCCTGGCCGATGCGCGGACGCCGGAAGGGGTCCGTGCGATCTACGGAACTGATACCTATCCGGCGGCGGTCTTCTATTCGACATCAGCGTGGGTCGGCGGGAATCAGGAAATCGCGCGGCGGCTGGCGCGGGCGATCCGGCGGACGCTCGAGTTCATCGGTTCGCATGATGCCGCGGAGATCGCGGCGAAAATGCCAGCGGAGTTCAGCGGAGGCGACTTGGCGATGTACGCGCGCGCGATCGAATCGGGGCGGGCAATGTATTCGCCCGACGGGCGAATGCCGGAGGCGGGAGCCGCGGCGGTCGCGGCGGTGATGGCGGAGAACCACGAGAAGGTCCGCGCCGCGAAGGTCGATCCGGCGCACTGCTACACGAACGAGTTTCTGAAGTAGCGCGCGGCTATCCGATCAATCCTTCGACCACATGCCCGTGCACGTCGGTCAACCGGCGGCGCGTTCCGTTGTGATAGAAGGTCAGCCGCTCATGGTCGAGCCCCAGCAGATGCAGTGCCGTCGCGTGAAAATCGTAGAGAGTGACTGGATTCTCGGCGGGTTTGCGGCCGAAATCGTCGGATTGGCCGTAGGCGAAACCCGGTTTGAGGCCGGAGCCGGCCATCCAGGAGGTGAAACACTCCGGATGATGGTCGCGCCCGGCCGAGGCTCCGGTGCCTTGTGAGACAGGGGTGCGGCCGAATTCGGTGATGCCCATGACGAGCGTGTCCTTCAGCAATCCGCGCGACTCGAGATCGAGCAGGAGCCCCGCGGTCGGCTTGTCGTAGGTGTGCGACATCTTCTCGTGGTTCGACTTCAGGTTGCCGTGAGCGTCCCAGCTATTGCCGGATCCGCCGTGATAGACCTGCACGAATCGTACGCCGCGCTCGAGCAGGCGGCGGGCGAGCAGACAGTTGCGGGCGTGCGGTTCGGTTTCTTTGTCATCGAGGCCGTAGAGCTTGCGCGTGGCCTCGGATTCGCGCGAAAGGTCCGCTATCTCAGGTACGGTTACCTGCATTCCGGCGGCGGTCTCATAGCTGCGAATTCGGGCTTCGAGCGCGCTGTCGCCGGGGTGGGCGGCGGCGTCCTTGCGATTCATGCGATCGAGCCACTCGAGCGAGGCCTTACGTGTATCGGGCGCGACTTGTTTCGGTGGCGCCAGATCGGGCACCGGATCGCCAATACTGCGGAACGGAGTGCCTTGCGTCGTTGCCGGGAGAAAGCCGTTGGTCCAGTGGACGGGCCCGCCCCACGGTGGTCCGCTCGGATCCTGCAGGACAACGAACGCGGGCAGATTCTCGTTGTCGGCGCCGAGACCATACATGATCCAGGCGCCCATCGACGGAAATCCGGTGAGAATGAAGCCGGTATTCATTTGCGCGATCGCGGGCATGTGGTTGGCGCTCTTGGCCGTCATGCTGCGGACCAGAGTGAGTTTGTCGGCGCATTTGGCCATTTCCGGCAGAAGGCCAGAGACCCAGAGTCCGCTCGAGCCGCGCTGTTTGAACTCCCATGGGCAGGCCATCAGATTGCCGCCCTGGCCGAAGAAGGTCGGCATGTCGAACGCCTTGCCGTCGCGCTTCTGGAGTTCGGGCTTGAAGTCGAACGTGTCGAGGTGACTCATGCCTCCGGTGCAGAAGATCTGGATGACACGCTTGGCGCGCGGGGCGAAGTGAGGTTGAGGTTTGGCGGGTACCGCAAACGCGCGGCCTCGGGCGAACAACGACGAGACGGCGAGCCATCCGAATCCGGCGCCGGAGTCGAGCAGCCATTGACGGCGCGAAGGCTTATCGAGCATAGAGGAACTCGCTGGTGTTGAAGAGGCCCCAGCAAAGCTGATCGAGCCCGTGCTGACGGATGAGCTCACGGCTCCAGTTCATCTCGCTGGCGTCGGGCGCGCGCCCCAGTGCCAACTGGAATCCGAGCGCGATGCGGGCGTCTCCGGCCGGAGCCTCGCGTTCGAGCCGCGCCGCGAAGGCCTTGGCCTGCCGCTGCACGAGATCGTTGTTCATCAGGCTGAGGGCCTGAAGCGCGGTGGTGGTGACCGGACGGCGCGGCGCCTTGACGATTGGCATCGGACAGTCGAGGGCTTCGAGCATCGGATGCCCGCCGGTGTTGACGTTCATGCGGTAGATGGTCCGGCGCTGGTGTTCAGTGTTGTCCGATTCGACGGGCTGGTAGTTCTGATAGGAGCCGGTCTTCTTCAATTCGAAGGGCCGGAAAGCTGGGCCGCCCATCTTGGGGTTGAGGGTACCACTGGCCGCGAGCATCGAGTCGCGGACCACTTCGGCTTCCAGGCGCTGGGGCGGGAAGCGCCAGAGCAAACGGGAGCCGGCGTCTTTCGCCGCGGCTTCAGCACGGAATGCCGATGATTGGCGATAGGTTTGCGAAAGCACGATGGCGCGGGGGAGTTTCTTGAGGCTCCAGTCATTGCGGACCAGTTCCGCGGCGAGCGTGTCGAGGAGTTCCGGATGCGATGGATCGCCGCCGTTGAAACCGAGATCGTTTGGATTCTCGACCATACCCGCACCGAAGTGATAGTGCCAGATGCGATTGACGATGGTGCGGGCGAAGAGCGGATTCGAGTCGCTGGCGATCCACTCGGCGAGTTCGCGGCGGTCCTTCGCTTCCCGGCCATCGAGGCACGAGAGTCCGGCGGGGCCGACTTGCTCTCCGCGCCGTTCGACATCGCCGCGAATCAACACGTGAGTGGGTTCGGCAGGTTTCACCGCGGCGGCGAAGACGAGATTGGGTTCGGGAATCGCGGCGAGTTGGGCACGTAGCGAGGCGAGTTCGGCTTCGAGAGTAGCGACGGCGAGCCGCGCGTTTTCGCTGGGTTGGTGGATCTCGATACCCGCGCCGAACAGGCGCGCGATCTCGGCGCCCGAAAGAGCGCGGTCATAGAGCGCGGCCTCTTCGAGTCCGGCATCGGCGGAGACCGAGAACTTGGCGACGGCATCGTTGGCGAAGTAGGTCTGAAGCCGTCCGGCGGGCGTGGAAGGGTCTGGCACGTAGGACTTGCCGTAGGGCGCGCCGTTGCGATAGATGCGGATGGTGCCGTCCGCGTCGTAGGCGATGGCGAGGTGGACGAGACCGCCGGGCTCGGGTTCGTTCCCCACCTCCTGGGTCCGGAAGCCGCCGACCGAGGTATTGGTCCAAGTGCGCTTCTTGCCGCCGTTGTACTGGATTCCGTCGACCGATGCACCACGATATCCGCTGAGGTTCCGGATCTCGAAGAAGGTGGCGCTCTTGTCGGAGGGTTTGTCGAAACGAACCCAGGCGGCGAGGGTCTTCTCCTTGATCGTGACCGGGAGCTTGGCCGTGGCGATCAGGGATTTTCTCGATCCGGGCCGGGCCGTGAAACCCACGGCGTCGAGCCCGTGCATCGCGCCGTACTCGTCGCGTGTATCGGTATCGAAGCGCCAGAGCGAGATGGGGCGGGGGACTCCGGTGGCTTCACGGCGCGGCGTGCGGCGGCGGTGTTCGCCACCGATGCGGGCTTCGAGTTCCGCGATCCGGTTGCGCAATGACGCGAGGCGGCCTTCCCGCTCGTCGCGCTCGGATGGCGTCAGCAGCGGGCGGCCGTGCGGGAACATCTCGTCGAGTCCCGCGATCGAGCGGTCGAGCGTCGGTTGCCAGACTCCCTCGAAGGCGGCCTTGAGCCGATAGTAGTCGCGCTGCGGAATCGGGTCGAACTTGTGGTCGTGGCAGCGGGCGCAGTTCGCAGTGAGTCCGAGGAAGGTTTGGCTGACGACGCCGAGCATCTCCTCGAGCTGATCTTCGCGAATGGTGGCACGTTCGCGCGGGATCGCCGAGGTGAGTCCGACAGCGTCCAGCGGACCGAATGCGAGAATCGCGGTGGCGATGATGCCGTCGTGGGTGGCGGGCTCCATGAGATCGCCGGCGATCTGTTCGCGCGCGAAGGTCTGGTAGGACTTGTCGGAGTTGAAGCTGCGGATCACGTAGTCGCGATAGGGCCAGGCGAACTCGCGCATGTCGTCGCGCTCGAAGCCTTCGCTTTCGGCGAAGCGGACGACGTCGAGCCAGTGCCGGGCCCACCGTTCGCCGTAATGTGGAGACGAGAGCAGGCGATCGACGGCGCGGTCATAGGCATCGGGCCGCGGGTCGGATTCGAAGGCGGCGATCTCGGCGGGTGTGGGCGGGAGTCCGAGGAGATCGAGCGAGAGGCGGCGGATGAGCGTGCGGCGATCGGCTTGCGGCGACGGAGTGATTCCGTCTCTTGCCAGGCGGGCGTGAATCCAGCGATCGATGGGCGAAGCATTCCAGGTGCCGGGAGCGGCGGGTGGCTGTTGGACCCGGATCGGTTGCAGCGACCACCAATCGCTGCCGGCGCGGCGTTCGCGGATGGCTGATGGCCATTCGGCTCCCGCGCTGATCCAGGTCTCGAGTGTCTCTCGTTCGGTGCGGGGAAGCGGGGCGTTCGGCGGCATGTCGCCCTTGGCGATGCGTTGCAGGAGCCAGCCTTTGGCGGGTTCCGATGGCGCGATCGCGGGTCCGCGGGTTCCGCCTCGGATCGCGGTCTCGCGGGTTGAAAGGTCGAGCCCGCTCATCCGGGCGCGCGGACCATGGCAGGACAGGCATCGCTTTTCGAGGATCGCGAGGGCGTCGGCCGGAAGCGACGCCGCCGACACTACCGCGATCGCGATCAGCAGGAGGAGCGCAAGGCGGCCGGACATATTGTCGAGACCGGAGACCGGTCTCGACCGTTATATCACGTACATCAGCCTCGGATCTCGGCGAGCAGTTTCTGGGTGGTGGACCGCAGTTGCTTGGCTTGATTGGTCAGTTGTCCGGAGGCGGAGAGCAGACCGGAGGTCGCTTCAGAGGTTCGTTGCGCAGCCGAACTGACGGCCACCGCGCTTGCGGAGACGGACTCGGTGCCCGCCGCCACTTGATGGACACGGTGATTGATCTCGGCCGTCGCTTCGCGCTGCTGATTCACCGCACCCGCTATCTCGCGGGAGATGTCGCTCATGTTGCGAATCCGGGCGGAGATCTCCTGGATGGCCGCCCCGGCGTCCTCGGTAGTCGACTGCATCAGGCCGATTCCGTTGGTGATCTCCTCGGTGGCTTGGGCAGTCTGGCGGGCGAGGTTCTTCACTTCCGCCGCTACGACCGCAAAACCGCGGCCGGCCTCTCCGGAACGAGCCGCTTCGATGGTGGCGTTGAGCGCGAGCAGGTTGGTTTGACGTGCGATCTGGGAGATCAGCTTGACCACGCCGCCGACGCGGTTGGACACGTCGCGCATCTGCCCCATCACCTGATTGGTGCGGGCAGCCTCGCGCTCGGCCTCGGTAGCCAGCGTGGCCGACTGGCGGGTTTGGCTATCCACGGAGGTGAGTGTGCTGGTGAGTTGCTCGGCCGCCGCCGCCACCGTCTGCACATTCGTGCTCGTCTGTTCGGCGGCCCCGGCCACTGTAGTGGCTTCCTGCGTGGTCTCGCCCGCCATCACGGCGAGGCTTTCGGCGGTGCCGCGGATTTCCGACGCGGAGTGCTCTACGGTCGAAACGACGCCGGTGATGGCCGACTCGAGTTCCGAGGCAAGACCCACGCGGCGGCGGCGCTCGTTGTCGAGCGCTTGGGACTGGTTCTGCATCTCCGTGGTGGCATCGTTGATCGCCGAGGACGCATGGCGGAAGGTGCCGAGCATTCCGCTCAGCACCACGCGGCGATGGAATCTCCCCTCACCCGCGGCCTGCAGCGACGCGCGGGACTCGCGCACGTAGGCATCGGTCATGTCGAGCAGGTGGTTGATGCCCCGGATCAAACGGCCCACTTCACCATCGGCTGGCCCGAGCAGGATTCGAGGCTCGAGGTCTCCCGTGGCCGCGAGTTCGCACACATCGGCCGCGCGAACGATCCAGTCGCGCTCGGTCATTTCGGTTGTCGTGGCCATTTCTTACAGACTCCAGACGAAGCGGTCGTAGTCAACATTTGCGGCGGCGAGTGCGCGGTTCATCATATCGAGCGATGCGGCGAGCGCGGCGCGGGGATCGTTCTGGCGCAGTTCCTCCGCGCGCAGATCGCGGTAGAGGGCTTCAGCCTTTTCGACCGCTACGCGTGAGGGGACGCGGCGGTTCGAGTGGTATCCGGTGATCTGCCCGTCGCGGCCGAAGGTGGGTGTGACGTGCGCGTGTACCCAGTAGTGATCGCCGTTCGCCGACATGTTCTTCACGTAGGCGAAGATCTCGCGGCCCGAGCCGACTGTGTCCCACAGCAGCTTGAAGACGCACCGCGGCATGTCGGGGTGCCGGATGATGTTGTGGGGTTTGCCCAGAATCTCTTCTTCCCGGAATCCTGCGACTTTCAGGAAAACGGGGTTGGCGTAGGTGATGATTCCCTTCAGATCCGTCTTGGAAACGATGATCTCATCGGCACCGAAAAAACGTTCGACACCGGTGGGGACCACATTGCGGTTTCGCATGTCGGTCTCAGGGTAGTTATCGGATTCGGACGATGAGATCTTTAACCGAACGAATCAGTGCGGATTGACTCATTGTTCGCCGCGCAACCGGGCCTTCGGCAACCTCATCGTGTCGTGCGTTTGGGGGAGGCCCTGCAGCAGTTCGATGTGGATGATAGCCGTTTCCGGATCATCCGAGGCCGAATCCGCGTACACAACTCTCCGGCAACACGGCGCGCGGCGGGCGATGCCGATCGCTTTCAAGAGAAGTTCAGCGTCAGGGAGTGCCGAAACTTCGGCGAGGAGTTGCGCGTCGACTTCCGCTGGCTCCTGCGAAAGCGGTTGCGCCCCGGCGAAACGATCCTCTACGGGCACGGCGCGCAACCGGTATGCGGACCCGCTGGTATCCATTCCGAAGTACCGGACGCCCCGGCCCTTCAGCCTGCGCATCAATTCCGACCGAAGGCTATCACTACATCGGCAACCGAAGTACACTGCTTCCAAGGCGTCGGAGTTGAACCTGTACAGCCCCTGCCGATTCGTGACAATTCGCATTTCCTCCTCGTAGCCCCATTCGGTGGATTTCGTTCCAATGACCTTTTTCAGTAGTGCGCTATGTTGTCTCGACTCCGCCAGTCTCCGGATGTCCGTGAGTCCCAATTCTGGTGGCTGGGCGGCGTAATTCACCGGAATAGCTTCCATGGTTCCGATTTGGTACCCGAGCAGGAGGTCCAGGTTGAACTGCAAGCAGAAGCCCTGATGCGAGTCTGCGTAGTGAGCCCACATTTGTTGGGAGAAGAGGCTCCTCGACATGGAGCAGACTCCCCAGCCGGTGCATTCGCCAACGAAGCTCTCGAAAGCCTTCAATAGCTCAGCTTCGGCCTCTTTCAGTTTGGCCAAGTTCACCGCCCGGCCGAGTCCCGCCAATGCCTCGCTGAAGCGAAACGACTGCCCGTTCACAGTAAAGCGCGCTTCAAAAGGGTCGTTCAACTGCCCTGCTTTCGCGGCCCAAAGTTCGCTTCGCTCCACGGCATCGAGATCGCGCGAACGCCCTGCTCGAAACTTGAACACTTCCATCGCCATCAGTTTACGCCTGCGCCTGAACTCATCGCCCAGCCCGGACGATGAGATGTTGAACCGGCCAAGGCAAAACACATGCAACTTTCCTCCCGCCGCTGGCGTTCCACAACCGTGAAATCCCTCTTCGCCCTCCTCCTGGCTGGCACCATGCCGGCATTCGGACAGGCACCGCCAGACTCCGCGGTCTACTCGGTGGGCTGTGAGACCACCCGCAACTTGGCCATCTGGTACGCCTGCTCGGGAGAACCCGCACGGTACCCCTACTCAGGCCAACGGACCGGAAGCGTAGTCCTGAATGGAACGCCACGCGAAGGCGAAAAGGTCCGCTCGTGCTCTTCTCGCACGGCTTTCGAGGATGCAACACGCAGTCGGCTTACCTCACCGAGAAACTCGCGCGGCACGGCTGCGTGGTGGCCGGGCCGGACCATGCCGCTGCTTCGTGCGGGTAGCGATGGTGGTGAGGAAGCACCCGGCATCCGCGACCCGGAAACTTTACCGATCAGACCAATCCCGGCCGGAGAGACGGGCTTTGATCGACAGGCTATTGGCTGTCCGGTGTTCGGTCCAGTCATCGACGCTTCCACGATCGCGCGCAGGCCACTCGCTCGGCGGCTACACCTTGCTCGCACTCGCCGGAGGTACGATTCCGGTCCGACCGCCGTGCTTCTGCTGGCGACATACGTCGACCCCTTCCGCACTCTGAACCGTGTGCCGCCGTTACCATTCCCAAGATGTTCCAAGGCGGCACGCTGGACCTGGGGATCGCGCCGCCGACCACCCAGCAAGGCGGCGTCCATGACCAGTCGCTGCCGGAGAAGTTCTTTCGCCGAGCTTCCCCGCGCCAGGCATTCGAATGGACCAACACGGTGTGCGCGGGTTCGGCTACCGTCGCCCAGTGCGTTGGACATCCCAGGCACTGTCGTTCGCGATGGCGTTCCTCTACCGCCAATAGAAGAACCACACCAATCGCGCATTGCTGACCGGAAATCCCAGTCTGGCGGACTACCGGCGCCAGTTGATTTTCTGAGCGCCCGGTTCCGGTCCGCAACAATGTGCTAGATTCTTGTTTCGGAGGCCTTCATCCTCAAAGTCTGCGTCCTTGCTACATCGAGTTCAGGCAATTGCACTTTCGCCGGTACGGATCATACGCGCATCCTCATCGATGCCGGGCTCAGCCGCAAGGAAACGTTCGAGAGACTGCGGGCGATCGGCGAGGATCCGGAAAAGATCGACGCGATCTTCATCACCCACGAGCATAGTGATCACGTAGCCGGACTAGGGCCGATCACCCGCAAACTGAAATGCCCCGTCTTCCTCACACGGCTGGCACAGCCTCTCATCGATTGGGGTGGAGATGCTCCGCCGATCGAGACGTTTCAAGCGGGTACCAGGATCTCATTCGGTGATCTCGAAGTGCAGAGCTTCACCGTTCCGCACGATGCCGTTGATCCGGTTGGGTTCACGGTGAGCGCGCAGGGGCTCAAGTTCGGCTTGGCGATGGATCTCGGATATCTGCCGGAGTCGGTGAAATTCCACATGCGCGGCTGCCAGTTGATGGTGCTCGAATCCAACCACGATCTCGACATGTTGAAGGTCGGTCCCTATCCGTGGTCGGTGAAACAGCGGGTCATGGGGCGCAAGGGCCACTTGTCGAACGATCTGGTGGGCGAGTTCATCGTGAACGATCTCGACGGCGGAGCGCAGGCGCTGATCCTCGGCCACCTGAGCGATCATAATAATCATCCCGAAATCGTCCGCCTGGTGGCGGATGCCGCGATCCAGCGGCGGGGAATCGGCACGCGGCTGATTGTCGCCGAGCCGCGAAAGCAATCGGAGGTTTTCGTTTTCTAAATGATCGCGCGATACACGCGGCTTGAATTGGGCCGCATCTGGAGCGATGAGAACAAGTACCGCTGCTGGCTCGAGGTCGAGCTGGCGGCGAGTGAATCGCTGGCGGAGATGGGCGTTGTTCCGGCCGGTGCCGCGGCGTCGCTGAGGAAGAACGCGGGCGTCCGCGTCGAACGGATCTTCGAGATCGAGCGCGAGGTGAAGCACGACGTGATCGCCTTCACGACAGCGGTGGCCGAGACGATGGCGGTGGCGGGCGACGCGGAGTCATCGCGCTGGTTCCACTACGGACTCACGTCGAACGATGTCGTCGACACGGCGCAGGCGCTGCAGATCAAGGCCGCGTCGGCGGTGATCCTCGACGGAGCCGAGCGGCTGACGGCTCTCTTGAAGGATCGCGCGTTCGAGTTCAAGCACACCCCGCAGATCGGGCGGACGCATGGGATTCAGGCCGAGCCCATCACGTTCGGATTGAAGATCGCGCTCTGGTATGACGAGATGCGCCGCAACCTGACCCGGTTCCGCACGGCAGCCGAGGATCTCCGCGTGGGTAAGACATCGGGCGCGGTTGGCACGTTCGGGCATATCTCTCCCGAAGCCGAGGAACGGATCTGCGCCAAGCTCGGGCTCGCTCCCACTCCGATCGCCACGCAGGTGATCTCGCGCGACCGGCACGCAGCCTATGTCTGCGCGCTGGCGCTGATCGCGGCGACGCTCGAAAAGATCGCGCTCGAGATCCGGCATCTGCAGCGGACCGAGGTCCGGGAAGCCGAAGAGCCGTTCAGTGTCGGCCAGAAGGGCTCGTCCGCGATGCCGCACAAGCGCAATCCGGTGGTGTGCGAGCAGATCTGCGGACTGGCGCGTGTGGTCCGTTCCAACGCGCAGGCGGCGATGGAGAACGTCGCGTTATGGCATGAGCGCGACATTTCGCATTCGTCGGTCGAACGTGTGATTCTGCCCGATTCGACGATCCTCACGGATTACCTGCTCGAAAAGACGATTTGGCTGGTGAAGGGAATGCGCGTCTATCCGGAACGGATGAGGCGCAATCTCGATCTGACCAATGGGCTGATCTTTTCGGGGCAGCTTCTGCTCGACCTGGCGGCGGCGGGCATGCTCCGGGAGACTGCCTACAAGGTCGTGCAAGGTGAAGCGATGAAGGCGTGGGAGACCGACGGCAATTTCCGGGTGGTGATGGAATCGCATCCGGAGGTGACGGCGCTACTTACGCCCGAGCAGATCGGGCGGGCGTTCTCGCTCGAGCGGCAATTGGGGAATATCGACCGGATTTTCGAACGCGTGTTCGGCTAGTTCGCAGCCGGGGCTCGCGCTCCTTTCCAAGCCCGGTGATTGTTACTCCGGAATACCCAGATCCACGGCGCCCAGCGGCGACATCACCGCCCCCGGCGCATGGCGCTTGATCTGTTCCATCGCGATCTGCGCCCGGCGCACCCGCTCGCGCGACAGCGCGAGCGCGGTGTTCTCGATATGCGTGCCGCACGGATAGATGTCCGGAGAATTGCGCAGTCCGAACTTGAGATACACTGGCGCCGCCACGCGAATCAGATCCGGGATCTCGAAGTAGCGGATGAACGCGCCGATGTTGTCCGGCGCCTCCACGTAGAAGTCGATCGGTTTGGTGAGGGCGGCGCGGATTCCGGCGATCTGCGGCAGTGTCAGATCCGACGGGATGTTGATCGTGTCGGCTCCGAGATCCTCGAGTAGTTTCGCGCTCGCCGGATTGCACGGCGCCATCATCACGCTCGTCTTGATGATCAGGTTCTTCGGAAGCTCTCCGGTTTCGCGCATTTTCGCGATCACCTGCAGGCTGCCGATGTCGGAGACCAACACGCTGCGCAGGCCGAACTCGCAACCGCGGGCGACATCCGCCAGGGCGAAGCGGAGTTGATCGGCGCCGCGCAGGCTGAGCCCGAGAGTCCGGCCAGCGGGGGAAAAGACCTGCGCGCCGATGTCGAACGTCGCGCGCGGACCCACGAACAGATTCACCTCCATCCGTTCGTTTCGCCCGATCAACAGCATTTCGCGGATCTCGTCATCGGTCATCAGCATGATGCCGGAACCTTGCGAGACGCGATGCACGGGGACGTGCCGCTTGAGCGCTTCATCGATCACGGCGGCGAGCGAGCGTGGTCCTTCGGTTGACGGGATCTCGATCCGGTATTCGCCGCCGTCGGGGAAGCGCTTGTCCGAACTCGGTGAGTCAGCGGGGTCGCGTGCCGGGATTCCGAGTTCGGCGAGAGCCTTCGCGCCTACATCCATGGTTGTTGATCCTCCTCGATCGAGTAGCCGCGCGTGTCGATGCGGGCCGTCAACACTTCCGAACGGTGTCCGTGCAGGGTGAAGATTTGGCGCACGAGTTCGCAAACTTGGTCGTGGCCCTTTTCGTGAAAGACCAGAACCGACGGACCCGCGCCGCTCAAGGTGCAACCGAGCAGGCCCGGTGCGCGCAGACGTAGAATCTCGTCGAGTCCGGGCACCAGTTTCGCGCGATACGGTTGATGCAGACGGTCCTCGAGCGCGGTGGGGAACGCGCTGACGTTGCCGGAGGCCAGTGCGGCGATTAGCAGCGCTGACCGCTGAATATTGAATACGACATCGGGCTTCGAATAGGACTCCGGCAGGGCTTTGCGTGACTCGCGGGTCGCGAGCATGAAATCGGGCACCACGACGGCGACCTGGAACCGCTCGGGAAGATCCACGCGGATCGCGCGGGCCGCTCCACCGGAATCGATCGCGCTCGCAACCACCGAGCCGAGCACGCACGCCGCGACATTGTCCGGGTGACCTTCGATGTGCGCGGCCTCGTTGAGAATCCGGAGCGGCTTCCAGTTGAGGCAGAGCAGCTTGTCGGCGATGACCACGCCCGCGGTCAGCGCGGCGGCGCTCGAACCGAGTCCTTTTCCGAGCGGGATGGCGTTGTCGATCTCGATTTCCGCCAGCGGCAGCGGCTCGCCGCAGTCGCGTGCCACGCGAAGCGCGGTTTGCCAGATCAGGTTCGACTCATCGAGCGCGATCTCTCCGGCATCGCGTCCGCGGGCGGAGAGCTTCAATCCGGGCGCACGGCGGAAGCGGCACGTGAGGTAGACGCTCAGCGCTAGGCCGAGTGCGTCGAAACCGGGCCCGAGGTTGGCGCTTGACGCCGGAACCTGGACCTTCCACGACCCTTCCGCCGGACGGGCCTCAGCCAAGGACGACCTTCTGTCCTTCGCGGCACGATCGATAAACGGCCTGCACGAATTCGAGCGCGCGATAGCCTTCCTCGCCGCTCACGAGCGGAGACTTGCCGGAAGAGATCGCGTTGCCGAAATCGAGGAACTGCCGCTCCAGCGGAAGCGTCGGTATCGCCATCGGATCGGATGCGCCGGAGGCGACTCCGGAATCGACGGGCGCGGGTTCACCGCTGTCATCCTGTACGTCCCAGGTGGTGAGTTTGTCCCCGGTCAGCACCGCCGTGCCCTTGGTTCCATGGATCTCGATGCGCTCCGAGTATCCGGGCCAGAAGGCCGTCGATGCCTGAATCACCCCCTGCGCGCCGTTGGCGTAGCGGAAGAGTGCCGTCACGACGTCTTCGCTCTGGATCTTGTGGAGCGAGCCCAATTGCCAAAGTCCGAAAACTTCCTTCACGGGTCCGATCAGCCACAGCAGCACATCCACCTGATGGACCGCCTGATTGATGAGCGCGCCGCCGCCTTCGACTTCCCAACTTCCCTTGATCGGGCGCGAATAGTAGGCTGCCGTCCGATACCACTTGACGTAGGCATCGGCTTGCAGGATTTTGCCGAGCCGTCCGCCGGCGAGCGCCTTGACCAGAAAACGGCTCGAATCGTCGAAGCGGTGTTGGCTCACGACACCGAGTGTGATGCCCGCGTTCTTGGCCGTCGCGATCATCTTCGCGGCGGTTTCGAGATTGGTCGAGATCGGCTTTTGCACTTGGATGTGCTTCTTCGATTCGGCGCAGATTTCGATGGGCTGGAGGCGGAAATCCGGGAACGTGCACAGATCGACGTAGTCGACCTTCGGGTGGCGGCACACCTCTTCGTAGGTCTTGACGAACTCGCAGCCGTTCTTCTCGGCGAACGCACGTCCGGCGGCTTCCGAAATGTCGGTGCAGCAGGCGATTTCATAGCCGATCTTCTGGTAGGCCAGCGCGTGAAGGTTCGAGATGGCTCCGGTTCCGATGATTCCGACTCGCAATGAGATTCTCCTTGATTCAGGATTTTCAGTTTACCGCAGCACTGCAAGCGCCAACAGCGGAAAGTAGTGCCGGTAGAGATGATAGTTCAAGTAAAAGACGTTCGGGAATCCGGTTCCCGTCGCGAGCTCTTCGTCCCAGCCGCCCGCCGCGGTTTGCGTGTCGAGCAGATAGCCGATCCCGCGTTTGACCCGTGGTGACGACTTGTCGCCGGCGGCGGCGAGTCCGAGTAGCGCCCAAGCCGTTTGAGAGGGCGTGCTCGGCGCGCTCACGAATTCGCCTCGCGCGTATCCCGCGCAGCTTTCGCCCCAGCCTCCATCGCGATTCTGAACGGACTCGAGCCAAGCCGCGCCACGCCGCATCGCGTCGATCGAGTTCGGCTGGCCCGCCCAACTCAGCCCGCGCAACGCCAGGAACGTGCCGTAGACGTAGTTGACGCCCCAGCGTCCATACCAGCTTCCGTTGGCTTCCTGCGAACGGACCAAGTATCGCGCGCCGGCTTGAATGGCTTCGTGCTCGCGCGCGACTCCCGAACGCACTAGCGCCTCGACTACGCGGCCCGTGATGTCGGGGCACGTCGGATCTAGCATCGCGTTATGATCGGCGAACGGCAGCCGGTTGAGGATCTGCCAGTTGTTATCGACATCGAACGCGGCCCAACCTCCGTCGTTCGATTGCATGCCGAGGAGCCACTTCACGGCACGGCGCACCACCCGTTCCTGACGGGCCTTGTCTTCGCTCTTGGCGTGACAGAACGCGAGTAACACCATCGCCGTGTCGTCGATGTCGGGATAGTGCTCGTTGGCGAACTCGAAGGCCCAGCCCGAGGGCTCGAGGAACGGCCGCTTCACCGACCAGTCGCCGCGCCGCCGCACTTCCTTCGAGATCAGCCAATCGGCGGACTGGCTCATTTGCGCGGAATCGCCGAGTCCGGCCTCGCCCAACGCGTACACGGCGATGGCGGTATCCCAAACCGGCGAGACGCAGGGTTGAAAGAAGAACTTGCCGTCCCGCTCGACGATCAACGAGTCGATCTGGCGAATCGCCTCGATCAGGTCGGGATGATCGTCTGGATAGCCGAGAGCGTCGAGGGCCATGATCATGTACATGATCGATGGATAAATGGCGCCGAGCCCGTCGCTATGGCGCGTGCGTTCGAGCATCCACTTCTCCGCTTCGCGCAGCGCGGTGGCGCGCAGGTTCTTAAACCCGCGGCGGCCCCAGATCTTGACCAGCTTATCGACGTGATGGAACAGGAAGGTCAGACCTTCGCGTTCGGCAAGCTTGAGTTTTCTGCCGGGAACGAACAGTTCGTTCACCGTGAATCCTCCAGGCGCACGTTTGGGCGAACCCGCGGCTTGAACGATCGACAAGGGAACCACGATCGTCCGGGTCCAGGAGGACATTTCGTACAAGACGTTGCCGGGCAGCAGGACGATTTCAGGGGGGACCGTGGGCGCGAATTTCTGCGGGAAGAGCCCGAACAGACTCAGGTTGATCCGAGTGTAGCTGTTGCACGCCTGCACACCGCCGAGCGCGAGCGCCACATTGCGGGCGCGTATCATCTCCACCGAGTCCGGATCCTGACCGGTCAGCTTGAGGGCCGTGTAGGCCTTGACCGTGAGGTTGATGTCGGCGCCCGATCCCGGATACAGTGCCCAGCCGCCATCGGGAAGCTGCCGCCGGAGGATCTCGGCCCGGCATTTTTGCAGCCGGGGCATCGACGGAGGATTCCACTCGGAAGCAGCCGGTTGATGGAGCCACAGGTGCAGCAGCACGTAGTCGGCTTCGAGCGAGATGTCGGCGGTGAGGTCACCGCGCCAGTAGCCATCGGAGTGCTGCAAGCCGAGCAGGAACTCGGAGGAACGATGAACGCCGAAATCGGCGCGTGCGCGCGCGGTCTCGGCCTCGGCCCTCAGGTCCGGTTGTTGACGGCGGCGTCCCGGCTGGACGATTTCGAAACCTGCCAATCCCTACTTTCCTCCCGCCGAGTACTTGGCGAATTGTTGCTGCGCGAAGTAGTTCGTGACCGATGCCTCGTTGCGGGCGATCTCGTAGTAGACGGCCTTCAAGAGCTGGTCCTTGCGGTTGAGCATGGTCTCGCGAATGGTCTGTTGCACGCGGGGATCGTTGAGCTGGCGTTGTCCGGCGGGTTCCTTGGAAACCACCTTCAGGATGCGGTAGCCCTCCTGAGTGCGCACGATCGGCGAAATCGAGCCAGGCTGCATCTGGCTCACGAGCCGCCGGAGTTCGACCGCGGCCTGTTCGAGCGATGATTCGCCGATGTAGCCGAGGTCGCCGCCGTTCGGCGCGGTGTTCGGATTCTCGGAGAAATTCTGCGCGATCATGGCGAAGTCCTCGCCCTGCTTGAGGCGTGCTTCGATCATCTGGATCTTCTGCTTGGCCTGGTCCTCGTTCTGCGCCTTGTCGCTTCGCAGGTTCCGCACGTTGGGATCGGGCCGGGGAGTCACCAGGATTTCGGCCATGTGGATCTGCGGTTCGGGCAGGTTGAACATCGCCTTGTTGGCGTTGTAAAAGTCGGCCACGTCCTTGTCGGTGATGTTGATGTGCGAGGTGATCTCTTTGTTGAACAGCTTCTGGATCGAGAGATCGCGCTTCAACTGGGCCTTGAATGCCTCGGCCGTGATCTTGCGGGCATCTAACTGTTTCTGAAACTCCTCCTGCGTGTAGGGAGCCTTGAGATCGTTGAACTTCGCCTGCACGTCCGCGTCGGGCGCTACCAGTCCTAGTTTTTCAGCGCGCTGCATCATGATCTCGTTGTCAATCATCGAGCGCAGCACTTCGAGCTTTTGGATCGCGATCTGGTCTTCGCTCGCCTCTGGCGTCGGATTCGGGAACTGGAGCTTGTACTGTTTGTCGATCTCGTCGAACGTGATCGCGCGGCTGTTCACCTCCGCCGCCACATTGGGCGGGGCGGACTTCTTGCAGCCGGCCGCCAGGATGAGCGCGGCGGTCAGCGGAATGAGCCGTGTGTGGGCGCGGAGCATAAAAAGTTTCACTATTGTAGCGTGCCGTGGGGCGGGGAAGTGTGAGCTATGATCGTTGACTTGAGGACGACCGCCGCTGCCTTCCTGACACTGCTCTCCGGGCTCTCCGCGTGCTCGCGTCCAGCGGTCCGCGCCGTGCCTGCGGGCCACTTCCATCGCGGTGTCAACTTCACTGCCGAGCGCGGAGTCCGGTACGATACGCCGGAGGCTCGCGCGATGCTCGAGAAGCTTCCGGAGTGGGGCATCAACACCGTGGCGCTCGTGCCATACGGCTTCGCCCGCCGCAATCCCGTGCGGGTGGCGGTGAGTTCTCGCCACGGTTGGGAAAACGACGAGGGCATGGAGATGCTCGCGGCGGCGGCTCGCGCCAAGGGCATGAAGGTGTTCCTCAAGCCGCACGTCTGGCGCGGACCCGAGATGGAGCTCACCGATCCGGAAGAGCTGCAGGAGTGGTTCCGGCAGTATGCGGCGTTCCTCGAACACTACGCCGGCTTCGCCACACGGATTCAGGCGGATTTGTTTTGCGTCGGCGTCGAGCTGAAATCGTTCACCAAGTACGAAGAGCGCTGGCGGGACATGATTGCGCGCGTTCGGGCGATCTACAATGGTCCGCTGGTATACGCGGCCAATCACGGTCCGGAGTTCGAGTCGATCGCCTTCTGGGATGCCCTCGACTACATCGGTCTTGACAACTACTATCCGCTGCCGGACGATCTTTCGACGGCGGCACTCGAACGTAAGATCGATTTGGTGCGGGCGAAGTTTCCGAAGCCGGTGCTGTTCACCGAAGCCGGATTCAGCGCGATCGAGAACGCGCATCGCGCGCCTTGGGAGGACGAGACGGAAAAGCCACTGTCGCTCGCCGCGCAGGCCAACGCCTATGACGCGCTGTTGAAAGGCTTCTACGGCAAGCAGTGGTTCCAGGGCGTCTACTGGTGGAAGGTGGGGACCAACGGCTACGGAGGCACGGAGAACAATTCCATGACTCCGTGGGGCAAGCCCGCGATGGAGATCCTGAAGCGCTGGTACACGAGCGGGAAACGATAGGGAATGGGGCCACTACAGGGAATTCGAGTCTTCGATCTCAGCCGGATTCTGGCGGGTCCGTCATGCACGCAATTGCTGGGTGATCTCGGCGCCGATGTGATCAAAGTCGAACGGCCGGGCGTGGGTGACGACACGCGCCGCTGGGGTCCACCGTATGTGAAGGACGCTGATGGCAACGACACGGTGGAGAGCGGCTACTACCTGACGTCGAATCGGAACAAACGTTCGATCGCGCTCGATATCTCGACTGCGCGCGGCCAGGAGATCGCGCGAAAGATGATTGCCCGGTGCGACGTGGTGATCGAGAACTTCAAGGTGGGCGACATGGCCCGCTACGGGCTCAGCTACGCGGACCTGAAGGATGCGAATCCGCGGCTCGTCTACTGTTCGATTAGCGGATTCGGGCAAACCGGGCCATACGCGCCGCGGGCGGGATACGACCTTCTGGCCCAAGGGCTCGGCGGCGTGATGAGCGTGACCGGCGAGCCTGATCGGCCACCGATGAAGGTCGGCGTGGGCATCGCGGATCTCATGTGCGGCATGTACGCGACGGTGGCGATTCTCGCGGCGCTGCACCATCGTGAGAAGACGGGGCAAGGCCAGCACATCGACCTCGCGCTACTCGACACGCAGGTAGCGTGGCTCATCAACGTCGCGCTCAACTACTTCCTGTCGGGCAACGCTCCGGCACGGATGGGCAACGAACATCCGAATATCGCGCCCTACAACCTCTATCGTTGCGCCGAAGGCTACGTGATCCTCGCGGTGGGTAATGACGCACAATTCCGAAAACTCTGCGAGTTTGCGGGCGACGTGGCATTCGCGGAGGATGATCGATTCGCGACGAACGAGTCGCGCCTGGCGAATCGTGACGCCCTGAATGAGCGGCTCGGGAATCTCATGTCGGCGCGCCCGAACTCGGAGTGGATCGCCGGATTGGCGAAGCTCGGCGTGCCGTGTAGCCCCGTGAACGATATCGCTGGTGTGTTCGCCGACCCGCAGGTGATCCATCGCGGGATGAAAATCTCGATGCCGCATCCGTTGTCGGGATCCGGGCTCGTCGATCTGCTTGCAAATCCGATCCGGTTCTCTGAGACGGGGGTGGAGTACCGGCGCCATCCGCCGTTGATGGGCGAGCACACGGAGGAATTGTTGCGGGAGTTCGGGATCGAAAGCGGCTCGTGAGTTCATTGGTTGACACTGATCTTGAATTCATCGCAGCAGCGCGGACATGTCACTCGAATCGACTTGTCACGCTTGACGGGGATTCGCATTCGACCGGAGCATCCGGGGCACGTCAGAATGGTTTGCCCGGTGTTTCTTCTCGTGTGGAAGCGCCGGTGCCGGTGTAGTAGGCGGCGCCACATTTACACGAGAGGATTGCGTCTGGTTTGGAGATCGGAATCAAGGAACGAAGAAGAGCGTGAAGTACACGTTCAGCGAATCATCGAGGAGCCCAATCCCCCAACACTGAAAATCAGCGGATAAAGATCCTCGTAATACCAGAGCTTGGCGAAATAGAATCCGATCGGCGAAGCAGGCGTCTGCTCGCCGTTCTCCGTCGCCGCTGATAGCCAAGCGGACCCGCGATCGATTGACTCCCTGTGCGCAGGATCTCCGAGCGTACCGAGCGCATGCAGCGCGAGCGCGGTTTCTTCGATCGACGAGACGATTCCGGTAGAGCCCCCCCAACCGCCGTCCGCGTTCTGCGCGCGGAGCAACCAGGCCGCGCCTTTCCGCGCCGCCAGATGCCCGAGCTTCGCGAGCGCGATCACAACGCGCGCGGTGCCGTAAGTGGGATTCTCCTCGGACGGCTCATCCTGGTTGCCGAACCAGAGCGGAATCCATGCTCCATCCTTGCGCTGCACCTTGGTCAGGTATTCGAGCGCGCGATCGATCGCGGGGCGTAACTCCCACTCCATCCCGAGTTCGCCCACCCACGCGTGCCATGCCTGCAACGTGTGCGCCGTCAGGTCCGGACTGCTGCGGTCGAACGGCAGATTCGCCCATCCGCGACAGAACGTCGGAATGCCGCCATCGCGATTCTGCAAGCCGGCGAGCCAGCGGACTCCCGCTCGCGCCGCGTCGCGCACCCGCTCATCCGCCGGCCCGAGATTCCGCAGCGCCATCAGCGCTCCCGGCGTGTCATCCGCGTCCGGCACCCCTCCGGGCAAGTCTGTCCATGCCCAACCGCCAGGTGCGGCGTGCGTGTACGGATGCTCCACTCGGTACTGCTGCGCGAGCAACCATTCGCGGATCCGCTCGGCATCGGGCCTCGGAAAAACGAACCCGGGAACGGTGGCAAGCGCGTTGACGGAAAGCGTCGTCGCCCATGTCGCGAGATTCGTGTCGATTGGCCAGCTTCCATCCTCGCGCACGGAATCCACGAGGAACCGGACGCCGTGCTCCACCACTGGGCTCTCGGTCAAGCCGGCCGCCAGCAGACTCATCGTGACGAAACTCGTCAGCGGCGTCGCTTCCAGATACCCGCCGGTCGATGGCTGAATCTCGCGCAACAGCTTCAGTGTCGGCTCGCGCGTGACAGATCGAAGCGCGCGCGTCACTGGATTCCAGGTAGGCCGCCTGCGGTGACGAACTTGGCCGATCGCGATCAGCGCGGGCAGAGCGTACGAGACTACCGGCAAGCTCAGCCACTGATACCACTGATGCGGCGCCGCGGCCATCTCGAACGGAAGCTGGATCACATGGCGCCAAGCGTCGCGCCCAGGTCCCAGCCGGCCCGAGATCGCCAGCATCGTCAGGATCGGCACCGAGAAGGTGCGGTCCTTGCCATAACGTTTTGTGATCGCGCGGGCGAGCTGATCGGGATCGAGTCCACCGGCTTTGGCTCGCATCCATTCCTCGATCCGCCGCACCGGACCCTGATGTTCGCAGTCCGCGCGAGCCGCGGCGAACGCCGCCCAGCAAAGCGCGGTGGTCGAGATGTTGCTGTGACTCCGCGTCGTGTCGCCCCAGCCGCCGTCCGGATTCTGCGTGCGGGCGAGCCACTCGATCCCGCCTTTCACCAGCGCGTCGTGTCCGCCGCGCAACGAGAGCGCCGTGATCGCGGTGGCGGTGGAGAGCGCGCTGCTCGAAAGACGCCCTTCCCAGTAACCGCCGGGCGTGCGCGCGGCCAGCAGCCGCTCCACCAGCCGGTCGAGCGTCACACGCACAGATGCCCCAGCGAGAGGAGTGCGTAGTAAGTGTACTCGCAGTCCTGAACGTCGTCGCTCCAGTTGCCGTAGAAGCCGCCGCGATTCGACCAGAGGCTGTCGAGGAAATCGAGGCACGGCTCACGAATCGCATCGAGCTTGACATGCATCGATCCGAGCGCATGCAGCGCGGTGGCGGTCGAGAGCAGATCGGGCATCGGCGAGCCTTCCATCGCGAAGAAGCCGCCGCGTTCGTGGCAACGGTCGAGCAGCCACATGCCGAGTCCAGGGTCGACGGGTTCACCGAATTGTTTGAAGATGATGGCTGCGGCGGCGGTGGGCGGAGTCTGGCCTAGCGGGAGTTCGGGGAAATTCGAGTATCCGCCATCCTTGGTGGCGAGCGCGCGGACCGAGTCGAGGATTCGGGCTCGATTCGGGATCTCGGCACGCAAGTCCTGACAAGCTCCGACCGCGAGGAAGGCGTGATAGACGCTTCCGAAGCCGCCGTCCGTTTGGCGATGCTCCTCGATTCGTGCGAGCATCGCCGCCGCGGGAACGTCATCGAACGATGCGCCCGCGAAGCCCGTCAGATTCGCCCAGCAGCGCGCCAGGCAACAGCGATGCACGAAGTCGAGTGAGGCGCCATCGCCGAACGATTCGAGATAGCCGCGCGTGGCGGCGGGGAGATCAGCACGAAGCGCGATCAGGCTTTCCAGTCCGAAGACCGTGTAGTAAAGGTCACTCGCACCGGCGCGGTCCTGAAATCCGCCGTCCGCGTTCAGACGTGCTCGAATGAAGTCGATGACGAGGCTGGCTGCATCATCGAGGTGCCGCGGCGCGAGCCTCGCCACCTGCAGCATTTCTAGCCTCAAACTCACTGCACCAACCTTTGATTTCGAGAGAGAAGATCTTTCCGATCACGCGGCGCAACAGGCCTTTGAGACTGGCGTTGCGAAGATCGGGCAGCGAACGGATCGCCTGTTCTTTGTAGGATTCGAGGAGATTCCGGCAACGCTCATCCGCCTTGAGATCGGCGATTGCCCCTCGGACCTCAGCTTCGGAATCGGTGCCGAGCTCGCGGCGCCATGCCTTCGACAGCATCGCCTTCTGCTCGCCCTTGGAGCGCTCGAATGCGACCGCGAGCGGCAGCGACGGGCGCAGCTTGGCGACATCACCGGGGGCATGCGTCTCATCCAGATCCTCGATATCATCGCGAATCTGATAAGCGATTCCCAACGCCTCGCTGTACCGGACCAGTACCTTGTCCACATCGGCGGCGGCGCCCGCGTAGGCCGCGCCCAACCGCAGTGCGACTTCGAATGCCGGAGCCGTTTTCTTGCGGAAGATGTCGAGCACCTGGAGCGCCTGCAACGGTTGCGGATCGCGCGCCCACACGAGTTCCGCTCCTTGTCCGAGACAGAGCGAACGATGCCCGGCGGCCGCGATCTTCGTCATGCGAGCTCGCACCGAGGCGGGTGCGTGACACTCGGCGAGCAATCGATAGCCTTCGCCGATCAGCAGGTCGCCCACATTCAACGCCACCGCGACTCCGTGCTCGGCGTGAAGAGTAGCCTCGCCGTAGCGGGTCGCGTCCTCGTCCTCGATATCGTCATGGACGAGCGAGGCCTTGTGGAAGCACTCCACCGCGACCGCGATCTTCTTCAGATCGTCCGGAATCGCGGCATCGGGATCTTCCTGCATCGCCTTCCACGCGCACACCGAGAGGAACGGGCGCCACCGCTTGCCCGCTCGCGCGAGCCAATCGCGGGCGATCGTTTCGGTCTGCCCCTCGGGTTCGCTCGCGAAAATCGCGTCGAGCGATTCGCGCGTGAACCATGTGTCCACTTCGCGGCGCATCGCGTCGAGATCGAGCCGGCGCGTCTTGTCGTCAGACGTGAGATGAATCACATCCCACACCCACTCGATGTCGACGCCCGTGTCCTTGCAGTCATCCTGCAGCAGCGGAATGGCGACACCAGGAATCGCCGCCGCTTCCATGTACGGGAAGGCGCGCTCGAGCACGGACAAGCAGCTCACGCCCACGATCGCATCGATCTTGCCGGTCTGGATCATCGCCATCACGAGCGCCGATCCCTCAGCCACCAGGCACGCGTAACCGAGCTTCTCGGCTTCTTCCTGCAGGTCCTGAATCGAGCAGAGTCCGCATTGTTTGCAGAGCAGTCCGAAATCGTCGAACGGAGCCGGACACTTGTCCTCGATGCGAAGGCACTTGGGAAGCAGCAACAGCCGCCGTTCATACGGAACGGTCGCCAGATGTTCGCGCCACACTTCGTTGTTGAGGAGTACGCCCGCATAGTCGCGGTAAGCCGGGTTGAAGCCCGTCTCCGCGATCATCGTCTCGGCATGTTTCCGCAACTCATCGAGCACCAGCGGCGGCACGATGGTTTCGCGATTCCGCGCGAGGAATTGAGAGACGGCTTGGCGGAGCCGCTCCCGCTCAGGGCGGGTTTGCGGAATGTTCGCCTGCGGCTGCCGGACAGGCAGCATCGGCACGCCACGCGGAATCTGCAGCACGGGGAAAGTGCTCATCGGGTTCTCCGGGAGTCAACCATTATCCTATTTCTCCTACGCTCTACGTGTAGGCTCCGAATCCGAAAAACCAATGCTTCTTGGCAAAACGGTAGGCCCAGTGATCTTCGGGGACTGCTTGACCCGGAATATGTTGGCTGGTACGCGGCCGCATCGCTTGAATCTCGACAAGCGCGGTGCCGCGTTGTGTCGTGTCGCGCGCGCCGTGGCGGGTGACGAGCTGTTCGACGAGGTCCGGCCGTTCGAGCACGACACAGCCGCGCGTGTTGGCCGCGGCCGTCTGGCGGAAGTCGCGGAGGAAGGCCGAATTGTTCATCGTCTCGAAGATGCCGCGGTCGCGAATCGATTCCTTGGCGAACTGGATGATCGGGCATGGCTCGACATCGCCATACGGGCTGATGTGGTGGCTGACGCCGGTAGCCATCGGGCAGAGAGCTTCGCCCTGATCGTCCCAATAAGCGTCGACAATCGCGATGGGGAGCTTGCCGCGCATCTCGACCATGAACCGCCGTGTCTTGAGAATCTGTTCGGGTGTCAGCGCAAGTTCCACCGTCGCTTTCGGGCCGACAGGGCGATAGGTGTGGAACCACACGTAGTGAACGCCCATCGAGATCAGCTTGCGTAGCCACGGTTCGCTGACCAGTTCGACGTTGGTTTGGCAAACACTCGTCGCGACTCCCGTGATGAGCTTGTTGCGGCGGCACGCCTCGATTCCGGCAAGCGTCTTGCTGAGAACGTTCAATCGTCCGCGGCGTTCGTCGCTCACGATCTCCGACCCTTCTATCGAGATCAGCGGCGTGACGTTCCCAACTTCCCGCAGGCCCTTGGCGACTTGATCGGTGATCAACTGTCCGTTGGTGAAAACCTGGAAGTAGCAGTCCGGATGGTCGGCGCAGATATCGAGCAGTTCCGGATGGAGGAACGGTTCACCACCGAGGATGCCGAAGAAGCTGTTACCATGCTTCTTCGCATCGCCGATCAGATCGTTCATCTCCGATCGTGAGATGCGCTTGCTCGGCGCTTCGACATCGACCCAGCAGCCCTGGCAGCGCAACTGACATCCCGAGATCACGCTGATGAACAGGAACGGCGGAAAGTACTCGCCGCGCTTCAATCGCTTCTTGTAAAGCTCGACGCTGCGCACGCCTTTCACGCCGAAGTTGTAGGCAAACTTGCCGAGCAGTCTCGGGTCGGTTTCCGTCAACATGCGTTTGGCGAACGAGAAAACCATTTAGGACTCCTTGCCCGCGCGGGCGTCTTCGGCCCGCTGCCGCGCCGCTTCCGCCTTCGCCTTGATCAGATCGGGCGAGGGCAGGGAAGCGAGGACTTCCGGGGGAATGTCGAGATCGCCGATCTGCTTGGCGAGTTGCGTGAGGCAGGCCTGACGCTCCTTGAGCGCGCGATCGTCATCACGTTCCTTCGAGAAGCGTGACTTCGCCTTCGCGCTACGGTCACGCAACGCCGAGTAAATGTCGCCCCCGAGCAGCGCCGAAATATCGACCTTCATTACCTCGCGGCGAATGTCGTCGGTATTCACTTCCTCGCCGTTGATCGGGCCGTGGCGATACTTCGGGAACATGATCGCCACTTCCGGACACACACGCGAGCAGGCCGGACAATCGGTCTTGCAGTTGGTCTGGTTCTGCACCGCGATCTTGCCGTTCGAAACACCGTAGACATCGAACAGGCAGAAGCTCAGGCACTGCATGCAATTGGTGCAGCGCTGATAGTCGATCACCGGGAACCACGGCTTCCACGAGCCGGGCTTGGCTTCCAGTTCGGCGGGCGTGGGACTCGCCACGGGCTTCGCCGCCTTCGGCATGTCCTCGATCAACGCGTCCGCCACGTCCTCCGCGGTTTCGGTGCGCATGTTTCGAATGGTGACGAGTTTGTCGGGCAGCGGAGAGCCCGCGCTCGTGAACAGCCATTTCACGGCGCGCGGATAACACGCCGCGATGCGCACGCCGCCGTTGTTGGCGATTTCGGCCAAACGTGGATCGCGCCGCGCCGACATCTCGCACAGGTCCGGCACAGCCTCGAATTCGACGCCCGATTTCGTAAGCCGCTCGAGCACCTCCGCCTTGACCGCGGGCGGAACCACGCGCGCGTACGAGCAGTTGCAGTAAAGGATGCGCGTTTGATCCGACATTCTCGTTTAGACGGCCGCCATCCGATACGTCGGTGTCGGCTTGGCGGGCCGGAAGTGCTCCATGTGCTCGACTAGAATCTCTACTTTACCATCCAGATTGCCGCCTGTCGCGAGAACTTCGACCACGGCGTCGCGAATCAGGTCCGGATCGCCCTCCGCGCGCAGGTTGACAAGCAGTTCGGCGGCGTCGAGCGGTTCGCGCAACGCATGCGCGAGTTCCGGAACGGCGTCGGTGCGGACGAGATTCAGCACACCTAGGTCGCCGCCGTCTTCGTCGGGCGAGAGCGTCATCTTGAAGTGCGCGATCTCGAATTCGTGCGCGGCGAGCTTTTCGTGAATTCGATTGCCGATCGCGAGCAGGAGTTCGTTGCCGTCGAACGGCTCGTTTGCTGTCACGCGGCACGTGGCGTTGAACCAGCCGAGAAGCGCTTCGCCTTCGGCGTAGACTTCATAGTCGACCTCAGGCGCGGTACGATCGCCGGACTCGGTCGAGGTCACGCGGTCGAACCACGCTTCGAGGCCCATGCCGCTGCGCGCGGAAGCGGCCATGACCTCGGCGCGTGGATACGCCGTGCGCAGAGCGTCGAGCAGGCGCGCGAGCCGTGTTTCGTCGAGCAGATCGCTCTTGTTGACCACGATGATGTCGGCTTCTTCGAGTTGCCGGTCATATACGTAGAGGACCTTCGGAGAGAATGCCTTTCCGGGCGCGAGTCCGAGGATTCGTTCGGCGCGAATCGGATCGACGAGTACGCTGAGCGGCGCGACCGCGAAGTTCTCACCGTACAGGCGGCGCAACGGATAGGAGACCGCGGCGCGGAGATCGGTGCAGCTTCCCACGGGCTCGGCGATGAAGACTTCGGGCGCGGTTTGCGTGGTGAGTTTCTCCGACGCTTCGACCAACGAATTGAATCGGCAGCAGAAGCAACCGCCGGTGATCTCTTCGACCGAATGGCCTTGCGCGCGCAGGATCGTGGTATCGACCAAGCCCTGACTCTGATCGTTGGTGATCAGGCCCACGCGGCGTCCGTTCGCGGTGAGGTGTTGCGCGAGTCGCGCGATCGCGGTCGTTTTTCCGGCTCCCAGAAAGCCGCCGATCATGATGTAGTCCGCGGGCATTTCCAGATGGTAGCATTCGGCCGGCTCGGGATTACCGGCCGGAGAAGCCCAACAACGCAGGAACCTCCGCGACGCTCCTCACCACCCGTGTCGGACCTTCTTTCTCCAGATTCTGTTTCGTCCCGGCTCCGCTCAACACGCCGACTACGATGGCCACTCCCGCGTTCCGCCCGGACCGCACATCGAGCGGCGTATCTCCCACGACGGCGACCTCTCGCACATCCTCCACGCCCGCGCGCTCCATCGCGCGGAAGATCATGTAGGGCGCAGGCCGCCCTGCCGCCACATCCTCGCTGCTCACAACCGCAGCGAACCGGTTCTCCCAGCCCAAGCGCCCGAAGATGGAAGCCGCGATCGCGCGATCGAACCCCGTGGTCGCCGCCAGCAGATATCCATCCGCCTTCAGCTTCGTCAACGCCTCGTCGACTCCGGGAATCGGCGGTACGCCCTTGTACGTCTCGATGATCCTTTCGGAAAACCGTGCATGAATCCGGCTGATGAGGACTTCCCTTTCGTCGCGGCTCAGGCCGTCTTTCTTCCCCACGAAATACGCGATCACTTCCCGCTTGGCCGCCCCGCGCCTCTTGGCAATCTCCGCGGGGTCAGCCTTCACGCCGTGCGCCTCGAGTGCCGCCTTCATCTCGGCCGGCACATCGCCCCGGTCCTCGATCAGCGTTCCGCCCACGTCCAATACCACCAGGCGAATTCTCTTGCGTTCCTGCGACATCGCGTTCGCCGCGATTCCCAGTAGTGTCTCTCTCCGCGTCACAGGCATCCGTCCATTATTCCAAAGGAGTGGTGACTTCGTTGTCCGAACCCGGTGACCCAAACACGTGACCGGATTGCTAAACTACTTCCGAGATCGGAAGCATTGAAACGAACGCACTCACTCGTGATCGAAGGCGACGAGACGGGCTACAGCGCCTACGTTCCGGAGTTGCCCACGATTCTCATCACCGGTCGAACAATCGAGGAACTGACGAAGCGGTCCTGCGCGGACGGCATAACTTCGGACCATGCAAACCCGGCGTGACCTCCTGCGGACTTCCGCTGCCGCGTTGACGCTGGCCGGATGCAGCCGGACCGAATCCAAGCCGAACATCATCCTCATCATGGCCGACGACCTCGGCTACCGGCATCTCGGCTGCTACGGCCAACGTAAGATCCGGACGCCGAACCTCGACCGGATGGCCGCCGAGGGGCTCCGCTTCACCGACGCCTACGCCGGATGCACCGTATGCGCGCCGTCACGCAGTGCGCTCATGACGGGTCTGCACACCGGACACACGCCGGTGCGCGGCAACGACGGTGGACTGCCGTTGCCGTCCGGTACCTTCACGATGGCGAAGATGCTGCGTGATGCCGGATACGCGACGGGCATTTTCGGCAAGTGGGGACTCGGCGAGATGGGCACCGAGGGCATTCCCACCAAGCATGGGTTCGATGAGGCGCTGGGGCCGCTTCATCAGGTCCACGCGCAATACTACTATCCCGAGTTCTTGTGGAAGAACGAGCAGCCGCTCGTGCTCGGCGGGAACCGCAGCGGCGGGCAGAAGGAGTATGCGCCCGACGTGATGCACCAGGGCGCGCTCGACTTCATGACGCGCCACCAGAAGCGGCCGTTCTTTCTCTACGTGCCTTCGATCATTCCGCATCACGAGTATCAGGTGCCGGAGGACTCGCTGGCCGAGTACCGCGGCAAGTTCAAGGAGGAGCCGTTCGAACGCGCTGATCGCGGATTTGCGCCGCAGCCGAATCCGGTGGCGGCATTCGCCGGGATGGTTACGCGGCTCGACCGGCATGTCGGCGAGATTCTGGAGCGGGTCCGCTCACTCGGACTCGAAGGGAAGACGCTCGTGCTTTTCACCAGCGACAACGGAGCGGCGTCTCCGTTCCGTCCGCTGATCGATACCTTCCAGGGGTCGGAGGGATTCCGCGGATTCAAGACCGATCTGTACGAAGGCGGAATCCGTGTGCCGATGATCGCGAGATGGCCGGGACGAATTCGCTCAGGCGCGGTGACCAGCCATGCGTGCGCGTCCTACGATCTGCTGCCGACGTTCGCGGAGTTGGCAGGGGCCGCCCAGCCCGCGCGGGTGGATGGATTGTCGATCGCCCCCACGCTTACCGGCGGATCGCAAGCACCGCACGAGTACCTGTACTGGGAGACCAACCGGCGGAAGAAACTCGTGCAAGCTCTTCGCCTGGGTGATTGGAAGGCGGTGAGGCACTCTCCGGAAGCGGCTGTCGAGTTGTATGATCTGCGGGCCGATATCGCGGAGTCACGCGATGTGGCAGCGGCGAGTCCGGATGTCGTGGCGCGGGTTGAGCGGGTGTTCGCCACGTGCCACGTGGATCCACCCGTGTTGCAGGAGCCGGGGTGGAAGAATCCGGACCTGGGATAGATGGCTTGGGCGACCCGTCATCGCAGGTGGTCCGTGAGCGGTTGTACCAAACCCGCGTAGCGGGCATCGCTCCTTATCGGATCGAAGCGAGGATCGGAGAGGAGGAACGGGAACGACTGGTCGTAGATCTGGCGTGCCTTGCCGAGCCATTCGAAGGCGGCGTCGCGTTCTCCGAGGCTCACATGCGTCAGGGCCGCACAGTAGCAGAGCGTGAATCGGGTCGGTGGCTTTGCCGGGTCGGGTAGAATTCTGCGCAGCGTTGCCAGGGACCTCTGGCGGTCGCCTCTCGAGCCATAGGCGTGTGACAGCGCGCACAGGATGCGAAGGTCATCGCGCGCGGCGATGCGAAGCCCGGTCTCGAATTCGCGGATGGCCTCGTCCACCTTCCCCCGAAGCTCGAGACTGAGCCCGGTGAGCCAATAGGCGGACGGATTCTCGGCGTCGAGGGTGAGCATTTCGCGTCCGGCTTCCTCCATCCGTTCGAATTTCCGGGCGAGGAAGTAGATGCTGCCCTCCTGCATCAGCAGATCTCCGAGGATGGGCAGGTGAGCGCGGCCTTCGCGAATGACGCTGAGCGCTCCCTCGAGATCGCGCACGATCGTCAGCGCCTGCGCGTAGGAGATTCGCGGTCCCACTCGGCTCGGGTCGAGCGCGACCGCGCGGTGAAACTGCTCGACTCCCGCCCGGAAATTCCAGTCCTTGTACAGATAGATCCGTCCGAGCACATAGTGGGCTTCGGCGTTGGATTCGTCGAGCGAGAGAGCCTTCTCCGCCGCCTTGCGGGCTCGCTCCACCTGGTCTCGCGTATCGATATCGGATGCATCGTCGGCCAAGCGCTGAGACGCGTCGGCGAGCCCGGCCCAGGCGGCGGCATGCTTGGGATCCTCGCGCGTGGCTTGCTCGAAGTACGGGATGCTCTGGGCAAGTCCGGAGGTGGTGTACGAACTCCAGAATTCGCGTGCCTGCCCGTATGCGGTGCTCGCGGGGGGAGAGGGGCGCCCCGTGTACTTCTGTGTGAGCGATTCCACCGCCCTTCGGGCCAACTCGGCCTGTGTGTCGGCCATGTTCTGCAGCGGCCGGTCCACCGTTTCTCGCCAGAGCATGTAGCCATCCGCCACATTGATCAGTTCGAGAACGAGTTTGGCGTCGTGCCCGCCCGTTCCAGAGATCGAGCCCGTGAGCACGGTGTCCGCATGGAAGTCCTTACGCAGCGGCGCGAGCATCCGGTTGTCGCCGGTGAGATCGAGTGTGGGCGTCTGTCCAACCACTTTCCAAGGCCGGCTGGCGAGCAGAGCCTTGATCAAGTGTGAGGTCAGCGAGTCGGCGACGATCTTGATGCCGGGGTCCGAGCCCGCTCCGCGAATCGGCATGACGGCGATCGACGGAGCCGGAAACAGTCCTTGGCGTGCCCACCATGCGCCGGACGCCAGCACCAAGCCTACGGGTAGAGCCAGCCATACTCTCGGGATTTGCCGTGGCGTTCGCGTCTCGGCGGCAGGATCGGCTGGTGGAGGTGCGGGCAGCCGCAAGTGGAACGCGGGAACGTAACTGCCCTTGGGCAGGTCGATCAGCACGGGATCATCGCGGCCGGGACCTTCGTAGTACTCGCGCAGTTTCGCTCGTAGCCGGGTTGCCTCGGCCCGGACGATGCTGTCGGTCTTCGGATTGTAGGTCGCTTCCCGGCCGTAGACCTCGACTCCGATCAGTGCCTCCTTCACGTCGGCTCCGGATAACGCCGACGAGACTGAGAATTCGAGGAAGGCGCTCAGCTTGCGCGCGGACGCAAACTGTTCCGACCGCAGGATGGCCGCCAACTGCGCGCGGATCTCGGACTCAGCGATCGCCAAAGAACTGGTTTCCCCTTCAATATGTTGCACGGTGTTACGTGCTCCGCGCAAGCCCCAAAAGGGTTGCTCACGGGCGCGAATCAGGGCATTCTCGAGGAGGAGGGGCACCTTGGATGATTCATGGACGAGCGTTTGTGCTGGTGGTGAGCCTGTTGCTCTCTTTGCCTCACGTTACCGATGCCAAGCCGTGTATCCGGCTCGAGCAGCGGGCTCTTCAGGATTGGTTCGCGGGCGAACGTGCGCTGGATGACTGGGAATCGCCGGTGAGAGAGTACGAACGCCAATCGAGTCACTTGGTGCCACTCTCGGCGGCTACCGGGAGTCGTGCTCGGCCAGCAGCCGTTCCACGAGGGATCGCGGCCACCGGAACGAGGTGGCCTGCAGCCGTCTCATCGCCTCGCGGAAAGAGATGAGCCCCATCCGCCCGGCATGGTCGAGAGTGCCGATTGTGCCGGTTACCGGCAGGCCCTTCAAGGCGGCAATTCGCCGGCCGGGCCACTCGTCGATGATCAGTGTCGATGGCCGCCGTTCCAATGCGACGGCAATCGCCGAACGTTCACCCCGATCGAGAGCTTCGAGGGCAGGATCGTCATGGAAGGAGGAGAGGTGATCCACTTCGAAAGCCCACTGGGGAAGTGCTTTGGCCCAGGCACGGACGGCTTCTGGAGCGTCGGGCGATAGAAGTTCTCTCCGCACGCCCGTAGGCACGAACACGTTCCCGTGAATCGCGGGGAGCAGATCGACGTGGCCAATCAGTATCAGATAATTCAATGGGCTGGTATCCACTACCGCCCACACTACGGGTGCGCCGCCTTGCGGAAAATCTCGCGCTCGCTTTGCAAGTCTTCCCAAGAATACTGGCTATCGACTCCTTGGTCCCTCAAGAACTGCCAAACCCGGAAACGTGACATCCCGAGGAACCGCCCGAGTTCGCCTTCTGACCAGAGCCCCGCCTTGACGGCGGCGACGGCGAGAGCCTCACGGGTCAGGCCCTCGGCTCGGTCCCCTAGCCGGACGGCGAGTTCTTCGGGAATATCCAAGGTTACGGTCATTCGATCACCCTCATTTTATCGTAGCGTGCTCCCGCTACACCGGCGGCAATCCCGCCAACGCCGCGGCGATCTCCTCGGCTGGATATTCATAGTTCTGCAACTTCCCCGCCGCGTAGTCGATGTAGGACTGCATGTCGAAATGGCCGTGGCCGCAGAGATTGAACAGGATCGACCGGCTCACGCCCTCTTCCTTGCACTGCAGGGCCTCGGCGATCGCCCCGGCAACGGCGTGGTTCGCTTCCGGAGCGGGCACGATTCCTTCGGCTCGCGCGAATTGCACGCCCGCGGCGAAGGCATCGAGTTGCTGCACGGCGCGGGCTTCGAATAGTCCGAGGTCGAGCATGTGGCTGACGAGCGGCGCCATGCCGTGATAGCGAAGTCCGCCGGCGTGGATCCCCGGCGGAACGAATGTGGACCCGAGAGTGTGCATCTTGACGAGTGGCGTCAGGTGCGACGTGTCTCCGAAATCGTAGGCGAACTTGCCGCGCGTGAGGCTCGGACACGCGGCGGGTTCAACCGCCACGACACGCGTCTTGGCTTTGCCTTCGAGATTCCGCCCGATGAACGGCGTGGCGATGCCCGCGAAGTTCGAACCGCCGCCCGTGCAGCCGACGAGCACATCCGGATAATCGCCCGCCATCTCGAGTTGTTCGAGTGATTCCAGGCCAATCACGGTCTGATGCAGCAGGACATGGTTGAGCACGCTGCCGAGCGCGTACTTGGTCGATGCATCCTTCGCCGCTACTTCGACCGCTTCTGAAATCGCGATGCCGAGCGAGCCGGTCGAATCGGGGTGCTGCGCCAGGATCGCGCGGCCCGAATCGGTCTCGCTACTCGGACTCGCGGTGACGCTCGCGCCGAACGTTTCCATCAGCGCGCGGCGATACGGCTTTTGGTTGTAGCTCACGCGCACCATGTAAACCTTGCATTCCATGCCGAAGAACGCGCAAGCCATGGCGAGGAGCCTGCTACGAATCCACACAAAGTTGAATAGGCGTCACAACTCTAGAGCGGCTCTTCCTGCTGGACCGGAACCCAATCACTTCGATTTGGTCGGTGCGACGTGCTGCTCCAATGTCACGGATTTCGCAAATGTGCCCCGGTCACTCTTGCCAACTGTCAGGCGGACGCGTGCACCCGGCGCCAAGTCGTCGGCCTCTCCCCTATAGCTGCGACTATCAAAATATACATTCTCTAGGTCGCCGCCCCGCTTAATAAAGCCGAACCAAAGCCCGTGCCGCCAAATGATGTTGAGAACCTCGCCGCGTGTCGAGTCGCTCACCTCGTCGGGCAGCTTCGGGCCGCTGTCCTTTGAGAACCTCTCGCGGCATTCCTTGATCAAAAGGTCGGTAAAATCCTTATTGTCCTTGATGCCGTATGGGCTCCCTCCCGCATGTTTCCACCGCCGTTCTGCTCCATCGAACGCATCGAGTGCGATGCGGATTTGGTTCTCGAACTGCGCTTCATCCAGGACGGACAAGAGCTTGTCGCAGTACGTTTCCAGTGCTCTGGACTTGATGAGTTTGGGCGTGGGAGTCCCGAGGCAATGCTTGAGTATCAAAAGCAGTTGAGCTTTGTACGGGCGATACTTCTTGTCGATCCTGTCTTCCCGAAAGGACTTCTCGGTCATGTACCAAGCCATTGCGCAGGCGAAATACGGCGCGGGGCTATGATCCTCACGAAAGATTCTCCGGTTGTCCTCGTCTCCCGCGTACATCTCTAGTAATTTTGCTTCGTGCCTGTGTGACTGGTGCGGTGCGTCGAGGAACATGCTGGCGAAAGTCTGGGTCAGGATCCGAAGGTTGACTATGTGAGTTCTCTTGACGAGTGGATCATTGCTGTATTGGCGCGCCCGTCGTTCGTAATACAACTTCGTGCTGTCGGTTCGTGCCGCAAAGTATGGTTCAAGAGTTTCTTGATGGAACGGTAGCGTAGCCTCAAACGCCTCCTCAAGTACTTGGTTCTGCCGATTCGTGCCACGTACGATGCGGTTCGAAACAGACCGGTTTTCAGTGCAAATCACCCGAACCAATAGCTGGAGCTTGTCAATGTTGGAGTGGTCTCGGAGGTTGAAAATGGTGTTGCTCGTCTGGCACCCGTTCACAACCTGTGGATTCTCGATGCGTACGAGTTTATCTCGTATCTGCTCGAAGCCCGCGCACACGATTGTCACACCATTGTTGCAAAGTAGAAACATGTCCGGCGCCGCTTGGATTGTGTCCTCGATTTCGCGATTGATGGCGCCGCTATTGCCCAGGTAGTCTCGCACGTTATCGTTAAACAGCGAGCGGCGAAGAAGTCCGTCTTCTTTTGTGAGGATTTTGAGGAACTCGCGAGCGTTGCATGTAAAGGCGTATGCCTTCTTGACGTCCGTGCTTGAGTCCACAAATAGTGGGAAGATGTCTCGAATATTGATCTGAACGTCGAAGCTATTCGATAGTTCCCTGCAGAGTTTGGTGAGCCCTCTGCCATCGATGATGCTCACATCAACACGTTCGAAATAGCAGGAGGTGTGTTTACTCAGCTCGTTGACGATCACTTCCTTGATTGCTTTGAAGTGGTCGTTGTCCGGCTCAGTGCCCGTTCCCGCGAAGTACAGCCGAACACTGGGATTGCTGTGGAGCTTCTTGATTACCTTTTCGTCTGCATAGATATGGTCCTTTAGTTGCCGGAATTCCGCGACTTTCGCATTCTCTGGCAACGGCGAGTTTGAGAAAAACAATTTGACGCCGGTGCCAAATGTCGATAGATCCGCCATGTCGAAACTCGGGCGCATCTTCGATTGGATGAATACGAAATCCACAGTGAGTTTTCGACTTGCCTCGGCGATCTCATTAATGTCGTCAATGCTGCGGACGAGTCGATCGTTTACCGCGATTGCTATTCCGTCAAGAAATGTGTCATTGGAGCCGCCAACGCTCACGGATTCCAAGAGTTCGGTGTCTGCTGTGAAGGCGTCTGGATAGTCTACGCTGAGTAGGGTATAATTCACGAACCGCTCGAAGGCGGAAGCATCCTTGTGCGAATCACCCTCTGTGGCGATCTCGAATTCGGCCTTGAAGTTGACGAAATAGCTCTTCAGGATCGGTTCCATTGTATAGTCCCTCGTGATGACGCGCTCGGCAGCCCTCCGGCTGCACACACCGAGAAAAACCTATCCTACATCACGCGGGACCTCTTGCTCAAATGGGTGACAGAGTGATCGCTCCGAAGCGCCGGGCCGGTGTTAGAGAAGTCGATTGAATGCGGCGCATTTAACTTGGGTGCGCGCCGAACCGAGAAGTGGGCAGCGCCATCGGATGACAACCGGGGCGAGAGTTGGGATCTCGGCTGCTCCCGCTATACCTGCGGCAATCCTGCCAACGCCGCCGCGATCTCCTCGGCTGGGTAGTCGTAGTTCTGCAACTTCCCCGCCGCGTAGTCGATGTAGGACTGCATGTCGAAATGGCCGTGGCCGCAGAGATTGAACAGGATCGACCGGCTCACGCCCTCTTCCTTGCACTGCAGGGCCTCGGCGATCGCCCCGGCAACGGCGTGGTTCGCTTCCGGAGCGGGCACGATTCCTTCGGCTCGCGCGAATTGCACGCCCGCGGCGAAGGCATCGAGTTGCTGCACGGCGCGGGCTTCGAATAGTCCGAGGTCGAGCATGTGGCTGACGAGCGGCGCCATGCCGTGATAGCGAAGTCCGCCGGCGTGGATCCCCGGCGGAACGAATGTGGACCCGAGAGTGTGCATCTTGACGAGTGGCGTCAGGTGCGACGTGTCTCCGAAATCGTAGGCGAACTTGCCGCGCGTGAGGCTCGGACACGCGGCGGGTTCAACCGCCACGACACGCGTCTTGGCTTTGCCTTCGAGATTCCGCCCGATGAACGGCGTGGCGATGCCCGCGAAGTTCGAACCGCCGCCCGTGCAGCCGACGAGCACATCCGGATAATCGCCCGCCATCTCGAGTTGTTCGAGTGATTCCAGGCCAATCACGGTCTGATGCAGCAGGACATGGTTGAGCACGCTGCCGAGCGCGTACTTGGTCGATGCATCCTTCGCCGCTACTTCGACCGCTTCTGAAATCGCGATGCCGAGCGAGCCGGTCGAATCGGGGTGCTGCGCCAGGATCGCGCGGCCCGAATCGGTCTCGCTACTCGGACTCGCGGTGACGCTCGCGCCGAACGTTTCCATCAGCGCGCGGCGATACGGCTTTTGGTTGTAGCTCACGCGCACCATGTAAACCTTGCATTCCATGCCGAAGAACGCGCAAGCCATGGCGAGCGACGAGCCCCACTGTCCGGCGCCGGTTTCGGTCGCGAGGCGCTTGGTGCCTTCCACTTTGTTGTAGTAGGCTTGCGGAACCGCGGTATTCGGCTTGTGCGATCCAGCCGGGCTCACGCCTTCGTACTTGTAGTAGATTCGCGCCGGAGTCCCGAGCGCGTGCTCGAGCCGCCGCGCGCGATACAACGGCGAAGGGCGCCACTGCCGGTAGACATCGCGCACTGGCTCCGGAATCTCGATCCACGGTTCGGTGCTCACCTCTTGCAGGATGAGCGCCATCGGAAACAGCGGTTCGAGATCGGCCGGTCCGACGGGTTGTTTCGTGCCGGGATGTAGCACCGGAGGAAGCGGTGCGGGCAGGCTCGGAACAACGTTGTACCAAGCCTTGGGGATACGGTCTTCGGGGAGTAGGAATTTTACGGAGTCCATAGGATCACTTCTGCCATTTGTAGAAATAGAACAGCATCGGCGTCTTGCCGGTATTGACGATGCCGTGCAGGCGGTTGGCCGCGGTGTACATCATGGATCCGGGACCCACCTTGGTGATCTTACCCTCGATCGAGATCTCGCCGGTTCCTTCGGTCACGAGCAGGAATTCTTCTTCCGGATGCTTGTGCGGCGGATGCGGCGTGGCACCTGCCTTCAGGCGCAGGCTGCCCGCAGTCATCGACTTCAACTGGTCGGTCGGTCCGTCGAAGTAGATCAGCAGGTCGCCGAACGGCTCTTTGGTGAGCTTGGCGTCCTTCGGCGAGTAGGTAACATCCGGGAGCTTGGCGGCGGTTGCGGGGAGGGCGGCGAGCGCCGCGAGGGAGAACAGATCTCTGCGTTTCGGCATCAATTCATGGTAGAACTACCGCATTTCGGAAGCCACCAGCCACGCCATGCCGCCTCCCCGCGGATCGGTACCGAGGATCGCGCCGCGATCGTAGTACTCTCGCAAGCTCTTCTGCTTGCCCGTGCCGGTGCACACGTCGATGAGCCCGCCATCGGTTCCGACGCGCGCTTTGATCGCATACCAGGCGCGATCGATCACGGGTTGGAATCGTGCCTTGTCGAGCCAGCCCCGCGAAACTCCGCGCTGCAAGGCGAACGCGGTCATCGCCGTCACGGTGAACTCGCGATAGCTCTCCGGATGGTCCACCACCTGATGCCACATGCCCGCCGCGTCCTGATGTTTCAGCATCGTATCCATGTGGGCGCGGAAGGCGGCGAGCACTTCGTTGAACCCTTCGAACGATGAGGGGAGTTCGGAGAGCGTCAGCGCCAACCCGAGGGCAGGGAAGCCGTTGCCCCGGCCCCATGCGGTTTCGTCGAGCGGCGAATGACGATGCAAACCGTCTTTGCGGAGATTCATCTTCACCATGAAGCGCATGTGGCGCAGCGCCATGTCGAAGTACTTGCGATCGCCCGTCAGCCGGCCCGCAATCGCAACGATCGGCGTACCCATGAAGACAGAGTCGCTCATCTCCATGTGCATCGGCATCGATTCGCGCATCGCGCCCGATTCGTCGAACCCTGTGTTGGCGGCCTTGCGAACGAGGTCGAGGTAGCCGGACTTCTTCGTTCGATCGTAGAGTTGGCCGAAGATCAAGTGCCCGGAGAGATGGCTGCCGGTCGCTTTCGCCATGGAATCTTTCGCGCCCGTGAAGTACGGCTCCACGATCTTCTCAACCATCGCAAGTTGCGCCGCATCGCTGGTCTGGTCTCCGAGCCGGAGCCGTCCCACCAGCGCCATCGCCGGAATGTAGACCGCTTCCGGAAGATCCTTGCCGTAGAACTGGGCGAGCTGCTTTTCGATTTCGAGCGGAGAACGTTTCAGCCGGCTCTGGATCTCGAGGCGCGCGGCCGATGGTCCGGTGAAGTTGGCGCGCTTCACCGCGCCCGCGATCCTGGCCAGGAACCCTTTCGTTGGCGCGAGTTCGATGGCGGGAATCGTGCCGGTGTTCGCCGCGGCCTTCGCGCTCAGTTCGAACGCGAGCGATCCGGCGGCGGGCTCACCCTTCGAGCCAAGCGCCCTGCCGAGCTTTTCCGCGAGCGCCGTTGCCTTCGTGTCACCCTCGCGCAACACCACGACGAGATCCGGCGCATGCATCCCGATCCAGCGCCAGGAATACTGTGCTTCGGCGTTGTCCTTGCCGTTGTAGTGTTCGCCCGGCGGCGGATATCCGTCGAGTGGCGCGTTCGGAAGCGCCGAAACCGCGACGCGCGCGCGCAACTGTTCGGTGCCGCCGTTCGAGTAGTATTCCTCGATCGCGGCGATCGCCTTCGCGCCCCCACCGGCGATGAGGATCCGCAGCTTCTTCGTTCCGTAGTCGAAATCGTCTCGGGTGACGAGCGAAGGAATCGGCTCACCCGCGCGTGTGACTCCAGCGGGCAGACGCATGAGATCTTGCGCGGGCAGAAGCGACACGCCGAGTGCGAACCAGGCAACACGATACATAACGGACAGTCTACAGCCCGTGAAGCGCCGCTTGCCGGGCGATCTCGGCGCGATCCATCTCCCGATACTTCTTCGGCAGCAGACTCTTGCTCGTGCACTCGAGCACCGCCGCCAGAATCTGCGTGTCGATCTCTTCGGGATAAGCAGGCGGGATGAAGTCTTCCAGCGCCGCGGTCACATCCTGTGCCTCGACCTTGTCACCGCCGCGCAGTACCGAACGCATCTTCGATCGCACGAGAATCGCTTCGATATCGGCGCCGCTCAACTGTCGTGGCTGCGACAGAAACACCTTCTCGATTTCTTCCGATCCCTCGGCCGTCCCGGTCTTTTTCTGCATCGCGCGCAACATCGCGAGGCGCTCCTCATCGGTGTCCGGATAAAAGAGCGCAATATGTTCCTCGGCGCGTCCTTGCCGCTTGAGATCGACGGGCAGCAGATCGGGCCGGCAGGTGAGCAAGAACCAGATGACCTTGCCGCGATTTTCTGTGTTGCCCATGAACTGGGCGATCTGCGCGAAGACGCGGTTGCCAACGCCGCTGTCGCCCGAGTTGTCGCGATCGCCGAGTTGCGCATCGGCCTCATCGACGATCACCGCGATCGGACTCATCGCTTTCAACAGCGTCAGCACGCGCTCGAGATTTCCTTCGGTCTGGCCCTGCCACATGCTGCGGAAATTCTTGAGCATCACCGCGGGAATTCCAACTTCGCCGGCGAAGCAGGTAGTCAGGAACGACTTTCCCGTGCCCACGGGTCCGCAAATGACGTATCCCATCGGCAGCACGTCCGCGCGACCCATCTTCAGCGCCGTTACCGCGTCCCGCAGTTTTTGCTTGGCGGCGTCATTGCCCGCGACGAACGAGAGATTGTACTTGCTCTGGACGAACTCGAGCAGTCCGCCCGAATCGGCTTCGATCAGTTCCTTCTTGCGCTGCGACAGGAACTTCATCGTGAGCGGCTGCTTGTTCTGATTGGCGTGCGCGATCAGAAACTGCATCTGCATGCGGCGCAGCCCGGAACTGAGACTGGCGAATGATTCGGCCGTCACGTCGGAGCCTTCCGGCAGCGGCGTGATCGCGAGTTGCCATTTCGCGAATTCGGCACGATCGCCTTCATCGGGCAATGCGACGGGTACCACCGCGACGCCGGGATTCTGCACGATGCTCTGATTGAGCTCGGTGAGGTTCTCGGTGATGAGAACGATCGTCGCGTCGGACTTCAGGAACAGCGGATTCTGCGCCCAGCGCTTCAGAATCACGAGCGCGTTCCGGTCCTCGGCCGAGAGACTGCCTGCGCTGTTCTGCGGCACGATCGACTCGGCGTAATCGATGATCACCGCGACCTTCTTGCCGTCCATCAAGCGCACGCGCAGAAAGCTCTCGAGGATGGTGAGCACGCTGTCCGGATTTCGCGGCAGTCCCTTCGAGAACGAAGTCCCGTGGAAGCTGTCGTAGGCGTCGAGCGCGCGGCGGAAATCCACCTGCATGTCGGGATTGGCGAAGGTGAGTCCGCCGCCGCGATCGTAGCGGATCACGATGTCGCGCTTGCCGAACATTTCCTGCTCGAGGAATTTCGTGAGCGGCAGATAATCGGTCTTGCCGTCGCGCGTGATCGGCTGGATGTCATGCACGTTGCCGCTGATGATGAACATCGCAAGTGTGCGCGAGTAATACTTCTCCGAGAAATCACGCGCCCAGGCGGGCATTCCGGTGGCCATGGCTCAGTTCCGCATCCTCTCGGAGCCCGTGACGCCGTTGCCGAACGTTTCGTTCGCCGCGGCGGTGAGTTCCATGATCGACTCCATCTCCTGCACGGTCTTCTCCGTCGACTCGACGTTCTGCATCAATCCGTCGAGCTGGCCGGTGAGCTCCTGCGGATCGCGCATGGTGACCGACTGATCGCGAATCAGCTCGAGCACATCCTCCATCGCGTTCAATTGCGCGTCGAGCACGCGGGCGTTCTCGCGGATCTTCTGAAACTTCTCGAGGCGCTTGGACAGAATCTCGATCCGCTTCGTGTTGATCTCGCGCACCTTCTCCGGTTCGCGCTCGAGGTTCTTCTTCAGATGTCCGACTTCGCGATCGATCGCGATCGGGTCGAAAGAGCGGATGTACTCGCGGTGGACATGCGTCGAGTTGAGCAGGCGCAGGAAGCTCTGCTGCAACGCGTCGAGCTTTTGTTCGAGCTGCGCCACTAGCATCTGCGACGAGGATGACAGCCGCCGGTAGTTCTCTCGCACGGCTTTGCAGACCTGGCCGAAGCGCGCATACCGGTCCCGATCATCGACGGTCAGTTCGCCGATGAGCTTTGACAGGCTGACGGCGTGTTCCTGCTTCTTCTCCTCGTATTTGCGCGAGCGAATCAGACGTTGGAAACGGCTGTTGTTCGGCACGACGGCGAGGTACATCAACTCGACTCCAGCGCCCAGGATGAGCGGCAAGGCGGTACCCGACACAGCGGCGAAGGCGGCCGCGCCCACGAGGCCGATCACGTTGTACTGCCAGGAGAACGCTTCCTTGATGTAGTTGATGTCGTCGGGACGATCGTTATCCGGCATGAAGTTGGGAAGTGCTTTCCACGATTGTAGCTACTATTCTATGTTTCATGAGACTCTGGTTGGTTTTCGCCGCCTCGGCCGTTGCCTGGGCACAGCCGCTTCCGGTCAAGTGGGAAGAACTGAATGCCGTCGATTTCGTTTCCGCGATCCGCCGCGCGCAGGGCGTTTGCCTGTTGCCGTTCGGTGTGCTCGAAAAGCATGGACCGCACCTGCCGCTCGGAACCGATCTGATCAATGCCCGCTACGTTTCGGTCGAAGCCGCGAAACAAGAATACGCCGTCGTGTTTCCGGAGTATTTCGCCGGCCAGATCTTCGAGGCCAAGCACGAACCGGGAACCATCGCCTATAGCGCGCGGCTGCAGTTGGCCCTACTCGAGGAGACCACCTCGGAGATGGCGCGAAATGGCTGCAAGAAGATCGTGATCGTCAACGGCCACGGCGGCAACACGAGTTTGCTGCCGTTCTTTTCGCAGTCGCAACTCGCCTCGCCGAAGGACTTCGTGGTGTACGCATACCTGCGCCCCGCGCCTCCCTCCGGCGGTCCCGCGAAGAAGACGAAGACAGACGGGCACGCCGGCGAATCGGAGACTTCGAAGACGCTCGTCTCCCGGCCGGACCTAGTCCGAATGGACCGCGCCGCGGCCCAATCCGGCAAGGATCGTGCGCGGCTCGACCTGCCGCAGGGCCTCTACACCGGCATCTGGTGGTATGCGAAGTTTCCCGAACACTACGCTGGCGATGGCTCGGTGGCTTCGAAAGAACTCGGCGAGTTCGAGATGAGGGAGTGGACCGGCGGAGTGGCGAATGCGATTCGCGCCGCCAAGGCAGATCACACCAGTCTCGACTTACAGCGGGAGTTCTTCGAACGTTCGGCGAAACCACTCGAAACTCAGCAGTGATCCGCTAGCTCTTGCCGCCGCCGTTGATCTGCTGCGCGAGATAGTTTTCGACGCCCACTTCGCGCATCAAGTGGAGCTGGGCTTCGAGCCAATCGACATGCTCTTCTTCGTCGGTCAGGATGCTCTCGAAGAGATCGCGCGAGCCGTTGTCACCGGCTTCGGTGGCGACCTTGATCGCGGCGTTCAGCCGG
>CADECY010000049.1:0-8623 GCA_902825945.1 uncultured Acidobacteriota bacterium
GCTCGAAATCGAGAACTTCAAGAAGTTTTCGAAGCTGAGTATTGACCTTCACCCGCAGTTCACTCTTCTTGCTGGCGAGAATGGTTCCGGTAAGACGACGATCCTCGAGGCGCTCGCGGTGGCGGCGGGTATCTGGCTGGTGGAACCTCCGGATTCGACGCTGGCGGGCAGCCGGCGCGAGATCCTGCCCACCGAGATCCGATTGGAAAGTGAAGTGGCGGGTGATCGCACACTGTTCCGAGAACGGCGGCCGGTGGTGGTCCGCGCCAACGGGGGCATCGGCGGCGATCCGGTGACCTGGACCAGGCAAATCCGGGAAAATGGCCGGCGAACTACAAACGCCGATGCGAAGGACGCACTGGCGCGAGTCCGCGCGATTTACCGGCGCGACTCGGCGGGAGAGGCTGTCTTGTGTCCCGTGATCTGCTACTACGGCGCTGGGCGCGGCTGGCTCCCCTCGCGAGAGCGGAGCCGGGCGAGCAGCAAAAACGGGCCCGCGCGGCGCTGGTCCGCGTTCTACGATTGCTTCGAGGAACGGATCCGCTTCCCTGAATTGCACAAGTGGTTTCGCGGAGAGTCGATCGAGAGAGGCAACCGGCAGGGCCAGTGGCGTCCCGGGTTTCAAACGGTGCGTCAGGCGGTATTGAATTGTGTTTCCGGCGCGACGGACCTTTCCTATGACGCGGACCGCGATCAGGCCATGCTATCGATCGGCGGCCAGTGGCTCCCGTTCGACAACCTGAGCGCCGGACAGCGGATGATGCTGGCCCTCGTGGCGGACCTGGCGATCAAGGCCGTCACGCAGAATTCGTACGCGGTAACGGAGTCTCTCGAAATCACCCCCGGGCTGGTGCTGATCGATGAGATCGATGTCCACCTCCATCCAGCGTGGCAGAGACGAGTCGTCCACGACTTGAAGCGGACCTTTCCGGCGATCCAGTTCGTCTGCACGTCTCACTCGCCGCAGGTGATTGGCGAGCTGAAGCCGGAGGAGATCCGGCTGCTTCATGGCGATTCGGTTTGGACGCCGCCGCGGTCGTTCGGCATGGACTCCAATCGGGTGCTCGCGGAACTGATGGACGCGCCTTCGCGGAATTCGGAAATCGAGGCCGAACTGCATCGCCTGTTCGAACTGATCGACCGTGAGCAATATCGGGATGCGCACGCCGCGATCGAGAAGACGGAGGGGCTCGTGGGACACGATGAGCCCGAACTCACCCGCGCCAAGACGATGCTGCATATGCTCGAGGACGAGTAGTGAGAACGATACGGAAATCGAAGGAGCCCGCCTCCCTGACTCACTATCGGCATACGGCGGGCGCCACGTACAAAGACTTCTCCGCGAAAGATGGGAAGGATGAGTTGAGGGCCACACTGATCCACGAACAACGCCATCTTTGCTGCTACTGTTTGGGTGAGATATCCACGGAGGCCGGGCGATCCCGCATCGAACACTGGCAATCCCAGACGGATTACCCCGATCGGCAACTCGACTACCGCAACCTCCTCGCCGCCTGTCACGGCAGCGAAGGAACGCCCAATCCTCATTGCGATGTGCGAAAGGGCGAGCGGTCACTGTCGCGGAATCCCGCTGAGCCGGGCCAAGCCGTCGAAAAACTGATCCGCTACACGGGCGACGGCCGGATCGAATCCGCTGATCCGGAGTTCGACCGCGAATTGAATGAGGTATTGAACCTGAACTCGCCCAACCTGGTTCAGCATCGCAAGGGTGTCCTGGCCGGGTTCACCGCGCAGATCCGCAAGAAGGGGCAAATCTCGAAGGCCGAGTGGGAGCGCCGGTTGAAGAAGTGGTCGGGCGAGGGATCCTCCGGCCCGCTCAGGCCATACGCAATGGTGGTGGTCTACTTCATCAGCAAGAAGCTCGCTCGCTGAAACCAACCTGATTCCCGGACCGGCTATGGCAGCGTCAGAAGGAAATCGATGCTGAAAAACCCTGGCCGAAAAATGTTTTCGCGTGGAGAAGGTCCGGCGGCCCAGGGTTTTTCAGCATCAAGCACAAGGAGTGAACGCGGACACGAGACGCTTTCCGTCCCATAAGACCCATACAGGGGGTCCGCCAACTACACCTCGAGCAATTTTTTTTTCGCTACTGCCGCGCCGCCACCTGATGTCGGCTCGCCAATGGCCAGGAAGTCGATGAAAAATCGAACCATCCGGCCAATTCCTCGTCCGAAATTTTTCTTCGGCTCATGATTGCCCGCCGAGCCCGGATCGCCCTCGGTAGCGACTTTGCCAAGTCCCAGAAAGCGGGTAAAGATGAAGTTTCATTCATCAAGCAGCCGCCCAGGACCAGCAGATCCCGGCCCGTGGCGTTCCAGAAACTCCTCCGGAACAGGTCGGGCGTCATGTTCTTGACTCGCAGCAGGAACCGGTTCTTGACCGAATGCCGGTTGATCGCGGCAGGGAGCGAGTTGCGATTGTCGGGGGTCACCCGGCGGACGTGCCAAGCGACGGCATTGGGCATGTAAAGGGTTTTCCAACCAAGCAGTTGCGCGCGCCATGCCACATCGGCGTCTTCCCGGTAAGCGAAGAAATCGGGGTCGAAGAAATGTCCGTCCACCGACACCGCCTCGATCATCTGACGGCTGTAGAGCGCCGCCGCGGCACTGGCCCCGAACACATATTCAGTGCGTTGGAACTCGGGTCCATCCGGCTTATTCCACCCGCGGTCGAAGTGACGCATGGCCGGGGTGAAGAACATACCAGCCGAGTCTATGCGCGCTTCGGAGGGAATCGACCCGTCCGGGTCCAGTCGTAGCAATTTTCCGCACACTGCGCCCACTCCCTGGTCCACCGCCGTGGCCTTGAGCAGCCGCGAGATGAAGTCGGGGTGCAGGACCACGTCGGGATTCAGGGTCAGGACCCAGTCTCCGGACGTCTCGGAGATGGCTTGGTTCTGCCCCACCGCGAAGCCCATGTTCACCGGGTTGTGCCGGATGGACAGTACGTCTGAGTACCGGTACAGGATGTCCCGGGTGCCGTCCTGGGACGCATTGTCGACAACCACGATCTCGACCGGGGCCACCGTCTGCCTCATCACGGATTCGAGGCAGCGTTCGATGTGCCGGGCGCTTTCGTAGGTGACAATGGTAATGCTGACGGAAGTCCGTTTCATGCAATGCCTTACCGACTCCAAAGACCCGTCGCACCCGATTTCAACGACACCTCCGGAAAGAACAAAAAACCTTTCCTCCAGTGTAGTTGAAACGTAGGGTGAACGGGTCTTTGTGGTAGTTGTAGGCGTGTCTAATGCCGTACTACCCACTCCATGAGGAATTGGCTAGCGTATTCCGCACCGCCCGTGCGACTGTGACGATTGAAGACGAAGTCGCACAGTTGTTCGAGGAGGCGAGGGAAGATGTGTACCGTTACCTCATGACCCTCGGATTGCATCCCCCGCAGGCCCAAGAGGCCGCGCAGGAAGTTTTCCTGCGTCTATATACGACCCTCAAAAAGGGGGAGCAAATCCTGAACCGGAGAGCGTGGGTGTTCCGGGTGGCGCACAATCTGGGCTTGAAGCTGAGAGCCCGGCAGAGCGCGCTTCCGTTTGACCCGGAGATGGAGACACGCATCCTCGACCCGGAAAGGAACCCGGAAGCCACCCTCCTTGAAAAGGAGAGAATGGCCCGGGTCAGCCGCGTGATCGCGAGTCTTTCCGAGCAGCAGCGGCGATGTCTGCAGTTGAGGATGGAAGGTTTGCGCTACCCCGAGATTGGCGAGATCATGGGAATCAGCGCTTCCACGGTTGGTGAGTTTTTGCGCCGGGCCCTCACCCGGCTGCGAAAAGAGGAAGGTCAGCAATGAGTCGAAACGAAAGCGTCCACCCGGTTCCGGAGAACATTCTCCGGTACGTTGACGGTGAATTGTCGGCCCGCGATGCCGAGCACGTCAAGCAGCACCTGGAAGCGTGCTGGCAGTGCCGGGCCGAAAAAGAGGAGATCGAGCACGCTGCGGCGGAGTGTATCCGCTACCGTAAGGTCGAAGCCTCGCTGCTGCCGGAAGTTCCCCAACCCTGGTTCGACATTCGCCGCGAATTCACGCTTCTGGAATCCGCCCCCGCGCCGTCTCTCGCCGAACGGTTGTCCGGGTTCGTTTCCTCGCTGCTCACCACTCCCATGCGGCTCGCCCCAACGGGAATGGCCCTGCTTGCCATCGGCTGGATGACCTACTCGTTCCGCTACGCGCCCGCCGCCCCGGCCGCCGCGCTGCTGGACCGCGCTACCTCCTCCCGCCCCGCCAAGTCCATCAAGCCGCGCCGGATCCGGATTTCCACCCCGAATCGCCAGTTTACCCGCCTGCTCGCGCCCCAAGCCGTTCCGGTCGCCGCCATGCAACAGGATGACGAATTGAAGGCTCTTTTCCTCGCCGCGCATTACAACTGGGATGATCCACTCAGCGCGGTTTCGTTCCGCGATTGGCGCAATCACCTGACCTCGAAGACCGACACCGTCTCCACCACCGATACCCGCTACGAGATCACCACGTCCACCGAAGACGGTGCGCTCGCTTCGGCGATGCTCTCGCTCGACACAAGCGATCTGCACGCCATCGCCACCCGGTTCGAATTCCGAGGGCGCGACGCGGTTAGCATCGTCGAACTTCCTGAGGAGCCGGCCGGAATCGCCGCGAACACCCTTCCGATCCTACCCGCTCCGGGAACTGGCTCCCCCGCCACTCCGCTTCAGACTGCGGAACTGGCGAAGCCCGAGGCCGTGATCAACGCCTCCGCCCATGATGAACTACAGGTATTCCTGCGCCTCCGCCGCATGGGCGCCGACCTCGGAGAGCCGATCGAGATCCAGCGCACTGAACGCTCCGTCATCGTTCGCGCTGCCGGGCTCGCTGCCAGCCGCCAGCTGGAGCTGAAGAACGTGCTAGCCGATCTGCCACGCGTTTCGGTCGATCTCACCGAAGCACCAACCTCTCCCGCGTCAGTTGTTTCCTCCTCCTCAACAACCGTTCGAGCCGGCGCTTCACCCACCCAGGATCGCATCCAGCAGTTCGTGGGTGGGCGTCCGGCTTTCGAACGGCTCGCGAGCCAGGTGCTGGACGCCTCTGACCGGGCCATGGCCCGCGCGCATGCCCTCCGCCGCTTGGCGGAACGGTTCCCGGCACAGGCCGAAGCCTCGATGGACCTCACGGGAAGGGAGCAGCTCGCCACCCTCCACAGGGAGCACACCGCCGTTCTCGAACGGGAAGCGGAATCGTTGCGCGCCGCGATCGGCCCTGTCCTCACCGCGCTCGGCGCCGCCGATCCAGTGCTAACCGTAACCGTTCCAGCTACTTGGCAGGAAGGCGCGCTGCGGATCTTCGAGTCTTCGCTCAAGCTCGACCGCCAATTGTCGGCGACACTGGGTGCCTCGTCCGCCCAAGGGGGCGACCCGGCTGAAGTATTTACAGAACTAGTCCGCCTCAACGGCCTCCTTCAGGCGTATCATCAGAAGTGAGCGTATAGGCGCCAGAACCGGAAAGGTCGTAGTGTGCCTGTGCGCGGCCAACGCACGGGAGACTCATGCGGCTGTGTCTGGTAGCTCTTGCTGTCACACTGCCGGGCGCCGGATTGTTGTGCGCCCAGCAGCATAGCCATCTCGCGGGCATCGTCCGCGACACCCAGGAAGGCGCTGTTCCGAGCGCGGCGGTTACCGTGGTCAGCGAAGAGACCGGGTTCCGGCGGTCGACCGTTACTGATTCCAATGGTGGCTATCGAGTCGCCGCCCTGCAGCCCGGTTTGTACAAGGTCACGATCCGCAAGGACGGCTTCCAGACCGTGGTTCATTCCGGCGTGAAGCTCGATGCCGCACAAGCCGCCCGGATTGACTTCGTGCTGCCGTTGGGCAACATTGAGACGACAATCACCGTCGAAAGCGGTGCGCCGATCCTGCAGAGCGAAGAAGCCTCGGTCGGGACGCTCGTGGGCCGCGAATGGATCGACCGGCTGCCGCTCAACGGCCGCGGAATCCAAAGCATGCTCGAACTGGCTCCCGGGACCGTGGCCACGCCCGCCACGCGCGGCGAGCCCGGGCAGTTTACCGCCAACGGACAACGCCCGAATTCGCACTACTTCACCGTGGACGGTGTCAGCGTCAACACCGGTGTGAGCGCGGGTGGCGGACCGGCGGGTGTCACCGGTGGCGTCCTGCCCGGCATGACCGCGTTCGGCAGCTTCCACAATCTCATTTCGGTGGAGGCGCTCGAGGAGTTCCGCATCCAGACGTCCACTGCGGTGCCCGAGTTTGGGCGCCTGCCCGGAGCGCAGGTCGCACTGAGCAGCCGCGCCGGTTCCAACAGCTTTCACGGCTCGCTCTTCTCCTATCTCCGCAATCACAGGTTCGACGCCAACGACTGGTTCGCCAATCGCTACGCCCTGCCGCGAGCATCCTCGCGTCTCTACGATCTCGGCGCCACATTGGGCGGTCCGATCAGGAAGAATCGGGCCTTCTTCTTCGCTGCGTATGAGCGGATAGATTTGACGCAACCTTTCACTTGGCGCATGCCGGTGCCGAACGCGGCGGTTCGCGACAGAGCCACGCCGTTGGTACGGACTCTCCTCGCGCCGTTCCCGCTTCCGAATCGCGCCCCGCTGAGCGCCGACACGGGAGAGTGGGTCGGCAGCATTACGCAGCCCTCGATGCTGAATTCCGGCAGCGCACGCATCGACCTCGCCGTGACGCAGAAGATCAGTCTGTTCGGGCGATACAATGAAGCGCCCTCGCGCAGCCGCTTTGGCAACTGGCAGGTGAACGACCTCGACATCATCTCGCGCGCGGTGACCGGCGGATCGACCATCCGTATCATGCCGAGCTTGATCCAGGACTTCCGGTTCAACACCACGTGGTCGGCCGCCGATTCGGTCTGGCGGCCCGACTCGTTGAATCCGCAACCCGCGTGCGACTTCGCCACCGCGCTCGCCACCGTGTCGCGAACCACTCACGGCTGCGGCGCCTTCTACGTGCTCTCCATCGCGGGGATGGGCCAAGCTCTGGCGGGCCGCGAAAGCGCCACCGAACAACGCCAGTGGAATTTCGCGGGCCTGCTCACCTGGACTCGGGGATCGCATCAGGTTCGGGGCGGCGGCGACTATCGCCGCCTGGTTCCTGTCCGCCCGCGATTCGTCAACTACGTGACCGTGATGGCCGACAGTCTTGGCGATCTCATCACCAATGGAAACATCTGGACTTCGGTCACGCAAGCCGCCGAATCGAGCGCGCTGCTGCGTGAACTCTCGGTCTGGGCGCAGGACACCTGGCGTGTCAACTCGCGTCTCACGCTCAACTATGGTCTGCGTTGGGAGTTCAATCCGCCGCCGATCAAGAGCCGGCCCCTTTTCGGATCGGGCCCGTTCCCCGGTGGAATCGGATCGAGCGGTACTTACTCGATCTGGCCGCTGCGCTACAACAACATCGCGCCACGCATCAGCGGAGCCTACCGGCTGACAGGCGGCGGACACACCGTGTTGCGAGCCGGCTTCGGCGTCTACTACGATTCCAGCTTGGGCATCGCCACGGATATCGTCCACTCGCGTCCGAGCACGGTGTGGCAGATCGGCGGACCGTCGAACGACGTTAGTGGATCTCCGCGCCGCGTGGTCGAGTTCGATTTCGCGCCCGATCTTCGCCTGCCTCTGATCCGCCAATGGAATGTCGCGTTGGAGCACGCTTTCAGTGATCGCAGCGTGGTCTCGGTGACCTACGTGGGCTCGACCGGGCGCGACCTGCTGCGGCGCGAACTCAGCGGGCGCGGCACTCCGAATTTCGTCGGTATCGCGATCTCGACCAATCACGGATCCTCGGATTACCACGGCTTGCAGGCGCAGTTCCGCAAGCGCATGTCGAACCGGACGCAGGCTCACGTATCCTATTCCTGGTCGCACTCGATCGACAACGGTTCGACCGATGCGGCGATGTATTGGATCGGAACGCGATTCGAGCCGAAAGCCGATCGCGGCCGGTCCGACTTCGACGCGCGCCAAGTACTCACCGCGGCATTGACCTATCAAGCTCCGAACATTCAGCGTCCCGGCGCCTGGAGCAAGCTTTCGTCGGACTGGGCGGTTGACGCGATCGTGCGGGCGCGCACTGGCTTTCCGGTAACGCTGCTCAATAGCGAACAGGCGATGGGCGTGGCTTTCGCGAACGTCTACCGGCCCGAACAGATGCAAGGCACCGCCGTGTGGCTGCCCGATTCGAACGCCCCCGGCGGACGCCGCATCAATCGCGCCGCGTTCCGCGATCTCGGCAACTTCCAGCAGGGAAGCCTCGGCCGCAACTCACTCAATGGGTTCGGAATGTCGCAAGTGGACCTGTCGATGCGGCGCGATCTGTTCGTCAAGGAACACCGCGTGCTCGAACTGCGGCTGGAAGCATTCAATCTCTTCAATCAAGCCAATTTCGGCGATCCGGTGCGATTCCTCGCGAGTCCACTGTTCGGAGAATCGGTGTCGATGCTGAACCTCATGCTCGGAACGGGAACTCCGGGCAGTGGGCTGACGCCGAAGTTCCAGGTGGGAGGATCGCGCTCGTTGCAGGTCGTGCTGAAGCTGCGTTTCTAACCGCAGGGCACCATGTAGACAACGATTCGGCGAGCACGAGTGGTGCCTTCACGG
>CADECY010000049.1:8723-36102 GCA_902825945.1 uncultured Acidobacteriota bacterium
GCCTTCACGGACTGCGTGGTTCGCGATCGCCTCGGATTCACGTTCGTCGCGACGTGCTTGCTCACGGACGAACTCGCGCGGGAAGAGCAACTGCCGAAAACCCAACCTTTCGAGACAAGCGGGTTCTACTGTTATTCCTGGACGAGTTGGAGGGCGGGCGATGGAACTTCACCAACCTGCATGCCTGGGACTTGCTCGCCGGGTGGCCGGCAGCGTCGGGGATGGACCACGATATTCCGTCCCATCGTGAGTGCGCGCCGTTGCGCATGCGGGTGAATCGGCCCTGGTGAGTGGCACTCCAACACGGCATCGATTCCGGATCCCGCTGAAATCCGAAGCACCGGATTTCAGGATATCGACGGCCTCGATGAGAAGGCTTGTGCGCCGTGGGCGGCAAGGCGGACGTGTGGCATTTCGAGGGTGCGGTTTGCCGCCAGCGGGGAGACGGAAGCCTTTACACAGCCCCTCTCCGAAGGCCTCGACGCGGGGAGGACTGACGAAGCCTTCCCTAAACTGGCGTGGAACTCGGCTTCCGTGCATGGTCTGGTAGGAGGACAGCGTGCGACGCGAACGATGGCGTTCTCCTCGCCGCTGGCCTCGGCGGCGCGGCCTTCCGCGAGGACGGGCAATGGTATTCGATCGTGCTGTGCCCAGAAACGGAAAGGGCGCTCCCGCCTGACTCGCCCCGCTGATGCGATCATCAGGAAATGCCGCAGGCCATCGCTGTTCCTACGCTTCCACCCAACAACTCGACCTACTCGCAAGCCGTCCGAATGGGCGGGTTGCTCTACATCTCCGGACAACTCGGCGTCGATCCCGCCACGCGCGAACTCGTCCCGGGCGGCATTCAGGAGCAGACGCAACAGGCGATCGAGAACATCCGGACGATCCTCGCCGCCGCGTGGTCGGATCTGAATCGAGTGGGCAAGGTGAACATCTTCATCACGGACTTTTCGCTGCTCGGGCAGATGAACGAAGTCTTCGCGCGCTACTTCCCGCACCGGCCCGCGAAGACCACCGTCGAGATATCGCGGCTCGACAAAGGCGCGCTGATTGAGATCGAGGTGATTGCCGAATGATCCGCACGGCATGGCTGTTGCTTCCTACGCTTGCCTGGGCGCAGCTTTTGATCGACTCCCATTGGCAGTGGCGCACGCCTTCGTCACCTGCCATCACCCCGGGCGGCGGCAGCACTGTCTATTCGCTTTCTTGGAACGATCCGAAGACCGACGCGGCCTATTCCAATCTCTGGATTGTCTCGATGCACGGCGAGAACCGTCCGCTCACTTCGGGCGCCTATCGCGATTCCGATCCCGCGATTTCACCTGACGGCACGCGCGTCGCATATCTGTCGAACCGCTCCGGATCCCGGCAGATTCACGTGCGCTGGCTCGATGGCCGCAACCAAGCGCAGGTGACTCGCGCCGATCCATCGCCGGGCAGCTTGGCATGGTCCGCCGATTCGAATTGGATCGCCTATACGGCGTTTGTCGCGGGTAAGCCCGAGTTCAGCATCGCCGCTCCGAAGCCACCGAAAGGAGCGAAATGGGCAACGCCGCCGACGGTAACGACGCGTGTACGATGGCGTGCGGACAAGGTTCCCGGGCAGGGACTTCTCGAGGACGGCGAGAACCATCTGTTCGTGATTCCGGCCGAAGGCGGTTCGCCGCGTCAGGTGACTGAGTCCGGCATCTCGGTGAGCGGAACACCCTCCTGGACTCCCGATGGAAAGGCGATCGTCATCGTGGGCCACGCCGAACCGCAAGGCGATCGCGAACTGTATCGCGACGACATATACATCTGCCCGCTCGCGAGCGAGCCGCGCAAACTGGCCGCGCTGACAGGCGACGAAACGAATCCGGTGGTTTCGCCCAATGGCCGGCAAGTCGCGTTCCTCGGCTTCGAGGACAAGGGCAACGCACATCACACCAAGAAGCTCTACGTGGTTGGGATCGGCGGCGGCGCGACGAAGTGGCTTGCCACGGGCCTCGACCGCGACCTGTCGAATCCCGTGTGGCGCGCCGATTCGCGGTCGCTCTATGCGCTCGCCGAGGATCGCGGTGAGGCGCATGTCCATGAGATCGATCTCGATGGAGGGTATCGCAGGCTGACGAACGGCGTCTTCCGTTACAACACGGTGTACGGCGCGGGCGACACCTTCACGATGAGCCGCGACGGGCGCTTCGCGATCGTGCGCAGTTCGCCGCTCGAGCCGAAGGACATTGTCACGTTCACGGCGAACGAGCCGGCGAAAGTGTCGCGGCTCACGCGATCGAACGATGCGCTGCTCGAAATGCGGAAGCCGGGCGCGGTGGAGGAGATCAACTATCCTTCGTTCGACGGAAAACGGATCCAGGCGTGGATCGTCAAGCCGCCATCGTTCGATGCCGCGAAGAAATATCCACTGATTCTCGATATCCATGGGGGTCCGCACGCGATGTGGGGTGTCGAGTTCAACTGGCAGATGCAGACCTACGCGGCCCGCGGCTTCGTTGTGCTCTACGTGAATCCGCGCGGCTCCACCGGATACGGCGAGGAGTTCGGCAACGTGATCCACGCGAAGTATCCGGGTGACGATTTCCACGACTTGATGGCAGGCGTGGATGCTGTGATCGCAAAAGGCTACGCGGATCCGAAAAAGCTGTTCGTCACCGGCGGCAGCGGCGGCGGGATCCTCACGGCGTGGGTGGTCACGCACACCGATCGATTCGCGGCGGCGGTGAGCCAATATCCGGTGATCAACTGGATCACGCAGGCCGGCTCCTCCGATATTCCGCTGCTGATGCACCGCTGGTTGAAGTCCACGCCGTGGCAGAATCCGCAACAGTACATCAGCCGGTCGCCGCTGTTCTTCGTGGACAAGGTGACCACGCCCACGATGCTGCTGACCGGCGAAGAGGACTGGCGCACGCCGATCGCGCAGACCGAGGAATTCTACATCGCGCTCAAGACGCGCGGCATCGACACCGCGATGGTTCGTTTCCCGAACGAGCCGCATGGAATTCGCGGCGCGCACCCGAGCCACTGGGTGCTCAAGGTGGAATACATTCTCGGCTGGTTCGAACGCTACTTGGCGCGCGCGGTCAGGTAGTCGCGAATCGCGTCTTCGATGCGCGGCATCGGTTCCACTCCGGCCCCCTCCATCTTCGAGTTCGAAAGCACGGAGTAGCGAGGTCTCCGCGCGGGCGTACGGTATTCGCGTTCGGTTGTGGGCCGCAGTTCGGGTTTCAGTCCGGCCCCTTCGAAGATGAGGCGCGCGAAGTCGAACCATGTGATCGCCACGCCGCCGCCGATGTGGAAGAGTCCACTCGCGCGGCGATCGAGCAACTGCGCGGTACGTTCGGCGAGAGCCGGAGCATAGGCGGGCGACGCAATGTGATCCTGTACCACGCGAATCGTCTGGCCGCCACCCGCGAGCCGCAGCATCGTTTCGATGAAGTTGCCGCGTGCGGTAGCGAGACCGCCGGGTCCGAAAACGCCCGACGTGCGGATCACCAATGCGTTGTCGAGATAGGCTTGTGCATAGAATTCGCCGGCGAGCTTCGAGACGCCGTAGGCGCCCAGCGGATGCGGCTTGTCGTCTTCGGTGTAGGGACGGTCCGCGGTGCCATCGAACACGTAGTCGGTCGAATAGTGGACCATTTGAGCGTCGAGTTGGCGGCACACGAGCGCGATGTTGCGCACGGCGAGCGCGTTGACCGCGTAGGCAGCTTGCGGCTCCTTCTCGGCGACGTCGACCATGTTGTACGCGGCCGAGTTGATGACCAGGTCCGGATCGAAGGGAACGAGCGCGCGCTCCACCTGTGCTGCGTCGGTAATATCGACAGAGGTGCGCGGCAACCGGAGGACTTCCGCGCCCCGTTGCGAGAACACGCGGCTCAACTCGGTACCGAGTTGTCCGGATGCCCCAAAAATAGCCACTTTTCGCATGGGTAGTCTTTTCAAGATAGCGCACCGGACTCGGGTCCCGCCGCTGTGATAAAAGGGAAAGGCTCTGAATTCGCGTTGAGGAGATTATGAAGCCGGAACGAATCCTGGCGGGATCGGTAATTGCGGTCTTGGCGCTCCTCGGGCTAGCTGTGCGGCCCGAGGCCGTTCCCGCGCGCGCCGCCGGTCCGGAAACTGCCAGCGGACAAAGGCCTGGCGGAAGCGCCCCCCCGGCCCCCCCGCTCTCGGTCAAGCCAGAAGACGCTTTCCGTTTGGACTGCCGGGCCCGCGGTGTCACCGACCCGGCGGCAACGCGTTGCGGCATCCCCGAGATCATGATTGCGACCGTGCCCGATCCGAAGCGGTCGGGGATCCCGGCATTGTTCGATAGCGCGATCGAGAGCATTCAGCGAGCGGCGGCCGAGAGCGACTTCGGGTTGGTCCATGCTCGGGTCGACACTGTCGGCGACGGGCAAACCGGATTACTTACGTTTCGCGCCGGCGAGCGGGTGCTGATCGTGCTCTTGGTGGGGGAGACGCCGATGGCGGGCGTGGACCTGACTTCCTTCGAACTCGCACTTAGCATCCAAGCTGAGGTAAATCCCGCATGCATGGCTCGTGTTCTCGGGCCGACATTCTCCGGATCCGTGACTTCCCTGGCGCAGGTCGTCGAGCGCAATCCTGGCAGGGAGATTCGCTTCGTGAGTGGCACCGCTACTCGGGCTGCCAACCGCGATGACCTCGCCGCCGCGGGTGGCGGGCGGGTCGAGTACTATTCGTTGGCGGAGAACGACGATTTGACTCGCGAGGCGTTTCTCGAGTTTCTGCGAGCCCGCGGAATTTCGCCATCTCGCGTGGCCATCCTCGCGGAAGCGGGAACCGCGTTCGGCCGCGCTCTCGTCGATTCCAATAGCGGATTGCGGCCTGGTCTTACCGCCGAATTCCCGATGCAGATCTCGCGGCTGCGAGCCGCCTACCAGACCAATCCGAGCCTGCGGACACTGTGGCGCCGAAACTCGGAGTCCGGACCGAACGCTCAGTTGAACGCGGGGTTCGAAGTCGCGGCTAGCGAGCGTCCGGCCGCGGCGGCCAAGGACCAGACGGCCATGGAACTCGAACTGGGCGTTGCCGAACTCGCCTCCGCGGTCAACCGCGAACGGATCCAGGTGGCCATCGTGACGGCGAGCGATGAGGCCGACACACTGTTCCTCGCTAAGATCCTCCAGCGGCTGAGTCCGAATGTGCGGTTGGCGACTCTCGACGCCGACTTGATCTATCTCCACACGACACCGGATCTCTCCTACGGGGGAATGATGATGGTCACGCCCTATCCTCTCTGGCTTCCCAATCAGGTGGCAGGTGAAGGGTCGCGCCGTCTGCAGCCGTTCACCAGCCGCGCCTCGCAGGGTGTGTTCAACGCGGCGCGCGTATTGCTCGGGGATCGTGGGCCAGGCCTGGTCGAGTTCCGGCACCCCTTGCGGGAGCTGCGGTATCCGCCAATCTGGGTAACGATCGTGGGCGGCGGAGACGTTTGGCCCATGGCGATACTCGATCAGCCAGCGGGGAAGAAGTCGACGCTCGAAGAGGCGTCGAGACTTCTGCCGGAGGCTGGATCAGCGAGTCTCCCGAAGCCGCCTTGGAGCGGTTGGTTCTTCTTCCTGTTCGTCTGCAATGCCGTCATGGCGGGGTGGACGATGTGGAACTACTATCGATTCACGCGAGGCGAGGCGGACGTGCTCATGCCGTTCGAGCTTCCGGAGGACGACACCAGGACACGCGCCGTTCTGTATGCAATCCTGATCGGAAGTGGCTTCGTGCTGTTCGCGCAGTACATGGTCGTGCTGCTGAGTCCGCGGGTGGGCGAATGCGGCGTGGCCTGGAGCGCGGCGCGCGTATTGGCGCTGGCGGTGCCCGCGGCTTGCATCCCTCTCGGAATGGCGGGCAAGAGCAACCGGCTGCGCCGCCTGACGTTTGGGCTGTCGGCGGTGGCTTGGGGCTTTTTCGCCTGGTATTACTGGGTCATTGCGAGCGATGATGCGGTGGCCCTGCCGTTCGCCGCCCGCGCGCTCAATCCGTTCAGCGGCGTCGACCCGGTCTCGCCGCAAGTGCTCGTCTGGTTCGGAGTGCTGTGGTGGGCGGCATTGACGCTGCATCGCTTGCGCATGGCCGAGTTGCGCGATCCAGGCAATCCGTTCGGGCAGAAGTCCCCGCATGGGCTCGGAGAGGCTTTCGAAGGTCTGCGCTCCTGGCTGAACGGTCCGAAGTGGAGCAAGCAGGCTCTTCCGGTGGCCATCAGTGCCACCTGCCTGCTGGGAACATTGGGAAGCCGCTTGAATCTCGGCCTGGAACCTTTGACCTGGCAGATCACGTACCTCGCGGGCTTTCTTCTCTTGTGGATCCTGTGCACGGGGGCCGCCGTCCGCATTGTCCAGATCGCCTGCGATGTAACCGCCGCCTTGCGGCCGCTTCCGTGGCTGAGCCTCGGTGACGCGTTCGGGCGGCTCGACAAAGACATCGCGGTGAGCGACATGTGGGCGCGCGGTAACCGGCGCTTTCCTTTCGAGGGGGTCAACTACTGCATCGACCTGCTGAAGAAGCTCGCCTCCACTCTGCGCGATCGCCAGTTCGACGCGCAGTTCGATCAAGCCCGGCAGGCGCTGGAGCGGTGCCGGCTCGCCGGCCGTGAAGGGAGACCGTTGCCAACCGCGCAGGCTCAACTCGTCAACTCGACCCTCACCGGAATCGGTGGCGGATTCGCACGTGACTTGGGCCTGGTGGCGGGCGAGCGCGAAAAGTTTCCGCACAAGGAACTGACGGCGCAAAAGGAGGAGTATGTCGCGCTTCGCATCGTGATGCTCGTCTGGTATGCGATTCTGCACGTCCGCCTGCTTCTCGAGTTCTTGACCATAGCCATCGTCTGCATGTTCCTGTCGATTCTGAGTTATCCTTTTCAGCCGAATACCGCCCTCGTCAACGCAGTGACGCTGCTCGCCCTCGGGTGCGGCGCCGCCACGCTGTTCGTGCTGCAACAGCTCGATAGCAACGAGATTTTGCGAAAGCTTCGCGCCGATTCGAAGACAACCTGGACCGAGAGCTTCTACGCCCGTGCGATCGCCTACGCAGTCTTGCCGGTGCTCGCGGCGCTGGCGAACCGCTTCCCTGGCACGCTGCGAAAGCTCGGCGACTTGATCGAGCCGCTGACCAAACTCGCCTCCGGCTGAGTTCTGTTGCGATTCCCCGAGGCCTCGATACCGCTCACTTGCGTGCGCCGCTCGGCCGGGCGGCGCGAGCGCTCAGCGGCCTCCGAAATGGAGTTCAGTAGCTCGTCAGCCCGAGCGCGAGTTGAGCCGCGTAATCCAGGTCGGAGCCGAGCAGCCGCCGCAACCCCTTCATTGTGCCCGGCAACTTTCCGAGCAGGCTCACGCACTCCTGACGCAGGCTCAGATCGAGCGTGATGTTTTCGCAGACCAGGAACAGCGCCTTGCACAGGCGTTCGCACTCGGACGAGTGTTCCGCGACGCTGGCATCGAAGTCATCGTCGCGATAACGCAGAAAGCGCGTGAGTGGATCCCGGACGAAAAGTTCGGCGAGCGAATCGTGCCGGTGTAGAAAGCCCGCCAGCGCGCCGAGAAACGCTGGAAGCGAGCCGAAGAAGCGTTCAGCGGAGGACCGGCCGAGAGTCATCGGCCCCATGTTGCCAACCTCGATCCGGTAATACCAGCGATGCAGGCTCGACCAGACGGCACTGTGGACCTCGGGCGATCGCCGCGCGTCGAACTTCAACTGGATCAGGAACCGGTGCAGCGCCTCGTCCTCCGCGTTGCCGAGTTGCTCCTCGGCGAAGCGAATCATCTCGACGCGGGTCTCATCGCTCGCTTGCTCGAAATGGCGAGGGACGAAATGCGTGGGCATGCGGCCGGGCTGCGCGATGTCCGCCATGCCGTATTGATGCATGTGGAAGTGGCTCCGTCCGGCTAGGAACGCGCCGAGCGCTTCGAGCGACTCCGGCGGAAGATTCGCTTGCTGCAGCAGCGTTTGGTAGACCTGCGAATCGCCTTGCCCCGCCTTCGCGATCCGCAGGGCGTCACTGGGTGGACATCCGTGGCAAAGCGCGAAGCAAGCCCAGGCGCGCACTCCTCGTTCTCCGGCCGATTCCGCGATCTCGAACAACGTGGGCCGCAGCAGCGGAACGGGCTGGCGCCGGGAGTGCAGCGTTCGCAAGATGCGCTCCTGGTATTCAGCATCGAGCGAGGGCAAGATCCGCACGAGCGGGCCTGCCGCCCCGAGTTCGGCAAGTCGATCGCCCGCGGCGTATCGCACCAGCGCATCGGGGTCACTCGCGCGGCCGGCGAGCTGGTCGATGTCACCGAGAGCGAGGGCGGCTTGAAACGCGATGTCGGCGTCACGGCTCGCGAGCGCGTCTCGCACGGCAGGCGTCACCTCACCGCCTAGTTGGGCGATTCGTACGGCGATCGCCGGCCGCGGTTCGCGCTGCCGCAACTTGTCGAGTATCCAGCGCCGGTCATCGAGCATTCCATGCCGTGCGAGTACACGCCAGTGCGAAAATGTCATCGCGGCTTCAAACGATAGATCGGTATCGCCGTGCGAAAGCAGGCCGCGTGCCTGGCGGACATTCACCTCGCCGTCAATGAATTGCACCAGCAGTGCGAGGTCGTTCACCACCGGCACGGGCCTTGCCTTCGGGTCCTCGAGCGCCGCGAGCTCTCCTTCCGGCAGTGGAAGCTTGGCGGTCATCGCATCCTCGAATCTCGCAGACCAATCCTTGCGATCGAGTTTCTCCTCGAGCCGCCGCAACTCCATGGCGTGACGCTCCACCGCGATCGAGTGGCGCTGATAGATGCGGCGAAAGTTTTCGATCTGGCCGGGATCGAGTTCGCCGAGAAGTTTCGGGATCGTGAAGCGGTCGGTACCCGCGTCCTTCAACATGCGAGCCGCGCCGAAGTCGCGCGGATCGACGATCGCCGCACCACACGACCGGCAGAACTTCGCCTCGGGCGTCCACTTGACGCACCAGAAACACCGGACCTCGCGCCGCGCCACCTTTCCGCAGTGAACGCAAAGATCGCCGGGCTTCCAGTCAATGGGCTGCGGACGGTCGCAGGCTTCGCAAACCGCGCGCATCGGCTAGCCGCGCAGCTTGCGGACTCGGCCCCAGAGCACATCCTTCTCGGCGGTGCTCATTGCGCGCAGACGTTCAGGGATGATGTCCTTGGGCAGCCCGTCGTGCTTGAGCAGGATGCCGAGATCGAGATCGGCCGTGGGCAGGAACTCGGCGCCGCACTGGCGGCAGAACTTGCCGGGTCCGGCTGAGGCGCACCAGTAGCAGGCGAAGACGGGCTCGGCTTGTTTACCGCACGAGGTGCACAGGTCGCCGCTCTTGTAGTCCTTCGGTTGCTTGGCGCCGCAATGGACGCAGTGGATCACGTCAGCGGTGTCGATGATCACCTGCGGCGCTTGCGCGGTGGCCGGCACCGCCGCGGCGGCCGGTTGTCCGGTGGCCCAGTTCATGACGGCATGTGCCGTCGGAGAGTCGATACCGGAGACCAGTTGGCAGAGCGTGCTGGCGTCGCCAACGGTCTGAAAGTCCTGCTTGGAGCCGATGCCGGAGGCGATCAAGGAGTCGAGTTGAGAATCGGAGAGGCCCTTCGCCTTGAGGATGTTCTTTTCGAGGGTGCTGAAAGTTTCCGCCACAGAATGATTGTGGCATAGCGGGAGATATCGAGTTCATGATGGCGTCCAATCATGCGGCGAACCCGTCTCCTCTCGACCCCAAGGCTCGATTTCACTGATGCCGGCGCTCTCCACTCGCGAGGGAAACGTTCCGGCGGTGGTGCACGCGCTCTCTGCTGCGGTGGACTATCTGGCCCGGCGCCGCAACCAGCGGCTGGCCCCGGAATTCCTCTCGGCTGACGTCGCCCTCGGCCAAGTGCCGCGCCTGCTCGCGGGAGAGGATGAGCGAGCCGATACCAGTGCGCGGCTGCTTGCCATTGAAGGCCCCCGCATGGCGGCGCCGGTCGTCGCGGGGGGGCGCTCCTGCCGCGGAAGCGCGGTACACTGATGCGCGATCAGGCGAGGCTGATTCGGCCACTTCGGCGCGCCACGATGTTCACCACGGCGCTGGATGGTCGGCGGCCTACGGCCCGGAAAAGATCGATGTGGCCGCAGCACCGGCTCTCGTGTGACGCCGGACCGGGTGCCAAGGAATCGGATTCCGATGATGATGAAGAAGGTGCCCCCGCGAGTTCCCGGCAACGAGGAATTTGAATATCTGAACGAGCCCCGGCCCGGATTCTCTCGGGATGAGTTGATTCGAGCGCTGGATGCTGCTAGCGTCTCGATCTACCGGATTCCTTCGAGCGGTTTCGTGACCGCGCGGATGCCAAAGAGCCGTGCTGCTGGGTTGAAGCAATTCAGTGTTGCTCACCAGCAGGCTCCGAAGCGGCTGAGGCGCGGCTAAGGGCGGCTGCAAATCCCAGCGATGGAGCTCGGCCTTGTTACGCGGCTTCTCCGGCGTGGTGGCATCCCATGGCGCCCCTTCAGCGATCCATTGGCGAATCGCCTCGATCTCTTCGTCGCTGAGAGGCCGCGCCGGCGGCATCTTGCCCATTTTCACGTAGCGGAACAGGCGGCTCTCCTCGGGCTTGCCGGGGACGACGACGGGTCCGCTGGTGCTGCCTCGCATCATCGACTCGCGGCTCGTCAGATCGAGATCCGCCGCCTTCGATTCGGCGTCGTGACACGATAAGCATTTCGCCGCGAGAATCGGCACCGCCACCGCCATGAGCATACGCGCTACTCCTTTAGCATGCGCATGAACTCGGCCATGAACAGGTGATTGTCGTGCCATGTCCGGCCGCTCACCATGTTGCCGTCGCGCACGCAGCCTTCGTTGACGAAGGTCGCGCCGCAGACCTCGACATCGAAGCGGAACTTGGGCACCGTCGCCATGCGTCTGCCCTTGATGACCACGGCCACCGGCATGTTCGTCTCGAAGAAGTGGCGCGTGATGCGCATCAGGTCGTGGTCGTGGCGCAGATACTCCGGCGCGCGGCCGCCTGTCAGAAACAGACCCGCGTACTCGTCCGGATTCACGTCGCGGAAGGCGATCTCGGACGCCAGATGATAGCTCGGGCCTTCGCGCGTCACATCCCAGCCCGGCGGAATCTCGTGCATCACGAGGTGGTAGACGCGCTTTTCCGGACCCGCGACAACGCCTCGAAGCCATCCTCACGGACACGGAAAAACGGATAGAGCGTGTCGAGCGCTTCGGCCGCGTCGCCGATCGCAATGAGAACGTTCTTTGCCATGTTCCTAGGATTCTATCGTTACCAGAGCCCTGGATAGGTAACGCGTGAGCCCTCGACGCGCGCGAGTGGCGAGATCTCGTGCCGGAGGCGGGAGCCATCGGCGAGCAGGTGAATCACTTCATGCCCGCGCGCGGCCGCGGAGTCGGCGAGGAACGAGCGGTGACAATCGCGGGGGGCCGCCTCGGCGCACATGACGGCCACCTGGCGCTCTTCGCCGCTCCCGATCAGATCGTCGAGGGCTTCCTGGAACTCCGCTGTCGACATGTGGTCGGCGTAACCGCGGAAGACGTCCTCGAGGATCGCCGAGTTCGGGGAGTCCAGGCGCGGTTCCCGCATGCCGCCGAGCGAGCCGAAGTGCCAGTAACCGATCCCGCGCTCGGCGAGTGCCGCTTCGAGCGTGTCCAAGTTGAATTGGGGATTCCGTTGCGATCGCGGGACGCGGCGCACGTCCGCGAGGAGGCGCACGCCCGCCGCCTCGAGCAATTCGAGGAAGCGGCCGATCGAGTGGTTCGAGTGGCCGATCGTGAACAACACGCTACAGGCGAGTGTATCCTGAAGCATTGTCATGACGGCGGCTCTCGTGATTCTCGGCGCGTTCGTGGTGCTGATTCTGGTGCTAGGCACGCGAGCGTCCGAGTCCGCTTTGCAGGTTCGAGGAGCTCGCCGCGAGCGTCCGGCGCAGTCTGACGGCGAGGCTCTGGCGGATTCCGTGGGGGCGGGCCTCGAGGATGTTTCGATCGTTTCGAACGACGGCATGACGTTGCGTGGATGGTTGCTGATCCCACCTCAGTGGAATGGTGCCGCGGTGATCTTCATTCACGGATTCACCGATACGCGCGCCTACTTGATCGAACAGGCGCGGATGTTCCTCGGTGAAGGCTACGCCTCGCTAATGATCGACAATCGCGGCCACGGTGCGAGCGACGACGCGGTGGTGACGTTCGGAGTCCGCGAGCGGTTCGACGTGAAGCAGTGGGGCGATTGGCTCTGCGCGCGGTTGGGCCTGGAGAACTATTTCCTGTTCGGTCAGTCGATGGGCGCGGTGATCGGAATGATGACCGTGCCGCTCGACACGCGAATCGCGGGATATGTTTCGGAGGCCTGCTACACGCATTTCGCCAAGGCGGCGTTGCGCCGGCTCGCCGATGGCCACTTCTTCGGCCAGCAATGGGCCGCTTCGATCCTCCGGCCGGTTCTCGCCTACGGATATCTGTACGGACGCCTGCGCTACGGCACCGATCTCAGCGAGAGCGCGCCCGAGGCGGTGATCGGCGCGATCACGGTGCCGGTTCTCCTGATTCATGGAACGGAAGATCAGACGATTCCGTTCGACTCGATCCACACTCTGCACGCACTGAATCCGAAGTGGACCGAGACGTACGTGGTGGAGGGCGCCCGCCACACCGAATGCATGAGCAAAGGCGGCGAAGCGTATCGCCAGCGGGTCACCCGGTTTCTAGCGCGGCTCCGTACCGCGCGGGCGCGGGCTTGAAAGATTCTGGATTTTTCTTTTCCACCTTTCGCGCACGAAGCACGCCATCCAAGGTGCGGCCGGAAAACGGCCAAATCGAGACCTTGGAGAACGGAAATGAAAAACGTACTTGCAACAATGACCCTGGCGGCCACGCTCGCCACCGGATCGCTGCCGCTGAAGGCTTCGATCCAACCTGGCTACTGGCATGAAGGATATGCGCCCAACGATCAATCCGGGTGGATGTCATCGCTCCGTGATGGCGTGAAGTTGAGTCAACTGTCCATTCCGGGTACACACGACACGATGGCGTTGCACTGGGGTGATGCCGTGCAGACGCAGTCAATGCCGCTCGAAGCCCAACTGCGCGGTGGCATCCGCGCGCTGGACATCCGGCTCATGTTCAATAATTCCGCCCTGTGGGCCACGCACGGCCTCATCTACCAGTTCGCATCTTTCACGGATGTGCTCGATACTGTCCAAGCTTTTCTTTCGGCACACCCGCGCGAGACCGTACTGATGCGCGTCAAGATGGATTCCGACCTCAAGACCAATGGAGACGACACATTCGAGCAGGCCTTCAGGGCCTATGTGACACAAGCCCGTTACGCGAACTTGTTCTGGCAGCCCAGCGGACTCAATCCCACGCTGGGCGAGGTTCGTGGAAAGTTGGTCGTTCTGCAGAACTTCCCCGCCGTGGGCCGCTACGGCATCGATTACGTCACCTTGCTGGCGCAGGACAGCTACCATCTCGACTCCAACTGGGATCTCTACAACAAGTGGACAGCGGTGAAAAACCAACTGATCAACACCAATAGCGAGATCTGCCTGCCGGGTCCCACCGGCCTGATGTGCACCGCCTTGAGCCTATCCTCTCCCGAGATGATCCACATCAACTACCTCAGCGGCTCGGGCGGCGCATTTCCTTACTTCGTCGCCAGCGGCAAGGCTGGTAATGCCACCGGCGCCCCACGTCTTGCCACCGGACGCACGACGCCCGCCTTCAATGGCTGGCCGGACTTCCCGCGTGTCAATTGCCTCGGCTCGATGTGCACGATCGCCTTCGAAGGCACCAACAACCTGATGTACAACCTGCTGAGCACGGGAATGATCCGGAAGCGGTCCGGGATCGTCATGGCCGACTTCCCGGGACCAGGGCTCATCGAGGCCATCATCAACATCAACAATCAGTTCCGGCAATAGCCCCAATCCCGAGCCTCGAGCCCAGCCGCTTCCGCGGCTGGGCTTTTCCGCTTTTGGCCGTGGAACTCCGGGTCACCGCGCCGCCTCGAAACGAATGGCCAAGAGAATCTCGAAATTTGTTTTCCACCTTTCCGGCGCGGACGCGCCATCCAGAGTGCGGCCGGAAACGGCCAAACGAAGCCAGGAAATCAAGTCCAACAGGAGAAATGACATGACCTCGAGAATTTTCGCCCTCGCGCTCTTTGGAGCCGCATCGATCGCTTTCGCTCAGGTTCCCGCCGTGCGATGGTATTCCTCCACCTCACCGGAGGCCCAGTATGCGGTCTTCACGGGCCGCGGCGAGGAACGGGTCTGCCGCGGCGGCATCGATGGCACCCTTTACTCCGGCACTTTGGGTGGCCACGGGTGCGTGGTTCGGATCGGAGGCGGAGACACGTTTGTCGCGACCTACGAGGTGGCGGTGGGCTTCGTCAAGTGGGACTCTCCGGGCGCGGATGGACGGCCAATCGTCAGCGGCAAGCTGGGCCAACAGGACCTCGAGGTTTGCCGCGGGAGGGTACGGTCTTCGTGGGTGGTGGGCTCGCGGCTTGCGGGCGCGGCCGCCTGCGAGGTTCCCGGCACCGGATCGGTTGCGGTACCGGACTTCGAGGTCCTTTTCGCGGCGAGGCTCGGGGAGCCGCACCAGATCGTCCCCGTGGAGAGCGGGTTGTGCTTGGGCATGACTTCGGGCGCGCAGGCGCGGAGCACGAATTGCCGCGCGATGGCTCCGTTGCAGTGGGTGGTGTTGCAGGATGTATCGGGATATCTGCGGTTCTTCTCGCCGGCCAACACGGCGCTGTGCCTGACGCTGCCGCGGGAATCCTACGCAGTGCTTGCCGCCTGCGGTCCGGAGTCGGCGTTCCGTCCGCGCCCCATCAGTGACACCGCGTACCGCTTGGTCACACCGTCCGGACTTGCTCTGACCATGGAAAACGGCTCCGTCAGCGCGGGAGTACCCGTCATCGGCAGGGTCGCGGATAGCACGTTGGTGAAGCAGCAGAGCTTCGAGGTGTTGGGGATGACCGATCAATCCCGCAAGCTCAGGGTGCTCACCTACAACATGATGCTGCTCAGCCCGTACGCGTTTCCGGGAATGAAGCAGGTGGAGCGCGCCTACTGGATTGCGCTCGCGATTGGGCGCGAGGGCACGAGACCCGACGTGATCGCCATCCAGGAGGCCTTTGCCTTCGTCGCTTACGACGTGCTGAAAGCCGCGCTCCGCGGGCTCGGATATCCCTATTTGAGCAAGCGCCCGTATGACTTCCTCAACGCCGGAAAGGGGCTCGAGAATGGCGGAGTCTTCATCGCCAGCCGGTGGCCAATCGAGAGCATGGAGGACTTCACCTACACGCTCGGAACAGGCGCGGATGGTGCCGCCTCAAAGGGAGCTTCTTACGCGCTCCTCAACAAAATGGGTCAGCGCTATCATGTGTTCTCGACCCATCTGCAAGCCGATGACCAGCCGGCGATTCGAGCAGTGCAACTGATGGAGCTTCGCAACTTCGTCACCTCACGGGTGGGGACCAATCCGGCGGGTGATCCGGTGATCATCGCGGGCGACTTCAATATCGACATGGAAGGCGGTTCCGAGTACGGTACGATGCTCGCTGTTCTTCAGGCAAACTTCCACCAGGCTCCCCGTCCCGTGGGTGCCTCTTCGGGTTCCGTTTTGCGATGGACCGTCAACCCGGCCACCAACGACATTGCTCGCAAGCGAGGTGCTTCGGTTTCCTGGCTCGATTACGTGCTTGTCCACCGGAGCACGCCGCCGCGGCAGGCGAGCTACCGGGTGATCGAGTACGAGCACAGCGAGCCCTACGAAATGGGGACGAAGAAGGTCAACATGGCGGCCGATGGCTGGTATCGGGACCTTTCCGATCACTCGGCCTTGGTGGCGGGCCTCCGGTTCTAGGTTCGCTTTCCCGGCGGCCGGGCGGGTCCCTCGCGGAGGAGGGATCGTTGCCCGCCCGCTCGCCATTCGGGGCGGGAGCCCGGCAGGTATAATAGCCGTGAATCAGAACTGGAGGTTCGAGTGGCGTCCGCCGGAGAAGTCACGGTCTTGCTGCAGCGGCTCGGTTCGCTGACCGGTGCCGAGCGCAAGGAGACCTATGATGAGTTGATCGCAATGGTCTACGAGGACCTGCGCCGCCGCGCTTACGCGCAAGTTGGGCGTGAATTCCAGTGGAAGAGCTTGCGCGCCACCTCGCTCGTCCACGAAGTGTACGAGGCGATGCTCGGCTATCAGATGCCGTTCGAAAGCCGTCAGCATTTTCTCAACGTCGCCGCAAAGGCGATGCGGCGGTTGCTCATCGACAGGGCTCGAAAGCTCAACGCGGAGAAACGCGGTAGCGGGAAGGCGGCCGAGCCCCTCGAGGATCATCACGCGGTGGACACCCAGGACCCGGAAACCTTGATCGCTCTGGATGAAGCGCTCGAGACTTTGCGGCCCGAACAGGTTCGGCTCGTCGAATTGCGCTACTTCGCGGGACTGACGCTCGAGGAGACGGCCCAGGCGATGGGACTCGAAGTCGAGACCGTGAAGAAGCGCTGGCAGACCACGCGGCTGTTGCTTTTCGACAAGCTCGCTTCGCGCGCCTAGACGGGAACCGATGGCCGACACCGAACGCGAGCTGCTCCGCGACCGGATTCTCGAGGATGCTCTCGATCTCGAGGGCCCCGCGCGGTTCCGCTATGTCGCGGAGGCTTGTGGCGCCGATCTGGCGCTTGCGGCCGAAATCGAACGGGTGCTCGGCAGGCAATCGCAAGTGGCTCCAGGGTTCTTGGATGCGCCCGCGCGGATCGAGGGGGGCCGGGTGCTCGCTCCCGGCGCCACGATCGGCCGTTACGTGATCGAGAGTGAAATCGGCGCCGGTGGCGCGGGCCAAGTCTACCGCGCGCTCGACACCCAGATTCAGCGCCGCGTGGCGATCAAGGTGCTTCGCACGAGCGGATCGAGCGAAGAGGACCGGCAGCGGTTCTTGCGCGAGTTGCGAACGCTCGGCGCGATCAATCATGACAACGTCGTCCAACTGTACGACTTCGGAGAGCACGAAGACGGCCTTTATCTGGTGCTCGAGTTTCTGACGGGCGAAGATCTGCGCGCGGCGATCGATGGCGGCCGATGCGGCGATGTCGCGGCGAAGATCGAAACCGGACGGCAGATCGCCGCTGGGCTGGTGCATATCCACTCGGCCGGGATCATCCATCGCGATCTCAAGCCCGCGAACATCTTCCTCCTGCCATCCGGACGGGTCAAGCTAATGGACTTCGGGATTGCGCGGGCCGACAACACCGGCCTCACCCTGACGGGGCAGATTGCGGGAACTCCCGCCTACATGGCGCCGGAACAATTGGAAGGCGATCCACGGCTGCTGACCCCGAAAGTGGATGTCCATGCCTTCGGTGTTACTCTCTACGAACTGTTCACCGGCGAGCGCGCGTTCAATGGCGCAAGTTTGGTCAAGGTGCTGGACCAGGTCCGCCATGAGCCTGTCCGCCAAGAGCGGATGCGCGCGGTGGGCGTTCCCGAAACCCTAGCGCGATTTCTTGCCGCATGCGCGGACAAGGATCCCGCGCGGCGGCCCTCCGGGTTGGCCGAGGAGTACGAGCGTGCAATCGGGGGAGTTGCCCAACCGCCGCGGTTGGGCCGCATTTCGCGGCGCGCTTTGCTGCCCGTCGCGGCGGGTGGAGCCGCCGTGGCCGTTGCGGGCGGTGCTGCTTGGTTGCTTCGCGCGAGGGGCGTGGCGACCGGAATCCGGTCACTCGCGGTGCTTCCCTTCGTCAATGCCACCGGCGATCCGAAGTACGACTACATCGCGATGGGAGTGACGGAGGGACTGATCACGTCGCTCGGCTACGTGAAGGGACTGATGGTGTCGGCGCGCGCCGCGGTTCTTGCCTACCAAAACAAAGCCGTCGATCCGCGCGAAGTCGGCGAGCGATTGGGGGTCGAAGGTATTGTCACCGGAACCGTGAGGCGCGCCGGCGATGCCCTCAACCTGCTGGCTGAACTGGCCGACACCGCCAAGGCGGCGCACCTGCTCAGCCTCGAACAGGCGTTTCGCGAAGAGGATCTTTCGCGGGCGCATGGCAGCATCGCAAGCCAGGTCGCGGCCGCGTTGCAACTGCAGCCCGGGCAGGGAGGGTCGCAGCCGTTTCAGCGGCAAACACAGAGCGGCAGTGCTTATCAGGACTACCTCTATGGGCGGCACGCGCTCAACAAACGAACCATGGCCGGCTATCAGCGGGCAGTCGAGTACTTCTCCAAGGCGGTGGAAGCCGACGCCAAGTTCTCGCAGGCTTGGGCTGGACTCGCCGATGCGTATTCGTTCCAAAGCGGTCTTCGGCCGCCGAGGGAGGTGTTCCCCCTCGCACAGGAAGCTCTTCGGAAGGGGGGCGCGGCCAATCCGCGAGTGGCGGAGTTGCACGCCTCGGCCGGCTTCATCCACCTTCACTACACTTGGGACTGGCCGGAAGCCGAACGCGAGTTTCAGGCAGCCCTCGCGCTCAATGAGAACGATTCGGTAGCGCGCGGACGCTATGCCCGTCTCCTGACGGCGCTCGGGCGATTCCGCGAGGCGGAATCGGAACTGCGGCGGGTGCGCCGCCTGGACCCTGTCTCGCTGACGACCGGAGCCTCGATCGCCAATTGCCACTATCTGGAGCGCCGCTTCGATGACGCGTTGCGCGAGATCGGCAAGGTGCTCGAGCTAGAGCCCGGATTCATGGTCGGCCAGGACATGAGGGCGGATATCCTCGTGGAGAAGGCGCAATATGGGGAGGCGATTGCCATCTACGAAAAGGAAGTTGAGATGGAGCGCACCGATGCCGGCGCCCTGGCAAGCCTCGTCCGCGCGCTGGTGCTGAACGGCGACCGCGCCCAATCCGCCCGCGCCGTGGACAAGTTCCGAAAACTGGCCGGCGAACGGCCCGTCAATCCATCTTCGGCCGCCATCGTCGAGATCGCTCTCGGCAATCCGGAGAAGGCAATCGCCGCCCTGCAAGATGGCTATCGACAGCGCTACTGGCCGATGATCTTTCTGGGAACCTCACCACTCTGGGACAGCTTGCGGGCACGCCCGGAGTTCCAGAATTTGCTGAAACAGATGAATCTGCGTTAGTTAGCGCTTGCGGCGCCGTGACCAGGCGCGAGCAGCGGCCGTCGCGGCGAGGCCGCCGGCCATCAGCACCCAGGTGGCGGGTTCCGGAACCGGGTTCGGGGGTGGGTCGCCGCCTGGAGTAACGCCCCCGTTGTCCGTGGCATCCGTCTGCGCCATGGCGTGAGAACCGATCATCATGACCAAAACCAAAGCCGCCTTGGTGGGCATCGAGGCGTGTCGCATCCTGAGATTTTATCATGCGGACGGCTACGGCTTGACCAAACTGCCATCCATTCCCCGGACCGTCGTCCAGCTATCGCCGCCGCGCGGCGCCACCAGAGGATACTTCGCCGCGAGCGTTTCGTTAATGTCGATGCCGAGTCCCGGACCATCGGTTCCGTACAGATATCCGCCTTTCAGTTGCGCCGTGCCGGGCAGCAACTCGTGGACCTGTGGCGGAAAGTGATTCTCTTCCTGAATGCCGAAGCTCGAAATCGAGAGATCGACGTGATAGGCCGCGAGCTGATTCACCGGATCGTTGTCGCCGCCCTCCTGGAACGCCGTTCGGCAACCGAAGGTCTCGCAAAGCGCCGCGACCTTCCTTGCCGCCGTGATGCCACCGATCTGCGACACGCGCCCGCGGAAGAAGTCGATGAGGCGCTCGCTGATGAGCGGCACCCACTCGTGCGGATGCGTGAAGAGTTCACCCATGGCCATCGGCGTGGTGGTCACTTGGCGAATGTTGCGGAACCACTGGATCTGTTCAGGCGAGAGCACGTCTTCGAGGAAGAAGAGGCGATAGGGCTCGACGCGCTTCGAAAGTTCCACTCCCATGATCGGCGAGAGGTGCTCGTGCACGTCGTGGCAGAGCTTGACGTCGTTGCCGAGTTTGACTCGAAGGTGTTCGAAGAGCTTCGGGATGATGTCGATGTAGAGCTCTTCGTCGAACGCGGCGCCCTTGAATCCAGTGGCCGGACGGCTGCCCTGTCCGGGTGCGATCATGCCTCCGCCGCCGTATCCGCCCATCTGCGCGCGCACATGGCGGTAGCCCTCTTCCATGTACTTCTTGACGTTCTCGGCCACTTGGTTCATGTCGCGGCCGTCGGCGTGTGCGTACATGGGCACCGCGTCGCGAGCCTTGCCGCCGAGAAGGTCGAACACCGGCATGTTGGCGCGTTTGCCCTTGATGTCCCACAGGGCCATGTCGAGCGCGCTCATGACGTTGTTGTGGATGGTGCCGTTGCGCCAGTATCCGCGCGTGTGGGTGTTCTGCCAGTTGTCCTCGATGCGGCCGGCGTCCTTGCCCACCCAGAACGGTCCGTAGTGCTTGTCGATCGCGGTTGCGATGGAGAACGCATTATTGACATTGCTTGCGGATCCGATACCGTGGAGGCCTGGCTCGCTGGTTTCGATCTTGACGAAGATCCACTGGTAGCCGCGGCCGGCGCTGGTGGGGATGACTTTGACGTTCTTGATGGTGAGGGGCGGGAGCCCGCGGGTCCGGCTGGATTCCTGGGCGGTGGCGGCGATCGGGGCCGCGAGGAGGCTGGCGATGAAGTCGCGTCTGCGCATTTCGCCACTATAACGCGGATTGACGAGCGGACACGATCGCGCTATCGTCAATAGTGAAGGCTGCTCGGAATGGCGCGGTAGCCAAGTGGTAAGGCAGAGGTCTGCAAAACCTTTATTCGTCGGTTCGACTCCGATCCGCGCCTCCAACTCGACGCTAATCGCACTCGGCGCTTCACATCTTTCCGCGATCCTCCCGATCGATCTTCAGCGCGTCGATCAGGGCCTCCAGCGCGGCTACCCGGCGCTGACAGTCTCTGCACAGGATCAGGTGTTCCTCGATCGCCTTCCGGTCTACCGCGTAGAAGCGCCGCATGGCATAGAGATCCAGATCATCGTCGTGAATATGGCCCGGCGGCATTGGGTATCCTTCACGGCGCGCGACGGCGCCTGAACAATAAGTAGAATTCGCCGGAAAAAATCTCACACAAAATTTAACCCCAGATGAGGGGGGTAGCGCGCAAATGTAGTACTATAAGTACTGAATTGGCCCGCTTACTGTAGCGGAGTTGGCCAGGATCCGGGCCAAGTGCCATTTACCGGTCGCGCTTGTGTCTCTGTCCACGCCCGCTGGACCTCGTTGGGGAAGGTCGCCAGAATCGGCTCGAGCTTACCCCGGATGCCCGTAATCACACCGGGGTGATCGCGGGCAACGTCGAAGCTCTCGGTGGGATCCATGTCGAGGTCGTACAACTCAGGCTGGGTCAACCGGTAGTTCAGGCGGCCGGCGGGCGGAGCTGGCGAATAGGCCGCGCCGTTATAGCGATTCAGGTGGGCCTTCCATTTTCCCGTGCGCACGCACTGCAGATTCCAGTCGTCGAAATAGAGAAACGGAGGGTGCTCTACTTCCGGAACCGCGCCGGTCAGCATCGGCCAGATGTTCACGCCGTCGATCGGGTTCGTGGGCAATTTCGCCCCGGTCAGGTGGGAAACGGTGGGCAGGATGTCGAGCGTGCTCGCGAACGAGCGCACCACTTTGCCGGCCGGAATACGGCCTGGCATCCGCGCGATGAACGGCACGCGCACTCCGCCCTCGAACGTTTCGCCCTTGCGGCCGCGCAGCCTTCCCGGACTGCCCTGATACCAGGGTCCGTTGTCGCTCGAGAACATCACCAAAGTGTTGTCGTCGATGTTCAATGCATCCAGTTCGCGGAGGATCTGGCCGACGCTCCAGTCGAGTTCCTCGATGGCGTCACCGTAGGGTCCCAGCGGGGACTTTCCGGCAAATCGGGGAGATGCGGCGAGCGGGATGTGCGGCATGGTGTGCGGCAGATACAGGAAGAAGGGCGAGTGCTTGCACTGCCGGATGAAGGCGACCGCTTCCTCGGTGTAACGGTGGGTGATGGTTGCCTGGTCGACGGGCGTCTCTACGATGCCGGTGTTGCGCATCAGCACTGACGGAAACATGTCGTTGCTGTAGGGAATTCCGAAGTACTCTTCGAAGCCGCGCGCGGTGGGCAGATGAGCGGGAGCCGTGCCGAGGTGCCATTTGCCGATACATGCTGTCTTGTAACCGTTCGACCGGAGCATCTGGGCCATCGTCACTTCGGAGTCACCCAGCCCCGTGGTGTCGAGTGGCCCGAGCACTCGCGGAACGCCCACGCGGACGGGATACCGGCCGGTCAGCAGCGCTGCGCGCGACGGCGAACAGACCGGGCTCGCCGAGCAGAACTGGCGCAGCATCATGCCCTCGCGCGCCATGCGATCGATATTCGGCGTGCGAATCGGCGAGCCGTAGGCGCCCACGTCGCCGTAGCCGAGATCGTCGGCGTAGATCATGATCACATTCGGCAGGTCCGGCCGGGAGGCAGCGGATGCCGGAACCGCGGCGGCTGCCGCGCGAAGCAATTCCCGTCTCGACAGTGTGCCTGATCTCATCAGTTGGGCCATTGCACCGAAACGCCGTCCGGCGCGAAGTCATCCTAGGATAAAGCCCGCGGGGCAGTTCGTCAATACTGGCAACTGGCGAGTCCGTTCAACCGTATTCCCAGGACGGCTATGCACGCTGTCCTGGATAGGCGCGAGGGCGCGAGGGCAGGGCATGAGCGGGGCGCTCCTGCTAAGATGTGCCCCATGGTGTTTAGGGTCCTTCCTCTTCTGTTCGGGTCCGTGTTGGCATCGTTTTGCCAAAGTTCCTATGGCCGCCTGACCGGTCGCGCCGTCGATTTGCAAGGCGCGGTGATCGTGGGCGCGAAGGTCCTAGTGACACAGTCTGGCACCAACATCGTGACGGCAAGCGCGACGATAACCGACGGTCTGTACGACGTTCCGAACCTGCTGCCGGGGCCGTACTCGGTCGAGATTTCGCTTGACGGATTCCGTAGGCACACGCGCTCGGGCGTCGTCGTGCGAGTCGGCGATGTGCTGAGCCTCGATGTAACGCTCGAGGTCGGGTCGATCGCGGAGAGTGTGTCGGTGACGGGCGAGGCTCCACTGCTCGAAACCACCACCGCGAGTTCGGGCCAAGTCATCGACAACAAGCAACTCTCCGCTCTCCGGCCGGGGAGTGAACTACGTGATGCAGTTGTCGCCCACGGTCGCGGCCACCGACGCGCCCATGCACGGCTGGCTGCCGCAAGCGCGCGATTCGGTGTCGAACATCGCAGCGGCGGGTGTACGGACCCGCGCCAGCGAGTTCACGCTCGACGGGATTCCGAACATGGCGCGAGAAGGTATCATCGCGTTTCAGCCGCCGCCCGAAATGATCCTGGAGTTCCGCGTGCAGACCGCCGCCTGCGCCGCCGCGCTCGGAAGGTTCGCGGGCGCCAACGTGAACATGGTGCTCGACAGCGGCGCCAACGATTATCACGGCGCGCTATGGTTCTCTCACCTGAGCCGGCCATTGATGACGCATCCGTTCTTCGTGAATTGCAACCTGTGGGATACGCGATCGGGCGAGCGCGTTCCCGCTGCGGCTCACCGGGCTGCGGGCTGATGGCTGGAGCAACTGGGATCTGGCGTTGTTCAAGGAGATCGCGATGACCGAGCGCGTGAAACTGCGACTGCGCGCCGAGACGGTGGACGCGTTCAATCACACGATGTTCAATCCGCCGGTAACCGATCCGGTGAACACGGCCTTCGGCCAACTGAACGCCACCATCTGGACTGAGCAGCGCAAGATCACCGTTGCAGCTAAGCTGACAAGGTAGAGGGAAACATGACGATTCGTTTGATGACTGTGTTTGCGGCCGCGGTCGCGGCTTTCGCGCAACAGGAGCCGCGCCCGGCGGGTGGCGGCCCGCGTGGTGGTGGTGGCGGAGGTGGCACGGCCACCGAGCCGGAAATCAAGCCTTATGAAAGGGTGATCATCAAGGAGGCCAAGTCACAGACCGGGCTCTTTTCCGTGCATCAGGTGAAGGGCAAACACTATTTCGAAATTCCGGCCAATCAACTGAATCGGGACATGCTGCTCGTGGTGAGCTTCAAGTCCACCGCCAACGGGCTCGGATACGGTGGCACCGAGGTGGAGGAAGGTGTCGTGCGGTGGGAGCGGCGCGACAAGAAGTTGCTGCTACGCTCGATCGCCTACGATGTCGTTTCGCAAGACGGTGATCCGATGGCCAAGGCGGTGCACGCCTCGAACGAGCAGACGGTCGTCATGGTGTTCAACATCGAGGCGCTCGGCAAGGACGACGCTCCCGTGATCGATGTGACACGCCTGTTCACGACCGACGTGACGGAATTCTCGGCGCGGCGCACGATCGGCGCCCGCGGATTCGATGGGTCGCGGAGCCTGATCGAAAAGGTGCGTGCGTTTCCGATGAACATCAACGTCGAGGCGCTGCATACTTACACGGGGCCCGAAGGCGGAGGCCCGGGCGGCGCGGGCGCGCCCACACCCGGAACAGGCAGAGGCACGGCCATGCGGCCTGGTACGAACGCGACAGTCGTGGTCTCCTACTCGATGATTCAGTTGCCGGAGATGCCGATGCGCGCGCGGCTGTTCGACGATCGCATGGGCTATTTCAACCTCCGGCGGACCTCCTACGTTTCGCCGTCGGGCCGCGCGAAAGAGATCCGGTACGTGAAGCGCTGGCGGCTTGAAAAGAAGGACTCGGCGGCCGCGGTCTCGGAACCAATCAAGCCGATCGTCTTCTATATCGATCCGGCGACTCCGCCGCAGTGGGTGCCGTTCGTCAAGAAGGGAGTCGAGGACTGGCAGCCGGCTTTCGAGTCGGCTGGATTCACGAACGCGATTCAGGCGCGAGAGACGCCGAAGGACGATCCGGACTTTTCGCTCGAGGACGCGCGATACTCGTCGATCCGCTGGCTCGCATCGCCGGTGCAGAACGCTTACGGGCCCAGCGTAGCCGATCCGCGATCGGGCGAAATCATCGAAGCCGACATCAAGATGTTCCACAACGTTCTCCTATTGCTGCGGAACTGGTATTTCACGCAAGTGGGCCATCTCGACAAGCGCGCGCAAAAGTTTCCGGTTCCCGATGAGTTGATGGGCGAACTGATTCGCTACGTGGTGGCGCACGAGGTGGGCCACTCGATCGGGCTGCAGCACAACATGAAGGCATCGGGTATGTATTCGCTTCAGCAGGTGCGCGACAAGAACTTCGTGAAGAAGATGGGCCACACTCCGACGCTCATGGACTATTCGCGATTCAACTACGTGGCGCAGCCCGAGGATGGAATCGCGCTCGAGGACCTGATTCCGAAGATCGCGCCGTACGACCACTATGCGATTCACTGGGGATACGCGCCGATTCCGCAAGCGTCGAGTGCCGAGGATGAGCATCGCGTGCTCGATCAATGGTTGCGCGAGCAGGAGTCGAAGCCTTGGCTGCGCTTCTCAGTGCCGGGCGGAACGGGCATTGATCCGACCGAGCAGACCGAAGCGGTCGGCGACGCGGACGCCGTGCTGGCGACGGCACTCGGCACCAAGAACATCAAACGTGCGCTCGATCTCGCCCCAGGCGCGTTTCCGGCCAACGGAGAGAACAACGAGGATCTCGGCGACCTCTACAACGAGATCGTGCGGCAGTGGCGCAACGAACTCGGCCACATCACGCCGCTCATCGGCGGAATGCAGGCGCAGAACCGGCACCAGGGGCAGAACGGCCCGGTTTTCACGCCCGTTCCGCGTGAGCGGCAGAAGCAAGCAGTAAGGTTCCTTTCCGACAACCTGTTCGCCACGCCGTCGTGGCTGATCCGGCCCGATATCCTTTCGCGTACCACGCCGCAAGGAGCGCTCTCGCAGATCGGCAACTTGCAGCGCGCGATTCTCGACCGGCTGCTCGAAACCCGCAAGCTCGAACGGATGATGGAGAATGAGGCGCTGCACGGTGCTCAGGCGTATGCGCCCGCGGACTTCTTCTCCGATCTTCGCGCGGGCGTCTTCGGCGAGTTGAGCGGCGCCGCGCCGCGAGTCGATCCGTACCGGCGGAACCTCCAGCGTATCTTTGTAGATCTCGCGGGAGTCCTGCTCAACAGGCCTGCCGCGCCGCCGCAGGCCGTGCCTGCACGTGGCGAGCGTCCGATCCCATACAGCGGCGTGAACGACACCCGCGCGCTGGTGCGCAGCGAACTCCGCGCGATTGCGTTCCTGGCCAAGAGCAAAGAGACGGCCGCGACCGACACCGCGACGCGCGCTCACTTGGCTGACCTGCAGGATCAGATCGCCAAGATTCTCGATCCGAAGTTCGCGCCCGCCGCTCCTCCCGCCGCTGCCGCGCCCACGCGCCGCTCGATCGAAACCTGTTGGCCGGAGAACGAATGAGACTTCACTACCTGCTTTTCGCCGCATCGATCTCGCTTGCGGCGGACCTTCGCGTTGCGCCATTTCAAGCCGATGTGACTCCGCCGCTCGGAACGCCTCTCTGCTTCGCACTCGTTCCGCCGGGTGTCCAGGTTGTGGACCCGCTCACCGCGCGCGGAGTCGTGCTGCTCGGTGCTGGAAAGCCGATCGTGCTGACGGCTGTCGATTGGCTGGGCATCTCGAACGAGGCGCATGACCATTGGCGCGCCGGGATTGCTCGTGCGGCGGGAACGTCGCCTGACCGGGTGACCGTGCACGTCCTTCATCAGCATGATGCGCCCGGCCATGACGACACGGCTTCACGGCTTACGAGATCGGCGAGGCTTCCCGATGCAATCCAAAGCGACGCATTCAGCGCCGAAGCCGTGAAGCGGGTGGCTGCCGCTGTCAGCGAGGCAATGAAGAAGGGCCAGCGGGTAACGCATGTGGGACTGGGATCGGGGAAGGTGGAACGTGTCGCTTCCAATCGCCGCATTCTCGGTCCGGATGGCAAAGTGAAGTTGATGCGCCTGAGCTCGAGCCGCAACGCGGAAGCGATTGCCGCGCCGGAGGGAACGATTGATCCTGACTTGCAGACCATTACCTTTTGGAACGGCGAGCGCGCCATCGCTGCGATCACCTACTACGCCACGCATCCGCAGAGCCACTACGCCAAAGGCGGCATCAGTTGGGAGTTCGTCGGCATGGCTCGCGCGGCTCGTGAGAAGGCGCTCGGATTTCCTCACATCCACTTCAACGGCGCGAGCGGCAATGTCGCGGCGGGAAAGTACAACGACGGATCGACGGAGAACCGCCCACGACTGGCGGAGCGATTCGAGGCGGGCATGAAAGCGTCGTTCGAATCCACCATCAAACATGCGGTCTCCACCCGCGATGTCCGCTGGGACACGCTTCCGGTGGCGCTCCCGTTGCGCGATCCGAGCGAAGGCGCGAAGCTGCGGGCCGTGGTGAACGATGCGAATGCCAAGACGGCGGA
>CADECY010000049.1:36112-57770 GCA_902825945.1 uncultured Acidobacteriota bacterium
CGCGGCGCGCGATCTGGCTTTCGTGGAACGCGTCGAAAAGGGGAACAAGATCCTGCTGTCGCGCCTGCGCGTAGGTCCAGCGGAGGTGATCCACCTGCCCGGCGAACTGTTCATCGAATACCAGATCGAGGCGCGCAAGATCCGCAACGGAAAGCTCGCTGTCGCGGCCTACGGCGATCTCGGGCCGGGCTACATCGGCACGCGAATCGCCTACGGACAAGGCGGCTACGAGACCGGAATCGTGTCGCGCACGGCGCCCGCGGTGGAGGACGTTCTGATGGGCGCCATCCGCGAACTGCTCGCAAAGTAGTAAATTGAGTCTCATGCGTATCGCCGCGCTTTGCACTGTCCTCGCGATCTTCGCGACTGCCGCCTTCGCCGACAAGGTCGAGAATTCGGTCAAGAACTCCCACCCATCCGGTCTGCTTGCGGGCACGGCCCGTGCCGACATCACGCCGCCCGTGGGCATCCCACAAATGAACTGGGGCGCGCAAACGCATGTGGTGGCCGAATCGATCGATCCGGCCGGGATGTGGGCCACCGCGCTCGTGCTGAGTGACGGAAAGCAGAAGTTCGCAATGGTGGATGTGGACGCCCTGTTCGTCAACCATCTCGCCGAGGTTCCCGGGCGTGTCGAAAAGCTGACCGGGATTCCCGCGGCGCATGTCCGGCTGGGTGCGACCCATACACACGCCGGGCCGTTCATCAATCCCGAGAAGGGGCCGGTGGGGATCGATATGACGCCCTACCAGGAAAGCTTCCGGAAGTATTGGGAAGTGGTGGCGGACAAAGTGACCGGAGCGATCGTCGAAGCGAACGCCAAGCTTCAGCCCGCGCACGTAGGCGGCGCCAAGGGCGTGGGCTCGATCAACGTCAATCGCCGCGTTCGCGCCATGGATGGCGCGCCACCGAGCGTCGGCAGAAACACGGAGGGGTTGCTCGATCGCGACCTGAACGTAGTCCGCATCGACGATGCGGAAGGCAAGGCGATCGCGATCTTGGTGAACTACCAGTGCCACGGAACGGTGATGGCTTGGGAGAACAAGGCGATCTCACCCGACTGGCCGGGCATGATGCGCAAGGTGGTGGAGCAAAGCTTCCCGGGCGCGCACTGCCTGTTCTTCCAGGGCGCGGCGGGAAATCAAGGTCCGATGGAAGGCTTCACCGGGGACCTGGGTGTGGCGCACCGCCTCGGCCGGATTCTCGGACATGAGGCCGCGGCGCTGGCACTACAGATCGAAACGGTGCGGCGCGAGCCCGCGTTCGAGGGCTTTTCCGAATCCACCGCGTTCATCGCCAAGCAGCCGTGGCGCGTTCGAGGTCCGCGCGATGGCACGTTGAAGTTCGAGAGCAAGGTGCTCGAGCTTCCCGCTCGCACCTACACCCCGGCCGACATCGACCGGATGGCGACCGCCGTCCGCGATGCCGAGGTGAAGGCCGAGAAGGCGCGTGCGGGCAACGATCCGTGGGCGAAGCATGTGGCCGAAGCCCGGATGCGGCGCTTCCAGGATCTATTGGTGAAGTGGAAGCGGCAGCCGGCGGGTGAACCGATCAAGGTCCGCGTGCAGATGCTGCGTATCGGCGAAGTCGCGTTAGTGGCAATGCCGGGCGAGCCGTTCGCTGAGATCGGACAGGCGATCAAAAAGGCGTCACCGTTCGGTGTGACCTTGTTCTGCGGGTATTCGAATGGCGAAGGCGGCGAGTACATGCCGGTGGAATCGGAGTACGAGCACGCCGGCTACGAAGTGGATCGCACACCGTACGGCAAGGGTGCGGCGGAAAAGCTGGTCCGCGAGACGATCGCGTTGTTTCCTTCCATCAAGTGAGCCCGCGCGGCTCGCTATAATTCCCCTTGGGTCTGGTGATGATTCGCCTTCGCGTTCTTTCCGCCGCTGCTCTCGCGTTCGCGTTGGCCGCGCCCGTGCGTGCCGATTTCGCGAGCGCGATGCGCGCCTACGAGAATGGCGATTATCCCACCGCGACGCGTGAGTTGACGCGGGTGGCCGAGACTGGACATGCGGCCGCCGCATTCACGCTCGGGTTCATGTATTCGGCGGGAAAGGGCATTGCGGCCAACGAACAGGAGGCGATGAAGTGGTACAAGGTGGCCGCTGAAAAGGGCCACGCCGACGCGCAGTATGCGCTCGGATATCTGTTCGCTCGTGGAGCCAAGCCCGACGAAATGGAAGCGGTTAAATGGCTGCAGCCTCCCGCCGGCAAAGGACACGCACCCGCCCAGTACGCGCTCGGAAGCCTGTACGTGCATGGCAAGCAGATTCAGCACGATGAAGCCGTGGCGTTCCGGCATCTCTCTGACGCGGCTGGCAAGGGACATCCGGCCGCGCAGTACGAAGCCGGTGTTCTGCTCTTGCGAGGCAAGTCGATCCCGAAGGATGAAGTGAAAGGGCTCTCCCTCATCAGGCAGGCGGCCGATTCGGGCGTTCCCGAGGCGCAACTCGAGATGGCGAGGTCCTCCGGCGGCGATCCGGCGGCGGCGTTCGAGTGGACCCGCAAAGCCGCGGGGCAGGGCAACGTCGAAGCGCAATACTTGATTGGCGCAGCTCTATCGGATGGAAAGGGCACCGCCGCCGATCCGGCCGGGGCGGTCCAATGGCTGAAGCGTGCGGCCGGGCGCGATCATGTGGAGTCGCAGTACCTGCTGGGATTCCACTACGCAAACGGCAAGGGTGTGGCGCAGGATGATGGCGAGGCGTTCCGATGGTATCGCCAGGCGGCGCTAGCGGGGCACGCGGGAGCCTTCTTCAATTTGAAGCTGATGCAGAATGCTGGGCGCGCGCCCGCGCTCGAAGGCGCCGATGCGCTCGCGCTCTTGCGAGTGCCAGCGGAGGAAGGCAACGCTGACGCGCAGTTCGATCTGGCTCTGATGTATGCCGATGGAAAGGGCGTGGAGCGGAACCCCGGCGAGTCCGCGAAGTGGTTCCGCTTGGCCGCCGAGCAGGGACACATGGAGGCCCAGTATCGTTTGGCGCGGGTGCTGCTGAGCGGCGAGGCCGGTCCGGTCAATGAGGCCGAAGTGGCCAAGTGGTATCTGAAGGCCGCCGAGCAGGGACACTCCGAATCCCAATTGGTGACCGCGCGGCGATTCGAGAAGGGCACAGGCGTGGCGGCCAGCGAAAAGGATGCGGTGGAGTGGTATCGCAAGGCGGCGGAATCCGGGCTCGCGGAAGCGCAGTTCTCCTATGGCGTGGCCAAGGCCGGCGGCAAGGGCGGACCGGCGAACGCGAGGGAGGCAGCACGTTGGTTCCTTGCCGCCGCGCAGACGGGCCACCCGCAAGCGCAAGCGCGTCTGGGCGCGCTGTACCTCACCGGTACCGGTGTCCCGCAGGACTTCGTGCAGGCGCATCTGTGGCTGAATCTCGCGGCTACCGAGGGCGATGCGGAGGCATCGAAGGGACGCGAGCGAGCTGCTTCGATGATGAGCCGCGAGCAGGTGGCGCAGGCTCAGGATCTCGCGCGCAACTGGCGGCCCAAGGCCGCTGGGCCTCAATAGCGGCGCCACGGACCGGCGAACGGTTCCTTGCCGATTCCCGGCTTCGAATAGTCGCAAACCCCCGCCGGAAACACACCGCGCAGATCCTCGGGCGCGGGCCTCAACGCGCACTTGAGAATGTCGTTGCGTGAGGGCGCGCCCGCCGCGATTCGCGGATCGGCCGCGGGCGGGAACATTTGCGCGCAGCGAGCGGGATCGGTGATCTTCTCGCCTCCCTGGGTCCAACAGGCGCTGACGAGTTCCGCCGGCTTCGATCCGTTGGTGAGCCATTGATCGATCAGAATCTGCAGGCCCAACTCTCGCGGCGGATTCGTGAAAACCACCCGCTGGGCACCCGCACCGATTCGCTCTGCCGTGGTACCGGTTCGGAAGCTGTCGTGGATGTCTCCCGTGGGATCGACGTACGGCCGCCCATCGATCATCGGGATGCGCGCGAGATCTCCGCCGCCCGTGTTGATGCGCCCGCCTCGATAGGCGTGGCGCAGCGCGTCCAGGTCCGCCACCGAGCGCGTCGAAACCAGATTGCCATCACGGTCGAATCCTCCGATGATCCGGTTGAGTTCGGCGAACTGCTCGCGTGAGATCTTCCCCGATTGCAGCGCGGCGAGCCCGTATTGGACTCCGGTGTTGTCGAAGATCATGCGTCCGGCGCCGAACAGGTTCGCCATGTTGTCGGTGAGTCCGCAGCGTGTGCCCTTCGGGGTGGAGTCGTCGCAATAGCTGGCGCGCAGCCAGCCGGGCGAATAGCCCGCCTTCATCCAACGCGCGCAGGTGGCCCACGTGGGATATCCGCTGACCGCGGTCTTTTGCTCATCGGTCCAGGAGAGCTTCGACGAGTTGAAGGCACGATCGAGCAGGGCGCAATCGGCGACTCCGGGCGCGACGCTCACGACATCCGGATAGCTCGACGTGGGCGTGATTCCGTCGAGCAGGCCCGGATAGTTCTGCGCGATCAGATGCTGCTGGATCGATCCGCCGGAGCTGCCCGAGCCGATCGTGAATCTCGGGGCGCCGAACCTTTCGATGAAGTGCTCCTTCACCATCATCAGCGTTTCGGCTGAGAGCACGTCGTTGCAGTTGTTGCCCAGAACATTGAGCGATGACGCCGCGTGCGCGTAGCCCCTGGCGAGCAGGCCTGCGTTGAGATTGAACGTTAGCGGGCCCTGCCGGTATCCGGCGCGGCAACCTCCACCGAAGTTGTAGATCAATCGCCCGTTCCACGATGGCGCTGGCTGTGCGGGATCGTGCAGGATTGCGATTCCGTAGATCGCGCGGTTGATCGTGCCCATCTCCTTGCGCACGATGAACGGAACGGACTTGCCGTCCGATGTCGTGGTTGACTCGATTTCGCTCGGCCGCGGCTTGTCCGGATCGAGCGGACGGAACGCGCTTCCACCGCTGGGCTTGTACCACCATGTGATCTGTGTCTTGGCCGAGCAGTTCTCGTCGAGCGCCGGACCGAGCCCGGCGGCTTCGGTCTGGCAGACGAACGGCTTCTGGTGCGGACCCGAGAAGACGGGCTCGGTGGCGGGATGATTGATGATTTCGAGCCGTGCTTTTTGCTTGCCTGCCTTCGCGGTGATGCGATTCCTTCCCGGGCGAAGTCCGTCGATCTTGCCGGTCCACTTGGTGCCGGATTGCCGGAAGGGCACCATGACAGGCTGTCCGTTCAGCCGGATTTCGCTCGGCGCGGTGTCAGCTTCGAGCAGGGCATCGCCGCCGGTAACCATGTCCGGGCGCGTAGAGATCACACGGAGTTCGAACGACGCGGCGAAGCCCACCGGCGCGATCAGAAGTCCTGCCAAACAGGCGAATTTCATCGATTGGCTCGGGCCTGGTTACCGGCTCGCCCGCCGCTCAGTTGCTTGATGGCGGCGCGGGCCTCACGCGCGTTGCGAGCCCGCGCGAGAAGCAGTGCCACCTGATTCAACTCCTCGAGGCTGTTGACCGATTCGAGCTCCGGGACGCCGATCTCGGAGAATCGAGTCTGGATGATCATCTGGACCATTTGCCTCGCCTGTTCCACGCGGCCTTGCTCCAGGCCTTCCTCTCGGCCTTCCTTCCGCGCCTTCTTGCGTGCCGCGGCGATTTCCTTCTTGCCCTGCGGCGAGACTGGATAGATCTCGGCGAACCAGCGCTCCAACAATGCATTGTTCATGGCGACGTCTGCCCTCAACCGATGCTGCTCTTCCTCAGGATACTTCATCCCGACGGCTTTCCAGTACCACCTTGCGGCATCCGCTCCTTCGCGGTGTGCCCGGCGTCCGGCCTCGACCAGTTGGTCCCACCGTGCCCTCATGAATGGCACGAGAACCGGCAGTCCGGGCCGTCTCGACTCCAGGACGGTGGACGCGCCGGCCTCCCAAAGCTTGACCGTGTGGTAGCGGTTCCGGATCAATCGCGGAATCTCGATCGGCGGAATTTCACGATAGCGCTTCGGGAACCGCTCGGGCATCGCGACGATGATCGTCGTGTTCACGGGAAGGCCCGTTGCGAGCCGTGCCCGCAACGAGTAATCGAAAACTTGCGCCTGCATGTGGCTCACGTAGCGCGCCTTGAACTCGAAGACATCGGCCCACTCGGCGCCATCGGCTGACACCTTGAACCAGTAGTCGAGCTCGGGAAGCTTGAAAGGAACCTCCTGTACCAGCGGTTCAATAATCGCGCCTTCGGGCAACTCCCTCTGGGCGAGATCGTAGATGGCTCTCGGGTCATCCGCGGCGAGCGACTTCAAGAGCCGGTCGATTACTTTCGCCATTGCCGGCTTGTTTCGAGCATACCAAACGAAAAAGGGGCGGCCGAAGCCGCCCCCGAGGCCGCGAAACCGCGGCTAGAAAATGAACCGTCCGCTGAACTGGATCTGGCGTCCGAACTGGCCCGCCCTCTGCGCCACGATGCGGCCGAAGTTGGCCGAGGTGACGTTGCGTTCCGGATCGGCTCCGGTGAACGAGTTGAGCAGGTTATACGCTTCAAACCGCAACTCGAACTTCAGCTTGTCCTCTGGCAGCACGTTGAACGACTTCGCCAGCGTGTTGTCGAAGTTGACGTACCGTGGACCGGTGAGGTTCGGGTATTGCAGCGGATTGGTGCGGCGCGTGAAGGCCGGCAGTTGCCGGATCTTGGAAGTATCGAACCAGCGCTCGCTGCGCGGATCGGAGAGCGTCGGGTCGCCGTCGACCACGAGGCTGCCGAAGCGCAGGAACAGTCCGCTGTTGTAGGTGAACAATCCGCTGAGCGACCAGCCGCCGAACACCGCGTCGGCCACCTTGTTCATGTCGCCGAAATAGCGCCGGCCCTTGCCGAACGGCAGTTCGTAGATCGCCGCGCCGGTGATCCGATGGCGAGCGTTGGTGGCGGGCTGCCAGGTGAGCGAATTCGTGTAGAAGTCCTGTTCGTCGTAGAACTCCTGATTCTGTTCGCGGTTGTAGTTGTAGCCGACCACCAGATTGAAGCCGTTGGTGAACGGCCGCTGGAACTGCATCTGGAGCGACTTGTAGCGGTTACCGAGGCCGCCGCGAAGCGTCTCGGTGAGATCAGTGTACTGCGGATATGGGCGGAGCAACTGCGACACCGCGACGTTGCGCTGCGTGCGCAGCAGTACGCCCGGCATCTTGTCCACCGGTTGCCCGAAGAACGGATTCGCGACCGGCTGCGTGATCGCCGTGCCCACTCGGTAGCCGATACGCGGGTCCACCTGATTCACGTTGTAGGTGTAGGGCGCGCTGCGGCCGGCGTTCATGAAGAACGTGATGTCGGCCACGATGCGGCCCGGAAGGGCGCGCTGGAGGCTCACGTTGATGCGATCGTTGGAGGCGGGCTGGAAGTCCTGCTGATACCAGGTGGCCGATCCGCCGAGGTTCGTGTAGCGTCCGAAGCGCTTGCCGGTGACCGGCTCGAGACCCGACGGGAACGGATCGCTGAGCCGCTGCTGGGGAACTCCCTGAAGCGCGCCGATCGTGTTCGTCGTGGCATCGAATCCGGGGTAGGGAACCGAGCCGAGGATGTTGAGTCCATCGGTGAGCGTGGCCGGAATGATGTAGCGGGCCCAGCCCACGCGCAACGCGGTTTGATCGTTGATGCGCCACGCCATGCCGATGCGAGGCATGAACAATCCCTTTGGCGCGTTCCAGGATCCGCGGTTGTCGGAATCGGTGAAGACCCAGGCGCCGTTGAACGTGGGGCGCGCGCCGAGGTCGAGCGCCTGCTGTGGCAGCCGGATGCCCTGTAGCTCCGAAATCGGCTGGCCGAGGTCGAGGAATCGCGAGAGGCGGTCGGTCGTGTCGACCATCGGCGAGAAGTACTCGTAGCGCAGGCCGAGGTTGATCGTGAGCCGCTGCGTGATCTTGTAGTCGTCGTGGAAGAACAGTCCCATGAAGTTCACGCGCGGGCGCTGGACCGGGATGCTCGAGATCGTTGAATTGCCTTCGAGCGCGCCGAGAAGGAAAGTCGCCCAGCCGTCACCGCTCAGGCGCGTGTCGGGCGCGAGGAATGTGTTAGCCGTGGTCGCGGGGCTGAAAGAGAAGCTCATCGGGCGCGGGCGCGAAGCGTTCACGCGCTCCTTGCGATACTCGCCGCCGAACTTGTAGTAGTGCTTGCCCTGGCTCCGCGAGATCTTGCTCTCGACGTTGTAGGAATCGGGCTCCTGGAACCAGTAGCCGGTCTTGCCGAGCGTGGTGCCCGCGCCCTGCGTGTTCACGGTGAGGCCGGGGTAGTAGATGTCCGGCAGGTCGCCGAGGTACGGCTTGTACCACGTGTTGCTGCCCCAGAACTTGCCGAGGTCGGCTTCCTTCAGCGTGCGATCGGGCACGCCGAACGAGTCGACGATCGAGTTGTAGGCGCCGCGAATGTTGAAGACCGTGTTCGGGCTGATCGTGTATACCGCGTCGCCGGAGAAGCTGAGCGAGTGGCGCTTCGATCCGTCCACCGGCCAAGCGGCTGCGCCGCCGGTCCAATCGTCGTGACGGGTGAACGTCTTGAACTGGTTGTAGCGGCCGAAAACTTTTAGCTTGTCGGAGACGTTGTAGTCGACGCGATCGGAGAAGTTCCAGTAGCGGAAGCGATTCGCGAACCCGATCAGGAAGTTGTCGACACCCGCGGTTCCGACGCCGGGGCGGTTGGACTTCCACAGGTCGCCGACCATGATCTTCGCGGTCGGGTCGATCCGGCTGGCTGGGATGACGTTTCCGGCGAACGGAGTGCGGGTGACAGTGGTTCCGTTGACCTGCGTGGTCCACGGATCGTAGATGGCGCGCAGAGCTCCGTTGGTGGTGTTCAGCGAACGCGAGAAGTCGCCTCCGGCTTCGGCTGTCGTCGGCAACGTGTTTCGCGTTTCGAGCGGGCTGATCTGGCGCCACGCTTCGTAGGAGGCGAAGTTGAAAATTTTGTTCTTCTTGATCGGGCTTCCGATCGTGCCACCCCAGGTGTGCTGGCGCGTCAGGTTCGGCGCGCGATTCACGCGATTCGCCATCGCGTTGAGCGCCGGATTGCGGCCCAGGTAGTACCCAGTGCCGTGGTAGTTGTTCGTGCCCGACTTCATCGATACGCTGAGCACGCCGCCCGCGCTGTGTCCGAACTCGGCGTCGACCGCATTCTGCTGCAGGTTCACTTCCGAGACGGCGTCCATCGGAGGCGTATAGCTCGACTTTTGCGCGGTCATCGACGGCGAGCCGTCGAGAATGATGTCGTTCTTGGTGCTCGTGTTGCCGCCGACGTCCAATTGCGATGCGGCCCAGTGATGGAAAGGGCTCTGCTCGGTCGATGACCGCACCACCACCGCCGGATTGAGCGATGCCAGCAGGAACGGGTTGCGGTGGATGATCGGCAGATTGTTCGTCATCTTCGTGTCGAGCGTCAGGCCCATCGTGGATGTGTTGAACTGCACGGCCACGGGCGGCGCGTCGACGGTGATCGACTGTTGGGCGTCACCCGGCTGGAGCGTCGCGTTGACGGTGACGTCGGCGCGCGCCTGGATGAGCACGTTGCGCTGCGTGAATTTCTTGAAGCCGGCGAACTCGATGGTGACCGAGTAGTTGCCGGGAATGACGAAGTCGAACAGATACTGTCCGATTTGGTTGGTGTTCGTGGTGGCCGCGACGCTGGTCCCCTCATTGGTCAGCGTTACGGTGGCGCCCGTGATCACGGCTTGGGTGGAATCGGCCACCAAGCCCTGAACTCGGCCGCGGGTGTCTTGTGCGAGGACAGTGAACGCCGACAAGGCGAACACCGAGAGCATGGACGCGATTTTGCGCATCGTGCCTCCCTGAAGATGAAGATCAGGTTTATCGTAGCACGGAGGCTATTTCTCGAGCTGTTCGCGGAACGGGAGCTTCTTCCCGGCAAATCCAGTAATCCGGGCGCCATTTCGATCGTTGCCAGTAACGCGAGTTTGGGATCGGTATTCGCGCCGAGCCGAGCTTCCGCCGCCACCGGATCGAGGTTCTTCGCCGCGGCGTGAGCCGCTTGCCGCGCCGATTGTGTCGTGGCCAATACTCGTGAGGGGCGCCGTTCAGCTTGTCAGCATCGGTGTCACGTTTCAGTATTGGGGCGGCATCCGCGAACGCCTGTCGAGCGACTTCGCCGCCAGTTCCGCGTCCTTCCATGCGTGCGCGCCGCTGGCGATCGTCAGCCGTCCCGGGAACACACGCTGGGATCGCCTCGAATCGAGTCGAGCGCTTCGAGCACGGCCTTCAGTACGGACCGCCCGAGCGGCGAATCGCCGAAATCGAATGCCACCGCAGCGATGGTCTGCGCGCGAACGCCCGCGCTCGGAATCGATCGCGCCACTTCGTGGCCTTCATCAGTCTTCCCATCGCCTAGTAGGCGGAGCACTTCGAGTTGCCTTTGCTGCGTGAGCGCGACGGCGGCTGTCTCTCCTGTCGCGGGTCCGCTCTCCGAACCGATGTTCTGAACGTCGATTCGGAGGCGTCGAACTTCAACCCGCCCGGTCCTTCCGCATAGCGCGCGGCGATAGAGCGCAGTTCGATCCTCGACTCGAGAATCGCCGCGAGCTTTTTCGGCGCCACCTCTCGGAGCAAGGGAAGGATCGAGAACAGCGCCGCCTCGAACGCTCGATCGTCGAGAGCCGCGCCCTTCTTTGCGTTGAGCGTGTACCACGCATCAGCGAGATGCAAGAGTGCAGAAGCTTGAACTGGCTGAGTCACCGCCGGGGTGCCTCTGCCCGCTCGAGAAGGGCGGCTGCTTTCTCGCGTGCTCCAGCGGAGGGCGTCTCCCCAAACACAACGGCTGCTGATCCCGCGAGAATCAGCAGCCACGTGCGCATCGCTAAGTTCGCCTTGGTCACCCACGCGGGTGCGACCCAACCTGTCTTGCCTATACCTTCGCCTTCATGGATCCGAACTCTCAACGCGCTTTTCTGTCGATCGAGGACCTCAATACGGACGCCGCCCTCGATGATCTCGATACAACCGTACTACACGAGTTCGGTGATTTTCTTTCGCCTCTCCAACCCTGTCAGACTGTTGGCGCTGACATAGTCCTCAGGCAGTCCGCATCGGCGGCAACGGGTGTGTCAGTTCCTCTGATCCCAAGGATCGGCAGCCTTGCGAGCATGATCTCCAGCTTGGCGCTCTCGAACTCGCGGAACCCGATCCCGCTGCGCAGGCAGCCGCTGCCTGCGTCAAGGAGATGCAGTTTAGCTTCAATGCTCTCTGCCTGCCTTGGGGGCCGAACTATCGGGGCTTGGTATACTCCGCACTGCCGCTCTCCGCCTATGCCGAGTGGATCCTGGGAGTCGGACTGAAATTTGCCGACATCCATGAGAAATTTCAGACCCTCACCGAATGCGTCCGATGCTTCCAAGGTCGCTACGATCTTGGCAGCCTGACCGGCGCTTGACCAATGGATCGTCATTGTCTTTCAATCCGGCGCCTCTATCACGCGACGGGAAGTCCGGTACTCTCGTGTGTGCCGCGGCGATTGAGCAGAATATCGCGAATGTGACTGTCGCCGTGCGCGCCGTCAGGTCAATCATCTGGACCCGGTCTACAGGGCTTCGGGCAGCCCTGCCAGCATCCCGCTACCTGCTCGCGGCCTTCGCCGGCAGAGGCTTGTCCGGACGTCGCCGGTAGTCTTCGAAGCGCGTGTACTGTTCCTGGCGCAGAGTCTTGAACAGGAAGCGCGCGTCGAAACGGAACCGGGTCCACTCCATGAGCCAATCGCCAGAGTCCGTCTTCTGGCGGCCCAGAGAGAACTGCGTGCCCTTCGCGATTTTCGCGAACAGGCCGAAGCCGATGCTCACGGTATCAAACATCTCGGCGTCCGTCTTGACCATCTCCGAATCGGCCTTGTCGATCCACATCCGGCCGCGCATCTTTTCGAAGATCCGGGCCTTCATGCTCGATGGGCGATAACCCTCGCGCGGAAAGAAATCGAACACCAGCGCCGCGCGACCCCGGATGGTTTCCTCGCCGAGAGGTTTGTAGTCGAGTGCTTCCGGAAACTCCTGGATCCACTCCTGATCTCCTCCGCGCTTGCGCGAGGCTGCGGGTTTCGGGGCATCCCGTTCCGCGAGCACTTTCCGGATCCGCTCTTCCTGCTGATCGGCTTCCGCTTTCGGAATTGGCTTACCGTCGCGCTCCACCAGCCGGCCGATGATCATGCCGTCTCGGATCTCGCGGTGGAACACGCTCGTTGATTTCGAGATCTCCTTGCCGCCGGCGTCGAACTCCTTGCGCTCGGAATAGACCCGGAACAGGTAACCCCCTCTGACCTCGTCTTCCTTGTTGAGGCCGGAGAGCGACGTCTTCACTGTGGCCCGGATTTCGGCTGGCGTCTCCGCCTGGAGAGAGGCGGCGAGCAGCAGAGCGAGTCGTACCGTGTGCAAGCGCTTCATCGTTGGATCTGACGATCGATCCGGGCTTCTGGTTCCTTTAATTCAGCAAGGGCGGAACGCCGAGGATCATGCGAGCCTTCGATTTCATGATCGTCGGGATATTGGCGGCGTGCAGGTAGCCATCGTACTCGGCACGCTCGTACGGCGTTGGTTCGCCCTCTTGTGAGCGGCCGGCCGGGTAGGCGATCCTGGCTCGATCGCCTTCCGAGAACCCCATCGAGAGAAACAACCGAGCCACGTCTGGCGAGATCTCGCCTCCTCGCGCCGCGACCTGGGCCTCGAGGACACGAGCCCGAATGACTGGTTCGAAATCGGCGACAGCGGAGGGGTTCATCCGCTCCCATTGTACTCCCGCGAGCCGTCTCGAGCCCTACAATGAAAGTTGCCCGCCCTCCGATTCGAAGTCCAAGCCGTCTGCCCGGAAACAGGCGCGCGCGCCGGACTGCTCCACACGCCCCACGGCACTGTCGAAACGCCCGTGTTCATGCCCGTGGGAACACAGGCGACCGTCAAGGGACTCACCTCGCGCCACCTCGCCGAGGATCTCGATGCGAAGATCATCCTCGGCAATACCTACCACCTCTTCCTGCGGCCTGGACACGAATCCGTGGGCCGGATGGGCGGGCTGCACCGCTTCATGAACTGGAATCGCGCGATCCTCACGGATTCCGGGGGATTTCAGGCATTCAGCCTCAGCGATCTCACCAAGATCACGGACGAAGGCGTGCTCTTCCGCTCGCACCTGAATGGCGATCCGCACATGTTCACACCCGAGTCGACCGTCGATGTGCAGCGCTCGCTCGGTTCCGACATCATGATGGTGCTGGACGAGTGTCTCGCCTATCCGGCCGAACACCACGCCGCGCGCCGCTCGATGGAGCGAACCATTCGCTGGGCCGGGAAGGCGTTCGATCACTGGCGCCCGCTCGACGATGGCCGCCAAGCGCTGTTCCCGATCGTTCAAGGCTCGATGTATCCGGACCTGCGCGCCGAGTGCGCGCGACGGCTGATCGAACTCGACGCGCCGGGGTATGCGGTCGGCGGGCTGTCGGTCGGTGAGCCACGCCCGGTCAGTATGGAGATGACGGAGGTTTCGGTAATGGAACTCCCGAGCCACCGTCCCCGGTACGTGATGGGGGTCGGTACGCCGGAGGAGTTGCCCGAGTACGTGGCACGCGGAGTCGACATGATGGACTGCGTGATGCCGTCGCGGAATGCGCGCAACGGATGTTTATTTACATCTTCCGGAAAATTGATTATCAAGCACGCGCGCTACAAGGAAGATCAGGAGCCGCCTGACGCCAAATGCGCCTGCTACACGTGCCGGACGCACACCCGAGCCTACCTGCGACATCTTTTTCAGGCCGGCGAAATGCTGTTTTGTACGCTCGCCACCATCCACAACCTGGCGCGGTACCTTGACATCATGCGCCAAATCAGGCAGTCTATTTTCCTTGGGGCGTTTCCAACCCATTTGAAGGCAATGCGGTCGCAAACGGTGGAAGAGCCGTAACGGGCTCGATCACCGAACGCATGCCAGAGGACAGTGTGGTACCCGCTTTCATCCTTCTCCAGACCTCTACTCCGCCATCCAATCCGCTCATGAGCGTCCTTCCGCTCGTGCTCATGTTTGCGATCATGTACTTTCTGCTGATCATGCCCATGCAGCGTCAGCGGAAAAAAACATCAGCGATGCTGAGTGCGTTGAAGAACGGAGACGTGGTACAAACAAGCGGTGGGCTGATCGGGTCCATCGTATCCCTCGCCGACGATGTCGTCGTGATCCGCGTCAAGCCGGACAACGTCAAGTTGCAGGTGGCGCGCACGGCGGTTTCGGGAGTCGTGGGAGCGGAAGAGAAAAAATAACGCATGAACACGAACCTTCGATACAAGGGCCTCGCGATCCTCGCCGTGATCCTGGCTTGCGTCTATCTGATCATCGGCATTCCGAAGTCGAAAGATGAGCTCTCGGCGAATCTTCGCAACAATATCAAGCTCGGGCTCGACCTCAAGGGCGGTTCGCACCTCGTCTGTCAGATCCAGGTGCAGGACGCGTTCAAGGCAGAGGCCAATGCCACCATCGAGCGGATGAAGGAGCCCATGGCCAAGGCGGGAATCGCCTACCAGTCGGCCGAGATCAACGACCCGCAGACTCTCAACGACGCGGAAAAAATCGAGATCACGATCAAGGGCGTTCCCATCGACAAGACCGGAGCCTTCCGCCAAATCGCCGCCGACCAAGCCACTTCCTGGACCCTGACTGGTATCAACGCGACCGACTACCGTCTGAACCTCAAGGCGACCGAGGCCATCAGCCTGCGCCGGGATACGGTTCAACGCGCGATCGACACCATCGAGAAAAGAATCAACAGCCTCGGATTGGCGGAAGCCTCTGTCCAACAGCGCGGCCGCGCGGAAGCCGACAGCGAAGTGATGGTGCAGATGCCCGGTGTCGACGATCCGGCCCGCGTCAAGGATCTCATTTCCAAGGCAGCGGTTCTCAAGCTCGCCGCCGTCGTCAACGGGCCGCACGCCGGTCAGGCGGCCGCGCTGCAGGCCAATGGAGGATTCCTTCCGTTGAATGCAACCATGGTCCAATCGGCCGGCCGCAACGGCGAATCGCCGGATTCCTGGTACGTGGTTTCGAAGACACCTGTGGTGACTGGGCGCGACCTGCGCAACGCCCGCCCGAGCCGTGACGAAATGGGCCGATGGGAGACCGACTTCACGCTTTCGCAGGAGGCCGCGCGCCGCTTCGGAGCCTACACCGAGGCCAACGTCAACAACCGGATGGCCATCATCCTCGATGAGCGCGTGCGCAGCGCTCCGACGATCCAGAGCCGAATCGACGACAGCGGGCGTATTACCGGGGCCGGGACCGAGGCCGAAGCCTCCGACCTCGCCTTGATTCTCAAGTCCGGTTCGTTGCCGGCGGGTCTCAAGTACCTCCAGGAGACGACGGTCGGCCCGTCGCTCGGTGCTGACTCGATTCGTCAGGGCTTCATCGCGGGCATTGCTGGGTTGATCGCCGTTGTCGCCGTGATGTTGCTGTACTACAAGGGCGCCGGGGTGAACGCGACACTCGCGTTGATCCTGAACGCGGTCATGTTGATTGCGGCGGTCTCCTACTTCGGAGCCGTGCTCACATTGCCCGGCATCGCGGGCGTCATCCTCACCATCGGTATGGCGGTTGACTCCAACGTGCTGATTTTCGAAAGAATTCGCGAGGAGTTGCGCACGGGCAAATCCATCGCCGCGGCGATCGACGCCGGGTTCGGCCGCGCGCTTCTTACGATCATTGACACGCACGTCACCACCGTGGTGAGCTGCGCGTTTCTCTTCATCTTCGGGTCCGGCCCCGTCAAGGGTTTCGCCGTGACTCTCGTCATCGGTCTCATTGCCAATCTCTTCACCGCCGTCTTCGTTTCGCGGACCATGTTCGACTGGAGTGTGGAGCGGAACCCGGGCATGCAGAGTTTGAGTATTTGACCGTTTTGTGATAGCGTTTTCAGATCAGCGTGGGAACAAGTTGGACGATGCCGGTGTCTGAAGTAATGTGATCCGGCTCGATTGTCTGCATGGAAATCTTCAAGAATACGAATTTCGACTTCCTGGGCAAAAAGGCCCCGTTCATCGGAGCCTCCGTCGTGCTCCTGCTGGCTGGCTTCGCCAGCCTGGCCATGAAGGGCGGTCCCCGCTACGGGATCGACTTCGCGGGCGGCACGATGACGGCGGTCCGTTTTGCTCAGCCTCCGGACGAGGACAAGATCCGCAAGACCCTGTCCGCCAAGATCTCGGGTGAGATTTCGGTGCAAAAGATCGTGGGTACGAACGAAGTGATGATCGGTACCGAGCTCAAGACGGAGGGCGAACTCGAAAAGGCTCGCCAGACGATGCTCGATACTCTTCATGCAACGTTCGGACAGGCCGGCGCGAACCCTGACACGGACTTCAACTCGATGGGCATCGACAAGCTCGTTGGAAAACTTCAGGATCCGCTGCAGCGGGCCGGAGCCGGTGTCTCGACGGACGGTCTTCGAACCCTGGCGCAACAGATTCTCGAATTTCGCGACACTCCCCCTCGGTCGGGCCTGATCACGAGCTTCGACGAGTTGAAGGGCGTTCCCAGTGTCACCCAGCCGGTGATCGACGTGATGAAGAAGGAGCTTTCGCTCGCCACGTTCGCCGTTCGCAGCTTCGAACTCGTCGGTCCCAAGATCGGTGAGGAACTGCGGTGGCAGGCGATCAAGGTGACCTTGCTCGCGTTGGCGGGCATGCTCGTCTACATTGGGCTCCGGTTCGAGTGGGTGTATGGCGTGGCGGCGGTGATCGCGGTGTTTCACGATACGCTGATCACGATCGGGCTTTTCTCGATCTTCAACAAGGATCTCTCGCTGCCGGTCGTGGCGGCCCTGTTGACCCTGGTCGGCTACTCGATGAACGACACGATCGTGGTTTTCGACCGGATTCGCGAAAACCTCCACGTGATGAAGAACGAGGCGTTCCCGAGCTTGGTCAACACCAGCATCAACCAGACGTTGAGCCGGACGCTGATGACCTCGGGTCTCACGTTCCTCACCGTACTGGCACTTTGGTTGTTCGGCGGCCCGGTACTGAACGGATTTTCGTTTGCCCTGGTCGTGGGAATCATCGTTGGTACTTACTCGTCGATTTTTATCGCGAGTCCGATCCTGATTTTCTGGCAGAATATGCTGGAGAGCCGGAAACAGCAGGCGAAGGCGGCGGCGCCCCAGCCCGTACGGGAAACCGTAAAGCAGTCAGCCCGCGAAGCTCCCCGCAGGGGCAAGCAGGGCAAGTAGCAGGAAACGATCCAGCCGGGCCCAGAGGGCGCGGCGGGAAGGAAAAAGGCGACACAAAAATGTTCGAACAAAGCTTGATCGAAGCCCAAGGCAAGACAACCAAGGCGTCTTCGATCCTCATCTCGACTCTCGTCCAAATCGGTTTGGTGGTCTTCGCGGTCATCCTGCCGATGATCTACTTCGAGACCTTGCCGGGCGTGCAGCTTTCCAGCTTCCTGGTGCCCCCTCCCCCTCCGCCCCCACCGCCTCCGCCGCCGCCACCGGCGCCGAAGGTGATCAAGGTCATTCCGCGCCAATTTGACGCCAACCGGCTCATGGCGCCCAAGCAGGTTCCGAAAGAAATCGCCGTGATCAAGGAAGACGAACTGCCTCCCCAGGTGGCGTCCGCCGGCGTTGTCGGCGGTGTCCCGGGCGGCGTGCCCGGCGGCGCGGTCGGCGGCGTCATCGGTGGCATCATCGGATCCGTGCCTCAGGCCGCTCCGCCGCCTCCTCCGCCCCCCAAGGTCGAGGAGAAGCCGAAGCCGGTTACGCCCCAGCGCATCCGCGTCGGTGGCAACGTTCAGTCAGCGAAACTGCGCCGCCAGCCCAAGCCGGCTTATCCGCCGCTCGCCCGGCAGGCGCGTATTCAGGGCCAGGTTCGTTTCACCGCGGTCATCGCCAAGGATGGAACGATCCAGAACCTCCAACTGATCAGCGGCCACCCGCTGCTGGTCCAGTCCGCCCAGGACGCCGTCAAGCAGTGGGTGTACGAACCGACCCAGCTCAACGGCGAGCCGGTGGAGGTCATCACCCAGATCGACGTGAATTTCACCCTGACTCAGTAGGCGGCCCCAGCCGCCGGAAGGTCAACCCCAACTCCCTTTTCAGTTCAATCAACTCGCAGGAGACTCACAACAATGATTGCTAACGTACACCTCTTCGCTTTCTTGCTGCTGCAGGAAACGACCGTGTCCTTCGATCCGATGTCGATGTGGAACCAAATGGGCTGGCTCGCCCGCGCGGTCGTCATCGTCATGTTCATCATGTCCGCCTATTCGATCGGCGTGATGATCGACCGGCTCATCGCCTATAATGCCGCTCGCGGCCAGTCCCGCCTGTTCGCCCCCAAGGTGGCCGGCGCCCTCCGCGAAGGCAAGCTCGATGAAGCCATCAAGATCGCTGATCAGTACAAGAAGAGCCACCTCGCCAAGGTCGTCGTCGCCGGTCTGCAGGAATTCAAGGCCCACGGCATGAGCAACGACATCCCCGGTGAAACCATCGAAGCCAGCCGCCGCGCGCTCGAGCGCTCGGAAGCCATCGTCCACGCCGAATTGAAGCGCGGCGTCGGCACACTTGCCACCATCGGTTCGTCGGCCCCGTTCGTCGGACTGTTCGGAACTGTCGTCGGCATCATCAACGCGTTCAAGGGCATTTCGACCGAAAAGTCCACCGGTCTCGGCGCCGTCGCCGGCGGTATTTCGGAAGCGCTGGTCACCACCGCCATCGGACTGTTCGTCGCCATCCCCGCCGTGTGGATGTTCAACTACTTCTCCTCGCGGCTGGAAGCGTTCGACGTTGAGATGGGCAACTCGGCCTCCGAGTTGGTCGACTACTTCATCAAGCGCGCGCAGAAGGTCGGCGCGGGTAAGTAAACCGCTCCCCCCTTCGCCTGACCGCGGGTTTGCGAGTTGATTGCCGGGTGCGCCGCGGGGAGAATTCCCCGCGGCCGCCAGGACCCGCGAAATCTCGAGGAGAAACAAGGAAATGGCAAAACAGAAAGCGCCCGCTCTGGTAGCCGACATCAATGTCACACCGATGGTGGACGTGATGCTCGTGATGCTCATCATCTTCATGGTCATCACGCCCATGCTTTCCAAAGGCATCACGGTCGACCTCGTCAAGACCAAGAATCCCGTTGCGATGGCCGACGCCGACAAGGAAGACGCGATTCTCGTCGCCGTCTCCCGTGACGGCAAGACCTACCTCGGCAGCACGCAGGTCGCCTCGAATGACCTGCTCATTAGCAAGGTCAAGGACATGCTCACGAACAAGATCTCCAAGATCGCTTATCTGAAGGCGGACTCACGGGCCCGCTACGAGAAAGTGGTCGAAGTGGTCGATACCGTTCGCGCCGCTGGTGTCGACACGATGGGTCTTCTGACCGAATCGTCCGACAGCAAGGTGAGCGTCGAAAAAGCGCCGGGAATGTAGCCCTGGCTAACCGAAATTTTCAAGGAGACACCTTCCCATGGCAATGTCAACCGGTGGTTCAGGCGATATCAACGTCACGCCCCTCATCGACGTGCTGCTGGTGCTGCTGATCATCTTCATGGTCATCACCCCCCTGACCCCGAAAGGCTTGGAGTCGCTGGTGCCCCAGCCGCCCCCGCCCAACCAGAAGCAGCAGGATTCCGACGTTCGTACCGTCGTGATCGTGATCGAGCGAGACAAGTCCGTCAAGATCAACCAGGAAGCGACCGACTACGAAAAGCTCGGCCCCCGTCTCGAGGAGATCTTCAAGACCCGCGCCGAACGAGTCGTGTTCGTCAAGGGCGACCCCGAAGTCGAATTCCAGAACGTGGCCCGCGCGATCGACATCGCCAAGGGCGCCGGAATCGACAAGGTGGGCCTGATGACCCCCAAGATGGAAGAAGGCAAGTAGAAGCTGGCGAAGAGAGGAGAGTTCAATGAAGATGAATCGAACCGCCATCGTGGGCCTCGTGGCGTCGATGGCTCTGCTCGTCAGTGCGACGGGCTGCACCAAGCTCCAGGCGCGTGACCACGTCAACAAGGGCGTGCAAGCGTTCAAGTCGGCCAAGTACGCCGAAGCCGTCGAGCATTTCAAATCCGCGTCCGACCTCGATCCGACGTTCCCTTACGCGCGCCTCTATCTGGCCAGCGCGTACATGAGCCAGTACATCCCGGGCGCCGAGTCCCCTGAGAATGTCGAGATGGCCAAGAGCGCCTACAACGAGTTCCAAAAGGTGCTCGAGATGGACCCCCAGAGCAAACTGGCCATCGCCTCGATCGCGACCTTGTACTTCCACCAGAAGAAGTGGGACGAATCCGAAAAGTGGAACCAGAAGCTCATCTCGGTCGACTCGCAAGCCAAGGAAGCCTATTACACGCTCGGCGTCATCGCCTGGACCCGTAGTTTCTCCAAGCGCATGGAAGCCCGCGCCAAACTCGGCATGAAGCCCGAAGATCCCGGCCCGGTGAAGGACAAGAAGATCCGCGAAGGACTCGCGACAGACTTGCTCCCCACCATCAACACCGGAATCGACCATCTCAAGAAGGCCCTCGCCGTCGATGCGCGGTACGACGACGCCATGGCTTACATGAACCTTCTGCTCCGCGAACGCTCCGACCTCCAGGACACCAAGGAAGCCTACAAGGCCGATCAGGACGAGGCCGACAAGTGGGTCCAGAACACCCTCGAGACCAAGAAGCAGAAGCAGCAGGAAGCCGCCAGCAAGCAACAGCAGGGAATCGTCAAGGAATAGCTCACAAAGCTTCCAGAAAAGTAAAATCGAAGGGCGCGGAGAAATCCGCGCCCTTCGTGCGTCTTAGCGGACCTTCGCCGCTACCTTCTCCGCCGCGTTCGCGATCGCTTCCTCCACATCCTCGGCGAACGGCCCCGGATTCGATCCGAACAACATCGCCCCGCCGCCTTCATACCCGCCCTCGCGCAGCACCCGCAGCGAAGGCACATACCCGAACACATCGTTCGAATACCCTGCCACCCACGTCGAGTCCCACCCGTACTTCGCCTTGAACCGGTGCGAATAGTCGACCACGAGTTCGCCCCCGAACGTCAACAGCAGAAACTGCCCGCCGAACTTCCACGCCTGCACCGGATAGGAATAGCTGGCCGGAATCTGCTTGCCCGAGTCGAGCATCGAGAGCATCCGCGCGCCATGCCTCTTCTCGACAGCGTTCGAAGCCTTCGTCTCCCGCTCCCAGCGTTCCCGCCCGAACGGTCCCGCGAACCGCAAATCGGCGATCTCCATCGCCGTCTTCAGCGGACCACTCACCGGCTTCATCTTCCCCGCCATCACCTCGGCCACCGAATCGGCCAGCGTCTGCCCGTATCGCCGCGCGATTTCGACCGTCCGCCGGGGCAGGGGATTCGAGTCCGCACCCGCTCCCTGAACATACAGCGCCACCGCGCCCGGAAACCGCTGCTCGAGGTTGCTCTGCGCGAATCCCGCATAGTCGCCGTTCACTTCCTGCCCGCCCAGCACCGTGTTGTGGCACGCATATCCGAACAGAATCGCCACCGGATTCCCTTGTGGACTCCTCGCCACCAGCACCGGAACGTCGTGATCCACCGGACCCGGATACTCGCGATGCCCCACCCGCCGCCGGTTCACCGCGAATCCGGCCAAGCCCTGCTCGAAGTGGAGCGTTGCCGGCGCGAGCTTTCCAACCGCCTGATCGATCGCCTCGCCGATCTTGGTTTCGACGAACGCATAGTATCGCTGCAGCACCGGAGCC